>CAZRLN010000004.1:0-117726 GCA_964601085.1 uncultured Veillonellaceae bacterium | reverse complement strand
GCGTCAGCCTGCTGATTTCCGGCAACTCACCGCCCCAAGCCTTCTCGGCGGCGGCATAACCATCCTCGACCGCCTTTTTCAACAATTCGACCTTCGACGGATCGCCGCCTGACAAGGCTTTGGCGAAAGCAATCGCCCGCTCGGAAGTCTGTTTTACACCCCAGAACCCATCCTCGGCAATATCCTGTTGCGCTGTCAGGCGAGTGTTTTCATCCACTTCCAGGTTCTGATAAAACTCTTTGAGCTTTCCATCGTACTTCTCCAGAATCCGGTCATAACTTAGTCCCTTTGATTCACCGAATTTCAAGCTTTGCGTGGAAAATAGATTCTCGACGGTTGACTTCAGCGAAGCAAATTTAAGTTCGACCTGCTGCGAGATTTCGCTGATTGTTGCGGTATCCCGCGTGTAGGTCTTCACACTTTCACTCTTTGTCGCCGCTTTTTCATAGACAGCAGCTTCACCGGTTGTGACAGGCTTTTGTTTGGCGTCAGCACCAACTGAACCTGCGGATTTGGTCGCAACGCCGGCGGCGCTCGCGGACACATTTTGATTCGATCCCTGAATCGATGAAATGGCCATAGAAATCATCCTCCTTGATGCATTTCTTTATTGGATACGTAGTCTTTTATAATTTATCGAATACTAATCACAAAACCATAATCACCATCCCAATTGATCACAAGGAGGTTGCGGAAATCGTTCTTTCCCGCAACCCCCTTGCCTTTTTACAAAGTTACTGTTGTTGTGTCTTGCTCCGGATCGCTTCCAGCACCATGTCGCGGAACGCGTCGAGCGCCATCGTTCCCACATCGCCCTTGCCGCGAACCCGAACGGCTACTGCGCCGGCTTCCTGCTCCTTGTCGCCCAGGACCAACATGAACGGTACTTTCTCCATCTGGGCTTCACGGATCTTGTAGCCGATTTTTTCGCTCCGCTCGTCCACCTCCACCCGAACATCCAGTTCCTTAAGTTCTGCCGCCAGTTTCTTGGCATACTCGACATTCCGGTCGGTGATCGGCAGGATTTTGACCTGAACCGGCGCGATCCAGGCCGGGAAGGCTCCGGCGTAATGCTCGATGAGGATGCCGATGAACCGTTCCATGCTGCCGAATGCGACCCGGTGGATCATCACCGGACGATGCCGCTGACCATCTTCGCCGATATAGGTCAGGTCGAACCGTTCCGGCATCAACATATCCAACTGGATGGTGCCGCACTGCCAGGTCCGGCCGATGGAGTCCTTCAGATGGAAATCGATTTTAGGTCCATAGAAGGCGCCATCCCCCGGATTGATTTTATAAGGCATGCCGCGCTCGTCGAGCGCCTGTTTCAAGGCAGCCGTTGCCACTTCCCAAACTTCGTCGGACCCCATCGCATTCTCCGGTTTGGTGGACAGTTCCGCGTGGTAGGACAAGCCGAAAGTCGAGTAAACAATATTGAACAGATCCATGACTCCCATGATTTCCTGTTTGATCTGCGACGGCAGCATGAAGATATGGGCATCATCCTGCGTAAAACTCCGCACCCGCATCAAGCCGTGCAACGCTCCCGAAAGTTCATGCCGGTGGACCAGTCCCAGTTCCGCCGCCCGGATCGGGAATTCGCGGTAGCTATGGTGCCGGGTCTTGTACACCAGCATGCCGCCGGGGCAGTTCATCGGCTTGACCGCGTAATCCGCGTCATCAATCTTGGTGAAATACATGTTTTCCTTGTAATGGTCCCAGTGACCGGACTGATGCCACAAAGCTTCATTGAGAATGATCGGCGTCTTTATTTCTTCATAGCCGAACTTCACATGCAGCTTACGCCAGAAGTTCTCCAGCTCGTTGCGGATGACCATACCTTTGGCATGGAAGAACGGGAATCCCGGGCCTTCCTCCTGCATGCTGAACAGGTCCAGTTCTTTGCCGAGCTTGCGATGATCGCGCCGCGCCGCTTCTTCCAACATGTGCAGATAGGCGTCGAGGTCCGCTTTCTTTTCGAAAGCGGTGCCATAAATCCGCTGCAGCATTTTGTTCTTCTCGTTGCCGCGCCAGTAAGCGCCAGCCAGACTCTGCAGTTTCAGCGCTTTGATGCGGCCTGTCGACGCCAGATGTGGGCCGGCGCAGAGATCCGTGAAGTCACCCTGCGTGTAGAGTGAAATCACCGCGTCCTCCGGCAGGTCGCGAATCAACTCCACTTTATAGTGCTGCCCCTTCTCTTCGAAGAAACGAACCGCAGCCTCCCGCGACATTTCCTGCCGAATGATCGGCAGATCCTGCTTGATGATCTTTTCCATTTCGGCTTCAATTTTGACCAGATCTTCCGGAACAAACGTATGCTCCGTATCGATGTCGTAATAGAACCCATTGGCAATCCACGGCCCGATGCCGAACTGAACTTGGTCGCCAAACAAATGTTGCACCGCCTGCGCCATGACATGCGAAGCGCTGTGGCGAAGGGCATCCAACCCCTCCTGTGTATCCGATCCCAAAAATTCGACGGTAGCGTCTTGTTCCAGCGTGCGCGGCAGATCCACGACTTTGCCGTTCACTTTGGCGGCCAGCGCCGATTTTGCCAACGACCGGCTGAGCGAAGCCGCCAGTTCCTGCAAAGTGATCCCTTTGTCAACCTCTTTTACCGACCCGTCTTTCAATGTGATTTTGATCTTTTCCATGCTCTCTACCTCCCCATTCCATCCAATGAATATATCGGGATTCTCCAGCCCGCCGATAACGGCGAATAAAAAAACTCCCATCCCTACAAACGGGACGAGAGTCAATCTCGCGGTTCCACCCCTATTGACGCATTGACGCGTCCGGCTCGCAACCCCGGTAACGGAGGGCGCCCGGTCGGACCTATCCTTGTCTTTCAGTCCGACAGTTTAAAGGGGGTAATCCATCATGTTCCGGAATGAAGCGCTTCCAGCCGCGGCGCGTTCTCTCTGGATCCGGCAGGGATGAGGATCATGTCCTTTGCATCACTGATTGCTAAATATTATTATTCATTATTATATTCCCCAAAAAAACCAAAGTCAATGACACCGGCTCTTTGAACCCATTGGCGGGAAAAAACTATCAGGAACAAACGTTCTCGGCAGGTTGATTCTATCTGCCGGTTTTACCGTTATGGCACGAGAGTTTTTCGCTGTCTGAATAACAGCAGCACAATGAACAGCAGCGCCGCGCCATTCGCCGTCATAATCCAAGTCACCGAAATCCCCGCCCGCGCCGCCGCTAGAAAGGACAGCACCCCCAGCAGCATCAGGCTGTTTTCGGCAAAGTTCTGAATCGCGACGATCTTCCCGGTTCCGACCGTTTGTTCGCCTACCCGTTGTAGCATGGCGTTCAGGGGAATGACATACATCCCGCCGAAACTGCCGCTCAACGTCTGAATCGCCAACGCCACTGGCAAGCTTGATGTCCATGGCAACACCAACAAGCCCGCCCCCATCAGGGCGCCAGCCCCAATCACCCGGTTTACGTCGCCGACCGGAATCAGGCGCGGCGTCAATGCCGACCCGACAATCAAGCCGACGCCGCTAAGCGTGATCATCATTCCGATCGTCGTATTGTCATGAATTCCGAACGCAATCGGCAACCAGCTAAATACCGCCAGCCGCAGGACCGCCGATGCCATCCAGAACCCGCTGGTTCCCACTAAAGAAAACCGGCCGCGCGCCGTCTTGACTACCTTGGCGATATCCTGTCCGAACTCCGGCAAAGCATTGCGAAACTTTATGTCATTATTTATCGGATTGGTCGGAATGCCGATACACAACCCGGCCGAAACCACATAAAGCAGAATGCAGCTTACCAAGGCCAGGACAATGGAATGGTCGGCCAACCATCCGCCAACGACGGCGCCGGTCAATATCGCCAGAATCGTATACCCTTCCACCCGGGAATTGGCGTGAAGCAATTGCTTGTCCGAAGATGTCAGCCAGGGCAAGATGCCATATTTGGCCGGACTGTACAACACTGCGCCGACTCCCACCACGGCATAGCAGACCGCCGGGTTCAGCCCCGCCAGCAACAGGGACACTCCCAGGCATTTCACTCCGTTGCCCGCGACCAGCACGAGACGCTTGGCGAAGCGGTCGGCAACACGGCCCGCCCAGGGCGACAGGATGATATAAGCGAGCAGAAAGGTCGCCTGAACCAACTGCAGATACCACGCGGGAAAAGAATCGCGCAGAATGATGGCCTGGGCAACGAATAGGATCATGTTGTCGACCAGCGCCGACAAAAATTGCGCCGTCAATAAATATCGAAAACCCTTCATGACGGTTTCTCCGCGAGCAACTGCCCCGCCTGACGCTGCAGGCTGACATAGTCGGGCTTGCCGCTACCCAACAATGGCATTTTTTCGATGCGGATCACTTCCGCCGGCGCATAAAGCCCGCTATGTCCCTGCTGCAGCAAATAGTCCCGGATCAGACTCCGTTCGGCGGACTTTGCGGTGGTAAACAACAGAATTCGCTCACCCTTACGGCCATCGGCAATTGCAATCACCGCATTCACTCCGCCGGCAAAGCAGATTGCCGCCGCTTCCTCGACCACCTGTAGGTTGATCATCTCTCCCGCAATCTTGGCAAACCGTTTCAGACGGGCCTGAATCGTGACAAAACCGGCCGTGTCGACCGCCACTACATCGCCGGTTGCAAACCAGCCTTCCTGCGGTTGAAACCCACGCTCATACAGCAGATATCCTTCCATCAGGTTCGGGCCTTTCACGTAAAGATTGCCGCCGGTTTCGATTCCCTCCACCGGCTCGAGCCGCCATTCAATTCCTGGTAAAAAGCGGCCGACAGTACCCGATCGATGCGTCAGCGGCGTATTAATCGCCAAAACAGGACCCGTTTCAGTAATTCCATACCCTTCGAGAATCCGGATGCCGAACTTGTCATGCCAAAGATTTCGTACCGCCGGCGTCAACTTTTCCCCGCCTGCCAGGATATGGCGCAAACTGCGGAAATCATAGGGATGGGCCATTTTCCCATAGCCGACCAAAAAAGTCGGTGTACCCAGCATCAGCGTAGCGTTGAAATCATAGACCACTTCCGGCACCAGCCGGTAATGGAGCGGCGATGGATAGAGAAACAGCTCCGCGCCGCCCAGCAAGGGCAATAAAGTGCCGGCCATCAGGCCAAAACTGTGAAACATCGGCAAAGCGTTCATCATGCGGTCGGCCGGAGTGTAGTCGATCAAACTGGTCGCCTGATCGATATTGCTGAGGATGGCGGCATGGCTGAGCACCACACCTTTGGGCCGGCCTTCCGTCCCGGATGTAAACAGGATAATACGCGAAGCCGGAGTCCCCTGTCCCTTGGTTTCGCGCCCGGCCCGCCAAACCGCGGCCAATTTTTCGAACCCGCCAATGGTCGCGGCGAGCTCTTCCAAATAGACAATCCGGCAGGATTCGGCGAGACGTTGCACCAACTCGGCCAGTCCGGCTTTTTCGATGAAAGTCCGGGAAGTCAACACCGTTTTTACTCCGGCATTCGCGGCGCAATCGACAACATTCCGGGGCCCGGTGGAAAAATTGAGCACCGCCGGGGTTTTCCCCAGCCGAAACAAGGCAAACAACAGCGTCACATGAGCCACAGCGTTGGGCATCAACACACCTGCCGTCGTTTCCGTTCCCAATAGTACCGCCAATTTGGCGGAAAGCGCCTGGATTCCGGTCAATAACTGCCGATAGGTTACTGCCCGGGTCAGATCGCGGGCAATACTCTTGTCAAAACCATGTAACCGTGCCGCCTGCACCAAACGGGCGAAAAAATCCCAGTCGCGGGTTGCTTCCCGCCGTGCGACAAATAGCGCCTGTCGCATCACATCCAATAGCTGATCGCCCAGCGCCTCTTTCTGGGCCCGAAAATTCAATGTCGCGTCCGAAGTCAACCGCCGCGGCAAATCCACATAGAGTTGAATCGTTGGAAACCAACGTGCCCGAACCTTGTCCCGAATCCGGGAAAAGCGGGAATATTCCGGCCCGCGAAGGATGACGGGGAAAATTTTCGCGTCTGTTTTCCAGGCCACCATCGCGGCGCCGGTGTACATTTTCATCAGGCTGCCAGTCACGGTTATCCGCCCTTCCGGAAACAACACCACAGGGACCGAGTCCTTAACCAGGGAAATAACCGTCCGCAGCGCATAGGGGTTTCGCGGTTCGATTTCCACATGGCGGCAAAACCGCAACGCAAACGAAACCCATTTGTTCGCCGCGATTTCCGTGTTCACGACAAAACAGACGGTTTCCGGCAAAAACAAATACAGTAGAACCGCATCCAAAAAAGATACATGGTTCGGCATGATGACCGTCGGCCCATCAAAATCCAGCCGCTCCAGATGGGAGAGCTTCAATGAAAACAGCCGAATGAACAGCCACCGCAATACGAGCTTCATATCGCCGTCAATCCGCCGTCCACGCTCCAGGCGGCGCCGGTCACGAAGGAAGCGGCATCGGCGGCCAGAAACAAAATGACTTTGGCGACTTCATCGGCTGTACCGAGGCGGCCCAGAGGGTAAATAGATTCCATTTCGCGCCGAACATCGACCGGATTGACGCTTCCAGCCAATTGTCGTTCCAGCAGAGGGGTATCGATATCACCCGGACAAACGCAATTGACCCGAACCCCGTATGGCGCCGCTTCCAGCGCCAAGGCCTTGGTAAACAACGTCACGGCGCCTTTTGCGGCGCAATAGGCGCTGCAGTTGATGTTACCCGTGATCCCGGCGTCGGAGGATACATTGACGATCGCTCCCTTATTTCGCTTCAAGGCCGGCATCGCCGCCTGCGACACAAAATACGTTCCCTTGACATTCACCGCCATGATCCGGTCAAAATCAGCCTCCGACGTTTCCGAAATGGGTTTTTCAAGATAATCGCCGGCGGAATTCACCAGAACATCCAGTTGCCCGTTGAACTGTTCCAGCGTTTCACGAACAATGCCGCCACACTCGGCGACGCGGGTCACGTCACCGGTGACAAGCAGTGGCGGTCGATGCGAAGCAGGCAATGTCCCGATCGCCGACCGTCCTTTCACTGGATCCCGTCCCGCAATGGCAACAGCGGCTCCGGCAGACAAAAATAATCTGGCGGCGGCCAGTCCGATTCCGGAGGTTCCCCCCGTGATCAGTACGGTCTTTCCTTTGAAATCCAGATGCATAACGTCATTTCTCCTTTCCCGGGAATGGCGCCATCCCATGCCGGCGCAAAAAATCCAGGGTCTGCCGGTAAATGGACAACGAAGCTTCGCCATCTTCCAACAGATAATGACTGGCGCCGTCAAATAGGTGCAGTTCCGCTTCCACTCCGTGCCGCGCCAGACTTTCCGCCAGCAGTCCACTCTGCTGAAACGGCACGATCTCGTCCTGATAACTGTGGAATAGAATCGCGGCCGGCAATCCCGGACGAACCTGATACACCATCGAATGTTTCAGATAGCGAAGCGGTTCGCGACTAGGCAACCCCAAGGCCACCATGGCCCGATCCAATCCAAACGGCGGCACAAAGCCTTCCCGTTCGAAACGTCGGCGAAAATCGAACATATCGGTCGGCGGTCCTAAGAGCACTACCGCATCAAGGCCGGGGTCGCGCAACATTAGCAATTCCAGCAACCAGGCGCTGTAACTGCCGCCAAGGGCGGCCACCCGCGCCGGATCGGTCCCCGGCACTCCCCCCTGCCGAACCAGATCAACCAACCGCTCCAGAAGATCAACGTCCCGGGTCAGGTCCAGTCCGTAAGCCGGTCCCAGAGCGACAACGGCATAGCCGGCCTGCGCCAGGCCGATACTCACGCACTCCCACGTGTCGACGGGTCCGGGGTACACAGTTAACAATACCGGCAAAGATTGTTGCGTCTGTTCAGCGGGACGATATAAAAAAATCAGTTCATTGAATCCCGGCTCAACAAACTGCAAAGTCTCCCGTCGAGCCTCCCCGGGAATCGGACTCTGGCAGACCAGCGTTTGCGGGTCCAACAATTCCGGCCGCGGCAACGGCGTCAACGGTTGTTTCAATATTGGGTTCAGGCGAAAGGAAGCCGTCGCCGGCTGACCCGGCCGCACCGTCACTCCCCGCAACACTCCTGCCGATTGTACCGGCTCATAGCCCGGCGCGATGGCCGCCATCCGGTAAAACCCGAGCGGCACTTCGGCAATTCGGTATTTGCCCTGTTCATCCGTCACAGCGGTATGCACCCGGCCGTCCCACTCCGACAGAATCACGATCGCATTGGCAATCGCGCTACCTGCAGGCGTCACAACCGTGCCGGTCACTCCGCCGACCGGACTGCCCGACGGTTCCCCGGTCAGGTTCCACCAAGCCCTTGTCAGGTGATATTCCACCGTATTGCGAATTGGCCAGACTACGGGGTTCTCCGTCACAGCCGCCCATAAAACGAACGCACCGACCAGGATCAGCAGGCCCCGGCCGAGTCGTTTCCAGTTCTGGTAATCCGGTTTGCCTGCGGGCATGAATGATGCTCCTTTCCCGTCGCCTTACAATAGAATAATAGAATCTATCGTACAATTACGACATGGCGGAGCAAAAATCCTGTAAAAATTGACCAATCTACAAAAAGCCGGCTATGAGAGAAAACTTCCGTTTATGAAGCCGCCGGATTCATCGCTTGATTTCCCTTTTCCCGCATGATTTCAATAATCACCTTATCGGTTTCCAGCATGCCGGGATTGCTGACCCGTCCCAAGTTGCGGATCGTATCGTCCACCGAGGCGAAAATAATGCCGTTGGTTTCCGGCACCAGCACATTTTTCATACTCAACAGGGCGGTTTCCACCGCCACGCCGGCGGCCGCCGAAAGTTTCAGCGCACAACCGACCTTGCCGCCGTCGCAGATCATGCCGGTCAGGTTCGCGATCATATTCTTGACGGCCGCCGCGATTTGCGCGTGGCTTCCGCCCATCATCCAGACTATTCCCGCACAGGCCCCGGTTGCAGCGGCCACGGCGCAACCGCAAAGGGCGGACAAATTGCCGGTGAATCGTTTGATATACAGGGTGGTTACCGCACTGACCGCCAAAGCCCGATAGAGTTTTTCACGAGGGATATTCAGTCGTTCCGCCGCCGACACCACCGGCAAAATGGCGGTTAGTCCGTGATTGCCGCTGCCGGCCACGCTCATGACCGGTATGTTTTCGCCGGACATCCGGGCATCGGCCGCCGCTGCCGTTTGGATCTTTGCCGAGTTGATCAGATCGTCCGTCAACACCTTATCCCGAATCAACTCCTGAAACGTGGCGCCAATCGCCATTCCCAGACGTTTCTCCATTCCAGACCGCGCCGCGGCGGTATTCATGCAAATGCATTCTTCAAAAAACACCAATTCATCAGTCGAAAGACTCACAACCGCATCGATCAGGCCGGCAAGAGTGACCTGGTCCCACTCCGGTTGGACTTCGGCTGAAACGCCCGATTCATTCTCGCCTTGCAGCAGGGATTCGCCATTGCAAGACAGATGGGTCAGATGGGTATGTCCCCCCTCCAGAAGCGCCCGGGCATACCGATCCCCCGAAAACACCGTTACGCCAACATACAGGACTTGTCGGTCTTTGAGAGAAACCTTGACATTCCCTGACGCCAAGAGCTTTTCCGCCAACGTCAGTAACTCCGGGGTGATGCTCCTCAACACCGACAGTTCCAGCGACGGCTCCCGGATCAACGCGCCCAACGCCGCGGCAATTTCCAGTCCGACCCTGCCGGTTCCCGGAACCCCTACGGCAACTCCATTCTTATAGACATTTGGATCCACCGTGATTTCAATACGGGTCACCGGTCCCTCGCCCAATTCCTTCCCGGCATAAGCGGCCGCCAACGCGACGGCGCCAGGTTCGGTACATCCTAAAGCCGGTTTGATTCCGGCATGAATCCATTCCACAACATTCTTCGCCATTTCCGTATTCATTTTCATGTTCAGTCCTCCTGCATTGAGATTTGCATCCCTTACCTATACAAATTCCATGCCAGAAGAAATGTCTCAAACATGCCGGAATTTGACGCGCATTCGCGTTCATATTCTCAAAATGCGACCGCAAATGAATAAATCGTTTCTATTTCCGGGTTCACGCGAGTTTCGCAAAAAGATACCACATTCTCAATTTGATTCAATCCTGTTTGCCGTATTCTTTTAATTTTCGATATAACGTCGCCTTACTGATGCCCAAGGCCTGAGCCGCCTTTTCTTTTCCCTCCGCGCCGCAGCCGAACCATTGCAAGGCGCTGAGAATGGCTTGGCGTTCCAATTCGGCAATCGGCGTCACATTTGTTCCAATTGCCGCGTGCTTTGCATTTTCCACGGCTTTTCGAATACGTTCCGGAATATGGTTGATTGTGACCCGATCGCCGGTTTCAATATTCACCAGATATTCCAGAGTGTTTTCCAGCTCCCGGATATTACCGGGCCAAGAATACTGCTTCAAATACGGATAAACAGCTTCATCGATGCCGGTCAGGTTTTTCTGCAAAGAGCGGGTATACCGCTGAAAGAAAACATTGATCAGCAATGGCAGGTCTTCCGCTCGCTCCCGCAACGGCGGAATCAGCAGTGGAAACACATTGAGCCGATAAAACAGATCCTGCCGGAATTCCCCTGTCTGAACCATTGTTTCTATGTTCTTGTGCGTCGCGGCAATGATCCGAACATCGACCGGCGTCGCTTCCACACCGCCGACACGCTCGATTTGTCGTTCCTGCAAAACACGCAACAGTTTCGCCTGCATACTAAGTGAAACATCGCCGATTTCATCAAGAAAAACCGTACCGCCATCCGCCAACTCAAATTTTCCCGGCTTGCCGCCGCGTTTTGCCCCGGTAAACGCGCCTTCTTCATAGCCGAAAAGTTCGCTCTCCAGCAAGGCCTCCGGAATTGCCGCGCAGTTGATCGCAACAAACGGTTTGTCCCGACGGTCGCCGGCGCAATGGATCGCCCGCGCGAAGAGTTCCTTGCCGGTCCCGCTTTCTCCGCGGATCAGCACCGTTGCCGAGCCTGCGGCGGCCTGCGCCGCTTCCTGCTTAATTTTTTGCAGGGCCGGGCTCGCGCCGAGAATCATTTCAAAAGTATAGCAATGCGTCTGTGTGGAAACGTTCGATACCAGCCGCCGCACATCCGCCATTTCTCGTAAAATCGCCACCAGCCCGCAAATCTCGTCGGCTTCCCGCCACAGTCGGGTATTAACGAGAAAATAGTTCTTTCGCCCATTCACCACTCGAAAGATTTCCCGATGATTCCAGTCTTTTTCCTCGGTCAACAACTTATCAACCGGCATCCCCGGCAAATAATCCGTCAACAAGGTTCCCGGCGCGGTATCGGTTGGAACGTGGAGCATGCCGGCGGCCGCCGAATTGATGTTGACGATTTTCCCCTGCCGGTCGACGGCGACAATTCCTTCCTGAACCGTATTGATGACCGTCTCGATCCGCCTTTGCATATTATTCAGCTGCAGCGCCCGCTCCTGGTCCCGCACCTTGTTCGCGATCAAATCGGCCATCCGCTCCAAAAAATCGAGCAGGCGATCCGGATGGAGCAGCAAGGATCGCCGTTGGGAATCGTCAAAGGCGATCAACGCAATGATTCCTATCGCCTTCTGGTCCAAAATGATCGGGCAACAAACCTCCGCCCGTTCATTGCAGCTCTGCTTCAGGACACAAGTAATGCAGGCGCTGTCTTCACCAGGATTGGAAATGACAAAGCCCTGCCGGTCCCGCAGCACCCTTGAAAAAGCCGAGTCACGGGCAAGTTGTTCGCCGACGGCCAGAGCATAGCGACCCGTTCCGGCGATCCGGCGGAGTTGATCATCCGCAATCGTGACTTCCACAGCCAGGACACTGGCAATCGCTTCGGCGATTTTTTGCACTGCCGCCTGGTTAACGAGCAACTCTGACATGCTTTACCCCTATCTCCATTCCGATTGTTCTTGTTCAGTCGATCCGTCAACCCGTCGGCCTCTGACCCAGACTTCCTTCAAGTCAAGGTTCGAATCCAGTCGCAAAAAGGTGGCCCAGGCGCCAGCCCGCAAACAACCGTAACTATCGCTGAGTCCAAGCAATCGCGCCGGATTGAGTGAAGCCATCCGCACCGATTCATACAACGGTCGCCCGACTGTTCCCGTCATAAACCGTACGCCCGCCAATAAAGAGCTGGCGCTGCCGGCAATGGTTCCATCCGGCATGGTCATTTTCCCACGGGAAAGGCGAACCTGCTGCCCGCCCAACTCGTATTCCCCGTCCGGCATCCCGACCGCCCGGGTACCGTCAGAGACCATAATCACCCGGTCAGAACCTGTCAAACGCAGTGCCATTTCCAAAACTGCCGGATGAATGTGAACGCCGTCGGCAATCAGTTCAATACTGACGCGATGGTCCAACAACGCCGCCGTCAACAGCCCCGGCAGTCGATGATGAATTCCAGGCATGGCATTGAAGGCGTGCGTCAGATGGCGCACGCCCGCCTCAATCGCCTGTTGCATCTGTTCAAAGCTGGCGCCGGAATGTCCGGCGGAAACCAGAAATCCGGCCGATCGGGCCAAGTCCATATAGGGCTGGGCCGCCGCCAATTCCGGCGCAAGGGTTACGATCTTCACTTGCCGGGTAATGGCAGCGGCCGAAGACAAAATATCCAGCGTTTGGGGCGCGAATTGGGCGCCGCGATACTTCGGGCTGATACAGGGACCTTCCATATGAAATCCCAAAAACTCCGCCTGCCGCGGCGTTGAATTCCAGGACTCGCCAACGGACAGAACTTTCCGCAAATGTTCCACACCAGCAGTCATGGTGGTCGCCAGAAAAGCGGTGGTTCCCTGCCGCAGCAACGCTTTCGCCATTTGCGCCAGAGCCGTCGCGGAACCATCCATCGTATCCGCCCCGCCGCAGCCATGGACATGGAGGTCGATCAACCCAGGGACCACATAATCTCCGCCAAAATCAGCAACGGTTATTCGACTGTCGTACTCCCCGCACCGGACCTTTGCATTGCCGACAATTCGGGTGATTTTTTCGCCGGCAATGCATAACGCCGCATCGGCTTGCACCCGATCCGGCAATACCGCCTTCAGGTTTGTCAAAATACAATCGGCTGGCGGTTGCTGTTCAATCATGATTATTTTTCTTCACTTCGTTTGATTTTCGTTCTTCGGCCAATACCAAGGCTTGTCGGACGGAACCGCGAGCTGCTTCAAGACAGTTCGCGGCGGAAACGGCCGACACTCCCGCCAATAGCATCACAATGGCGGTCTTTGTCGATCCACCGGCTGCAGCCAGCGCTTGCGCCGCTTCCTGATCTCCGGCGCCTGTGGCGTCTCGCACCATGCGTTGCACCCTTGCCGCCAATTTCGCATTGCTCGCCTTGACATCCACCATCAAATTGCCATACGTCTTGCCCAATTTTACCATTGCGGCGGTGGAAAGCATATTTAGGGTCATTTTTTGCGCCGTGCCGGCTTTCATTCGGGTCGATCCCGCGATGACTTCCGGACCGACGGGGATGGCGATGGTGATCTTGGCAAAACTGGAGATTTCCGCTTCGGACACGCATACCACGGCGATCGTCGGGCACCCCAACCCGGTAGAATAGCGCAATCCTCCCAAGACATACGGAGTTCTCCCGCTAGCCGCCAGCCCGACGACTACGTCGCCCGGCGACAGATTGCGGTCACGCAAATCACGCGCCGCCAAATCCGGGTCGTCCTCCGCACCCTCCACCGCTCGAAACATCGCCCCTTCTCCCCCTGCAATCAGGGCCTGTACCGTATCCGGGGACGTGTTGAAGGTTGGCGGACATTCCGCCGCATCCAGCACCCCCAGTCTGCCGCTCGTTCCGGCGCCAATGTAGAATAATCTGCCGCCACTGCGCAGAGAATCGACAATCAAATCCACCACCGCGGCGATTTCCGGCAGGGCCTGCCGCACTGCCGCCGCCACTTTCGCATCTTCACGCTGGATCACATTCACCAGGTCGTAGGTCGGCAACATATCCAGATTGTAAGTCTCAGGGTTGCGGCGTTCCGTTTCCAGCCTGTCCAGATTCATTCAGCGCACCTCCTCGAAGGTAAATGCCCGCCCCGGAAATATGCAGTCCAGGAGACACAGGTCGGTTGCGGCGATTTTGCCGACCACATTGACCTTTTCATCGGCCGGCAGGTCATGCAATACAATCTGAAGTTCGCCGGCATAGCGCCCATAGCGGGAGTTGTCGATTGTGACATCGCCGCGATGGCGGATTCGCAAGTCGGAACGCGGCAGTATCGGAGCATCGACGGATTCACGGCTTTCCTGGGATCGGACCAGGGCTCCGGCCGCATCATTCCGGTTGGTGTGACACGGCAGTTCAACGATCCGGCGTTCCGTCGCTGTCAGTTCGAACGTCTCGATCCGAAGCCGCATTGGTTCCGGCATGTTGTGCGGCAGTGCGGCTACGGCCGCCAAGTCGGCCGCAGGGACCAACGGATCACTGAACAGGATCGTGTCGACCAATCCGGTTGCCCAAAGCTGTCGAACCGCATCGACCGCTCCCAGCCGCCGGTGCGTTTCCAGAGTGGGCAGTCCCGCGCGGATCGGCCCCCGCGGGTGCAGTTGTCCTGGCACAAACACAGAAACAGGAATCTCCACTCGCTGAAACTGCCGGGAACGACGGATGAACAGGTCAAACCCGAGTCCCGTTTCCGGACGGGGGTAATAATTATGACCGGCGCATAGCTTTCGCCGTTCCATTCCTGTTGCCAGAATCTTCGCCAGTTCCTCTTCCGTCATGGCACTGGCGTTAAGTTCGATCTGAAGTCCGCTGTCCCGGGAAAGCCGGCAAATTTGTTCGGGAGAAAATCCATAATCGATTCGCAGCGTATCGATTCCCCATTCGCCCAGTTCTTGCGGCTTAAGACTTAGCAGATCCCAGGTCCGGGGCGAGATGTCCGCCGTTACCGTAAATCCCAGCTGTTTCGCCACTGTGAGTACTTTCCGGCAGTCAGCGACCAGGGACCGGCAGTCCGCCTCCGGAATATGCAGGGAGGTAAACAGATAGCGATATCCTTGATTTGCCGCCAGGCTCAGATATTCGACATTTTGTTCGGCGGTCTGTTCCATGCCGGTAAAAAAGGCGACGCCCAACTTTCTCATTATGATTCCCTCTCGCTTAGTTCATCGCCCGGGTCTTCAAATCCGGCGATCCAGGTAAAAACAAAACCGGCAATATAGGCGATTCCCAGTCCGACCAGATACAGGCCGATCTGATCGCTCCGGATCAAAAACGCCAGCGGCAACCCAGAAACGCCCATGGCTATGGAGTTAATCTGCATGGATGCCTGAAACGCCCCGCCGGCCGCCGCGCCCAGGCACGCCGTCACAAAAGGACGGCCAAGCGGCAGCGTGACGCCAAAGATCAACGGTTCACCGATGCCGAGGAATCCTACCGGCAAAGCATTTTTTATGATGTTGCGCAACTTTTCATTCCGGGTCCGGACCAACACGGCCAAAGAAGCGCCAACCTGCCCGGCGCCGGCCATGGCCAGTACCGGCAGAAGGGGATTCTCGCGCAACGTATTCAGCAGTTCCATATGCACCGGCGTCAATCCCTGATGCAAGCCGGTCATCACAAGCGGCAGAAAAGTCCCGGCCAGCAAAGCCCCGGACAGGATTCCGCCAGTGGACAGCGCTGAACGGAACAACCAAACCACGCCATCGGACAGGCTGCCGCCGACGGGCTGAAGCAGATAATAAGTCAACAGTCCGGCTACAAGCAGAGTGATGGTCGGCGTTACGATAATATCGATAGATTTCGGTGCAAACAGGCGAATCCGCCGTTCTAGCCAGATCATGAAACCCGCCACCAGCAATGCGCCGATGATACCGCCCCGTCCCGGCAACAAGGTGACCCCGTCTATCTGAATGGCGGCAATCGCCGGATTGATCAAAAGAACACCGGCCAATCCGCCCAATGCCGGAGTACCGCCAAACTCCTTCGCAGTCTGATAGCCGACAAAGATGGGTAAAAAGCCAAAGAGGCCCCACCCAACAACATTTAAAATTTGCAGGAACCCCAATCCGGGGTCCGCTCCCAGGCGGATCGCAACATTTGTCACGCCGGCCACCATGCCGGACGCCACAATTGCGGGGATCAAGGGCGTAAAAACCGCCGATAGACGACCTAAAAACCGTTTTACCGGCGTTTGATTCTTTTCTTGGATCGTGGCCTTGAGCCGGGCCGCCCGACCGATTGGACTCGGTTCGGGCTCCGTCTGGGCCAGCAGTCTATCCATTTCCGCCGCGACCTGCATCACTTTGCCGGGACCGAGCACGACCTGAATCTGATCCCCGGCCGCCATGATTCCCAACACTCCCGGCAAACTGCGCAGCATCGGCATATCGACCATGCCCGTCTCGCGAACGGATAGTCGAAGTCGAGTCATACAATGCGCACTCTGCAAAATATTGGGGCGGCCGCCGACCGCCCCGAGGATTTTTTCCGCCAGTTCCCGACTCAAAGCTTTTCTTTCACCGCCTGAACTTTTGCCGCCATGCTGGCTTTTTTATCCCGCTGGTCATCAATTCGAATCAGCGTGGACACCCGTCCCGCACCTGCAGCAAACGGAACTTCATGCATCTGACGGATGACTTCCAAAATGCGGGGCAATTCCCCTTCAATTACGGTTCCCATCGGATTCAGCTCATATTTCAGATCGCCGGCCGCCATCAATACTTTATGGCAATCGGCGACATACCGACTAAGACTGGTGGTTGCCGTCCCCATCGGCACAATGGTTACTTCCACAATGGCCATTCTGTTTTCCTCCCTTGCTGATCCATCCAGATTCTTATTGATTATGATTTGCCGCCAATCGTAAAAATCCTGCCGTTGATCGCCCGTCCCGGCAAACTAATATTGTCTTTGTCGACATTCTGATAATTTTTATATTTTTTTTATACCTTCCGCCCAATCTCTGACAAAATCTTTATTCATCCCGCGCTATAATAACCTCGGGGTAGTGTGGAGCATCGCTTCCTCCTCTGGACAATCGCCATGAAAAGAGTACAATAGGTTAATCCACTTTCTTTCGCACTGCACCGCACAAGGAGCAATATGAATCTCAACGTCGTATCCGTTCGTCCGGGAAACCCCGCCGCCCATTGGCGTCCTTACTTCTACAGCATGGCCATGATCGTTGTGGTGACAGGTTTCGTCCTTATGATGCAAGAGCAAGAGCTGATTAACATCGCCTTGTTCTATCAGTTGCCGGTTATTCTCAGCGCTTTTTGGTGGGGACGCTGGCCCTCGTATGTCACGGCCCTTGTCAGCATGCTGGCGTTTGATTTTCTCTTCATCCCGCCGACGTATACCCTCTCGGTGGATGATGTCCGATATATCTGGAGTTTTATCACGTTTCTGCTGGTCGCCTTCATCATTGGCGGCCGAACGGAAGTATTAATCAACGAGGCAACCACTGCCGGCCAACGGGAACGCAGCATGGCGGCGCTTTATGAGTTTAGCCGCGAAATCGCGGCGATTGCCGATTTAGACACCATCCTGCGAAAATTGGCGGCGCAGGTTGCCGAGGCCTTCGGACAACGAACCTTGGTCCTCGTTCCGGATGAAAGCGGAGTTTTATTGATCCGGGCCGATCATTCGCCCGCAGTAGCCGCGCCCACTGTCACGGATTCTGTTCCGGCGCTGCCGGCTTTGCCGGAAACGGAACACGAAGCCGCCCACTGGAGCTACCGCGAAGGAAAACCCGCCGGTCGAACCTGCGGGAAATTCACCGATTCCGATTATCTCTACCTTCCCATGACTACCCGGGAATCGGTCGTTGGCCTGCTGGCGGTTCGCGTCACTTCCTTCGACATTACGACGGAACAGCAGCGTTTGCTTGATGCCTGGGCTGGTTTGGCCGCCATTGCCATCGAAAGAACCCGGCTTATGGCAAAACAACAGGAAGCTTCCTTGTTGCTGGAATCCGACAAACTGCGAACCGCCCTGCTGAACTCGGTTTCGCACGAACTCCGCACACCGCTTGCTTCCATTATTGGCTCCGTTTCGACGCTTCTGGAGTCCGAAACCTTATATTCCAGTCAGGATCGCCATGAGCTGCTTGTCAATATTCAAGACGGCGCCAACCGGATGGATCGCGTTGTCGCCAATCTCCTCGACTCCGCGCGCCTGGAAAGCGGCATGGCCCATCTCAAGCTGGATTGGTGCGATCTGGAAGATGTGATTGGCACAGCACTACGTCGATTGCGGGAAGCGGTCCGAAACCGCAACATCTTATTTACCGGTGGTTCCCGGGTCGCCATGATCCGCGCCGATTCGGTCCTGTTGGAACAAGTGATGATCAACCTGATCGACAACTCCCTGAAATATTCCAAGCCGGCCACCCCCATCGAAATCGGTGTCGCCGCCATTCCGGATAACATTGTCATTACGGTTGCCGATCGCGGTCTCGGAATTCCGCCAGATGAATTGCCGCACATCTTTGACAAGTTCTATCGCATTCGCTTGCCGGCCTATCGGGTCGATGGCACCGGACTTGGACTATCCATTTGCAAAGGAATCATCGAAGCGCATGGCGGAAAAATCAGCGCTGAAAACAGGCCTGGCGGCGGAACGATCATGAAAATCACCCTGCCGGCGCCGCCGGAAGAACCATCACCAGTCGAAAGCGGGTGAAACTGTGTCGGAAAAAGGCTTGCGTGTTCTGGTCATCGACGATGAGCCGCAAATTCGCAAATTATTGAAAGTATCCCTGGGGGCGCATGGATATGATGTATATGAAGCCGTAACCGGTTCGGATGCAGTCATCCAGGCGGCCGGCATCAAGCCGGACATCGTGATTTTGGATCTTGGCTTGCCGGATATCGATGGAAAAGAAGTCGTCCGCCGCTTGCGCGAATGGTCCGACCTGCCGATTCTGATCCTTACCGCGCGCGATCAGGAAAAAGAAAAAATCGACGCCCTGGATGCAGGCGCCGACGATTATATCACCAAACCTTTCGGCATCGGCGAGCTTTTGGCCAGGATGCGCGTCTCCGTTCGCCGGGCGGCGCATACGGGCGATGATCCGGTGATTCAGTGCGGGGATCTGACCGTTGACCTGGCGCAACGTCGGGTTATGATCGACACTCAGGAAATCAAGCTTACTCCCACGGAGTATGACATTATAAAAGTTTTGGCGCAAAACGCCGGTAAAGTGCTGACCCACCGGCAATTGCTGAAAGCCGTCTGGGGCGATACTTACGCCGAAGATACGCATTATATCCGTGTTTACGTCGGCCAACTGCGTCGAAAAATCGAACCCAACCCGACCCAACCCAAGTATATCATCACCGAATCCGGCGTTGGTTATCGACTGATGTCCCGGTAATCAAGGGAGGTCACTGTGTCCAGACGTCACGGATTGCCCGACCCGTTCAAAGTCTTTCTGTTTTGCGGCTATGCCTGGTCCATCTTATTATTGGTCTATTTTTTTAGCATAACCTTCTACGATTCCGGTTTTCGCAGCGCCGACATTGCCCTTATTCTACTCTTTGCTCTAGTTTCATTTGGCGGCGCCCTGTATTTTCACTTCACACAAAAGTAAACGGGAGGTCAAAAATTCAATGTCCATAATGGATGAATCCACGCAGCAACAATTGCTGCTCATTGCCGAAATCGCTTCACGCCGTCAGACTATGCTCGACAAATGCCGCAACATCGAGAAAAGTGATTTTAAATGCACGATGCACGGAGTGGAACGCTTACGGCACTACCGCCGGGAACTGGATAAAATCGAGCAGGAACTCGAAGTTTCAGTAAAAGAGTGGGATTCTTTCCGGTCGATTCCGTCGCGACGGGCTCTCCCCTAAACCGGAAGCAGTCAGTCAAACTTGATCAATATCTTGCACACTTCTTCGGGATGGTTGGCGAACAGCTCCATCCCTTTTTCTACGTCCGTATACGGCAATACATGCGAAACCAATCCAGTCGGGTCCACTTTTTTCTCATCGAACCACCGTACGACTTCAGCGAATTTTCGATTATTCAACCGGGAACCTTTAATATCCAGTTCACGTTTCATAATATCGGCCGGCGCAATTTTTGCCGGCTCCACCGGGAATCCCAACACTACGACCCTGCCTGCCGGCGACATCAGTTTGGCGATAATCAGCTCCAAAATGGAAATAACGCCGGTTGCTTCCATAGCGACATTGATTCCTTCTCCATCGGTAAACGCCTTGACTGCAGTTTCCAGGTCCGATGTTTTCGTATTGACGACCGCGTCGGCGCCCATTGCTTGCGCCGCCTGCAATCGTGAATCCACAATATCCATGATCAGGACGCGGGCGCCAAGGCTCTTGCAAGCTTGCAAAATCACCAAGCCGATTGGACCGGCGCCGCAAATCAATACTGTGTCGCCGGCGTTCACCTGCCCCCGGTCCACCGCTTCGGCGGCAATCGCATAGGGTTCCATCGTCGCCGCCATTTCCCACGAAAGATCGCCCGGCACCGGATACAGATGGTCGGCCGGCAACTTGAGCAACTCGCTGAAAACGCCATCAATATGAACGCCCAGCACTTTGACGTTAATGCAGACATTGGGCCGCCCAATTCGACAGGCATAGCATTTGCCGCAGGAAAAGACATTGTCGACAACAACATGGTCGCCGACTTTAACATTCGTTACCGCTTCGCCGATCCGCACGACTTCGCCGGCAGCCTCATGCCCCAAAATTCTCGGATAAATCGCGAAAGGATTTTTTCCGTGAAAAATATGAACATCGGAACCGCAGATACCGGCCGCCTTAATGCGGATGATCGCCTCACCGGCCGCCGGAGCCGTTGGCTCCGGCTTGTCGATAATGCCCAGTTCACCTGGCTTGTTGACTTGAATCACTTTCATAACGATCCCCCTATCTAATTCCAAGCCGCAAAAATTCTGCAGCGCTTATTTACACTCACACGGAAGCTTCAGGACCGAATCCCGATATGCACAGCCGCAATCCCGCCGCTCAACCGTTCGAAGCGTACGTTCGTCAATCCGGCAGCCACAGCCCGCTCCGACAATTCTTCCGCTCCCGGGAACCGTCGCAAGGATTCCGGCAACCATTGATAGTCGGCCACTGCCGAATGTCCCAGGTTGCCGATGCCTGGCACCAGATGGCGGACGAAAAGTCCATGTCCCTGTTTGAATACAGGCCAGACCGGATGGGAAAGTTCCAGGCAGACCCACTTGCCGCCCGGCTTCAACACCCGCCGCATTTCCCGGATCCCCCGGTCGAAATCCGGCAAATTTCGTAACCCGAACCCAATCGTTACCCCATCAAACATTCCATCAACATAAGGAATGTCCATAGCATCCGCTTCGAGCCAGCGGATAGACTGCGGCAAGTGCGCCTGTTCTTCGGCCTGTTTGGCGACGGCAAGCATAGAAGAGGTAAAATCCAGTCCGGTGACTTCACCGGACTCACCCAAAATTCGGCGGATCGCGAGAGTAAGTTTTCCAGTACCGCAACAAACATCCAGCCACTTTTCGCCAGGTTGGGGCGAAGCAATCTCCAATGTTCTTCGTCGCCAATATTTATCAAGGTTGAGGCTGAGGATCGTGTTCATCGTATCGTATCGGCCGGCAATCCGAGAGAACAGGTCGTGAACCATTTGCCGATGCTTGTCCATTGTCGTACACCCTTTCCATTTCACCCGGAACGGTTTTCCGGCTACGGTCCGGTTCGTGCGCCCAGCCGTTCACGCCAGATTTTCTCGTCCAATATGGTCAATGCATCCGTATCCGGCGCCGGCCGCCGCACCAGATACCCCTGGATCGTATCGCAGCGGCAAGCAATCAAGCGCTCCATCTGTTCCGGTGTCTCCACGCCTTCCGCTACAACCGCCAACCCCAACACATGCGCCATATCGATGATCGCCGTCAAAAGAGCCAGCCGGGTTGGATCCGTAGTTATCAGATCGATAAAGGTTTTATCGATCTTCACCGTTTGAACCGGCAGACTTCGCAAATAAGTCAATGATGAATACCCTGTGCCAAAATCGTCCAGGGACAAATGAACGCCCATTTTTCGCAACTCGTTTAAAGTACCCACGCACTCATCCACGGATTCAATGAACACGCTTTTCGTAATTTCGATTTCCAGGCGCCCAGCCGACAGTTCCCACTCCTCAAAAGCGTCGCGGACAACTTGCGGAAAATTGCGCGCCATCAACTGCCGTGGCGAAACATTGACCGCAACCCGGACATCCGGGTGACCCATTTCACTTAGTTTGCGGGAAAAATTGGCGGCTTCCTTCAACGTCCAGGCGCCGATCGACTCGATCAAATGGCTGCGTTCCGCCAGGGGAATGAATCGGGCGGGCGATACATCGCCATGTCGGGAGCTTCGCCATCGCATCAAGGCTTCGAACGCTATGGTTTCGCCATTTTCTAAAGAGAGTTGCGGCTGATAGTGCAGATGCAATTCCTGATTGGCTAAAGCATTTTGCAGACCATTGATCAAGAGCATGTTGCCATAGGCCATTTCCTGCATCGTCTTATGAAAAAACCGCCAACAGTGTTTCCCGAACCGTTTGGCTTCATTGAGGGCAGTATCCGCATTCCGGAGAATTTCTTCCACCGTATGGCCATCCTGAGGGTATAGGGCGATCCCGATACTGGCCGAAGCATGGATCTGGAGTTCCCTTACCTCATATTCGCGTCCGAGCGTGTCAACGATTTCCGAGACCAACGATTCAATCTGCAGGGGATCATTCATTCCCGGCAGCAGGACTACAAACTCGTCTCCACCCACCCGGGCTACCGTCGAATCCACAGGAGCCAGGCTGACTAAATGCATGGCGGCCGTAATGATCATGGAATCGCCGTAACTATGGCCATAAGAATCATTCACCAATTTCAGGTCATCCATATCGATGTACAGGAGCGCACCCGAGGCTGCTTTGCCCGCCTCGGCATCAATTTCACGTTTCAGCAGTTCAATCGTTCGGGCCCGATTGGGCAATCCCGTCAACTGATCAAAGTATGCCAGTCGTTCCACCTTTTGCGCATGGTCGATTTCGTCGGATACATCTCGTCCCACAAAGGCAAAGTGACCTTGTTGAGGGCTATATAGGGATATGGAAAGATGTTTTTCCAACATATCGGAATAAAATGTGCCGGTTTTGCTTTTCCCTGTCAAAGCCACTTCCGCGCAATCGGCGATATATCCATAGGGAGTCTCGGGAAACACATCCAACGCAGTCCGGCCAATCAATTCCTGACGCTTTTTTCGCACCAGCGTTTCATATGCCGGATTGACGGCCAGAAAACGGTAGTCCACGGGTTTTCCCGCCGAATCGAGGATGATTTCATGGTCGGCGAAGGCATCGTGCATATTCTCGAATAATGCCCACATTTCGCGATCTTTTTGTTCAATTACAGTCGTTTTTGCCTGGATCTCCTCCAGTTGCCGGCGCAACTCCAGTTCCGATTTGGTCAGATCCGCGTGGGCCCGTTCCAGTTCTTGCGTGCTTTGCTCAACTCTTTGCTGGGATGCCTGTATCCGTTGCAGTTGGACATAAACCAGAGCAAATAATATCCCAGCGGTCACAATGACAAACAGGACCCCTTTTACACTGGATAACCTGACCAGTGTTTCCGGATCCCTCGTAAAAAGCGGCAAAAGAAGATCGGAAAAGAGGATCCACACCCAGCCCGCAAGCGCATAGCCCAGGCTGATCTTGGCAGCCGTCCGCTGCGGCTGAATCATCACTCTTTCGCCAAGATAAAAGTAATTCCCGAACTGGTTTTTCTCCATCATTCAACCTGCCCCGGAAAATTTGGTTCTCACCCAATATACGAAATATTCCCGACGTCAAGGTATTAATCCTGCTATGGATTTGCTTAATTTAACGATTAAAAACCGGCAGGACTCAAAAAGTTCCTGACCGGTTTTCAACCTCGTTCAACCGAAATAATTATATTTTCAAATTAGCGAATCAACCCGCCGACCATTTTGGCAATGCTAAGACAAGCAGTGAGTCCCGGTGATTCAATGCCAACCAAATTAATGAATCCCTGCAATCCTCTTTCGGTTTCGTGTCGGATGACAAAATCCGCCACCGGCCCGTCCGGCGGCTGGATTTTAGGCCGCATTCCCGCCATATCGGTTTGAAGATCCGCTTTCTCGATAAATGGCAGATAAGAACGGGCCGCCTGATAAAACTCTTCCAGATGGGAAGGATCAACGTCATAGTCTTCCCGTTCCGCAACATATTGGACATTGGGTCCGAGACGGGCGCGGCCGTCCAGGCTCTTGGTAATATGCGTCCCGAGCCCTTTGAGACTCTTGAGCGGCGGCGGATAGATCAAATGGGAAATCAGTTTTGACTTGGACATCGCTACCGAAAAGTATTCCCCTTTTACCGGATATATTTTGTACCCGGCGGCTGCCACATCGATTCCCAACTGCGCCGGAATATAGTCCGAATGTAGACCCGCACAGTTAATCAGCCAAGTGCAGGCCAGTTCGTCTTCCTGACCGTCCGGACCAATGAATTTCACTTCGTATCCACCGTTGCCCCGGGCCACGCCGGTCACCTGGTGCATGTACGCCATCATCGTGCCGTCAGACACCGCTGAACGTTCCAGCTGCGCCATCAATTTGTGACTGTCGATGATCCCCGTCGTCGCCGAATACAACGCCGCCACCGCCGTGATATTCGGTTCCATGGTCGTAATCTCATTCTTGGTCAACATTCTCAGACCCGGCACTCCATTGTCGGTTCCTTGTTTATAAATGCCTTCAATGGCTGGAATTTCACTTTCTTCCCGGGCGATGATCAATTTTCCCAGGCGTTGGTACGGAACATGATGCCGGTCGCAAAATTCATACAGAAGAGGATTGCCCTCCACGCACAGTTTTGCTTTCAGGCTCCCGGGCGGATAATACATTCCGGCGTGAATGACCTCACTGTTGCGGCTGGACGTATCCTGGCCGAATTTGGGATGACGTTCCATCAACATGATCTCCGGATTTTCCAAGTTTCGCGCCAACTCGGCGGCAACCGCCAGCCCGACTACCCCTGCCCCCACTACAATCATGTCCACGTGTTCCAATTCGCATTCCTCCTCCGCATCCGTCTAATTTCAATACTCAGGATGGTATGCCGCTTAGGTGGGTCTCCAGACTTTCCAGATGCGCCCGCATGAGACTTCGAGCCTGCTCCGGTTGATGTTTTTTTACAGCGTCATAAATCAGGCGATGCTGCTCCAGGAGATTCCCGCCGGAACCCCAATCGACGCTTAAAACTCGCATTCCGTCATGAAAAACGGCGGCAATGGTGTCAAACACCTTGCTGTATGCCTGATTGTGCGTAGCGGCCATCACGGCGCAATGGAACTGATAGTCGGCGTTCAGCGCTTTCTCCCCCCGATCGATCTCTTCCGCCAGGGAAATCAGACAGCCTTTAATGCGGGCAATATCCATCCTGGTTGCCCGTTGCGCCGCTAAAAACGCGCCCTCGGATTCCAGCCCCTTGCGCAATTCTAAAATTTGGAGCATATTATCACTGTTTGTCAAGATTTTCATGGTCAGTGGATTGGTCAGCCGTTCATTGACATTGCGAACATAGATGCCCGAGCCATGTTTCACTTCAATAAGTCCGGCAATTTGCAACGCACTCAACGCTTCCCGGACCGCCGTCTTGCTGACGCCGAAATACAAGGCCAATTCCTTCTCGGATTGTAGCCGGTCGCCGGGTTGCATGTTGTTGGATTGCAACATCTCTTCAATCCCGGCAATGACCTCTTCGTACAGCTTTCTTTTTTTGATCTGCACTCAATTCACCCATTCCTGAAGAATACCAGTAAACTCTATGTGAATTATAACACGAACCGCCTTGTGCTTCCCATCCGGATAAAAATCTTCCTACACCGGAGCGCGGAGGAAATATATTCGGCAATCCGCTGACGCTCGGCCGGCATTAACGCGGGGTCCGGACCAGCATCGCCAGAACGGCCGCCACGATGGCGCAGCCGATAAAATACGCAAACATGATCGAATAATCACCAAAGCGGTCTAGCAGTACCCCCGCCAACACCGGCGAAAGAAATCCGCCGATATTGCCGCCGGAATTCTGGAACGAAATCCCCAACGGATAAATGTCTCGGGCGGCGAGCCGTATGGGATAGGTCATGAATCCCAAAGGCGCAAATCCTACGAAGAATCCGAACAGGAGCAGTGTCGCCATTATCCAGCCCATCCCGTCCGGAGCGGCGGCAAATAAATACAAGGAGCCCGCTGTCGCCAGACTGCCCCAGCGCATCACCGGCAACGGATCGCCGCCCAACCAGTGATCGACAATCCAACCGCCAACCAGTGAACCGATCAGCGCTCCCACCCAGGGAACCGAGACGACCCAGCCCATCTGGATCATATCCATTCCACGCGCCTTAATGAAATACGAAGGAAGCCAAGTGATCATTCCATAAAACACGGAAACGAAGAAAAAATATGACAGTGTGGACCACCAGAGATCCGGGCGTTTGAACAGCTGCGCCTTTGTCTCCGCCACAGATACTTGTTTGCCCATAAATAGAACCCGGGCCAGTAACCGGGGCAACCGCATCCGCTGCACGACCGGCGACAGTACTTCCGTAGACCGGATTACGTTCAACTCCGCCGGGGAACAACGCGAACTCTCTTCCGGGCAGGAACGGATATAAAAGCTCCACCAAGCGCCCACCAAAACCCCAACGACCGCAAAAGCCTGAAACAATGCCCGCCATCCCCAGTGAACGATAAACCAGGAGGCCAACGGCGGAAACAGGAATGGCGCCAACATAGTCGATCCCACCATCACGGAAATCGCCCGGGACTGTTCCTTCGGCGGAAACCACTGACTAATGATCGCGTTCCCGCCGATCGAAATCGGCCCCTGCGATGCCCCTAATCCCAGCCGGTACCAGGCGGCCCAAGTCAATGTACTCATAGACCCGAACAGCCATAGAAATAAAGCCATCAAACACAGGGATACTCCTACGAGACCCCGGCTGCCAAACCGGGCGATCCAGAACCCGGCCGGTACTTGCGTCAAAAAATAACCCAGAAAGAAAAAACCGGACAGCGCCCCCGCCGCCGTATTCGTCATCCCGAATTCATCGATCAGTGCCGGGATCGCAACGCCAATGCTGATCCGGTTCCCGAAAACCGCCGTATACATGATGAAAACAATCAGTAGAACAAATCGTCGATAATGTGTCATTTCAGCAACCGACCCGACTCCAACTCATTCGGATTCCCCTTCAACGCAACACTCCCAAGTCACAAAAACGAGCCAAGAAAAACGAACCCCAAACCCGCCGCCGCCACTGCCAATGGCGAGACGCCCAGCCCAATCGCCATATACAGTCCACCGCCCAGACCCAGGCCCAGACCCAGCCAGATGAGCAACGCCCCGGCCCAGGTTTTCTGAATGCTGCCGGCGACTCCCGCTTCACCGAGGATATCGGTCCACAACAGTCCCCAACGCCGGATACGGGGATACAACACCAGAATAATCGGCAAACTCAATAGCAGGACTGGCGCCGAATTATTCACCAGGATCAAAACCGACAAAATCTTGAACGGAACGATGCCGAGCAGTTCCAGTCCCCAACCGATCGTCAACGCGCACAGCGCGGCTCCGGCAACCGACAACAGCAGAAAATTCGCTGCTTTTACGCCAGAATTGATCCGCAACGGTTCCGGATCCTGCGGCCGGATCAGACCGGTCTTCCACCACAACCGGTAAGGCAGCCAGGCCATCGCAAAGTTGCCGATAAAGCCGAAAAAGCTGCCCGGACTCAGCGACCCGAAAAAGTCGCTTATGATACAGCCGAACCCGCTGCCCCAAGCCGCAGCCGGGCCGAACAGGATTCCCATGACCGGTGGCAACGCCATTCCCGGGCGAAAATCCGTTACACCGGGAATCAGTACGATCCCCTTAAAGGGAATCACAACAGCGGCGTATAGCGCAGCCGACAATGCGGTCAATACCACCATGCGGGTATTCAGCCACAAAATCCGGCCGCTTTCACGGGTAACGACCACGCGCAGCAAAACGATAAAACCAAAAAAGAACGTCAGCAAAAACAGTCCATTCCAAAGCAGTCCGGAATAATCCCCTTCGTTGAGTTGCAGGCATCCTGCAAACAGCATCGCCATGCCAACGCCCAGACAAATATCGCGACGGCCGAAGCCAATCTCCAGATAAGGAGTCCGTTGCAATCGATTGCCAAACCCCCGGCTCTCCAGCGCCATGGAAAAATAATTGGCATTCCGGACAACGGAGACCAGCGCCGGAATCAATAACGGAATATACTTTCGTGTACGCTGGAATAATCCGCCGCTCAGGAGATCCAACCCGCGCGATTGCTGCGCTTCCGCCACAGTGAAGCAACTTCCGACCATCCAGGGCACCAGCCGGATCGCCGTGGAAAATGCGAACGCCACCGGATATGGAACGCCCATTTTCTCCATCCCGATTGATATTTCCTCGATTTTCGTGGTACTGAGCCAAATCAGACCGGCAATCACCATGATCGACAACTTGGCCCCCATGATCAGGCCCCGGAGCAATCCATCCTGTTGAAATGGACCCCACAGCGGAATTTCACCGGTCGACAGGCCCCATAAAACGGTAGTCATCAGCATCATCATGCCAAGCAAGCCGCGGATGCGACGGACTCCCGGCCCAAACCCGGCGGAAACTCCCGCGGCAAGAATCGTGACGGTCAACAACAGCAACGGCCAGACTCCCTGCAACCCCAAAGCCAGAAAAAACACCGTCAACAGCGCAAATACCTTGGAGCGGGGATCCACCCGATGCAACCACGAAACCTTTTCAACATAAAAAAACAAGTTCATCGGCTAGCTCCCCTCCGGGTACACGCCAACAGTTCCTCGACCGACAAGGCGGGAATGCCGAGCCGGTTCGCCAATTGCGTGATCTGCGGCGGACGAACTTCCGCCTGCGCCAACAACTCTTCATCGGCAAAAATGGCCCGCGTTCCGGCGTCGGCGATCAACCTGCCCTCCTGTAGCAACAGCACCCGATGGGCGTATTCGGCAACCACCCACATCGTATGGGTGATCATCACGATGGTGTTCCCGGCTTGATTCAGTTCCCGGATCAATTCCATCATTCGCCGCTGGTCCTTGTAGTCCAGGCCGGTCGTCGGCTCGTCCAGCACCAGCACTCGCGGTTTCATCGCCAAAACCGACGCCAGCGCCACCCGCTGCCGTTGCCCCTTGGTCAGGGAAAAGGGATCCTCGGTATCGCGACCGGACAATCCCACCGCCGCCAACGCTTCCTGCACCCGCAACCCCGTTTCCTTTTCGTCAAGACCCCGGAGTTTCAAGGCAAAGGCAACTTCTTGATACACCGTGTCGCAGAAAATCTGCTGGTCCGGGTTTTGAAAAACATAACCGACGATTTGACCCATTTCGTAGATCGACAAGTTCCGGCTGTTGGCGCCGGCCAACAGAATCTCTCCCTGTTGCGGCCGCAACAAGCCGTTAAAGTGTTTGACCAGGGTAGTTTTTCCGCTGCCGTTCGCGCCCAGGATTGCGACAAACTCACGTTCCCGGATGCAGAGTTCGATTCCTTTCAAGACTTCTTGATCATCGAAAGAAAAACACAATCCCCGAGTTTGGATGATCTCGTTCCCGTACAGCAGAGCCCGCACCGCATCCTCGGCCATCAGCCGTTGTACCGCTTCCCGGTCCACGCACAGATTCTCCCGGTGAAACAGTTCTTCCGCCGACGCCAGCGAAAGCGGCAAGGAATCCCTGCCGAATCCCAAGCGATGAAAATAGGCGCAAATAGGAAACGGCATCAAGCCGAGACGTTCGAACAGCTCCACATCGATCAGAATGGCAGACGCCGGCCCATCGGCGACAACCCGCCCGTTCTCCAGAAGGATGATCCGGTCCGCGCAGGACGCCTCTTCGGTTTCGTGCTCAATCACAACGATCGTTTCCACGCCCAGCCCGGAGCAGCGGTCCGGAGCGACGCGCAATTGCCGCAGCAAAGCAAAAATCCCGGTTTTCCCCGCCGGATCTAGATCGGTCGTCGGCTCATCCAGGCACAGGACCTGTGGTTCCGCCGCCAACACCGCACCGATGGCCAGACGTTGCTTCTGTCCACCGGAGAGTCCGGACGGCTCCCGGCTCTCCAATCCCTGCAAACCGATGGCAGCGCAGATCCGCCGGACCCGTTCGCGCATCTCCCGCCGGTCTAGGCCGCTATTTTCCAGGCCAAAGGCCAATTCCAGATCCACACGAGTGGAAAACAGCTGCGCCTCGAAATCCTGGAATACAAGCCCAACGATGCCTGCCATGGCGCTGACCCCTATTTGTCCAGGATTCACGCCGGCGATCCGGATCGATCCCAACATGGCCCCTTTTAGGAAATGAGGAATCAAGCCGTTGAAAGTATTGAGCAACGTCGATTTTCCCGCACCGCCGGCCCCCATGATGAGGACCAACTGTCCGTTGGGGATCGTCAGGCTGATATTATCCAACGCCGGTCTACCACCTGTAGAATACTGAAACGATAGATTTTGAATGCAGACAAGATTAGCTTCGTCCCGAGACAGTTCATTGGTTTTCGCCAACTCCGTCAAACTGTCACTTCCTCACGTCGAACGCTGTCAAAAGCTCCGAATTTGTTCAACCATCTGCTATTTTACCGCCAATCTTCCCGCGTGTCGACCGGAAACCAACAAAAAACCGATCCCGAACACCCGGGACCGGTTGATAGTCCTTGATTCACCATGGTCAGCCTTCCGGACCTTTTACGACCAACACCGGCAGTGGCGACAAACTAACCAGATTTCGTGTCACACTGCCGATCAGCAGTTCAGCCAGCGCCCCATGACCTTTGGTCCCGGCGACAATCAAATCCACGCCGTTTTTTATTGCATAATCGATAATCGCCGCCGCCACATTGCCTGACAGCATCTCTGTTTTCACGTTTATGCCCTTGCGTTTTCCCGAATCCACTGCGTCTTTCATTTGTTGGACGTCAATTTTGTGCATCGCTTCGAACCGTTCGGAGAGAGTCGTGCCATATCCTGCCTCATATAGTGCATACGCCCGATTCATTTCCACCGGTTCCACTACTTTTACCGCGACAACGGAAGCACCGGAGACCATACTGAGGTCAAGAGCCCACATCAAGGCTTCCCGGCTGTGGGCGGAGCCATCGTACGCGACCAGAATCTTTTGCGGTCGGGTCATAGGAACGCACCTCCCAGCAATATGTTGATCGGTTCGCCATAAAAATTATAACATAATTTTCAGAAAAATTATCAATCCCGTAGTTGCCTTCTCACGGTAAATTTCATCCCAAAGCGACATCCAGAATCATCATCACCGCAAAGCCGGCCATGCAACCGAGGGTTGCAATATTTGTGGAATTGCCGCCCGAATTGTTTTGTGCTTCGGGAATCAGTTCTTCCACCACGACATAGATCATTGCCCCGGCGGCAAACGCCAACGCATAGGGCAATATTTGGCGCATGGAGGTTACTGCAAAGGCTCCCAAAACACCCGCCAACGGTTCCACCAGGCCGGAAGCCTGTCCATAGACAAACGCCTTGGTACGGCTGAACCCTTCCCGGCGCAGCGGAATGGACACAGCCGCCCCTTCCGGAAAGTTTTGCAAACCGATTCCAACAGCCAAAGCCAAAGCCCCGGTCAACGACGCCGAAGGCAGGTGGTAGGCGGCCCCGCCGAAAGCGACGCCAACAGCCAATCCTTCCGGAATGTTGTGCAGGGTTATGGCAAGCACCAACAAGACGCTGCGCTGCCAAGTCGTCTTGATCCCCTCGGCTTTGTCCTTTTCCAGGCCCATGTGTAAATGCGGCAGAGTGATATCCACCAGCCATAAAAAACATCCGCCAGCCAGAAAGCCAACAGCAGCCGTCAACCACGCCCTCTGTCCCAGATCCCCTGCCATTTCAATCGCTGGCGCCAACAAAGACCAAAAGCTTGCCGCAATCATCACCCCGGCTGCAAACCCCAGCATCCCATTCAATACCGTCTTGTTGATCGATTTGAAAAAAAACACCAGCGCCGCTCCCAATGCCGTCACGCCCCAGGTAAACAACGTTGCGAGCAACGCCTGCGTCACTGGCGAGATCGATTGAAACCATTCCATTGACCGACTGCCCCTTTCCCGCCTGATGATCCATTGGTTTGCACGATCTTGCCCATTGTCGATTACGATCCGGTTCCCTTGGGTTTGGGTTCGCGTTCCCCGTACGGCAACGGAATATATTGCACCGACGGACGGCGCTGTGGTGGTTGCGGATATAGCTCCATCAAATCATACACCTCTTCCGGAAAGTCCGAGGTATTGACCGGCAGCCCCATACCCTTGAGCATTTCGCAGGTAATCGGATAATCGTGCGTCCAACGTCCTTCCGTCAGCATTTTGGCAAGTTCCCGGGCCCGGTCGCACGTCTTTTCCTCCAGAATCAACGTCACAAAATCCTCGACCTGTCGGACGGCTTTGGCGGCCATATCCGCCAGAATCAGCGTATTGTCATCCACGCGGTCGATATTTTTACGCTGTACTGCCTGCAAAATGGATGCAGCCGGATATTGGCCCAATTGCGGATCCACCGGCCCGAGCACCGCATTGCAGTCCATAATGATTTCATCGGCTGCCAACGCGAGCAAAGTACCGCCGCTCATCGCGAAATGCGGAATAATAACTGATACTTTCGCCTTGTGACGAATCAATGCCCGGGCAATCTGCTCGGCCGCGAGGACCAGCCCACCGGGAGTATGCAAAACAATATCGATTGGCATGTCCTCCGGCGTCATCCGTATGGCCCGTAAAACTTGTTCCGAATCTTCGATATCAATGTACCGGCTGATCTGGATCCCTAGCAAACTGACCCCTTCCTGTCTGTGTATCATGGTAATCAGCCGGGATCCCCGTTTCTTTTCAATCGCCTGATGCACCCGGAAACGGGCTCGGGTCAAATTTTGCTGCTTGATCATCGGCCAGACGGTAAATGCCAAAAAAACGAACCATAATATTTGCGTAAATTCCAAACCAACCGCCTCCCTATTGAACCTCTCCAATTTCGGCTCGATTCCTATACTTTTACTATTTTTATTGTATCATCCAGGTCACAGTATTTGAAATATGTATCCACAAACAAAAATTCAGGCTTCAGGAGTCGATTCCCAAAGCCATGAATCAAAGATCATTTCCGGATTATCACTGAGAATTACGCCTGCAACAGATCATCCGCCATTACACCAAGTTTTCGCGCCTGGTCATTGGCTTCCTGAACGGCGGCAGTCACTTGGGTGATTGCGTTGGCGATTTCGCCCAAAACCGCATTAATATGCTCCGTTTGACTATTGGTCTGATTGCTGTCGGCTTGAATCGATTTAATAATCGCATCGATTTTTTTGATGGAGTCCGCGCTATCAATCGCCAGTTTGCGAATTTCCTGCGCCACGACACCGAATCCACGGCCCTGATCGCCCACCCGGGCTGCTTCAATGGCGGCATTTAATCCCAATAGATTGGTTTGGCCGGCAATGTTCTTGATAAACCCGATGACCTGGTCCGTTTCCTGGACCCGTCCCTGGGAATCGCGAGTCACTTTCACCAGTGTCTGGCTCACTGCAGCAATCTCCTCGGTCTGCGCCGATATTTCTTCGGTCGTGCTGGCCAGAATACTTATACTGTCGGATAGTGCTGCGGCTACCTGGCGGAGTGTATCCTGCCGGTCGACCGACTGGGTAACAATCGCCGAACCGATGATTTCGCGGGCTTGGTTATAGATCGGAATCGCCACAGCAATAAAGGGAATCCCATGCAGAGAAGCGTCGACGCGGGTCACGATCCGCTCCCGCTTATGAATGGCTTGGTACGCCGCCATTTTAGGTTCCAGCGGCCTTCCCGGCTGAATTTTCAAATCAAATTTCTTGCCCGGTTGATACATCAGGACTTTTTCGCAATCCGTCATGCAAACGCTGACATCGTCCACAAGCAATTCATTCACAAATGGCAATACATGATCGAAGCATTCCAGTATTCTCCCGTTGTCGTGTTGCACCGTGATTTTCCCCTCCCATTAGCACTTATCGCTATTTTTTTGATTCGACGCAAAATTTAAAACCCCTTTATAAATCGGTTCAGCCACGAAAATTCACCATTGCATAATGGGGTTTCAGGAAATAAATAATTCTCGTCTACAGGAGTTTTTGCCACTTTTGCAGAATAAAGCAAAGTCGACAGAATCTTTCGATAAAGATCGCACCCGACCATGCATCGAAAAATGTGATAGGAACCTGACAAGCCGATTGGAGGGATACTTCTATGAACATTTTCAGTTACATGGAAAATGACGGCTACGAACAACTCATTGTTTGCCAAGACCGGCCTTCGGGTTTAAAAGCGATTATCGCCATTCACAGCACTATCTTGGGACCAGCCTTGGGCGGAACTCGGATGTGGCCCTATGTCAGTGAAAACGAAGCGATAGAAGACGCCTGCCGTCTCGCCAAAGGAATGACTTACAAAAGCGCCGCCGCCGGACTTGATTATGGCGGCGGCAAAGCCGTAATCATTGGCAATCCCCAAACGGATAAAACGGAATCGTTGTTCCGGGCTCTCGGTCGTTTCGTTGAAAGCTTGGTCGGGCGCTTTATTACTGCTGAGGATGTAGGCACCAGCGTTGATGAAATGAATCTGATCCGTCGCGAAACCCACTTTGTCTGCGGACTTAGCGCCATTCCCGGTTCTAGTGGCGATCCTTCTCCCGTCACCGCCCTAGGCGTCTGGAAAGGGATCCGGACTTCCGCCAAAGCTGTATGGGGCAGTGAATCACTTGCCGGACGAACAATCGCCGTTCAAGGGGTTGGCAATGTCGGCTATCCTCTGGCAAAATACTTGCATGAAGACGGCGCCGATCTAGTGATCACCGACATCATGGCAAACAAGGCTGAACGAGTTAACCGTGAAACGGGCGCCCGGGTCGTTGCCCCTGACGCCATCTACGATACCCCTTGTGATATCTTTGTCCCCGCTGCCTTGGGCGCGGTCATCAACGATGATACCTTGCCGCGTTTCCGTTGCCGCATTATCGCCGGCCCCGCCAACAATCAGTTGGCCGACTCACGGCATGGCGACCGATTGCATAGTCAGGGAATTTTATATGCGCCGGATTATATTATAAATGCCGGCGGAGTCATCAATGTCGCTGATGAATTAAAAGACGGCTACAACCATGAACGAGCCTTGCGGGCTGTAGAGATTATCCCTCGCAATCTCGCCGCAATTTTTTCCGCGTCGCAACGCGACAATATTCCCACCTACAAACTCGCCGATCAGTTGGCGGAAAATAGAATTGCCGTCATCGGCAAAATCAAATCCATATTCTTGCCCCAGCGTTAATTAATTTGCCATTGGCCCTTTCCTGGAGCCAATGGCATTCTTTTTCCGGTCAAGCAATACGCCGTTCTCCGACCCGACAGCACCGAGCACTACCTGCATATTGACGGGAGGCGATTTCATGCGAACCCGGCAGATTTTGATGCAAACCATCGCGATGCAGCTTCTCAGGGATCTAAAGTCAGAACATGCCTTAAAAAATTTTCTGCAACAAACCATGAATATTTTTGGGGCGGCCAATGCTTCCATTTATCTCTCGGAAGAGACTGACCCATTGTTCGTGCGCCTATGCGTCGGCATCGGTCTGGATGCCGGACTGATCGGACTCAGAATGAAAGTCAGTGAAGGGGCGATCGGGGAGGTATATCGAACCGGTAAAGCCTTCGTTGTCAAAAACTATAAAACCTGGCCCGGGCGGATTAACGATCTCCGCTTTGCCCGCGTTACCACTTCCATTTCACTGCCGCTCCGGACAGAAGAACAAATCATCGGCGTTCTGCAATTGTCCTGGAATGACCAGGTTCATCCGCTTGACGAGCACGAGATCAAGATTTGGGAGCAAATTTCCGTTCTCGCCGCCGTAGCAGTGACAAGCGCCATGCTATTTGATCAGATTCGCCAGGAAAAAGCAATCACCGACACCATTCTCGATACATTCCCCGGCGTCTTCTATCTGTTTGACGAACAAGGCTGTCCAGTGCGTTGGAATCGGAAAATGGAGGAGTTAACCGGCTTTAATTCGGTGGATATTTCCCGGATGAACAGTCAGGATTTCTTTCAGGAATCGGCTCCCGGCCTCTTTGAAAAAATAATGGCGCTGATTTTTCAGGACGGATATGCGGAATTTGAAACCGATATCCGGAAAAAGGATGGTTCGCTGATTCGCGTCCACATTGCCGGCGCGCCGTTGACCATTAATGGTCGCCAACATATCATGAGCGCCGGAATAGACATCACGGACCGTTACCAAGCCGAAAAAAATCTGGCGCATTCCGAGGAAAAATTTCGTAATATCATCGAATGCTCCCCGTTGGGCGTGCATCTATACACTTTGAACGACCAGGGAGATCTGATCTTCAGCATGGCGAATCCGACGGTAGACCGGTTGCTGGGCGTACCCATTGAAGCATTGCTGGGCAAAAAGATCGAAGATGCCTTCCCGTCTCTGTCAGAAACCGGTCTGCCGGATTTACTTCGGGCCGTGGCGCGTAATCAACTCCCTACGCAAACGTTCGAAACCAACTATCGCGACGACCGAGTGCAGGGCGATTTTTTTGTAACCGTTTTTCACATCGCCGAAAACTCCGTTGCCGCCACCTTCATGGACATTACCCAGCGGAAACGTATGGAAGAAGAATTGCGCCAGCATCGTGATCAGCTGGAACAGCTGGTGGACAACCGGACAACCGCTTTATCCGCCGTCAACCAAGAATTAATCGCCATGAATGAAGAAATGGCGACTCTGAATGGAGAACTGAATAATATTAACCAGCAACTCCTTACCGAAATCGAACTGCGTCGGATCAAAGAACAGGAATTACTGCTGCGGGAGCAACAATACCGGGCCGCCACTCGTTTGGTGCTCCGCTCTTCCCAGGCGGTGGACACCTCGTTGGAATCCATCCTCAAAGATGCCTTGCAGCTGGTAGGGGCGCCGGCCGGCTATATCGGGCTATTTAACGAAGTCGACCAAACTGTCCAGTTTCGTCAATCGATCGGACCGATCGATTTTATGAGTTTAACCCCAAGGCCAAGCGACTGGGGTGTAATGGGGCAAGTCGTTACCTCCGGCGAACCGCAATATATTGAAGACTATCAGAATTATCCCCGCCGCGTCAATGAGCCGGCGCTGAAACGCGTGACAAGCCTGCTCTCCATCCCGTTAAAGCATGACCATCGCCTGGTCGGCGTTCTGTCGGCCCACTGGCTGGATACTCCCGGCCATCTTTCCAGCGAAAGCATTGAAATTTTCCGTCAATACGCGGAGTTGGCCGCTGCTGTTCTGGATCGGGATGAAATGCAGAACCGTCTGGCGCAAAAAAATAAACTGTTGCAAGGATTGGCCGATTCTTCGGCGGCTTTGCTCGATGAACTGGATCTAGGCTCCATATTAAATGGAATTCTCGAAAAAACCATTACCATGGCGGGAATCCCTCACGGGTTTGTTTACCTGTTCAATTTAAATGGCCACAGCGGCTTTCAAATCGGCAAAGGCCGCTTCGACGGACACCACGACTTTTCAATCGACCTAAATGGCGGCATTTTGGCAGAAGTCATTCGAACCGACAAGATGGTCGTAGTCCGGGATTATGCCCATTGGCCGCATCGTTTGACCAGCCCGCCCTATCATGAGATGACGCTGATCATGCAGGCGCCTTTGAAAATCGGTGACAAATTAATTGGTATCCTCTGTCTGGCGGCATTTGGCGAATCGGTATCACTGGATCCGGATAAACTGGACGCCGTAGAGCATTTGGCTTCGGTCGCCGCCATCGCCGTGAAAAACGCAATCAGTCACGATGAAACGCGAAAGCTCGCCTATTATGACACGTTAACCGGCCTGGCGAACCGGGCCAATCTCAACCTATGGCTGGAAGCGGAAATGATCAAAGCCCAAAACCATGAAGCCTGCGGTGCTTTATTCTTCATAGACCTGGATGATTTAAAAACCATCAATGACACTTTGGGGCACTCCTTGGGAGATGGCGTAATCATCGCCGCCGGCAACCATATCAGGGAAGCGATCGGTATGCAGGCGTTCATCGCCCGGATTGGCGGCGACGAGTTTGTGGTAATATGGCCGGGACAAGGCGATCGGGCCATGATCGCTCAAATGGCGGATCACCTGGTGCAATCGTTGAGCCAGGAATATACGATTTCCGGCGAGCGGGTCCACATGTCGGCCAGTGTGGGCGTTGCCCTTTATCCCGATGACGGCCTGACTCCCGATGATATCCTGAAGAACGCCGACAGCGCCATGTATGCTGCGAAACGGAACGGCAGAAACTGTTGGTCGTTCTTTGAAAACACACTGCAAGCCGAAGCCTATGAAAAAATGATCCTGACCAACAGTTTGCGGCGCGCCCTGGAGCGTGAGGAATTGACCTTGCAGTTCCAGCCGAAAGTAAGCCTGCCTGACAAAAAAATAGCCGGGTTTGAAGCGCTCTTGCGCTGGAACAGCGCCGAGCACGGTTCGGTTTCCCCCTACAAATTCATTCCCTTCGCCGAACAAAGCGGTCTCATCGTACCGATCGGCGAATGGGTCATCAAAGAAGCCAGCCAATTCGTGCGTCAGATGGATGACAAAGGTTTGAAAGGCCTTCATGTAGCCGTGAATATTTCACCGCGTCAACTATCCGAAGAGCACTTTATCGATATGGTCCGCGACACGATTCAAAAGAATTCCATCGCTCCCGATCAACTGGAATTTGAAGTCACCGAAAGCGTTCTCATGGAAACCATGGAGGAAAGCATTCTAAAACTGATTGAACTGCGAACACTCGGCGTCGGAATCGCTTTGGACGACTTCGGCACTGGCTACTCCTCCCTCACCTATCTCCGTCGCTTGCCCGTCGACACCCTGAAAGTGGATAAGTCCTTCATCGATGGCATATTGGGCGATGAGGTCCAGGCTGACCTTGTCGGCGCGATCATTGATATGGCGCACACTCTCAATCTTACGGTCGTGGCCGAAGGGGTCGAAAGCGAGGCGCAAGCGGAAAAACTGCATCAGTATCACTGTGACTGCATCCAGGGTTATGTCTTCAGCAGACCGGTTCATGAAACTACTGCATTGGCGCTCCTGCAATAACATTCCAATCACCCAAAAACAACCCTCAATTCAAATCATCCGCCTGCCGCAGCAATGTCAGCGCCGGCGGATCTTTTATTGTCGGCGACTCGTGATGCGCCCCTATGACAGCCAACAATTCCGGCTCAACACCGATGGGCCGAAGCTGGGCAACCCCACGTTGCGGGTGACAGGCCGACACATGCAGGGCATGCCGCAGATTCTCCAGCCGGGTTCCCCGTCCCTCCTTCGCCCAGCCTCTGGTTAATTCAGGGAAAATGTAATGCAATAGCACGGCAGCGATCTTGTCCCAAGTGCTAACATCACCCCAGCGTCGCCCTACATCGTGCAACAAAGCACACCGGGCCAAAAAGCGTCGATCCACATCGTTCCGTCCTTCAGCTAACCGGAGGATATCGGCGGCGACGCGTCGGCAATGAAATTGATCCTGGACGCTCATACCGTAGAACACTGCCTGCTCAGCAGGATTCAAGCGCTCACCGATGAACGCACGATCCGCCGGCGTAATCCGCGCCCCCAGCGCCCGGATAAATTGTTTGAACCGTTTTCTCATAGTTGTTTACTTCTCGATTTCCCCTCCCCGCTCCTGCAAAGATTGATAGTGATCAAGAGTCACGACACTGCCAGGCCCGACGGTATCCATAAGCCAATCTGACCAATGCACAATATTGACAAAAGATATTATGCTAAGACAAGTTATTTATGTTTTTTCCAATAAAGATTAATATGTCGTGATAATTACAAACCCATACTATTGCAGTAGAATAAAAATTGAAAAATAGACTGACATAGATAATATACAGCAATATAGCGGGACAAAAACATCTACCGGCAAAGGAGATGTTCGTATGAAAATACTCGCGGTGCTGTTTGTGATTTTGTTAATTTGTTCCCTTCCAGTAACGGCTTCACCGGCATCGCCGATTTGGTCGGCATCCATTGGAATGGACGAACTCAACAGCTACTATTTTTCCAATGACTTTGAACCGATAAACAAGCTGTTTCAAGCCAATGGAACGAAAATTCTAATGTTAAATTCCCCGCCTGTCAATGGCGCGCGATACAGCATTGGCTATGGAGTAAGTCGCAATACAGTTCTTGGGTATGAACAAAAAATTTTTGCGGCAAGCGTCAATAAAAAGCTAACCGATAACTGGTCGTTTACCGTTGGCTACGAAAGTGATAGACTACGCTTCGGCGCCTTTAATTTTGGCGCGATGTACAACCTTTCGCCTCATGCCACAATCTCCGTTTTCACTTCGATTAACAACAAAGAGTATGACTTGAAAAAGCCCCTCATACGAACCCAGTTGTTGATCCATTTTTGATTGTCTTTTACGATGGTTTTGCTTTCACGTCAACCAACAATCATGGCATAATATACAAGAAGCTGTTCCAACCTCAATCTCGGAACAGCTTCTTGCTTTGGCATAAAATCAGTTGACCGGAAACCGGGAATCACTCAGAACCGTCTTATTTTTAACCCAACTTTCGTATCACATCGATGATCGTACCATCCCGATATTCCACCAAACCGACGATATCGCCCTCCGCCGGAGGCATTTCTGTCGCACCGGTGATTTCCATCGCCAGCCGTTGCAGATCTTCGATGGGCATAATCGGCAATCCGGATTCCGCCAAATTCCCGATCAGGTCTTTCCGTAGCGGGTTAACCGCCACCCCTCGGTCCGTTACAACAACATCCACCGTGGAACCGGGTGTGACCACCGTATTCACCTGCTTGCATACCACCGGAAAATTCTTGCGAACCAATGGGAGCGCCACTATACAAAGTTTGGACCCTGCCGCCGTATCCGGGTGTCCGCCGGGAGCCCCCATCAATCTGCCATTCGATCCAGTGAGCACATTTACGTTGAATTCCACGTCAACTTCCGTGGCGCTCAGGATGACCGCATCGACTTGATTGACGATCGGTCCCCGGTTCCCGGGGCTTGCATAGTACGACGCCGACATTTCCAAATGACGACGACTGTTCTTTAGCGATCGGATGGCCGAGGCGTCGAAGCTTTGCACGTCAAACAGAAGTTCGACCAACCCTTCCTCCATCATATCCGTGAAAATTCCAGTGATTCCGCCGACGCCGAACGCGGCGGTTATTTTTTTCGCCTGCATTTTTTCCCGAATGAACCGGGCGGCGGACAAAGAGGCCCCGCCACTGCCCAGTTGCAGGGAAAATCCATCCTTGAAACACCCGGAATGTTCAATGACCCGCGCCGCGTATTCCGAAATCAGCAGTTCTTTGGAGTCGGTGCTGATCCGCAGCGATCCCGTGCTGATGCCCGCCGGATCGCCGATGGAATCGACTTGTACGATAAAATCCACCTGGGTTTGCGGAATACTGATCTGATGCAACGGTCCCCGAACCAAATTGTCGGTGACCGCCACGACCTTGTCGGCGCAAGCAGCGTCAATCATGGCATAGCCGAGCGAACCGCAGGCCGCCGGGCCGTCGATTCCGTTGATATTGCCGTAACTGTCGCAGGTTGGCGCTCCGATAAAGGCCACGTCGATCTTCAGTTCGCCGCGTTCGATGGCCCGGGCTCTGCCGCCATGGGTACGAATCATGACCGGGTGGGGCAGCCGGCCGGCGGAAACGAACTTGCCAAGCTGTCCGCGCAAACCGCTGGTATCCAGCGCAACAATGACGCCAGACTCCAAATGCGGCAGCAGTGCGTCCTGCACTTCGCTGAGCGAACTGGCGGAAAGCCGGAGACCGCGAATCCCCTTGCGGGCGATGGCGTCGACCACCAGTTTCATAACCGCATCGCCATTACGCAAATGATGATGGAAGGAAATCGTCATGCCATCCTTCAAGCCACAAGCTTCGATAGCGGCCTCGATGGATTTTTGAAGTTTTTCCGAAGTCGAAACATCGATGCGTTTTCCGCTCTGTTGACGCGCCGGAAAACACTCCCACGGACCTTGGAAAGGTTTTAATTTGTTTCCGGCAATCAATTCCGGAATTTCCCGGCCTGCCGCGTTTTTCATGAAGGGCTCCTCCTTAATGTAGCCGTCGTTTTACAGGCCCTGCGCCTGACGAGCTTTCCTTTTCTTCGCATCAAAGGCTTTGATGACCGCATCGCGTTCGAGCAGGATTTTTGCTCGTTCATAATGCACATAGTCGATCATTTTCCCCGCGTGGGTTGTAGAGGCCCTTCCCTGCGCTATCGCCGCCTCAAAGGCTTCGATAATGCTTTGGGCCTGCTCGGTTTCTTCGTGTTTCGGCGAAAATGCCTGATTCAGCGTCTCAACATTGCCGGGATGAATGCAGCTGGCGCCGAGAAAGCCATGTTTGTAGGCAAGTTCAGCGCTCTTGGCGAAAGCATCGGCGGCGTTGTAATTCGCCAGTGAGCCAATCAGGCCCATCGGAATTTTTTCAAATGCCCGCGCCGCGAACAACAATTGCATGCGCGCTTGCACCATGGCCTGAAATGTATCGGCGCAATCCTGAATGCCGGCATCTCTCAGAAAATCCTCATTGCCGAGAGTCAAAGAGTCGATTCGTTCGCTGCTGCCGGCGATCTCCTCCATCCGCAGCAGCCCTTTGCAGGATTCAATCAAAACGGAAATTTTGATCTGGCCGGCCGGAACATCGCGTTCATTTTCCAGTTCGGCGATGCGCCGCTCAATTTTCATAATATCGGCAGCGCTCTCCACCTTGGGAAAAACAATCCCAACCACCCCCGGCCAAACTGCCGCGTCCAAGTCGTCCTGCAACCACCTTTCGTCGTGGTTGACCCGTACCAATACATCACTGCCGCCCTTGCCCACCAATTGGACCTGACTCTTGATCAGCTCGCGGGTCGTCGCTTTTTCCGTCTGCGGCACGCTATCCTCCAGATCCAGAACCACCGCATCGGCATTGCGTTGCCAGGCCTTCTCCACAAATTTCGGCGCATTGGCCGGCATGATCAGGCGAGACCGCCGAACTACATTTTTTGTATAACTAAAAGCCATGATCGAATTCCTCCTAATCCCCCATCTCCCAGCCATTTACATACCCCTGGACAAAGCCGATGATTCCCGTGATCGAGGCAATGATAAACGCCGGTTTGCCGACCGTCTTCATTATTTTTATCGCGATCGCACCATTGGCAGTCACAATACTGTACGCTTGCACCAATACAATGACCGTCCCCATGAGCATGAATGCGATTACGCCACAGACAAACAGGGCATTCAACACTTTACGCAAAAAGTCCATACCGATTCCCTCCTACATGACCAAAGTCGGCAATAATCCGGTTGCGATGAGCACGCCGATCACCAGAATCGGCAAAACATAGTACAGAATGAGCGGAACGAAGGTTTTCACCGGGTCGACATTGGCAATGCCGCAGGCGATGAAAATCGGTGCGGCGCCGGGTGGAGTCGCGCCTTCCGTCGAAGAAAAGATCAAAATCACCGCAGCCGCCGTCGCCGGATCAACACCGGCGTAAATCAAGGCGGAAAACGAAACCGAGCCGATTGCCACAACCGTGGCGGTGGATGTCAACGGGCCGCCGATCACCGTCACCAGAACGCCAACCAGGATGATCATCAACAACGGCGAAAGCTGCATCGACTTCAGAATAGCCATCATGTCCTTGGCTAACCCAAGTTTTGTCATTACATCACCGGCAGCGAAAGCAAAGAACAACGTGGCCCCAACCACAACGAAGCGTTTGGAGGAAGATTGGATCAGATCATACATTCGGGAAACCGTCTTCGGCAGATATTTGCGTCCTTCAAAAATCGCAATCCAGCTGATCAGCACCGGTATCCAGACAATAATCGAAATACTTTTCAGACCTTTGGGGCCAAAGCTCTTAATTCCGGTCAAAACGTCCGCCACAGGCCCGATCGTCAGACCCACGGGAATGATGATCCCGGCGAAAATCAGCAACGAGGTCCAACCGTCGCGGAAGGTCTGACCGAAAGGTTTGATCATTTCCGGCGGCAAGGGTTGGATATTGTACCGGAAAACAAACCACCGGACAAGGAGAAGACGGTAGAACAGAGTCCACAATCCCGCCGTGAGAAGCGCCATGTACAACGATCCGGTCGTCACTTTTTCGGCGACGACGCCAAGGCCAAGAATAAGAAACATCGAGGAACACGGCGGTAACGCAATGCCGAGTCCAGCGTTTCCCGACACCATCGTCGCGCTGAGTTGCGGCGACCAGTTGGATTTCACCATCCAGGGAATGGTCACTGCGCCGACAGCTGCGGCATTGCCGGATCCGGAACCCGAAATCAGGCCCATCAACGCGCTGGCCAATGTGGAAATGTACCCAGCGCCACCCGGAATACGGCCTAATGTCGAATTCAGAATGTCTACCATGCGGTTTACCAGACCGGTCTTGGTCATGACAAACGCCATGAATACAAAGGCCAGCGCCGCGTATACCGTTTCCTGTGTGGCCGCAAAATTCAGGCTCCTCATCATGAGATCAAAGAACTTGCCGCCGCCAAACGCCAGCACGACGATCCAGCCCACAACCATGGCTTCGCCAATGTTTCGTTTCATTTTGGAATTCCAGAAGATAATAGCGGCGATATACGCGACCAATGACCAGATGCTTACTCCCATAGCCTTCCCTCCATCTATACGTGATCTCTTCTTAATCATAAACATGATTCAGAAAAATTTGAAATATGTAAATGAAATGGGGGGTATCGCAAAAAGTTATTTCGGCGCAATCGCCGCATAAAAAAGCTGTCGCCGGCGGAACCATCATTCCGAGGGAGACAGCCAATTGTTTTGGAATGCAAACACTACCTTCTTCAGGTACTTACGTCAGCTCCGAATAATCAACACTCTTTGCGAAATCCAGAAATAGCCGGACCAGTTTCAGTTCCATCATCTCCTTGTGATAGAGCATCCACGTTTTGCGGAGAATGGGCTTCCCATCCCGGCCCTTGATCGGAATCCGGTGCATCGGCTCCACGCCATCCAACAGCGACGCGGGCACGACGCCATAACCGAGTCCATTGGCGACCATGGACCGACAGACATCAATGTATCCCACCGTCATGCCAATGGTCGGCGGTTGATCAAAAGTTTCATTCCACCAGGCGTCGATTTGGTTCTTGAAGGAATCATCCGTATGATAGTCAATCCGTGGCAGACTTGGCAGATCGTCAAGGCTTAGGGCGTTTTTCGAAGCAATGCAAACCGGTTCCTCATACAAAATGTGTTTCTCGCCACGCCAGCCAAAGTCGGACCGAACAAACCCCACATGGACATCCTGGTTGTACAGGAGTCCGCAAACATCCCGGCTCAACGTTGTGACGACATTGAATTCCACTTTGGGATGACATTCCTTGAAGAGGCCCAACAAGCGGGGTATCTTATACTTCGACAAATAGTTTGACGCACCGACGCGCAAGATTCCCTTGACCTCGCTCCCCATGTTGACGACCTGCTCTTTGATCCGGCGAATTTCCAGCAGCATATTCTGGGCGCGCTGCGCCAGATAATCGCCTTCGGGAGTAAAATGGACGCCCCGGCTGCCTCGATAGATCATTTTCACGCCGAATTCATCCTCGATATGTCGAATACGGGTCGTCAGATATGGCTGGGAAATGAACAGCGCCTGCGCTGTTTTGGTGATATTCTTCTGTTCATTCAGCACTTTAATGATCAGCCAATCGCGGTCCTCCATGCAATTCCTCCTGTTCTCCGCCGCGTTCGGCCTTACCTGCGCACGAGGCTATGCATGTTAATTCGCGGGCGTCATCCCGAAATCCTGTCAATCGCAACAAATACTATTGGCGAAGCCCATCCGGTTTCGAAATCAAGTATGGACCAAGCGCCAGATGTAGAAGGCCCGAGCGCCGCATCACGTCAATGGCATCGTCTGGCGTAGAAACAATGGGTTCGCCATGAATATTCAAGGACGTATTGAGTATAGCCCCGCGCCCTGTTTTACGGTGGAAGAGTTCGATCAGGCGGTGATACTGTGGATTGTCCATGTGAGAAACGATTTGTGGGCGAATGGTTGCATCCTCTGGATGACAGGCCGCTTTGACTTCGTCACGGTTCCTGGAATCAAACGCCAAGATCATGTACGGCGCTGAAAAATTTTTCGGATTATCCACGTACCGATCGGCGTGTTCTTGCATGATCGAAGGCGCGAACGGCATCCAAAAATCACGGTTCTTGATAGCCTTGTTGACAGTCTTGATTACATCCGTGCGGATCGGATCCGCCAAGATTGCCCGATTACCAAGGGAGCGGGCGCCAAATTCCTCGCGCCCGGTCGCGCGAGCCACCACTTGCCCCTGACTAAGCAGTTCCGCCACGACCTCGTCCAGTTCCGTCGGAGCGCTCACCGTCCATCCCAGATTGCTGGCACGGTTAGCAGCGTTCCGGTACTCGGCTTCGGTTGGTTCCGGGCCAAGATATAGCGTCTTGAGTGGTTCGATTAGTGTAGCCTGATTCCGATCCTCAAGGTACGCCCAGGCGGCGCCAATGGAATTGGTCTCATCGCCGCAGGAAGGAAATACGAAAAGATCATCCACTTCCGGCAATTCACCGATCACCTTGTTAAGTTTCACGTTCATAAAAACACCGCCGGACAATCGAACCTTCCTGCGTCCGGTCTTCTGGAGCCACCCCTGGATCCATTCTGTCAAAAATTCTTCCGTAAAACTCTGCAACCCGGCGCAAATATAATCAAAACGTGTAAATTCCAGTCGTTTTCGCCAGAAGTTGTATGAAAACAAGGTGTTCGGAACGCCTGAAGCCAAATTCCATCCATCCCCCGTCATTCGGAAAGCGCTATGAAAAATCTTCTTTGCTTGGGAAACGCGCTCCCCACTTGCATAAGGCGCCATACCCATGAGTTTGTATTCATGCTCAAGCGGCACCATGCTCATCAGGGACGTAATGACCGACCAAAGATTCCCGATGGAATGTTCTTCGGCGATGGTGGTGAGTCGTTGCAATCGCCCATCTGTTCCCGGAATCGATACGGTTGCGCAAAGTGAATCGCCGGCGCCATCGACGGTGAACACTATCGCGTCCCGATCCATCCCCGACCCATAAAACGCTGTGGACGCATGACACCGATGATGCTCGATGGAAAAGATCCGGTTGCGTGATACACCGTGGGCCGCGATCTTCTGAATGTCAGCTTCCCGTCGTTGCCGATGAACCAAACCGCGCAGAGGAGTATCCCGCAGCATTCGTTTCACCTGCCCGATCGGATCCAGCATCTCCTTGTAACTGCGGATGCGGGCGGACCGGTCTCCCTCTTTGAGGCCGAGTTCGGTATACGTCTCGTGACCGCCGAAAACATAAGCATCAACATCTGTCCAGTCCAGGTTCTTCATGGATAGTATGGATCGAATGGCCGCTTCGGGAAACCCGTTACGGTTTTTCTCCCGAGTTGGTCGTTCCTCCTGTAATGCGCACAAAATCTGTCCGTCTTTCACAAGAGCTGCGGATGCAGTGTGGCTTGAATTGATCCCGCAGATAATCACCGATTTCCCCTCCCCTATCTGTTGGATGGAATTGTAATAATTTTATTAGCGTCAAATCCCAATGCATTTCTCTGCAAAAACATTTTCATCATGAATCCTTCGTTTATACCTTATTTTATAAAACTCGTTTGAATCTGGCATCTTGCCCCGGACACAAAAAGATAAGTATAAACAAGCAATTAATTGTACCGGTCTGCTAAAATTTGTATAATCACAGCAAATATTGGCGTTCAACTTTTTAATAAGAAAGCGCCACGTACCGATGCGGCACGTTGCGCTTCCTTATTGATTGAGCAAAAAACAATATTTTGGCCCAGCATACAAAACACTGACCTCAAAAAATGCAGAGTCTCTTCCCTACGCTTTGATGGCCCAGCGCAGTTTGGCGGAACGCGCCCGGCTATTTTCTCGACATTCTTTGTCGGATGGCCGGATCGGCTCGGGGGCGATCTCACGATAAACGCCTTCGCGGAAAAAGTGCTTAAAAGATTTTTTTACCCGTCGATCTTCGCCGGAATGAAATGTAAGAATAGCCACACGCCCGTCTTTGGCAAGAACATCCGGCAGCTTTGCCAAAAATTCATCCAGCACTTCATACTCCTTGTTGACATCAATCCGCAGCGCCTGAAAACAGCGTTGGCAGGATTTTTTCATTTCGTCCTCGCTGATTTTGGGGACAGACTTCAGAGCTTCCTGGATGATATTGCGGAGTTGTGTTGTCGTCGATATCTCGATGCCTTTTTTCAGACTGGAAATGATGGTGCGGGCGATTACCCCGGCGTGAGGCTCATCCGCATTTTCCACCAACATGTTTTGCAACTCGTCCAGGGTCATTTTCTTTAATCGGTTGGCCGCCGAACGCCCTCGTGTCGGATTTAGCCGCAAATCCAGGGGCCCTTCCGCCCGAAAGGAAAACCCCCTGTCCGGATTGTCTATTTGCATGGAAGAAACACCTAGATCAGCCAATACAAAATTGAACGGCCCGGATTCATAGGTGAGTTGATCGATCTGGGAAAAGTTCATCTGTCGGATTTCTAAAATATCCGGGCCGTAGCCCAAGCGTTCCAAACGTTCCTGAGTACGTGGCAATTCAAGCGGGTCGACATCAATGGAATACAGTCGTCCCTGTGAATTCAAGCATTTGAGCATCGCCAATGTATGGCCGCCATAACCCAGGGTAGCGTCCAACCCGGTCTGCCCTGGCCGGATTTGCAGCAATTCCAATATTTCTTCAACACAAATGGACCGATGCGTTCCGGCGGGAGTACTGCCTTTTTGAATAACACGGGCCACTGCATCGGCATAGCGCTCGGGTTGAAGTTCTTTATATTTTTCCTTAAAGTTCCTGGGATATGCACCTTTATATCGAATCCGGCGCTGATGCCGAGGCGCATTCTCATCGATCGTATGATCCGGGGCCATTATTATCCCTCATTTTCATCTCATAATTTTGCATGAACTAAGCCATCACCTGCTGCACAGACACTGGTTCGAGCGTTTCAAAACTCTGTTCCCTCTGATTTTGCAGCGAAACAAACACCTCAACAATTTCCGGATCAAACTGCACGGCGCTCTGTCGCTGTAATTCCGCAACAATCTGTCCGTATGTCAGGGCGCGTCGATAAGGTCTGTCTTCCGCCATAGCCGCCACCGCGTCGGCGGCGCAGCAAATCCGCGCCATAAAAGGAGTTTGGGCCCCTTTAAGTCCATGAGGATAGCCGGCGCCATCCCATCTTTCATGGTGACATAGAATAATTTTGGCTGCCGCCGAAAGGTAATCATTGTTTTTTACCAACTCAAACCCCACTACGGGGTGACGTTTGATGATTTCATATTCGTGTTCCGTAAGCGCCGAGGGTTTCATCAATAAGGCGTCGCTGATCCCCAGCTTGCCAATATCATGCAACAAAGTTCCCCAGTGAAGCTCCAACAGATCCTTTTCCGACAATCCCATCTTTCTCCCAATGGCCATCGACGTTTTATTGACCATCAGGGAATGTTGGGATATTGCATTCTCTCGAGAATCCATTGTTTTGAGAAACGAAAGCAGCGCTTCCGCCTGCGGACTGATAATTCCGCCTTGCGCTTTCTCGTCAATCGCCCGGATCATCTCCCGAAAGGTCTCGCTGATAAAAGCAATGTTGCCAATACTGACCAATTTCGTTCCATTGATATAATATTCGCCGCCACAGGTAATACATACCTGGTTGCGTCCGGCCTCCTTCGCCGCATACAGAGCCTTATCCGCCTGATCCATCAAATTCGCCGGACTCATCCCCTGTCGATAGCTTGCCAACCCGATGCTGACGGTCAACCGTCCTCCCGGCAAAACCTCCGCACCCGGGAAACTATGCTCCGCAATCGCAGTCCGTATTCTGTGCGCAAGCGCCAGAGCCGCAGTCTCCTCCGCATCCGGTATAATCACCAAAAACTCTTCGCCGCCAAACCGTCCAACAATTTCGGACGACCGCACACTTTGCTTCAGCAGGACCGCCAACTCGGCGAGAATCGCATCGCCCGCCACATGCCCATGAAAATCATTATACTTTTTAAAATAATCCAGATCCAGCATCGCCAATTTCAAGGCGCCCTTTGTAGTCCGGGCGACTTCAACCGCCTCTCGCACCGCTGATCCCAAATAGGTGGCATTATACAGTTGTGTTTTTGCGTCTGTGATCGCCATTTCGCGCAAACTTTTCTGCGATGCCGTCAACTCGCCCACCGCATCCGCAGTGATGCGTTCGGCGCTGGACACGATCCTATATATCAGCCTTCCCAGGGAAAAGCCCAGGAGTCCAAACACACACAATGTAATTAAACTATTCAGCAGCAGGTCCGCATAGCTGTCCCGAATCTCCAAAGTTCCTTCGATCGTTGCATTATAGGTGATCGGCGTCCGGGTAATAAACGATGCAAACGAGTCAGAACGATTTACTCTTTCAAACAAAAGCTGACGTTCAGTATCATACACGCGCAGGGAAACAATATGCTCCTTGTTTCGCCAGCGATTGCCAATATCAATAAAGCGGGGCACATCATACTTCCATAGTTCTTCATTGTCTCGGATCGCCAAAGCGACGGAATCGGCCAGAAGCACGCCATGCATCCTGCTATCGTCCATTCTTTCACGGAGCATTAAAAAACAATAGGTTGAAGGTACGGCGACAGCGATAATCAGGCCGACAATAATCGCCAAAACAAACATTTTTTTCGAAACCGAACGGGAGAAACCAGTTTGATTCTGCAAATTCATCCCGCCTTTCCCGCCTTACCGCGTTCCAACGCCACCGTTCGCCTCAACAATCGTCCTCCCCTCAGAAGACAGGACATATTCGACAAACCTTTTTGCTTGGTCGGATAATTCGCCCTTATACAGAAAAGATAGTTCTTTTACCCAAGGGTACCGCCCGCTCCGCACATTCTCCGGCGTCGGTTCGATCCCATTTAGCGATAATGCCTTGATTCCGCCGAATATTTTGATCGAGGTTGTATCCGTGTGGCCAAAAGTTCCGGCCTTGGCCCGTAATGAATCAGACATCTCCACATCATGGTACATGATGGGCCAGCGATTCTCAGCCAACGATTCCTCAATCATCCGCCTAAATCCCGGGATCATTGAAAATAAAATCTGATTCGAACTGTCATGGACATTGCGGATCAGTACTTTGATCCGAGTTCCGTCAGCCCATACGCTCTTTTGGGCGCGATGCATCTGCAAAATCTCTTCAAAGGTAACATTGTCCTCCCGAACGGACGGGTGAACCGCAAACACGATTCCGACCCGCGCGTATTGGATTGTTTTTAGCCCGGCGGCTTGCTCTGCATTCGTTAATGGCCGCGACACGAGGCCCAAACTGATTGTACCGTCTTGAACCGCTTTGACAGCGCCATCCGAGCCGATACTTTTCGGCACTTCGATCTTGCTGCCGGTCTTTTTCCGATAAGCCACAGCCAATTGTTCGGTTATAGGAAGATTCGTCCCAGACCCGGCCACAATGAACCGATTCGCAAATTTCGCGGCGGGCGACGCGTCCGGTTTTCCTTGGTTAACAGCCACACTTTCCTGGTTATTGGTACAACCGCAAGTAACAAGTGCAAGTACGACAAGCAATATCAACACGAACTTGAACATTCCTCTCGTCCTCCTGCCATGATCTTGCTCCAGCTCCCGTTATTGAAAAACTACGCTGGTCCGGAAAAGAATTGAATCGCGATCCTCCGTCCGCGATCAAAAGACAATTAAGGGTTACTGATTAAACAATACCATCAAATGATATATTCTTTCTTGTTTACAAATTTCCTTCAATTTTTTGGCAAATGGTCCAATATATTAAACAGTATCCACTCACAGTATCCTGCCACCGCTATGAATTGTAACAGGATTCATCTTTCGCGAAGAAGACAAAAAATGATAAAACATAAAAATCAAAAAAAGACTCCCGAGAAAATCCCGGAAGTCTAATGTTTGCGTTGGTGGGGTTAGGCGGACTCGAACCGCAGACCTCTTCGATGTCAAAGCATCAGTTAAATAGCTGAAAACGCATTGATTTTATTGGGGCGAAGCCGCGTTGATAGTGTAATTTTGCAGAAAACCCATTGTTGATGTTCCGCCTCGCGTCCGACCCGTTTTGGTACATTCTGTGTCAAAATCTGTGTCAGCTCTTTAATTACCACGCCACCACGACAACGCCGGCGCCGGCCTCCAGCCCGCCGGTCCATTTTTGCCCGACCGAAATCATCAGCCGATCATGCATGACGAACACTCCGGCAGAGGTGGTGTTACCGTAGATCCCGATATTATTTCGCCGCTGCCGGTGCTCTTTCACGTATCGCGCGAATTCGGCCAAGGTCTGATTCAGTAAGGTCTCTTGCTTCTTGTAATCCGACTTCAATTCTGCGATTATTTTCTGCTGTTGCAGCTGCATCTCTTTGGCTTGCTTCGAGTTCGACTCTAAGCTCTGCGCTTTCAGATTCGATTGCTGCAATCTTTTCTCCAAGCTCGTTATTAATTCGTTCGAGTTCCGCATTCTTAGCTGCAAGTCGCTGATTATTTGCAACTGCCTCTCGAAGCTGTCCTGAAATTGCTGCGCTTCGGCCATCGTCATTGTTATTGTCTCCGGAGCGGCCGAGCACAAACCCGGCGCCAAACACAACAACGAGAACAAGAGCGCCGATAAGATAAGGTTTATATTTCGCCCACACACCTTATTCCCTCCGATCATATTTTGTCAGGTTGTACCGCTGGATAATACCCCGCAGCTTGCCGGCATAGCCCAGATCCAGCGCCCAAACCTTGGCCATCGTATCAATAAAACGGTCGCGGCTGGAAAAATCGACATTCTTATATTCGGGCTGCCATAGGATTTTTCGGCAATATGCCTCCGTGCCGGCGCGGGCGGAATAAAAGATCTGGAACAGTTTCTTGCCATCCCACCGCTTCCCGTCGTAAACCTCCCAGGTATCTTTCGCGAAGCAAAGGTCCGACCTGCATTTGATCCCCCAAAAATTATTGTAGCCGACGGCGGGGCTGGAACAGTGCCCCGTCTCCAGCAGCGCCTGCGCGAGATAGACCGACGGGTAAAGTCCGGCGTCCTGCACGATGTCGACATACGGCTCCAGCCGCAGCAGACACAGATCGGTTTTTGTTTGCGGGGCGGCCAGGGCGACGCTCATGAGCGCCGCCACCAGCACAAAGATCATTACAAAAGCAAAACCTTTTTTCATCCCGCGTACCTCTGAATGCCCGTTGCGATCGCATAACCAAACAATTTTTGATATGCCGGGTTATTCAATAGCAACTCTTCCTCGGGATTCGAAATGAACGCCAGCTCGACCAGACAAGACGGCATGCCGCCTTTCAGGACCGCGAATCCAGCTTCCTTGTCGTCGTCGCCGTCAGATGTATCGACTCGGGCGACGAGCTGCGGGAAGTTGTTTTTGATTTCATCAAATACTGCCGCCGCCAGTCGGTCCGATTCGTCCTGCCCGCGCGTGGTCCAGATTTCAGTTCCGTGCGCTTCCGGATCCGAAAACGAATTACAGTGGACGGATACCAGGATATCCGCACCCCACTCCTGGGCCATCGCCGTTCGGACAGACAGTTCATTCACGTCGGCGTCCGGCGCCGATCGCGTGAGCATTACCTGGTGCCCGTTGGACGTCAAAAATTCTTGCGTATATTGGCACACCGCCAGCGCCACCGAAGATTCCATCGTGCCACCTTGGCCGATGGCGCCCGGATCGATCACGCCGTCGTGTCCCGGATCAAGACAAATTCGCATAGTAGATATCCTCCTAGCTATTCATTTCAAACCCAGTTACCCAATCTTTGCATCGTTTGCATTGTTGCCAAATTCGGCCCGTTTCATCTTTTTGGCCAGTGTCCCAGTCAATATCGTGCCCAAACATGTTGCAATAAATTCGTATAATCCATCTGATCATGGCTGTACCTCCTCAACTTTATCCGGCTGGTGCAGATCCGGTACCTGCAGCCACCGCAATATTTTGACCTCCGCGTCCAGGATCCAGCCCACGATCACGGTCGGCAGATAGATCCGCTTGCCGGCGATCCCGAACCCCAGCACTGACTGCAGCGCCATGATCACCTGGGCGCGACTGGCCGGCCGCTCAACGTTGTCGCAGAACTCATCCAGATAATAAAGGATCTTCTCTAGGACATCCTTGGCCTTTGCGCTGACGATCCGTTTATAGGCCCAGATCAATAGCGCCGCCACCAGATTGGCGCCGATCAGCAGCGCCATTACAAACAGCAAAAGTTTCGTTTCCATCGCACCCTCCATCATTTCCAATAGTGTTGAATGACCGCCTGCCCGGCCAGCACCACCGCCCCGGTAATCAGACCAGTCCGGGCCGACTGCTGCCATGCATACTTTTCGAGATCCCGCAGACGCGGAAAAAGCTCTTCGTCCTGATTCTTCTCCAAGCGGCCGATCCGCGACTCGCAGGCGCTGTGGTCCAGGCAATGCTCACGCTTTGCTGCCATTCACATTACCCCCTGACCCACAGGCGATAGCCGATTGCTGTCGGCGCTACGCCAGCTGTAGTATTCGCGGAAGTCGCCGCCTGGGTAATGCCTTCCGCAGTCGTGCCAGTGCCGCCAAGATCGATGTTCAGCGTGGCATCGTTCGCAATCGCTCGAACCTTGTCGCGGGTCAGGACTAGGTCGGAATCCGCGCCGCTGACCGTGAATAGCGCTTCGACATCCGCATCCGCCGCCACCGCGGTTCGCACCTTGTCCATGATCTTGGCCGGCGTGTCGTCGTCGGTGGTGACCGGGATCAGAATCGTTTTCGGCGAATCCGCCAGGTCGGCAGCGGTGATAATGACCGCCATGTCGCCGGCTGTGGTAACGGCTCCTTCCGCGAGAGTCGCCGTCTCGACCTGGTGCGTGCCCAGTGATGTGGTCGGGTCGATCGTGATCGCGGTGAATGGGTTGAAGTCCTCATCAAACACTTCGCTTTGCTTGACCCAGAACGCAATCGAGTTGATTGTCACCAGGATCGGCTCTGCCGTGTCGTTGATGATCCGGACGCCGGTTCCCTCCGCCGCGATGTCGGCGCCGACCGTTCCGGTATGGTAGGCTGTTACCGGTTGTTTCTGTGTGCGCATTGCCCCCCTTGTTCCTGTGAGATACTCCCAGGCTGCCGTGATAGGATTGAAAACTCTGTTGTTCGCCATATACTCCACGCCCTTTCATATATTTATAGGCTGTGATTAGTTATAACAAATATGCATTTATTAGTCCGCTATCAACTAAATTTATAGCGGATAAAACTACAGCAACTGCCTCGCTTCGTACAGCAGTAACGCTGAAAGTTCCGTCGGTGTTGCATTTTAACAAGTTTCCAACGGCATAATCATTTGCAGTAGCAAGCACATATCCCGCGTGTTTGGTCGGTACAATATACCCAACTGATCCAGCCAAAATGTCGTATTGGGAAACTCCGTCAATCGTTCCGCTAGTTGCCAGTATCCCGGCGTTTTGTCCTGCCGCGAACCCGGCATAGTCATACGCAACACCAGATCCAGCAGCAATGGCTGATTCTCCGCTATTTAATGCTGTCACTAAATAAACACCCGGAAAATTATACTTTGTTATATCCGGTCGAGTCGTCCGATTTATATCAATAAACGGCACAGATCCGGATATACATAATTGGATACAGTAGGGTACATCAGCCACGTTTCCTCCGTAGTAGTCAGCAATTGCCGACAGTGCAATCCGTCCGTCTATTAAGGTGCTCGCGCAGTTTGATATAATCGCTACGTCCGGTTGCTCAGATCCAAGTTCTACTAGCGACGCAATATCACATCCAACCGCCACGCAATCAGTTAACTCTAAAATTCCCCTGCCCGTTCGTTTATCCCAGTTATGCCAATAAACAGCCACAGGTCTCACGGTTGAGTCTTCAGCAACAAACTCGCAATTTACAAACTTGTTATTTTGATTCGCACGGGCACCGATACCCACGGGGTTATAGTAGCTATGGTCAGTACAACCGCGGTGTCTAAACCTGCAATTACTAAATATCGCATCATAACCAGAGGCAAGACTATCGTTGTGGATGCAATATTTAGTATCATTGGTGTCAAGAGTAATGTTTTCTATTAGACATGTGGTTTCGGCAAATAATCCCGCTTGTTCGACAATTGTTTTTTCTTCGTCAATAGTTCCGTCGGCGCGAATAATTACACCGTCCCTGCTTTCTCCGCGCCAATTAATATAGTTTTTATTGACAATGTTACACTCGTTGTAAGTTCCATTTTTAATTTTTAGCAAGTACTGTTTTGTTGATCTTGCGTCGGTGATCGCAGCAATAGCTGCGGTAATGGTAGTATAGTCTCCACCACCGTCTGCAGCGACTATAACCGTAGTAGTACTTACTGCGGTTTCTGCCGCAGTTAATAGTTTTTGCAACGCGGGGATTGGGCTATACAATTTACCGTAAAAATTGTATATTGCCAGAACGCGATAAATCGAAGTTTTGACATTTGTAACAGTGACCGGATCAGACCATGTTATGGCTGATAAGTTTGATGTATCGATATACAACCCTTGTGTATTCTCCAAAGTAGCTGTTTTTGCAGGAACCGATCCCCAGGCATCTTTAAAATTTGTAAAAATGCTTTGCGGAACGGTTAAGCCGATTGTTGTGCCTGCGATCGTATTAATTATTATTGGATTTCCGCTTACCGTACCAAACCCAACATTTACCTGCTTTTGATATAGCAATAAAGCATTATTATATGTATATGATGCTTCTGCTTCTGATAGTAGTTTTTGAATAGATGGGATCGGGCTAAATAATTTTCCGTATACGTTTAAGACCAAAATTACTTTATTGATGCTGCTTTTCAGTGTTTGCGTTCCGGTTGCCGCAGTACCAGTGCTCAATGTGATTGCAGACATAGAAGTAATATCTGCGTATAATACCCCGAGATTTGCCAGCGATAATCCCGCAGACGCCGGAACCGAACCATAGTTTTCCGCAAAGTTGAACAAAAATCCAGCAGGAAAATCTAGGTTGACAGTGCTACTAACAACGCTGTTTATTACTACGCTTCCGCCCGAAACCGGAGAAAATGCCAGCTCCATGTGTTTGTTAAATAGTGTTCGTCCAGCATCAGAGTCGAACCCAACAGACGCCGTCACAAGATTATATTGGCTTAGTGCATAGTCTAACAGCGATTGAACCGACGGAATTGGCGAATAAATTCTCCCGTACAGATTAACAAAAACAATTAAGCGTTGCTTATCCTTAACACCAGATATTTCCGTCGCCGATGACCATGTAAACGTATCTAGGTCCAAATAACAGCACTGCAAATTATTAAGAGATATGCTCAAAGACGGTATTGATTGATGAGCGCCGATGAAGTTTACAAACAGTCCACTACTCAACGAAAACACAGTAGTGTAGGATCCTGACAATCCGACGCTAGACAAGCTAATTGCGCCATTTGCTGATGGAGATAAAATGATCGAAACTTGATTGTGCCAGACATCATAGAACGGATCATATTCTGATTTTACCCAGCTTCCCGCACCGGCATCGCCAATTTTAATGTATAGGCCGTTATTAGCAGCAGAACTATCTGCGTATATGAGCGCTTTTGTACCCGCAGCATGAGACAAGTCTGCATCTGCTATTGCTTTAGTAGCGAATGCAATATCAAAAATTGCAGCTAACGCATTTTCGGCAGCCGCTACAGTAACGTCTTTGGCCGCTACAGTAACGTCTTTGGCCGCTACGGTGTCATCTTTCGCCGCCACCGTTGTATCCCGCGCCGCCTCGGTGATCTCCTGCGCATCTTCCGCTGCGCCCTGGGCCAGTTCGGCCCTGGCGGCGTTGGCAGCGGACTGGCTGATCGCATAGTCGGAGATGACATCGATCAACGTTTCGACCGAATCCGAGGAGTCGACCGGGATCTTTACCGCGCGGTCCAGTTCTTCGCGCACCTGCTGCACGATCATCGTCAACAGGTCCAGCGCGGTTTCGAGCGCGCCAGGCTTAAACCCGTTCGTATTGGACAGATCCAGCAACTGCACCAAATCGCAAATCCGCAGCAGTACCAGCTTGCTTCCCGTCGGCAACTTATCGGCATTGGTGTCGCTCGGATAAGTCACGGTTCCGCTCTCATCGCCATCCGTCCAGTTCACTGTGTATCCGGACGATAGCAGGCTGAGCGTACCGGTATTATCCCGGATATATACCTTAATGTCGGACTTGTTCGTGATTGGAAACGTGAAAGGGAATTCTGTTGTTACTCCGTTTCCGTCATAGATGTGCTTGGAAAGGTTCGATTGTACAGTCATGATCTCGCCACCCTACCTTTCTTTTTTCGGACGCCGGCGAACCAGATCCGTCAGCCGCGGCGCCATGTTTCCGCTCAAAACATCATACGCATTCATGAACCAGTCGTTGATCTGATCGGGATAACCGAAGATGAACGAGGCCGACTCCATGGCCGGTTCCACAAGATCCCCAACCTCCTTGTCCCCATTCGCCACCTTTGCAGCCTTGCCGATCAGAGCCGTCATCTTCTCCAAATTTCGCTCCGCCGGCGTCGCGTCATATCCCCAAGTCCGGAATCCGAACGCACGATCTAACATCATCTTTGTCGGAGCGCCGACGATCGGGACCATGGACAGCGGCCATTCCAGTACCTCCTTCACCAGCCATTCGCCCCATCTTTCGTCGTCGTCCGGAACTTTGAACGACGCCAACGCGGAGATCATGCCGAACATCAGATACTTGGTCGCCACAAACGACATCAGCCGCACCACATCCTTTTCCTTCAGGTAGATGTCGCGTTCCATGGCCCAGCGGTTGTACTGCGTATTGAGAAACGAGTAGAACATCGAGAACAGCTTTTCGAACGCGCTTCCTCGCTGAATCGCCGCCGTGTCGATTGTTCGGCCGGTCCCGGTGCTGCGCTCGATCACCGTATCGGCGAACCGGACCGCCTCCGCCTCGGTCTTTCCTTCGTTCATCGCCTTAAAATACGCGCCACGCCACATGGAGATATCCGTTAACTGATCGGAAAAGGCCAGGATCTGGCTGCCAAACTTCACGATCCGGTCCTGCGTGGCGGTCAGTTTGTTTCCTGCTGAACGCGTTAACCCGTTATCCATGAGAGATTTGTTCAGCAAGTTCTCCTGCGGCGACAACAATTCCGTCAGCGAATAGTCCGGGCTATCCATTTTGTCCCGCATCAGGGTCGACTTTTCGTAAACGAACTGCCTGATCTCCGCCGCTCCGTTCTGCCCGGACAAGGCCATGGGAATATATTCGAACACCCCGTATTTTATGAACGAGGAGAAGGCGTCTCTTTCACCGAAACCTTCCACCGCGCCGCCGTATAGTGTAAAGTTGGCGGCGTTCTGAAACACCGTGCTCACTCGCAGCAAAAGATTTGATATTACCACGCGCTGCCGGACGCTTTGCGCCAGCCCGTCGTTCAGCCCGCGATCGACATCGCTGTTTTGCCCGCGCATGACGGTTTCCTGCCATTTCGTGATCACCTGGTAGTTGGCGTCGCCCAGCTTTCGCCGCATGACATCCTTGATGCTGTCCTGGCGCATCAGCTTGTTGATGTCCAGCGCCACCGGCCGGAACGCGATATCGTGCACCGTCCGGGAAACTGATCCCATCAGATTGCCCAGGTCATAATCTAATGGGTACATTGCTCCCGCCACCCGGCTCTTGCTGGCCCCGGTGTGCGGATAGGGATAATCTCCGGCCCCGCCACCGGCCAGCATCTTCGCCTCGTTCATTTCTGCCTGCTTACTGGCCCGGGAGTCCTGCTTGAGCGGATAATAGCCGCCCCGCAGCGGAATCGTCAAGCCACCGACCTGGAACGTGACCGGGGTCGGGTCCACCTTTTGCATGGGGAACCCGGTCACTTTTTTCACCATGGCCGAATACTCGTCATATAGATTGATTGCGTCCCAGATATCCTGGGCCAGTTGAAAATCTCGCGGCGCCAGGTACTTCTCCAGCACCGGCGTGATGTTGTCCAACGTCCAGGGCGTCTGCGACCGGTATCCGACCGGCTCTGAAGACAACATTCGCTCCAGGTTGGACTTGCTGCCCATGTTCAGCAGCACGGCGCGAAGCATGTTCCGGGTCACCGACGTGCCCCATTCGGCGACATAGATCTTCTCATGGGCGTCGCGGTACCGGTCTTCCTTCGTCAGTCCCGCCCGCTGAAACGCCTCTTCTACTTTGGTCGACACGCGACGCAGCAACTGCGATTCGACGTCACGCGCTGCCGCAAAGGCATAATACATTGCTTTCGACCACGGGCCGAAATCGCCCGGATCCAGCTTGCGGAACAGCAGCGACGGTTTGCGCAGCCCGGCCATGAACGTGGCGTATACCGATGGCTTAACCCGCTCGCCCATTTGGTCGATCTGCACATCCTTGGCGTTTTCTTCCGCCGTATCCACCAGGTTGTTGGTCACCTCGACCAGGCCGGCCTCCTGGGTGAACATCCTATCGCCACCGGCGCCATACTGGGCCATCCTCTTGATGTTCCGGATCGCGTTGGCCACATCGAGCAAGCGATCCAGCGTCAGCTTTCGGGGGGTGATGATGTCGCGGGTTACGCTCAGCCAGTCCTCGATCGCCAGCATGTCCGGGTTTTCCTCCGACATGCGACCGATATACGAGGCCAGCGCCTCCGTCACCTTGCCGGTAAAGTCCGCCCGCCGATACCCGAGCCGATACAGCAAATCCGCCGCTTGCTGCCAATGTTCTTCCGTGCCCCAGGTCTTGCGATCAGATACGCGCTGACGCTTGAAATACCGGTCGGTCTTGTCAAACTCTTCCCGGATCCGTATCGACTCCTGGACCAGGGCATGATTCAGCGTCTGCAGCTTCTTCTGCTCCAGCGCCGCCTCGATGTCGCCCTTGGCCAGATACCATGACGCCTTCTCCGCCGCCCGGGTCACCGCCGCCATGTAGGTACGCGTCCGCATTGACTCGTCCAGCGGCTTCTTGGCCAGCATGTCCTTCGCCTGGCGCCGGGCGATCTCCCGGTTTTGCAGCGTCTTCTCCCGCGCCGCCTCCCGGGTCATGACGCTGGTCAGCTTCTCCTCCATAATCTGCTGTTCCATGGCCAGCTGCAGCAGCCCGTCCTCGTTGAACAGCGATTCCTCCGCCGCCTGGTGGATTGCGTCGCGGTCCCGCAGCAGGTTGTATTTATCCGCCACCAAACCGGTCACCCGGAAAGAGATCTCGTCCGTGATCGGCGGCAGCTCTCGAATCTTCTCTTTGGCCATCGCCGCCGAATCGAACCCGGCCGCTTCCGCCATGATCTCAAATTCCGGGCCCATCCGGTCAAATACCTGATCCGGCGCCAGCACTTCCGCCGGCCGCACACGGTCATTCTCCATGAACCGCGCCACCGCCACTTCCGCCGCCTTGGCCATGTCGGTGTTTTCCTGGGTGTTCCAGGCGATCGTCTTGGTCTTTTCCATGGCGTAGTGGGTCGCCCGCACCGCCTGTTCCAGCGCCTGCACCGCCAGCCGGTTGTCCGTGCTCCGGCTCCGTTTGATTTCCGACATCAGCGCCTGGTTCAAGGCGGCCAAAAGATTCTGGGGCGCTGCTCCCTCCGCCTTGGCCAGGTCCAGCATGGCCTGTTCATCAGCCGTCAGCGGCAGCTCGATCTCCGACAGCAGCCGGTGCGCATTGTTGTCGGCGCGTTCCGCCTCTACGTCCTGGCGGACCTTGTCGAACATGGCCGCCATGTCCTTCTTCACATCGGCGCGCAGATCTGCCAACACCCGGCCGGACAGTCGCTCATGCGCCACCTTCGCCACGTTCTGCATCGTCCGGTCCAGGGCGTCCCTGGCCTTTTCCGAAAGGGAATCATAGATCGACTCGGGCAGCTTCGCGTGGTAGCCATTCAGCGCCTCGGTCTGCTCGATCTCGTCCTGCGTCGCCACCATCCGGTCGAACACCTTCCGGACTTCCGGCGGTACTTCCACGCCCAGGCGCGTCACGTCGAAATATACCTTGGTCAGCCAGTCCTTGAACTTCCGGAAGATCGAGCGGGTGTCCACCGTCGGCGCCTCACCGGTCATGAAATAAACCTCTGCCGCCCGCGCCATCTTTTCATGCGCTTCCCGGACCTGCCGGACCGCTTGCCGGATCTCGGAGCGATCACCGGATTCCGCCAGTTCCGCGTCGGACATATTCCACTCGTCCTTGGTTCCCTCGTTCGCCTTGGCCCAGAGATCGTTCCACTGGTCTTCGCTGACTCCCGCCCATTCCAACATCGTCCGGCGGTCGGCCTTCATCCATTCCGCCGCGTCGGCCTTGCCGCCTTCGCCCAGCAGGTTGTAGATGAAATAGTGTCCGGCCATCTCGTGGATGATCGTCGACGTGTTAGCCCGCTCGAACAAAGTAATTACCGGCCGCTGTTCGTGCCAGGAGAAACCGCCGCGCTTGATCCGGGAATTGTAGCCCAGTTCCGCCTGCAGCAGGTTCCCCGGTTCGTAAGTGTCGGAGATGTAGGGTTGCCCGTCCATGTCATTGACACCGTCGAGCATCTGGCGTATAGTGATAGTAGAGGCTTTCTCCTTTTGGCCTATGTCGTCGCCGGTTTTATGGCTAGCGGCTTGACTCGCCGGGAGAAGGCTTCGAATGTTTTTCTCCACCAAAACGTCATACAGATTCACATCCGTGGGATTCAAGGTTATGGATCCGTTCGTTTCTTCGGCTACGATCCGGATCGCGCGAATTTCACCATTGACTTCAACCGGGACATAGAAGCGGTGATATGCTGTTGCTCCCGGTTTTTTGTCTGTTTTCTGGTTTGTCTGGCTTTCGATCAAAACGGCGTTTTCGATCAGATCTTTGATACTGCTCAGCGCCGCCTTGCGTTCCGGAGTAAACCGCTGGGACTTGCGGCTGGACCATACAATATGCTTCAGGTTCTCCCTTCCGGGAACGATATTCATAATCGCCTTTTGGTCCGCCGTGCTGATCGGCTGGCTAGCCAGACTTTGTACATACTTGGTTAATTGCGACGCATTCATTGACGCTGCCAAGCCATCCAGTTTGATCACCGGCACCGTGGAATTTATATCCACGTCTTCATTGAGCTGGGCCAGCATCGCATGCTCGCTCTTGCCTCGGACGAATAGCGGGCCTTTCTCCCGCAGCCAGGCAGCGGGATCCGCGCTCATGACCATCGCGTTCCGAACCAAAAGGTTCACCGTGGCATTCGCCACCTCTGCCGACACCCCGGCATCGCGCAGCTGTCCGGTTATCATTTCCCGCTCAACCTTGAGATCTTCCCGCTGTTTTTTCAGCGCTTCGGCGGATTGTTTTCCTTCCTGCCGCCCAATCTCTTCCCTCTCCCCGACCCGGCGCAGTGTAATCCCATGCTCGTCGGGAGCGATGTCGTTTTTTAGAGCTTCATGAATCTGGGGATCCTGCGCGGCCGCCACATCATACTTACCAGCTGGTACCGTTAGAAGTTCGCCATTTTCTTGCGCCACCAACGCCTGATTCAGTGTAACGCCCAGCTTTTCCTCGATTTCTTGCGGCGCCATGGTATCGGATTGATACAGGGAAACTACTGCCGCCGGATCGATGTAGATCGACGCGTCGCCCGACACCTGGTTGCTGTGATCGCGCAAGACTTCGGGGCTGACGCCGAGCAGTTCGGACTTGCGCATCTTGTCCTGCACGACCTCGCGCTGCCGCACGAATTCCTGCACAGCTTTTTCTTGCACGGCCAACGTAACGGACCGGCCCAGAAAACCGAACGGCGCTGCTACGAGCCCCTGAAACAGACCTTCTTGCGTGTTCTTTATAAAATCTTTGGCGAACAGAGACGCCATCTCTTCGCGGCTCTTGCCGGGATTCTGGGCAAAGATTTCCGCCGCGGCTTCCGGATATTGCTGTATCCATTCGGTGAGCGCCTCGGTCATGGTGGATTCCGCCCGTTCCCGCCACCGGAACGCCCGCGAAGATCCCGCCGGCAGTTTCTTGAACATCTTGGCCAACGATAGGTTTTCCATCCATGCCTGCGTCAAGGCGTTGCCTAGTGATGCCGCCAGGGCCCGCTGCGGATCCACGGGATTGTCCTTGTCGCCGGTCAGATCCAGATATTGACCGCCACCGATCATCGTCGTATTGAACGCGAACGAGCCCACCGGTCCGCCTAGCGCAAACGCGGCCATTTGCCCGGCCATCTGCGGAAGCATCCCCACCATTTCCAGACCGAGCTGCCCCCAGGTATGATTCAGCCCGGGGATATTGCCGCCCCAATCAGATGTAACGGGAGTGCCTGGTTTCAGTAAATCCGAATTGATCATGCCGCGCAGCGTATCCGCCTGATTTTGCGTTTGCGCTAGGCGAATTGGCGAACCAGGCTGTTCCGTTGGATTGATAAACTGACTTTGTGGTTGTAGTCTGGTGACTTGGCCGATTTCGTTGCCGATGTAGTTTGCCGGAGTGGCCGGTGAGTTCAGAAACGATTCCCACATCCCGGTTAATCCGCCCAGCAAGCTTCTGGTGGTATTTTTGCTTTCTTCCTTCAGCTTTTTCCACGGCTTCCAGGCTCCTTCAATCTCCTCCAGCTGCCGGGTCCGATTGCGGATCGTCGCCATATAATAAGGATCCTGCAGAAACTCCGCTGTCCGGGGAGAGTTTCGCTCCATGGCATCCCAGTCCACATCATCGATCGCTCCGTTCTTAAAAGCGTCGAAAGCGGATGCCACCTGGTCCGTCGGTACACCGAACCTCCCGGACAGGCGAATGATTTCCGCCGCCTGGATCGGCGATAGGTTGCGTGTTTGTTCAAACAGTTCCGACAGGCTTGACCGGCGGTCTGGCAGTGGCACAAAATCATTATCGTTCATAAATCCTCCGTTACCTTTCATTTTGGGTGGGAATATCGCCATAGAGTAGAATCTTGTTATAGCCGGTTCCAACATTCCGCCGCAGCGCCTCACTGATATTCCCCGCCGACAAATTGGCGTTCTGTTGACGCAAGGCATCCACCGCCCCGGCCACCATGTTCAGATTCCGGATCGTGATCGGCTGCCGCATGGCAATCAGATAATCCACGGCCTTTTGCTGGACGGGGTCGGTTCGGTTGACCGACATCAATAGTTGTTCGGTGTAGTAAGTGTCCGGTTCGCGTTTGGCCCCGATCGCCGCGTCCTGCATTCGCTGACCCGCGAGCACCAGTTCCACCTCGCGCGGATCCCAGGACTGATTGAGCCAGCCCAGGCGCTCCGTGTTCTGAAAATGCGTCTTGAATACCACGCCTTTTGTCTTCTTGTCTTCCTCGATCAACTCTTTGGCCCGGGACTGCCGGGCCCAACCGGTCAGCCCTTCATCATCGACCCGCTGCATAACGGATAGTTTTAGCGCATCCTTTTCTTCCTTCTTGTAGTTGCCCAACTCATCCACTAACTGCAGGATGTTTTTGTTGGCCGATTCCGACACCTTGTCGTCTTTGCCGACCCCGGCTTTCACGGCATCTTCCCAGAATCGGAACAAATCCGTCTTGGACAGCTCGCCGGAGAACTGGTTCACGGCATCCGTGGTCAGCTTTCCCTGGGCCCGCAGCGTGATCAGTGCCATCTTGGCCCGGTCGGTGGATTCCGTGTTTTCCACCATCGATTTAATCATTGCCTTCTTGATGTAAGGATCAAGAGACGAACTGTCGATCGTTTCCCGCCATACTCCTGGATCGGCGGTTGTTGCCAGCATATTTTTAACCCGGATCAATTCGTCATGTTCTGCAGCATCCTTGATGTATTTGCGTTTACCAAACTTGGAGATAACGGCAGTTTCCAGCTCGTATTGCTCTTCGGTCGACAGCTGCTTTCCTGCCCGGCCGAAACCGGCGATCTCTCCCGGCGCTTCGATCATTGTGTAAGATACCCCTTTTGTGCTACCGGCGTGCAGGATTTTACCGTCTCCGGCATAAATTCCGGCATGGGTGATGTTTTGAAAGCCGTGTCCTTCCGGCGGCTGGTAGGTGTTCTTATAGAAAACCAGGTCGCCTGGTTGCAGCTGTGAACGATCAGTGAAATATTTCCCGCCGTCATTCAGCATTCTGGCCTGCTCCGACACGTCGCGCGAACCTAAATTCACGCCAACCTTCTGGAACGTTTCCATCGTGAACAATCCGCAGTCGGTGGTTTGGTTGCCGTCTCCGCCTAATTTATACGGTTTTCCCAGCTGTTGATCTCCGGCTGCTTTTAACAGTGTCCACGACGGCGGCGCCGATCCGCCGCTGCGAATATTCGCCAGTGCCGCCGGCAGATTGTTCCCAGCGGCGTCCAGAAGCGAGTCCGCTTGCCGGTCGTACGTGATTTTCTTTAACCTATCCGTGAATATCTTGGCGCTGGCAGAAAATTGTCCGGGGTCAATTTCATTACGGTGGGCAGTTAAATAGTTCATGCCGGACTCGTAGCTGTCCAGTGCCAGGTTGTTAGCTTTTTTCAAATGCACGTCGCTATTCGCCTTGAAAAGCATTTCGTTAACAAAAGCCTCACCGCGCGAACCATAGCGATTCCGTATGACGGATTCCATCATGGACCGATTTTGCATATATTTATCCACGGAGTCCGTCATAATCATGGAGCGTTGCAGTCCATCCACTGATGCCGCCGTCGTCTGCTCGTCATATACATACTTTTCTTTGGCCTGATGACGAAAAACCTCACCCATAACGGAATTCATCTGGCTAGCTACTAGCCGGCTAAACATCTTCTGCTGGTCGGGGTTCGTCAATTTTTGGCCAATATTTTTCGATAGCTTGTCGAGATCGTCATTGGCCAGCTTTGCAATTCCCATAGCATCCTTGCCCCGCTTCTGTAAAGCGCCGGTCTGGTCATTGTATAGATAGTTGTTGGCTTCGTTGATAAACTGATTGCTCGCGTCCAGCGCCGCCGTCTGATCCTCTTCCTGTTTTAACTCCCGCGCCCGCCGCTGAATCAACATGCCCAGGGCAAAGGTATCCCGTCCATCTTTCCCCATCTGTTCCGCGCCTCGTAGCGCCGCCTGGGCGCCACCGGCTCCGAATGCCATTGGGTCCGCGACGTCGGCCATCTTTGCCGCTGGCATTGGTTGTTCTTGAATCTGCCGCTGATACAGGGGAACTGGCCCGCCGCCACCGATTCTCGCCATTTCTAATACCTCCAGGGATTATATTCAAACGCTGATTTCGGGCTCTTCCATGGGCTGTAGTAGTTTCTGCCGGCGTTGCCGCCCTGCACCACTATCCCACCGCTGTTCCCGCCACCAGATCCGGAAGAACCTGACTTCATATAATTCATCCCGAGCCCGGCGATCCCGGAGAACAGATGTTGATTCGCCTCGTACCGGCTGAACTCCGCCCCGACTTCTCCCGCCCATCTGGCGTTCGCCGCTCCGGATCGCTGCATCGCCGCCTGGTTCCGATAGTTCGTTCCCTGGACGTCATAGCCCCATTTCTCCCATTGAATGTTGGATCGCAGCGCATCGGCGTCCATGAGATATTGAAACTCCGTATCTTCGAGCACAGCGGCCGGGCTGCCGTCGGTCGTCGCCAGGCCGTTGGCGCTGAACCCTGCCCGCTGCGACGCATACACACTGCGCGCCCTCTGCCTCAGCTGCTGCAGTGCGAGAGCTCCGCGATCCACGGTGTTCTCCGCCTGCCGTTTGCTGATCGCCGCATTCTGGTCGCTGATTTTGGCCGCTGCCTCGTAGGCGCTGGCCTGTGCTTCGCCCAGCTGTATCTGGGCTCTGGCCTTTGCCTGCGCCGCGCTGTATTGTCCGATCGTTCCGGCCAGGGATGTCAGGGCTCCAACGGCCGCCATATTAACACACATAACGATCACCCCTGATATAAAAGTAGTAGAAGGGCAAGCCATAGACTCCGAACGGCATTGGCATATCCGCCAACGAATACCCCAGCCGGCGCAGGTAGCGGATAGACACCGTGTTCCCGGCATATACCCAGTTTTGCAGCAGCGAATATTGGCGCAGCCACCGATCTCGCAGCGCCCGGCTCTCCCGATAGAAGGCGACCATGTTGGCATCGATCTCCGGCGAACCCAGCTGCCAGACATACGCACCGGTTCCGCTCGCCGCGTCCACTGGTGTCACCCCGCCGATGCAGATCACCTTGCCGTCCAGATCCATCACCAGTGTTTCCGCTGACGCCGCTGCCGACGCCGCCACCGCATCTAGCGGTGATATGTCCGCGATCGCCCGGATTTCTTCCTGATCCGACCGGCGCAGCCGCCGGCCAATATCCTGAATATCCGCCGGAGTTGCCGGACGAACGATCAGCCTAGCCAAGGAAGTTTACTTCCCGGATGGCTGCCAGCACCGTGAGCGGCAACGGATCCGACTGTCGGATGCAGACCCTGCCCCGAGTATCCGGATCGCCGGGGAACGGTACGGTCACCTCCCCGCTAAACAGGGACAGCGGTTCGTCATAATTGTCCGGATTGTCGTAGGGGATGAGCTCCCACGGCCCGTCGAACGTCGGCCCGACTTTGCCGCCCACCGAATTGCTGAGCCGCAAAATCAGGTTCACCACCTGCTTCAGTCGCCCCTGGGATGTCCCGTCCTGCAGGTCCATCTGCGCATCCGGCAGTTCCAGATCCATCACATACGGCAGCCCCACGATGATCTTGGACGCTGCGTCCGGCAGCACGATCTCCCCGTTAGTTACGACCAGATCCCGATAAATAAACCCATCAGCCAGCGCCGTGACTGATTTCCCTTCCAAATGTCCGAGCCCTGTCACGGTCAGAATCGGTTCGCCGTCATAAGTCAGCCCGCTGTCCAGATAGAACAGGTCCGTTTCCGTCTCCGTGGGATCCGCCGGCAGCTGATACTCCACATATTTCTTTGTAACGCCGCCGATCGGCCGCGCTACCATCGCCCAGATCTCGTTGATCCCGCCTTCATGAATCGAGCATCCGGATTCAAACAGCCCATCCGAATCGTGCCAGTGCCAGGCCCAGACTTCCTGGTCCCGCAGGTAGGTAAGCCCGAGCATGATTCCGTCGTCCCGCACGCACCACAGGATCGACTGCGGCGCTTTTTGGAACCACATATCCTTGATCGTGTGTCCTTCGAACAAATGCCTGGCGAAAACGGTGATGTCCGCGCCGCGGTAAGCGTCCGAATCAAACTGATAGGCCATGTCCAGAATGATCGACCCTTGCGCCTGGTTGAACAGGATCCGGTTGCCGACCGTCACCGGCGCCACCGTAGAGATCCCGTTGAACTCCTGCGGCGTGGCTCGCACATTGCTGGGCGTCGTCGCGCCGCCGTTGGCCGAGCTGATCCGGAACTCCGCTTCCGAGGTCAGGGCAATCAAATCACTCATGGATACCAGCGCCCGCACCGCGTTGACTTCCCGCGCCACCATCGGCACCGCCACCGCGTCATCGTCCACCACCGGGTTCGACGTGCGGAAATTCGTGTAATCATCGTTTACCGACTGGCGCACCATGAGCGGCTCATAGTTCGATCCGCCCATGCAGAACCGATTCTCCGAGGAAAACACTGCGCAGGTCGGCCAGCCGCGCACGTCGGACCAGGCGCCTTCCGCCCAGTAATCCGTGTCGGCGGTGTTCGCTGCCTCTTCGCCGTCAATGAAATCCACCACGGCATGCTTGGCGTCAGTTACCGAAACGATGCGGACGATGCAGTCCCATTTATGGGCTTGCATCGTCAGGTCATAAGACAGGGTTCCAGAAGTGTAGGAATAGCAGTTGAGCCGATAGTATCCCAACCCGTCCGACAGCTCCGCTTCCAAAACATTATTGTTGTTTTCGCCTGAATAGGACCGGAATGTTTCCCATGTCACGCCATCGGCGGATATCTCCAGATCAAACTTGGCGGTCCAAGTACCGTTGGAGACAACCTTCCATTTCCCCATCCCCTTGACCGTTGCCGACGTCCCCGTTGCCGCAAACGATCCCGACGCTTTGGTTGTGGCCACCTTGTGCCGGATCCGCCACAGCGACCCAACATGGCCGGCCGCAAACAAATCCGCCGACGCCGTCAGCGTGACGCCGCTGCCCTTGGTCGCCGCCAACGTCAACGTGGTGTCCCCGCCGTTCTCCTTCAGAAAAGGGCCGTTCTCGAACATATATTTTTCAAGCCGCCAGTCCGTATACCCATATCGAGTCAACGTCCGGGGCCAGTGCGCCACATGCATGATGTACACGGTGTCGGCGGACTGGGTGAACTTCAGCGCCTGCACTTGGGCCGCCGAATACGGCGACGCGATTTCATAGACATCGTCCTGCACCCAGTACGTCGCCCAAGAAGCACCGGTTCCCGGCTCGTTGCCGGCGGCCGCCGTGTGATCGGCCAGGCAACGGTAGATCAGACCATCGTTCTGTACATAGTCATAGGCTGCGTACACCGTTCCGCTCGCCCAGGCGTCGGTATCTCCCGTCGTCTTGACGATCACCCCGTGACTTTTGAAAAACCGGATGTAATAATCGCCGAATTCGAGCACGCACTGCTGATCCGTCGAATACACGAACGGGCGCAGCACCGCCGCCTTGTCGCTATACTTCGCTGGGAATGCGAACCGGAACCCGGTCCGGCACTGGCTCGGCCCATGCGGCAGCACGGTCCGGTTGCGCATGGTCATAGCGCCCATGGCCAGCTTCGGCACATCGTCGCGGGCGACCATCGACTCACTAATCTCCCCGGTTGCGAACGACTTCTGGATTAGAAACACGTTCCCCATGATCAGCCCTACCGCCCGCTGGTGTACCGGTTACCCCGCTGCGGCTCCTGATATTTCTCGGTTGCCGACGAAGTCTGCGCGGTACCGATGAACTGCAGGTACATCTTGATCAAGTCATTGCGCAGGCCCGTGTTGTTCGTCATCGGCATGGCGATGGCCGCAGCCAGTTTATACGAAAACGCCTCGATGAACTGGACGTCATAAAAGGTGGTGTCCGTGTTCTTCGCCGTGTATTTGGCCCGCGCCGACGCGGTATTGCTGACGATCTTCAGCGATCCGCCGATCAACTGCTCATCGAACGGATCCGACACTTGCGGATCCGACAATCCGTTCATGAAAACCCTGCGGACCTTCAGGCAGTTCGCCGGATACTGATATACATAATCCCACCCGCTGGCCGTATCTCCGGACGCCAGGGCGAGAACCACTTCCTGATTTGCGAAGCCCCACGGAAAGTCCCGCAGGACAGTGTCACGGGTAATGTCAAACATCAGATTGCACCAGCGAGCTGCCTTGCTGTTCATATCCGTCAGGGACACGATCGGCTGAATGCTCAGGTTCGCCAGGGCGAAGTTACAAATATCGACTTTGGAGGACATATCCGTTAACCTCCCATTGCAAGCCCGGGGGCGGAATCAATCGCGCCCCCGGCTTTCTTCTACTGTTACAGGCTCTTTCTGATCGCCGCGACGATCTGCGGCTTCTTCCACTTCGGGTCCACTTCGATCCCTTTTTCAGCGGCGATGACCAGCAATTCATCGACCGTCTTGCCTTGCAGCTCCTTTTCCTTCTCCGGATTGAACTGCACGCCGGTACCGGTCTTGCCCTGATTCGCCAGCTCCTCGCTCAGCTGCGCCAGCGTTTTCCGATCGGGGCCGTAGTCCCCGGGAATCCGGACATTTTCCTTTGCCTCGACCAAGGCAAGTTCTTCGTCGGTCAGCGGTCGGAACAGCGGTCCGGACACCTTGGATACCGGCGGTTTCTCGTCAGTGTCGGCGGTGATGTCGCCGGGGCGCCAGTATCGGCCGAGGAACCCCTGGGATGAGAACAGCGCTTTATACCTCATGCTGCCTCCTTACTGAATGTCGGCGTCCGGCGCCAACACGGCATCGAGCTTGCCGGAATCGAACGCCGCCGACGGGGTGTATACGAATCCGCAATATCGCTTCGTCAGCTTCGGCAGCCGCATCTTGCAGATCACGTATTTGTCGACCAGCGTAGCTTCGGCAATCGTTCCGGAAGACCACAGGGTGGTTCCCGAAGACAGATCCGCATTGGCGGATTCCACCAGCTCAACCGTCAGCGTCGGGTTGCTGCCGGCGCAGGCGAACGCCGTTTCCACCTGGCAGACGACGAACGGTGCGTCATGGATATACTGTCCACCGGTCACGCCGACGTCCAGGATGTTGGTGCAGTTCGTGGCAGCGCTGGCCGTGGCCAGGCTCTGCGCATCGGAAAATTTATGGTCAATGATCATGGTAAGGTCCTCCTTTTCGTTATTGTTGGGATTCTCGTCAGGATACCTTGGCTTCGTTGGACAGAATCGCGTCGCACTTGCGAATCGGGATCCCGGCGAAGAACAGTTCCGGCATCTTGTCCATCAGCTCGCGCCTGGTTACATAGACGTTGCTTTTGTCGCTGAGCATGATTTCCAGCCAGGAATAGACCAGGTCGTTCACGTACATCGCCGGCCGCGTGTTTTCGAACCGCTTGATCCGGTTCTTGGCCAGGATCAATTTCTGGATCAGTTTTGGCGATGTATCGGAACCTGAGCCGAACGTGATCAGGTCGGACACGTCGATGTTGGCCAGTCGCGCAGCGTACTGCGGATCGCGCACGGCCAGTCCGGGAGTCCACACGAAGTTGGTGCACCAGGCATAGAACGGGTTTCCGGTCGTGTCCGTGACCCGCTGTTCCCCTTTGTCGCTGATCTCCAGACCAGCCTGGGATCCTTCCGGATACACGCAGTGGATGCCCTTGTCGCTCCAGGCCACGATCCAGATCGACGTGTTGTCGCTACCGGCACCGCCGGCGCTGACAACCTGGTAACCGAAGCTGCCCTTGTCGCCGGTCAGGGTGTTGTAGCGGACAGCCAGCCCGTTGAAGTTCGACGGGTCCTGCGTGGTATCGCCGTAGATCATGTCTTCGCTGAAAGTTTCATTGAATTTTTCGATAAACGCGGAATCCTCTCCCCATCGAAATTCCTTTTTGTCCTTGGCCAGTTTTAAGAACATCACGTCAATTTCCGAGTTTCCTTCGTAGTTGACGCAGGTGTCCACGACTTGCGTGGTCTTCGAAGCGGACCCAGGGATGCCTTTGTTGATTGTTCTCCGACCGATCGAAGGAAGTCCGCTGCGGCGGGTCGTCAGGTTACCGGTCTTCAGGTTGCCTTCCTTCCATACCGCGTCGATATGGAGCGGGCAGCTCTTGGCCAGCACCTCGATAACCTCCGCGTGGGCGCCATTGGGATCCATGCGGGATTTCAGGTCCATAAGCGTGAGATTCATTGCTTAGTCCTCCTTGCTGTTTTTTTCAATCTTTCATCGATGTGTACATGTTGCTGAGGAAATTGCCGCCCTTCGCCGGTTCGCCTTCCACGAACTTCCCTTCCGAGATCCGGCGCCCGAGCGCTTCGAACCGTTTCAGAAACTCCACGTTTTCACCCAGCCCGGTTGCGTCCAGGAGCTTTGAAAAATTTCCGTCAGGGTCAAAGACCGCCAGGCCCTTGCCCGCTAACTGTAATTTTTCTTCCCGGCCGGTCTTCAGGTAGGCTTCCGTTTCCTTCTGCCAGCCCTCGATCTGCCGGGCCTGTGAATCCTGTTGCGACTTGACGTACATGTCGGCCAGCCGCTGCGCCTGCTCCTGCGGGATTTTGTTTTCTTTCAAAAACGACATCAGCGACTCGTTGTCCGTGTCCGCAATCGCATAGCCTTCCGGAAGTTTCAAATCGTAGTTCTCCGGCGGCTGGTTGGCGTTGGGGTCTGGATCCTTTTCCGGGTCTTTGTCTGGTTCCTTGGCCGGGTCTTTGGCCGGGTCCGTTGGATTAGGATCCGGAGCCTTGGCCGGATCGGCAGGCGGCGGGTCCTGCGCGGGCTGTTCCTTGGTCCCCGGCTCCGGATTGGCCGCCGGGTCGTTGGCCGGTGGGTCTGCCGGCGGCGGATCTCCCTCGGCGAATCGTTGCAGGTCCATGGTGTAGGTTTGTCCAAGAACGCTCCGGGCGTTCAGCGCTCCTCCAATGTCATTTTGCGGAGCAGATTGGCTATTGCTGTTCTTCATGACTGTTTCCCTCCATAATTTTTTCAATGGCTTTTTTGAGCTTCAGGTCGGCGTCCATCTCGCGAATCATGTTCTCCTGTGCAGCCTGGTAAAATAGCGAAAAACCTTCCCGCCCCAGCGTCTGAATGAACCTCTTGAACCGCAGGAACACCGACCGCATCCCCGCATTGTACGCATCCCGCGCGTTTCCCTGAAAATCGTCGTCATTGACCTTGCACAACTCCTCCATCCATGTAAACAGCGTTCTCCCTTCTTCGGTCCGCAGCACAGCCAGTAGGCAGGCCAGCCGATACTGGACCCTGGCGTCCTGGGATAGTGTCTGCAGATCCTTGATCTGTTTGTCCTGCTCTTTAAGCGCCCTCATATCTGTACCCCCGGGCTGGCGCCCAGGGCGGCCGTCAGGACATTCTTTCCGGACATGTCGGCCTGCGCCAAGTTTCGCGCCGCTTCCGTCGCCTGCATCAGCTGTTCCTGCTGCACCTGTTGCGCCATCTCTGCCTGCTCTTGCTTGATCATGGCCTCCACCTCTTCGTCCGTACGCAGAATGCCCGTCGGGATGCCAAGCATATCCCAGTAACGGTCCACCGCTTCCATCTCTTTGATCTTCTTGCGTACGTTCGGGAACGCCGTGGCCAGATTCAGCGCGATCGCCAATCCCTGCTCCAGCGCGGTTATGCCGGATGCCTTTTGCGCCAGGGACAGCGGCGACACATATTCGACCTTCAGTTCCCGGCCGATCAGTTCTTGCGGCGGCGGCGGCAGCTTGCCCATGCGGTTGGCGATGTTATACGCCCGGGAGATGAACGGGTTCAACAGTTCTGTCTGATACCGCTCGATCGACGGGCCGAGCATCGTCATCTTTTCCTGACTGCGCTCAATAACTTCGCGGGCGGTCATTTTATTGTTTTTCAAATTGTCGAGCATCATGAACAAATCCGCAAAGAAGCGCCGTTTGATCACCTGCTGGATCCTCTCGATCTTCATTTCCACTTGCTCGACCGGCATATTCACTTCGAACACCGGGCGGACCGCGTTTTGCTGGAGATTTCCTTCTTCTTGGACGTTTACGCCGCCGGGGAAAAGGTTAATTCCATTGGCAAACGCCTTGTTCGTGGCCGACACCGGCGGCTTGATCATCAGTTCCAATGCGACCAGGACATCCTCGCTCATGAGCTGCAGCCCCCGGCACTCCGCTAAAGCGAACCAGCCGGGACCGTAGCCATATACTCCTTCATCCGGTACCAACCACCGCGGCGCGTGGATTGGCAGTTCGTAATAGCCTTGCACCGACAGTGCCTTTTCGTCCTTGGAGTCTTTCAGCCAGTAGAACTCCCGATAAGCCATTCCTTCCAGCATGACGCAGTCCGGTATATAGTCGTTGTTCGGCTCGATCATGTGGTAGATGGCGTACTTCGTCTTGATGTCGCCCTTGTCCAGCTTGTTCTTCATGTCCGTCGTCAGCTCGTCCTTGCCAAACACCTGCGCGATTTGCTCCGCCGACATCTCCAGCTCGCGGGCGAACCGGTTCACGGATCCGAAGGCATCCGTGCCCAGGGCATACGTCCCGATCGCGAACGACCGGGTTCGGAACATGCGCTCGTCATTTTCCCAGGAACCCATTACGCCGGTCCCGAATGTCCCCGACTCGCCGAACAGCATATGCAGCGAGTTGTAGACGTTCGATCGGTTCATGCCGGAATATAGGATGTCCTGGACTTCCTCCAGGTGCATCCGCGCCGGCTCCCACTGGTTCAGTTCCGGATCCTCGGAGCCAAGCTTGTACCATTGCCGGCTGCGCGGCGTCAACCCGAACATGATTCCGGCTGCCATGATGTTCGATGCGTCGAAGCCGGTACCGTCGAAAATCTTGTCATCGCGGCGGGCGTGCTGCAGTTGCTTCTCACTTTCAAACACGCCGGACCAGGGCGCGATGAAATCCCGGATTTCCTTCCACTTCGGCACCCAGCGCTTCTGCTCTTCGAACAGAGCGTCATAGCGTCGCTGTACCGACTTGCGGTCGAATGCCCGCAGGTCGGCGGCGGTCTTCACTTTTACCGGGCGCTCCTGCTGAAGCGATGTCAGTAATGTAGCGCCCATGTCATCCTCCCAGTGGCGTGGACAGCCCGCCGAGCAGAGTTTTCTTGACCGCCGGCGTCGTCGTGGTCCCGCTGGTCTTGTTGGTCGAATACCAGGATGCTGCCACGCGACGCCGATCGCGAGCGTCCGACAGAACATTTTCAGTCGATGTCGTGGAAGATTGGTCCTGGGACGTCGGCGTCGCCGGAGTAGATTCAAGAGTTACCGTAGCCGGAGCGTCCGCAACCTTTGGGCTGCTTAACGCCGACACGGTGGACGCTACTGCCGATGCTCCTAATATCCACGGAAGAACTGCTGTACACATGGTGGTTACCTCCTCAAAACGTTATAGCCGGTGTTGGCTTTTGCTTTTTGCTGCTGACCGTAATACGCCGTCTTCTTCACCACCGGCATCGCGAACGATAGTGCCAGGGCGTCGCCGCGGTTCGGTGATGGCAGGCCGCGTGCTTTCATGTCCTCTTTACTTTCCAGCTTGATCTTTCCATCCAGCCGGGGAACGGTTTCCGGCGCCGTCAGATCGTCGCACAGGATCTGATCGTCCGGCAGCGCCCCGCCTTCCTTCAGCCATTCTTTAGCAAGCTGCCACATCTCGTCGCGCTTGTACACACAATCCGGTCGGGCCGATGCCCCGCCGAACGCGATCAACGTCCAGTTCCTGTTCAGTGTCTTGCCGACCGAATAAATTCCCTGGCCCCATCCGAGATCGATGAACACCGCGTCCGCCTTGAATTCGTCTTCAAAGTTGGCAATGAAGTTGGCCACCAAAACATCGTTGTCGTTAAACGGCATGGTCTTGAGAATTCGGAAGTGCAGTCCTTGCCGCAGCGCGATGACAATCTCATCTTCACCGGTCCAGGCCGGGTCGCAGGTAATGATGGTCGGTGCGAAGTTAAACTGATCCGGGCGAAGGATTTTCCCTCTGGCATGGTCCACCAGGTCCGAAGAGATGAACTGCCGCTCCGACTGGACGGGGAACTGTCCCAAAACACGGATCTTCACAAAGTCCGAATCGATTCCGTAGTCGTCGATCCACTGCTGTATCTGCTTTTTGTTGGTGTGCTTGGCGGTCCGGCTGTCGATCTGCTGCGTGTTCCAGCGATGCCGGTATTTTCGGAAGCATTCTCGGAACCGGCCGGTGTTGCGCGTCGGGTTTCCGAACGCCACCCACAGGATCTCGGTGTTCTCGTCGGTCAGCGCTCCCTCGGAAACTTCCCAGATCTTGTCGTCGATCTTTGACGCCTCGTCGAACAGGAGCAGGATCCGCTTCCCCTGGTTGTGCATGCCGGCGAACGCTTCCGGATTGTTGACCGACCAGGGGATGATGTCGCAGCGCCATGTTTTTTCGTGAATCGGATCCGACGAATAGAGGGATGTGGCCGTCATTACGAAAAACCGCTTGGCGATGAACAGCCTGTGCCACTTGGCGACTTCCGGCCAGGTCTTGGTTCGCAGCTGGGTATCGGTGTTGGCTGTTACGATTCCTTTGGCGTCGGGAAAGGTGGAGATTCCCCACAGGACTAGCCAGGCGATCAGCGCCGATTTCCCGATTCCGTGACCGCTGGCCACCGCGATCTGAATCGCCTGGCTGGTCGAGATCAATCCATCGCGAACCGATTTCAGTATTTTCTCCTGCCACTCGTCCGGGCCGTCTTCGTCTTTTAGCTCGCCTTCGCCCCAATCAAAGGCCCAAAGAACAAATTTATACGGGTCTTTCGAAATCCGGCCAAGGTCATCGAGCAGCATCAGATCATCACGGGTCAGCATTGGCTCTTTCTCTGGCTCTCAGGATTCGTTCGGCCAGTCCATCTTCCAGCCCCACCTCGACTTCTTGTTTGTCACGCCACTTTTCTTTCTGCCGGTTTTTTAGCCAGAATATGCAGGCCGTGGTGTCGGGCGGATAGTGCTTTATAACGGGAATCTGCTGAACTTCTGATCCCATGTTCCCGCCGATCGCTACTACTTTGATTTCCACTTCGTCTCGTTCGTAGCCGGTTGCGCGGCGGTAAAGGCTTTGAGCAACTCGGGAATCCGCTTCGTCCTTGCCCCTTTTTATGGACTCAAGAAATTCTGGTTGTTTTTTTTTCCAGGCGTTGAACGTCTGTTCCGACACACCAAAGAAATCCGCCATTTCTTTGTCAGTGGCGCCCAGCAGACTCAGCCGATAGGATTGCTCTATATACTCTTCCCGAAATGCAGTATGTCTTGCCATCGCAATTTCACCACGCTTTGCGCAATCATCATGTCAATCTCTCTACCGAACAAATGTTTTGATTTTTAACTGACAGTCTATTAGACATAAAAAACAAATCTCCTTTTCCGCCACCGCAGCCATGTGACGACAAAAAGCGGGTCCAGCGCTTGAAAACACTGGACCCGCTCGGGGTGTTAATAACTTTTTTGGCATCACATTTTAAGCAGGGAATAGACTCTTGTCTCTAAATTTCGGGCAGACTCCGGCTCGTCTCATATCGTTCGCTTGTACCGCCACCGCTTCCGGCTTCCCTTCCCGCTGGCTGACCTCATAGCACACTGGCGTTTTTTCGCCATAAGCCTTGTAGTTGATATGCGCGCATTCGCCGCACCGATGTCGCTTGATCATACCGTGGCCTCCCAGTGTTCGCACTTATCTTTTGCGTAATTGTCCATCGCGCCCGATATGGTTTTTTGGCACAACATTTTGGCTCCGCCCAAAAAGTTCATTGCCGAGTACCGACAGTTTCCGCAGCATTGTAGCCGCTCAATCAGTGCGGCGATTCGTTGCGCATTGCGGGCAGATTGTGGATCACACACAATCACCCATCTGTTGAGTATTTGTTTTGCCTCTGTAGTTGTTATGTTAGCCATGTTACGCCCCCCGCCACCTCCGTGATATAAATTTCTGCCCGGGGATTCTTCGGATCCAGCCCCATGATCCGGGTTCCGTCCCAGCTCACGATCTGCCGGTCGTTCTCCAGCGTCTGCCCCTTTTCGAGAATATCCGCAGTCGCCTGCATCAGCCCGACCAGGTCCGGCCAGCTCTGCCGGTTCGGCATCCAATACTCCGCCCGGACGTTCACCGGCGCCGCAATGTGCTTCGGGTATTGCAGGAGCTGCCAAAGACAGCTGGTCTGGTAAGGCAGAAATGCTTTGGACGGAATGTGCTTCATCTGGTTTCCGCAGCGCATCATTTGCCCGCTGTTCTTCTTCGTGATCGGCCGCCCAAGCAGCACGATTTTAAGTTCCTTCACGTTTGCCCTCCCGCTTGTTTTTCACCTGGGCCAATACGCCGCGCTGGTTGATGCGATGCCACCGCACGGTGGAGCGGGGAATGTTCAGCTGCCGGGATATCTCGCAATCATTGCAGCCACAATCGGCCAGCGCCAGGATCGCCGTCACCTGCAACGTGGTCACGTAAATTCTATGCTCCACTCGCATCACGCCGTCCTCGATTGTCGGAGCGAAGATCCATTAAATTTTATGACCTCGGTTGTCTGGCGAATGCGGTCAAATATTCTGCCGTTATAGGCACCTTCCATCATTTCACCGGTCAGGTTACTGGTGAGGATGATTGGCTTCATTCGGTTGTACCGCTCGCTGACAATTGCGTCGATCTTTGTGTGGACCCAGCTTTCTGATCGTTCGGTTCCGAGATCGTCCAGCAGCAGAATCCCCACTCCGCGCAACCGCGCTTCGAACCTTACCCACTCTTCCCGGTTCGTATCCTTCAGCGTGAAGATCGTATCGAGTAGCGACGGCATCGTCACAAACATGCCGCTAATTCCGTGGCTAAGTCCGGCCTGCAATACCGCCACCGCCAAAGAAGTCTTCATCAACCCTACCGGTCCGAGGAACGCGATTCCAAAGCCCTGTTCCGCAAAAGCCTGGATGTTGTCAGCGTAATGCTTTGCCCTGCGGTACCCGTCGGCAACGGAATCGGGGATGCCTCGATTGGCAAGCGCCTCGAATGTGCAACTGCGATACCGCCGCCATATCCCGGCCCGGTCTAGTGTTTTCTCCCGCTCCCGGTTTTGCTGCTCCAGCTCGTCGGCCTTGCGCTTTGCTTCAAGTTCACCAGCCAGAACGGGATCGATCTCGCTCATAGTCTGCCGCTGTCGGAGTTCGTTGATTACTGCGCGAAAGTCTATTTTCTCGGGTTCGTTCATTGCTTTCCGCCTCCCACGGTTTTTCTTCCGGTCGATACTTCACGGCCCAGGCACGCAAAATCGAATCCACGTAGCGGATCGTCTTGGTTTGTTTTAAGGCCGCGCGCTTGACTGCATTGGTGATCCAGTCCCTAGGGACAGACTCCACCCAGTCATGAATTAAATCAGCCTGAATCGGATTCAGGGTTGCGCAAATGTTTTCGGTGATCAGTTTTACCGCCACCGCAAAAGTTTCTTGCTTCTCGTCGCCGGCTTGGGGGGTACGGGGGGTAGTAGTAGCAATTTCTGTCTCTGTCTCTGTCTCTGTCTCTGTCTCTGTCTCTGGGGGCGTTACTTCATCGTTACCGTAACGCTCTTGTAACGTTTCAGTAACTTCAGCTGGTTCGTTTACTTCATTGATTTTCTTATTGCGATGGCGGCGAACGCGATCCGAACTGGTATCGCTTTCATACTGGCGATCCGACCACTTGTTGATCTGCCAGACACCGTCGACAAAGCACATCATTTTCTGTGTCTCGAAAACTTTTAAGGCTTCCGCAACATCAGCCAAAGGCACCCCTGCCTCGTCGGCAATGTCTTCCGGCGTCACAATACAATCTTCACTGAGCAGCAAGGCGCCCGGAACCGGCGATTCCTTGGCAATGCACAAGATGGCAATCCAAATCCACCTAGTCGCCACCGAATGCCGCCGGAGCTTTCTGTCCCGAGTAATTTCCGTGTAGATTCGTACCCAATGACTACTCATGCCGCGCCTCCATCTATTTGAATTCTGGGGCCGGGATTCGAACCCGGTTGCGAAGTCCTTCTCGCGGGTTTGGCGCCCCTGCGTGTTCCCACCACGCCGCCCCAGATTGTCACTCGTTGGTATGCTTTGGCTGTTGCCGGTCCCGCAGCTTCTGCAGCAGATGCGACCGCTTCATTTTGATCCGCTCAATATGCAGATCGCAGTCCACGATCTCGCGGTGGATCCGGTTCACTTCATTGTCGCCACCGGCTGGCTTGACTTCCTCGCCGTTCATTCCGCCACCGCCTCCGCCTGGTACTGCTGCCGCGCGCTGCCCAACAGGCCATAACCAGCAATATCCGACCAGGCGTCTTCCCCGCCCTGACCGTTGCCGAGCGTGATCCGCTTGATCTTGTCGATGATCCGAACAATGAGGCCCAGGTCGTCATATTGATCCGCGCTAATCCCGTCGGGATAAAGCTGCCGCAGAATCGGTCCCATGCTGCTGATCGAGTCGCCATACTGCGCCTGCTTTGAGGCCACCAGTATTCCGATCCGTAGTCCGATCTCCGGGAACAAGCCGATTTCCCGCGCCCCCTGCAGCAGTATTCCCTTCATTTCTTCATTGCTGCGTTCGATCGCCAGGGCGTCCTCATCATCAAACAGTGCCAGTAAGTCATCCCGCTCGGCCTGCTCGCTGCCATCAATCTCATCTTCATAGGACAATGGCGGCCGTAGCACGTCCGGTGGGAGTTCCGCTTCGCCGCAAGTCATCTCCGCAATCTTTGCTTCAACAGCGGCCAGTTCCACATCCAGATCCACATTGCCGATCACGTTCGCCGGCTCTTCGGTCGGTTCGGGGTTCGCCGCCACCGCCGGTGCGCTTCGGGCCTCCATGTTTTTCTTTCGGTTCGCGTTTGGCCGCGATCGCTGACCGGTCAGAATCTCCCACTCGTCCATCTTTTTATAAAAGCTATGGCCATCCGCCTTAAAGAGCCGCATGATCTCCAAGCGGGACAGCCCGTAATCTTCCAGCTTTAAAAACAGTTCTTTCGTTAACGTGCCGAGGGATTGCCGCTCGACTTTCCCGGCCCATGGCAACTTGACCTGATCCCGCAACGCTTCCGCCACCGTGCATTTGCGTACCTGACACGGCTCGGGGGCAATATGTTCCGTCTCACCGTTCGATAAGTCCAACTTGTGAAAGCCAAGGTCCTCCACTCTTGCTGTTCTTGCTCCTACCGGCATCGTTTTGCTTCCTCCTCTTCTTCCCGGGTGCAGGCGCCGCTGACCTGGCATACTGCCGATACGAACAATCCGACAGCGCCACCGGCGAACAGGCACAACCCCATCAAGGCCAACAAATAATGGAACTCGATAAACATGCCGTCACTCCCCTTTTATGTTTGGAACTTCAAGCCGCTTCGACAACTCCCGGATCCGCTCCGCCGCGGTCAGCATCAATAACCCAAGGGCTTCAAACTGGTCTTCCAGCATGTCTGCCAGCTCGCCGTCCGACTTCGTTTCGAGCCGCTTGTGATGGCGTTCGCCTGAACAAATGTCGGGGCAGTCTTTGCGAAAGTTGCACTGCAGGCAACAATCGCCGAGATTGCTGCACTCGTCGCAGCCATCGCCGCGCATTTCATAACAGTTCGTCCGGATGTATTCCACCAGGTCCTCCGTGATCATGCCGGCACCTCCTGCCCTCGCTTGTGCAGCTCTTCCGTCCAGATCGCTTTCATTGCCGGTGTGCAGTGCGCCATGGCGTCAGCCCAAGTGGCCGCCCGGCCGTTCTCCAAATAAAACTTCGTCTGATAGTAAAGGCTTTGTGCGTTATGCGGGTATTCCGGCCGGTGTTTATGTGCGCAAACTTGGCACACGTCCGGGTGCGGCGGCAGCAGGTGAAGTTCTTTAAAATCAACGGTGTTGCTCATTTTCCCGCCTCCCTCATCATCTCCCGCCGATCGCGGCGGCTGGTTGCGTTAATCGTCGCCAGCAGTTCCGGCTGCAACCTGGTCAGGCATCTTTTGCAGACGAAGCATTTGTTTCCGTCGGCGTCCAGCGCCGCGAAGAGCGTGCCTGTCGTGTGCTTGCATCTGGCGCAGGCCATGACTCTGGCTTTGAAAAGCATCCGCGCCGCCTTGCGGGTCATGTTTTCTGGGTTCGTTAATTCCGCCACCATCCATGCCTCCTGTTAATAACATTGATCCGGAGTCTGGTCTTGAATAAACGCCCGTGTTATACTGAACACGAAGAGTGAATCATGTGCCGCATGAAAAACTTCTTCCGAATCCATCCGGGCCCATCCGGATGGATTCAACTTTTTTCGCCACCATTTCTCATGCCGCCAAGTCCAGCGGCTTCCACTCGCGGACCAGCTTCATGGCGATGTCGATCTTGACACGCGGGATCTCGCGATACTGCGCCACGTCAAATTCCTTCTTCACCGCATGCCATAGCGCCGGGAACATTTTCCCCCGCTGCTCTTTATACTTGTCCCCGCAAACCTCCCGGACCTTTTCCCTTACCGCCCTGAGCAGCGCGGCCGCTTGCGCCGGTGTGATATATACCTCCTTTTCCAGCTGGTGTTCGACCGAGATCAGCCGCTGCCGATGCTCCGCCACCTCTTCCGACAAATCCCCCACCGCGCTCAGGAGTTGCCGGGCAGCGTCCAGCGCTCGTTCCGCTTTGGTTTTCTCCATCAAGCTGAGGTCACCCATGTCGTTTACGCCTCCATTTCATAAATTTGCTCGCCCTTCGGAATGATCGCCTGGTCCCGCATGTCCCTGCACCACTTTTCCAGCATCGCCAGGCTCTTGTCATACTCCCGCTGCGCTTGCGGGGATGCCTTAGCGTAGATGTTGCCGAAATAACCGAGGGTCGCGTTCTCCCGCACGAACTTTTCAATGCTGTGGGTGAAGTGCCGCAGTTCCATCTTCAGCTGATCCTGGCGCTGCCCGTCCGTTTCATAAGCGGCCAGCCTGGCGTGCAGGGAAGCGACGTTATTGTTGGCAGCCTGCAGGTCTTTCTTGATCCGCTCGTAATCGTCCGGAATCGTTTCCTTCTCGATCGTCTTCACAATGGTTTCCGGTTTCTTCGTATCGGCCAGAACTTTCTGCGCCAGTCTGGACTGCTCCAAGTCGTCGGTCAGCGACTGAAGTCTCTTCGCCTGGTCCTGAATTAGCTTGTCTTTTTCCGCCCTGGCGCGTTCGGCATCTTTCAGCGCCTTTACCGCCGCAGCCAGCTCCCGGCTGGTCATCTCGTCCACCGTCTTCTGCTCACCGCCCACGTCATGGGGCTGGGCAATGAACGCTTCCCGATCGGCAGCGGGAACATCGAGCAGGGCGATTGCCTTGGAAGGGGTCAAAAACGAATACGTGTTCGTTTTTCCGTATTCTTCCGCCACCTTCATGAACTGCTGCGCCCGCCGGGTGGAAAGTTCGAGATTCTCTGTCAGCCACTGTTCCCAGTTTCCATGCGCAACCAGTGTTTTCGCCCGGATCAACCGCTTGCCGATCTCGATGATGTTCCCCGCGGTTTGCTGAGACAGGATCTTGATCTCCGCCACCAGCGTGTCCAGCCCATCCACCGGAGCCAGCACCGGGGCCGGCTCGTCGCCCAGGGATTCCTTCAGCTTCAGCAAAGTATCTTTCACGTTCGCGCCCATCAGTGCAGCCACACCACCAATAACGCGATCAGGCTCATGCCGACGATCACGCCGAGCGAGTTTTCCTCCCGCTGCATTTTTACCGCCTCAACCGTTTTCAATATGCCCGCCTCCCGCCGTAAACCGCCACCACTTTCCCGCCAAACTCGGTGTCGATCCACTTGTCCAGTTTTTCCTTGTTGATCCGCCACTGGCCGGCAACCTTTCTCGCCGGGAACCCTTTCGCCTGGCACATGTTGCGCGCCGCCTGCACCCCGATGCAAAACTTCTTCGCCAACTCAAACACCGTAATGAATTCCTTTTCCACCGTTTCCATCGCGACTGGTGTGTCCATGACTTCGCCTCCTTCATTTTTCTGCGGGTCCGCGATCCGTTATAAAAAGTTGATGGTCTCGCGGGAAATCTTTGTGCCGATGTGATAATGAAAGCTTCCGTTGTTGAAGATATGATGTTATTAAGTGAGGTGTTGAATATTCAATGACCTCTGGTTTTGTTTGCCATTTGCAGGAATCGCCTGCGTTTTTGTGGAAGTCTCCCCCAGCGAAGGGAGGTGATAACCTTGGGAAGCAAACCTCTACCACCCGGAACCCCTACTCCTAAGTCGGGCCAATATGGCGTGGTTGGCCCGCGCGGCGGCGATACCGGACGTGAAGTTACATCAACCGAAGGCCACCCACTGCCGCCAACTTCAAAACCTGGGCAAGGTTACGTCCTGAATGATCCGACCAAGCACAAAGGAAAGTAACCGTCAAAGCCTCCTGCCCCCGCAGGGGGCTTCCCTTTTATCCGTTGATAAGAAACCCTGAAACATCAAATCTGTCAGGCGTCAGTTCGTAAAGGACTCCGTCGACCTGATTTGCCGCTGCAAGTTTCATAGCTTCCTCTTCGTCACGAGCAGCGATTAAATAGGATCGGTTTTTCAAATCTTGGGCAAAAAAGTATCTCATGTCCTACACTCCTTTTCTTTAACGGCTGCCGCCGATTTTTTCCGCCGCCTGGTGGATCGTCTTCTCGGTGCACTCCAGCACCTTGACCAGTCGCTGCGTCAGCTGGCATATCTGGCGCCGGACCTCTTTCGGGGAATGTTCAGCGTGGCCGAGCTCGTCGGCGGCGAATTTGATTTTGCTTACCAGCTCGATCGCCGTATCATCATGTTTGCCACCGTTCATATCATCGTCCCCTCCTCGCAGTTTGTGGGGCGCGGTGCGTACCCGCCCACCGGCCGGATGGCGGCCTGATAGCCGTGATCCAAAAGCCAGACGGCCAGCGCCACCAGGATCACCTCATCGACGCTGCGATTTGTCTTGCCGGCTTCGGCTGCGATTGCTTCCCAAAAATTGTCGAACAACGCGATTTCGATCTTTTTCACTGGTGAACGCCTCCTCTCATTTCTGGCAGGAAATCGGTCCCTATTTTTGTACCGCCCTGATAATGCGTACCGCCACCGGCGGTGCTACCATGAAGCTGGAACTGTTATGCGCTGGCGCGCGGCAGGAATCTGTTTCCATTTGTTGAAGTCATCTCCGAAAGGAGGTGATAAAATTGAACGTCTTCCCAAATCAAAACCTGTGCCCATTTTCCCGATCAGCGTGTCAAACAGATTGCAGCCTGTATGTCCAGGCAATTCCCGGAGTTGCCGGTGGGTGTGCGATTACGGTTATCGCCGCCGGGATTCAGAAATCTGCTCAACAACAAATTTCCCAGAAAAAGCCGACTTAAAAGCCGCTTGCCAGATTTCGTTGCTTAACTCGTGAATAACGTCATGCGCTTCTTTGAATGTCAGGCCGTTTTCCTCGATTACTGCAATAATCGCCGTGATAGCGGCCTCCTTTTTGTCTTCCATGCTGCACCCTTCCCCCTCTCTATGCGCTGGTGCGTGACTTTTTCTTATGCGCCGGTATTGGCCCCGGCTGGCCTCAATCCTCAATCCTCAAAAACCATGGCGAGCGACTTGATTGTTGGCGCCGCCACTTTCTTTGGGTCAGCCGTAAGATAGACCCGCGCCCAAAGCGCCGCAACCAGTGATAATTCAAGATGTTGGTCGGAGTTATAGGACAGTCTGTAGCGGAGAGGTCTGGGATCCTCTTTTTGTTCTTTAAGCGTTGCCAGCGTAATAGCGTATTTGACGTGGTACTGCTCAAGCATTTCAGTGAGTCGCTCGATGACCGAATCAACTTGAGGCTTGTCTTCCGGTGTTTCATGGATCGGTAGTATCCTGTCGAATACATCCATCTCTTTTTCTCTCCTTTCTTATCCTCTCTATGCGCTGGTGCGTGACTTTTTCTTATGCCGGCTCCCAGTACCGGCAAGCCAGATCATCGGGCTTTCTGTTTTTCAGCCCCGGGGTCGTGCAATGCCCCAAATAAACCGGAATGAAACATCCGTCCTCGCGTTTGTAATAATGCTGGACGAAGTGCTTGCAATTCAGGCACTTCCGGCTTTGAAGCAGTGGACATTCATAGCAGCATTGATTCATCCGCTACGCTCCTTTCTTGGCTTTTTGTTGCAAGCCCGCAATTTCCGAATCAAAAAAAAGGTCATGGAAGGAAAACCCCGAACAGCTCCGCATCGTCCTTGCCACGAACTCCCCGCCCGCCGATTCGTTCACCGCCCGCCACAACGTGGAAAAATTGACGCCGATGTGCTTGGCTACGGCGGTATTGCTACTCAGCGCGTATTTCTTTTTTATCAGCTCCAGCCCTTCCGGCTTCAGTCGCTTCATCTCGCCACCCCCTTTCTGTGAACATCTTATCACGTTATTTGCGAGCCCGCAATAGTTTTTTAAAAATAATTTGCGAGCCGGCAATACTTGTTTGTGTTGCGTTATTGCAATACGATATGTATATAAAGGAGGTGACTTGCGTGGGATATTATAAGCGAGAACCCGAACAAACAAGGGCTTTTGCGTCTTGGCTTCGAAAAATTGCGCCAGCGAAAGGCTTTGACAGTCAGCGCAAATTGGCTAAAGCGGCAAAGTTAAACGAAGCAACAATTAGCCGTATCTGGAACGCTATACAATTCCCCGATGTCATTACCTTAACCAAAATCGCCACCGCCTTGGATGTCGATGTGAAAGAAGCAATGTTGCAGGCGGGATACCCCGTTGAACTCGTCCCCGAGAAAAAACAAACCCCGAAGGACTTCGCCGGGGAAAACATTGGCGAAGTGGCGACAGATACGCTGACCGCTCACCGCGAACTGACCGACCTGCTCATCGTCGAGAACGAAGGCGAGATCACCTTCATGGGCGTGCCGCTGACCCGGCAGGATATCCTCGACGTGCGCCACACCATCGCCATGATCATGCGGCAGCGGTTGCCGGCGGTCATCCCGATCTACCCGCCGAGGCCGATGCCGGACTACAGCAAGATCATCAGCATCAAAGACATCGACCCGGACATGGTCCCGCTGCCGGAGGAGTTCATCAACCTGCGTGGCGAGCGGATCAACCGGTACGAGATATTCCAGGCCGAAGGCCACGCCAAGACCGACGACGAGTGGCGGAGCACGGTCATCAATCACAAATACCATCTGCCGCCGAAGAAATGATGGAGGGCGCATGAAAAGCATCAAGTTGTTTGAATCAAAATCCATCCGGTCCGTGTGGGTGGATGCGGAACAGAAATGGTACTTCGTTGTCACGGATGTTGTTTTGGCTCTGACCGATTCCGCGAACCCGGCGGACTATATCAAAAAGATGCGTTCGCGGGATGCTGAGCTTGCAAAAGGGTGGGGACAATTTGTCACCCCCCTTGCCGTTCCTACCGCTGGCGGTCCGCAAAAGCTGAATTGTGCCAATGCCGAAAACCTGCTGCGCATCATCCAGTCCATCCCATCGCCGAAAGCCGAGCCTTTCAAACGCTGGCTGGCCCAAGTTGGAGCTGAGCGCCTGGAGGAAATAGAAAACCCGGAACTGGCGGCAAAGCGCATGAGGGGACTTTATCGCGCCAAGGGATACAGCGACGCCTGGATTGAAAAACGGGTCCGCGGCATCGCCGTTCGCGACGAACTGACCGATGAGTGGAAGAATCGCGGCGTCGCTGAATCCCGCGAATATGCCATACTGACCGCCGAAATCAGCAAGGCAACCTTTGGCCTGACGCCGACCGAATATAAGACGGCCAAAGCCCTCGAGCAGCCGGACAACTTGCGCGACCACATGACCGATCTTGAATTGATATTCACCATGCTGGGCGAAGCGTCCACGACGGAAATCGCCCGCACGCAAGACGCGCAAGGATTTGCCGAAAATAAAAAAGCCGCCCAGGCCGGCGGAACTGTTGCCGGAAACGCCAGGCGGGAACTGGAACAGCGAACCGGCGAAAAGGTCGTTTCGCGCCAAAACTTCAAAGAGCTTACCGAAAAACAAGAAAAGGCAATAAAGCGTATTCGCCCTAAAAATAAATAAGCTGAACGCTCATGTGTTTAGGGGTTGTCGCCAACGGAGATCCCGGTTGTCCGCGAAGACTACGCAAAACTCATGGCAAACATCACACTCAGCCACGAAGCAATTCATTACCCAACGGTTCCGGCTCACGAGATCCTCACCCATTACGCCACGGTTGATCTGGTTGACTGGCTCAAAATCGAAGGCGATTGCAGGATAGATGACGATGGTTCGTTCCGGGTATATATCAGTGACCCGCTCTGCGAATACTCTTATGAATGGCCGTATGCGCATGAGCTCGGGCACATTGTTTTGGGGCATTGCACCCGCAGTCTCAGGCAAGTATTAAAGCAGCAGGAAGCGGTGTTCTCTCGGGAAGCCGATATCTTTGCCGCCGAGCTGCTGATGCCGGCCGCGTGGGTCGCTGAACAATACGCTCAGTACGAAATACGAAATTTTCGCGACCTGCGGCATTATGTCCAGGGCTATGGCGTAAGCTGGTACGTTATGAAGCGCCGGCTCATGGAGCTGGGGTTGTGCAAGCAGGAACTATTGGGAGTGGCTGTGACAAGTAAAAAACCGTACTCTCCGCCGCTGGCGACGGGTACGGTTTTAATATTGAAAAGGCGGGTGTTGAAATGGGAAATTGGGCGGGAACGGTTTTGGTAATTATCTTTTTAGGGATACCATTTGGAATTTCGTTTCGCTATCATGCGGTTGCTACCGAATTACGTGAGATCACCCGGCTAACCAATTTTACATATGACGATTTTTACGATTTATGCTACCCATCGTGGACGGCATGGGTCGGAAAACATTTGACTTTTTTAGTAATAGCATCCCCTTTCGTGGCTTGGTATCATCAAGGATTTTTTGCTGGAATAATGGTACTTATCGGAATTGTAGCTTGCACATTTATAATCGGAATGACTTATCCTTCAAAAATTTATGTTATGTCTAAAATGCTTTACAACTTATCTTTGAGAAAGAACTCGCCTTTTCGTTCTAACAAAATACCATTGGAAGACATTGAGCTGCTTGAGCGAGCAATTTCTTGCATTATACGAATTGACTCTACGCCAGATTTTTTAGATCAGCAGCGTCAGAATGAACGGGATATGAAAAAATGGAATAGAGAAATGTTTGGTAAATAAAAAAGCCGCCCGGGGGCGGCCGGTCTACACGCCGATGCGCTCGCGCAGCGCAGCTTGCAGGACCTGTGAAAAGTTGATGTTTTCCTTCTCTGCCAGCTCCTTGAGCCAGGCGGGAATGGTCACGTTGGTTTTCATTCCCCGGTTGTCCATCTCGTTTTTCACGATGTCCGGGAACACCGCGACGGCTGCCACGACCGCCCCTTCCGGAACGTCGTCGAACGGCGGCTGTGTCGACGCCGGGATCGCGTCGCCATCCTTCTCCATTCCCCACAGATGCAAGCCAAGAGCCTCTTCCGCCATACGGCTGGCGTCGGTGAAGTCGTCGCCCATGGAGATGCAGCCGGGAAGGTCCGGGAAGTATACGCCGAACCCGCCGGAGGATGCCGGCTCGAATACCGCAAAATAAGTCACCTTTCTCATCGTGACGCCTCCCTTCGATGCGGAGCCTATTTCAGCCCCGCCTGTCTCAAAATACTGTTCAATGTTCCAGGCGGAATATCGCCTTTGTGTAGGGCAATGGTGATTTTCCCCTTTCGCTTGGGGTGCTTGAAGTGGTGATGCGATCCTTTCACGCTGTCCAGTTGCCATCCGTTTGCTTCCAGCAGCTTGATCGCTTCCCTTGCCGTCACCACGCCACCCCCTTGTTTATGATTAAATTGTACGCATTATTTGTGCGTATGTCAACACGCAACCCTAAACAATTAACCAAAGGAGATTTTCCCAATGGCACGCAAGAAGAAAGCCGGTCGGCGTCCCAACAACACAGGCTCTATCTCTTTTCGCAAGGATGGGCGGGTTATGTGCCGTTTCCCCAGCGGGGAGCGTGATGAAAACGGCGAGCCAATAATTATCACAGAATATTTTACCGGCGCCACCGCTGAGAAAGATGGTAACGCCTGGCTGGACAGCATGGTCGTAAAACGAATCCAGGGACAGGCGCTGCGTCCGGATGAAACCACCTTTGGCGACCTGCAAAAGATTTGGCTGCGGACCTTCAAAAGCTTTGTAACCGCAAAAAAGCGCAGCCCTACTACCTACGACAAATATAAATCGCTCTGTGAAAACCATCTGTCGGATTACTACGACGACACCCCAGCCGAAGTCAATGCGAAGTCGCAGGAGCTCGTCACCGGCCTGCTGGAGAAAAAGCTAGCCGCCAGCACCATCATCGAGATCTGGCAGATCGTCAAACAGATTTTGGAGATCGCCCTGGATCGCGACTTGATCCGTAAAATTTACAAAGTGAAGCTGCCACCATTGGAAAGCCGTATCCCCCGCCTCTATACGGACGAGCAGCTGGTCGCGCTAATGCATATCGCGGAGCAAAGCCAATACGGCAAGGCGCTGTGGCTGGAACTCGGCGCCGGGCTGCGCAAAGGCGAAATTCTTGCCCTGGAGTGGCCGGACGTTAAAGATGACCGTGTAGTCATCACCAAGACGCTGATCCGCAACGGCAACAAGCAGGAAGTCAAGGACAAGCCCAAGACGCCGGCGGGATATCGGGAAGTTTTCGTGGATCCGTTCATCATGGCCAAGATCAAAGCCATTCCGCCGACGAAATCGGAAATTGTCTTCCACTCCCTGACGGACACACATATCAGCCTAACCAACTTCAGCCGTCAGTTCCGAAACTGGCGCGAAAAAGTGGATCATGAATTCGAAGCCAAAAAGAAAAAAGACCCCGAGTTCACCTTCACGCCGATGGCCGATGCTCGCTTCCAGGACCTGCGGCACAACTTCATTTCCTGGATGCACTCACTAGGTATCAACCTGAAGGTCAGCATGACCCAGGCGGGCCATGACGACGTAAAAACGCACGTTCGCCGATATGCCCACGCATCCGAAGCTGAACTTAAGGATGCGGCGCAAAAAGTTGGCGCCAAGCTGGAGGAAATTTTCAAGGACTATAAGTCTCCGGAAAAGCCGAAGCGGAAACCGAGAAAAAGGAAATCTGAAAAACAGCCTGAAATAAACACGTTTGCGGTAGATTCTGTGTCAGAACCTGTGTCAAACGCATAAAAAAAGGCTCCAGGCGAAGTGCCTTGGAGCCTTTAAAATTGCGTTGGTGGGGTTAGGCGGACTCGAACCGCAGACCTCTTCGATGTCAACGAAGCGCTCTAACCAACTGAGCTATAACCCCAATTCATTTGTCTGATGTGACGAAATTTATTATAGTACGCCAACTCCGCTTTTGTCAAGGGCCGCAGCATTCTTTTCGCCGAAAAAACAGCCGAAATCAGTACAGAATGCTATTGGCGATGACCAAGCGCTGAATCTGGTTGGTCCCTTCGTAAATCTGCAGCAGTTTTGCGTCGCGCATCATTTTTTCCACCGGATATTCTTTCATGTACCCATAGCCGCCCATGATCTGTACGGCGTCGGTGGTTACTTTCATCGCGACATCAGCAGCCAGGCATTTGGCCATAGCCGACTCCAGTTTATAGTCCTGGCCCTGATCCTTCAGCCAACAGGCTTTGTAAACCATCAAGCGGGCCGTTTCCACCGCCATCGCCATGTCGGCGATCATCCCCTGGACCATCTGGAACGAAGCGATCGGCTTGCCGAATTGCTGCCGTTCTTTGGCATATTTGCAGGCAGCCTGAAGCGCAGCGTCCGCCAGACCGACACCCACGGCGCCAACCAACGGCCGGGCCGCGTCCAGCGTTTTCATAGCGATCTTGAATCCTTCACCTTCCCGGCCAATCCGCATGCTTTCATGCACCCGGACATTGTCCAGAACCAATTCGGTGGTGTTGGACGGCCGCATCCCCATCTTATCTTCCTTTTTTCCCACGGAAAAACCCGGGGTGTTCCGGTCGACGATGAATGCGGTCAATCCCCGAATCCCCGCGGATTTGCGTGCATTGGCAAACACGGTGTAGATTTCGGAAATGCCCCCGTTGGTGATAAAGCACTTGGTCCCGTTCAGAACATAATACTCGCCGTCTCTCACCGCCGAGGTCGATACGCCGCCGGCATCCGAACCGGCATTGGGTTCGGTCAGGGCAAAAGCGGCCAGTTTCCCGTCATTGATTGTATCGAACATTTTACGTTTTTGCTCTTCCGTGCCCGCCACAACAACCGGATAAGATGCCAGTGCGTTGGCGGCGGCCGAAGTCGCGATGCCGGCGCAGCCCTTGCCCAGTTCTTCATAAATCAGGGCAATCGACAGGGCATCCAGTCCGGGTCCGTCATATTCTTCGGGAACCACCAGGTTCAGAATTCCCGCCTCGTGGAACTTCTGGATGAGTCCCGGCCGCATCTCGCCTTTTTCGTCCATTTCGCGAATATAAGGGGTGATTTCTTTGGCAACTAATTCCTGCGCCATTTTTCGAAAGGCGATCTGATCCGGAGTAAAATTGAAGTCCATGCGTGTCCTCCTCGATATCGTCAGATAATGTAATCGGGGTAAAAATAGACCCTTAGGCATAAGTATACCTTATTCGGCAATTTTTGTTAAGCCCGCAAATCAGCTTTTTCAAGTTAAGTTTTTCACAGAAACGCCCTATTGATTGCGCTTTTGAGCGAAGTAGACGATCGCCACGGCAATCCCGCCAGCGATATCGGTCATCAAGCCGGGGATCATCAGCATCAAGGCGCCAACAAACAGCAATGCCCTTTCCCAGAATTTGCACGCCCGAAACAGCCAGTTTTCAAGGGCCGCGCTCAACGCCACAACACCAACAACTGCGGTAATGATGGCCTCGGTCAATTCAATCGGCGAAAATTTACCGGCAAACATCAGCATCGGAGAGTATACGGCCAGAAATGGCACTAAAAATCCGGCAACACCCAACCGAGTCGAAGTCCAACCCACTTTGTAAGGACTCGCGCCAGCGATCCCCGCGGCGGTAAAGGCGGCCAGACAAACTGGCGGCGTCAGGTTGGACAGACAGGCGAAATAGAACACGAAGAAGTGGGCAACCAAGGGCAAAACCCCCAGTTTGATCAATGCCGGAGCGGCAATCGTAGCCCCGACGATATAGCAGGCCGTTGTCGGTAAGCCCATGCCCAGAATCAACATGGTGATCATCGTCAATACCAATGTAATAATCATGTTATTCTGGGAAAACGCCAGGATATTCGCGCCAAAAGTCAACCCTAAGCTGGTAAGCGAGCTCACTCCCACCACAAACCCGACTACGGCGCAGGCCATCGCCACACCGACCGAGCCTTTGGCGCCGTTCTCCAACGCCCGAACAAAACCAGCAAAGCTGATCGCCGTGTCTTTTCGCATATAGCTGACGATGATGGTCATGATGATGGTGAAGAATGCGGCATACAGCGGCGTCAAGCCATACAACAGCAACGCGACAATTCCGATGATGGGAATCGACAGATGCCCCTGCTTTTTCAATACTTTCCCGGCATTCGGCAACTGTTCCTTAGGAAGCCCTTCCAAACCGAGTTTCAGCGCTTCCAGATGAATCATCGTCCAGCAGGCCAGATAATACAGGACCGCCGGGACTACCGCCGCAATCATGATCGTCGTATAGGACATCCCCAGAAATTCCGCCATGACAAACGCCGCCGCTCCCATAACCGGCGGCATGATCTGTCCGCCCGTCGAGGCGACAGCTTCCACTGCGCCGGCAAAATGGGGCCGATAACCGATGCTTTTCATCAGAGGAATCGTGAAGGCGCCAATCGTGGCCACATTGGCGACCGCGCTGCCGTTGATCATCCCCAGCAGCCCGCTGGCAAAGACCGCCACCTTGGCCGGGCCTCCCGGCGATCCGCCGGCAACGGCCATCGACAGGGAATTGAAAAACTTAGCCATGCCGGTTTCGGTCAGAAATGCGCCAAATAAAATGAACAGGAAGATATAGGTAGCGGAAACACCCAACGCCACACCATAAATCCCTTCGGTAGTCAGAAACATATGGTCGATCAGTCGTTCCAGGCTATATCCCCGATGACCAAACTGCCCGGGAATCATGTCGCCGAACAATGCATACGCGACAAAGCACAGCGCCATGATCGGCAATTCCTTTCCAGTCGCCCGCCGCGCCGCCTCCAGCACCAACAGGCATAAAACCCCTCCCATATAAATATCCATCGGCTCGGTTACCCCGCCGCGATTGGCAAGAGCATCATAGATAATCATCAAGTAGGAACCAACGGCAACCGACAACCCAACCAGTATCCAATCCCACCAGGTGATCCGGTTGGCGCCGCCCTTGGGCCCGGACGGATACATCAAAAATGATAACACCAGACAAAATGTTAAATGAATATTGCGTTGCTTGATGGCTTCCAACACGCCAAACCCGGCGGTATACAGGTGAAACAGGGACATGGCGATACAGATGAAGGCGACCAGTTTGCCAATATTGCCGGAAAACTTGCGAAACCGGGACTCCGCTTCGTATTTGCGAACGACTTCATCCACATTCTCGGCGGATTCCTCGTTGATAAACGCATCAATGGCGGACTTGTCAATCGGTTTGTTTTCTTCCGTAGCCAAAACAAAATCTCCCCTCTTGTTGCGTATTTCACCATACAAATATCGCAGACGGGCGCAAGCGCCCATCTGCGATACCAACAGACAACCGAGGTTATTTTACAATTCCCTTCTCCTTGTAATATTTTTCAGCACCGGGATGGAGTGGCACCGTCATGCCTTTGAGTGCAGTCTCAAGCTTCATGGCCTTGGCTGCATTATGAGCCGCAACCAGATCTTTCTGGCTTTCATGCAATGTTTTCGTCATATTGTATACTAAATCGGTGCTTAAATCGTCACGGCAAATCAAGATATTTGCGACGGCCACGGTATGCACGTCTTCCGTCTGACCCATGTAGGTTCCTTTGGGAATCGTGATTTCATAATACCAGGGCATGGTCTGTTTCAATTTGGCGATCATGTCCGGTTCCAGGGACAAAATGCGAATCTTCAGCGACGACGCGGCATCCAATACAGCCGATGTCGGCAGACCACCGGCGATCAGGATTCCGTCCACCCGACCATCCTTCAATGCTTCCGCCGCCTCGGAATAACCGAGATATTCGCCTTTCACATTTTTCTTATCTTTGTAATCCAGCCCATACAAGCCAAGAATTTCTTTGGAGTTGATTTCGGTCGCACTGCCAATGGCGCCGGGCACGAACTTTTTCCCTTCGAAATCCTTGATCGACTTTACGTTGGAATTCGCCGCAACCACGATATGCATGACATTCGGATACAAATTCGTAATCCCGCGCAAAAATTTAGTCGGCTTATCCTTAAACATTTCTCTGCCGTTGAAGGCGTAATAGGCAACGCCGTTCTGAGCAAAGGCGACTTCCGCTTCTTTTTTCTGCATCAGCAGCACATTCTGCGGAGTACCGGCCGTGGCGCCCGCCGAGGCTTTGATACCGGGGATCTTCTGATTGAAAAGCTGCGCCATGGCGTTGCCAAGCGGGTAGTAAACCCCACCGGTCGTGGCGGTAGCGATATTGATGTTCTGAATTTTCGCCGGCGCCGCTTTTTTGTCGCCGCCCCCGCCGCCGCAGCCGAAGACCGCCATAGACAGAGCAACCAGGACTACCATTGCAACCAACCAGTGTTTTCTTTACACGCACAAACCCCCTCAAATTGTTAGATTGTTCGATTTATACTAACAATTCGATGGGGGCTTGCGATTTCCTCTTTTTGTCTATTATATTTTTTATTGGTCTGCTTCCATATCAAACTTGCCAACTACATAGAATGTGCCGCGAGCTTTGCCCAGAAGCACCTCTTTTTCACCCAGAACATCACATTCGACCACCAGCGTATGACCGCCATTGTGCAACACCCGGCCGCAAGCGCGAATTACCGTTCCGGAATCCGGTGCTTTGATAAAATTCATGTTCAATTCAAGCGTCACCACCCGTCGCCCCAGTGAGGCGCACGCCACACCCATCGCGGTATCGGCCAGGGAGGCAAGTGCCCCGCCGTGCGCGACATTGTAAAGATTTGTATGTTTTGCCGGATCGATCGGCATGGATAATATCGCATTTCCTGGTTCGACATGAATCAATTTCATTTCCAGCAGGTTTACAAACGAATTCTGGCTATAGATTTTTCTCAGATATTGCTGCAACAATCCGTAAACTCCCCTATCCTTCGGCCAACGCCTTCAATGTTCTCGTCAGCACATCGATGCCGGTCATAATATCCGCCGGCGCCGCCGCTTCCTCCGGATTATGACTGATGCCTCTCGCACAGGGAATGAAGATCATTCCCGTCGGCCCCAGGGCCGCCATGTGCATGGCATCATGCCCGGCTCCACTGTTCATCCGTTTATAGGAAACCTTCAGATCACGGCAGGCGTTCTCCACCATGCCAATCACCAGCGGATGAAGCTTCACCGGTTTGTCGGACGTCAGCACTTCGATTGAAACTGTCGTTCCTTCCGCTTCCGCAATAATGCTGATTTCGTCCTTGATCTCCTGAAGAACCTCCACGATGCTGTCGTGGTCAACGCCGCGAATGTCGACCCAAAGTTCGGCCAGGCCGGGAATCACATTCATCACTCCTGGATGCACCTTTAGATTGCCGACCGTTCCCACCGTTCCTTCTCCGTAACGAGCCAACGTCACTTCGCGAACGGCCAGCACGATCTGCGCCGCCGTAACCAACGCATCTTCCCGAGTATCCATCGGCGTGGTACCGGAATGCCCCGGCGTCCCTTCTACCCGGATCTTCAAGCGGGTAGGCGCTGCAATCGCTTCCACGACGCCAATCGACAGTTCTTCGTCTTCCAGAATCGGTCCCTGTTCGATATGCAGTTCGACGAACGCGTGAATCGGTTCCCCCACCCGGGATGCCGCGGCGATTTGATCCGCCGGCAACCCCGCTGCAACCAACGCTTCGGGAAAAGATACTCCCTGCGGGTCTTTGGCCTTCGTCCAACCTTTAACATCCGCCACTCCGGCCATGGCCTTGCTGCCCATGGTAGCGTACCCAAACCGACTGGACTCTTCAGCGGTAAAGATAATCAGTTCCAACGGATGCTTCGTTTTTCCTTCCGCCTTGATCCGTCGAATGGCCGCCAATCCTCCCACGACACCCAGCACGCCGTCATAACGGCCGCCTTCCGGCACCGAATCCAGATGCGAACCGGCGATGACCGGCGCCGCCGCCGGGTCAGTCCCTTCCAGTCGTCCGATGATATTGCCGATGCCATCCACCCGGATTTTCATGCCCAGTTCCTGCATCAAGCCGGTGACATAGCCACGGGCTTTCAATTCGTCCTCCGACAACGCCAGACGGGTGATGCCAATTTCACCGCGGCTGAATCCCGATATTGTGTCCAGCACGTGCAATACCCAATCCCTGTCCATTCGCCCTCTCCTTTCGCAGCTCTCCGGCTGCCCGGTATTTACGATGTCAGAAACGAAAATACAATCAATGCGAGAATTCCTCCCGCCGCTACACCGCCGATGTACAGCGCCTTCTGGTTTAATCGGTTGATTTCATTCCGGTTGTGCAAGCGTTTTCCCTTGTTTCTGGAAATCGTCCCCATCATTCAACCCCCTCAGACTGAAGTAGGATGAGTTATTAGAATTAATTCAAGATTAACCGGCCAACTTCCTGCCGCACAACCAAAATCTTACTGACATTCATACAACCGGGCATACTGCCCGCCGATCGCCATCAGTTCGGTATGAGTTCCTTGTTCCACGACTCGGCCCTGATGCATGAGCAGGATCCGGTCGGCGTTCACGATGGTGGACAACCGGTGCGCCACCACCAGCATCGTCCGTTGGGCCGCCGCTTTTTCCAGCGCAGTCTGGACCAGGGCTTCCGTGTAGCTGTCGATGCTGGAAGTCGCTTCGTCGAGAACCAGTACGTCGGCCGGTGTGGCCAAGGCCCGGGCGAACGACAATAACTGCCGCTGCCCCGCCGACAGGGTCGAACCGAGATAGCCCGCCTGTGTATCATAGCCTTGCGGCATTTTTTCGATGAACGGCGCCAGGTTGGCCAGCTCCGCCGCCGCCCGGACCCGGTCGCGAGTGATTTTGGGATCGTACAGGGAAATGTTTTCCGCCACGGTACCTTTGAAGATATGGACATCCTGAAAAACGATACTTAATCGGTGACGCAACACCGCTGGCGAAATCTCCCGGATATCGGTCCCGTCAAGCAGTATCCGGCCTTTCTGCGGCTCATAAAACCGAAGCAGCAAACTCAAAAGCGTTGTCTTGCCGGAGCCGGACAGGCCAGCGATACCATAAAACGCTCCGGCCGGCACAGTAAAAGTCACCCCGGACAGTACCCAGGCATTTTCTTCATACGCGAACCAGACATCGTCAAAATCGATGCGGGCCGGGGCGCAACGATGAGCTGGAGCAATACCGGAGTCGAATTCGGCCGGTTCCGTCAGCATCGGTTGAATCCGCTCCGCCGCCGCCAACGCCGACTGCAACAAACTGTACTTTTCCGCCAAATCCTTGATCGGCCAGAAAAATTTCTCCATATATCGAAGAAAAGCGATGACGGTGCCGATCTCGATTCCAGCGGCCCGGGACTCGACGTCGCTAAAATGCAACACCAAAATCACCGCCAACACATACATGAGATCCACCAACGGTCGGAAGGCGGCAAACGTCCGCATCTCCGTCAATCCTGCCTGCAGATACTCGTCATTTACCCGTTGGAATCCCCGTTCCGTGACATCGAACACGCCAAATGCCTTGATCACGCCAATGCCGTTGAGCCGTTCCTGAATATAGGAGTTCACGGCGGCGGTTTTTTCGCGAACGGCCCGGTACGCCCGGCGGGCGAAACGCTGATAGGCGGCGGCCAGCAGCGCCATCAACGGTAAGATGGCAAAGGAAAGCAGGGCCAGTTGCCAATGGATCGCCAACATCGCGGCGATAATTCCCGCCAGCATGACCGCATCGCTCGCGAACGCCACGATCACTTCGGTGTACAAGTCTTTGACCGCGTCGGTATCATTCGTCACACGGGTCACCAGGCGGCCGACCGGCTGCGCCTCCAAGTTTTCGACCGGCTGCCCAAGAATATGGCGGAACACTTTTTCCCGCACCGCAAAAATTACTTGCTGTCCCGCTTTTTGCAAGAAAAGATTCTCGCCAAAAGCCAGAACCAGGCTGAGCCCAATCGTCGCCATATAAACCGCGAATAACGTCTCCAACCCGGGCAGATCTTTCGCCGTGACATAAGTATCGATGGCCATTTTCATCATGTAGGGGCGTACGAGATCCGCCGCCGTCCCCAACAGCATCAGCAAAAACGCGCCGGCCAGCAGCGGGCGCACCGGCCTCGCCAATTTCCACAACGAACCTAACAACTGTTGATCGGCCAGCCGGCTTTTCCCACCCTGCTCACCTTCATACTCCCGTCCCCGGTAATACAGGCTCATGACACTTCCCCCGCCGCCAGTTGCTGCTCATACAGGCGATGATACAGGCCGCCGGAGGCAATCAGCTCGTCATGCGTTCCCGTTTCCGCAATCCGTCCGCCATCCATGACCAGGATAAACCGGGCATGTTTCACCGCCGCCACTCGTTGCGACACGATCAGCGTCGTCCGACCCGATTCGACTTCACGAAGGTTCTCGATCAACTCGGTCTGAGTCCGGTAATCCAGCGCCGAAAACACATCATCCAACAACAGCAGGGACGGTCGCCGGATCAAGGCCCGGGCCACCGCGACCCGTTGACGCTGCCCGCCGGAAAGGCGGGTTCCTTTTTCGCCCAAAACCGAACCAAACCCTTCCGCCCGGGAATCGATATCCTCCCGCACTACGGCTGTCTGGGCGGCTTCCATCACCTCCCGCCTTTCGTACGGCTGCCCAAACGTGATGTTTTCGGCAATCGTGGCCGAAAACAGCGCAGCATCCTGCGGCACATAGCCAATCGCTGAACGCAGCCGGGTGTAGTCAAGTTGGTTGATCTCCACTCCGCCCAAGAAAATCTTACCGTCCGGAACCGGATACAGGCGCAGCAACAGTCGAAGGAGCGTAGTCTTGCCGGAGCCGGTCCGGCCGACGATGCCGACCGTCGCGCCAGCGGGAATCCGCACCGAAACGCCCTGCAGACTGGGAGCAGCCGCCAGAGGATATTGAAAGGTCAGATCCCGCAGTTCGAGTTCGCCGCCCACTTCCGATGGCTTATCGGTCTCTCCGGTTTGATTCCTGTTTTCATACGGCGGAATGGCTAAAAAGTCACGAATTCGTAGCCATGAGGCTTTTCCTCGCTGTACGATGTTGATCAAATAGCCCAATCCCATCACCGGCCAGATGATCAGGCCAAGATAGCCGGTGAAGGCCGCCAAATCGCCCACGCTGATCCGGCCATCAATAATCAGTCGTCCGCCCAGTCCCAGCGCCACCGCGTAGCAGGCCAGCGGCGCCACATGGGTGATCGGGATATAGACCGCCTGTATTCTGGCCAGTGCCAAATTAGCTGTCATATTGTCCCGGTTCACGTCGATAAACCGGCCGGTCAGCGTTTCCTCCGCCCCGAAAGCCTTCACGACTTTCGCCCCGCCGAACAGTTCCTGGGTAAATTCCGTCAGCGCGCTGAACCGTTCCTGCACCCGTCGAAACCGTTCATGCACGGTCTTCCCCAGCAAGGCGGCGGCAAAGAACACCAGAGGCAGCGGCGCTACCGCCCAGAGAGTCAACGCCGGATCAATACTCCGAAACATCACGGCGAACGAAACCAAACCCATGACCCCCGCATCGACCAGCAACATGATCCCCAGTCCTACCGCAACCCGGACGGAAGTAACGTCATTCACCGCCAGCGCCATTACTTTGCCAGGCCCTGCTTCATCATAAACACTCATCGGCAAATAGAGAGCATGTCGAAATAATTTGTTCCGCAAAAAATATTCGAGCCGCCTTGTCGTTCCCATAATGCATTCCCGATAAAAAAAGCGGAGCACCGCCATGGCTGCGGCGACAGCCGCAAGAAACCACAGGGCGTCCGTGACATTGCCGTTGCCGCCGCCAATCGTGTCGATGGCCTGACCAATGGTGCGCGGAATCAGCAACGACAATAAATCCGTAACGATCAGCAGTGTAATGCCCAATAAATAGAACGGCCAATGCCGTATTAAGAACTCCCGTATTATCATGCTTATACTCTTCTTCCCGGCAGTCCGGAAATCCTGCCACGATGGCCTCCCCTCTCAAATACCACGCAGACTGTTCAAAAAGGTTCAGCTGCAAGAAACGACGAGGATTGCGCTGCGTCGCGTACTTCCCGTACGCAAGCAAGCAACCGGAGTCGTGACGCAGCAGATGAGCCTTTTGGGGCAGTCTGTGACAGAAACACAAAAACGGCCTTATAGGCCGTTTTTGCGCTGACAGGAGAATAGGGGGGAAGAAAAGGATCAAATATCCAGAATATTTCGTTTGTAGAGTTCGTAAGCCGCTTCCAGTTCGCCCATTTTTGCGGCCATTTCTTGCTGCATGGCGGAAGCTTCACTGTATTTACCGCCGGCCAAAGCTTCCCGAACTTTTGTGAACAGGGATTTTTCCGCGCCGTCTTTCGCCAGACATAACCGCAGTTCGTTGATCTTGGCCCAAGCGGCGTCATCGACGGGATTGGCTTCGCAGTGGAGACAGGTGATTTTCCGAATGGTATCCAGATACTGCGGAATGATTCGTCCAGTAATCTCGATTTTCCAGCGGAGCAAAGCCCCGTTGACGAAAGCGTCGATCAGGTCCTGCCGCAGTACATTGCCCGCTTTCAAGACTTTCAGTTTCTCCGGATACTTCTTCAAGGCATCCATGTTTTCCCAGACCGTAGCCGGCGGTTTGCCGAACATCTTGTCGCGCTGTTCCGGGGTATAATCGTCGAAAACGTCATGCTCGCTGCGATAGGCGCGACCCTTTTCCAGATAAAATCCGGCGGCATCGGGCTCTTTGGAAAGTTCAGCAAGAATTTCCGCCGTCGTTTTCCCGGAACCGACGATCGCCTTGATGCCATCCAGCATCGCCAAATAAGCGGCGGCCACGCCGACATAGGAGTTGCTGAAGGGATTGAACGCGCGGATTTCGAAACGGGTGGCCATTGGGTTATCGATATCGCGCACCAGCCCAGCCAAAATGGTCCGATTCCGGGACGGGACTTCCGGGCTGTGACCGAGCGAAGTCACGATGCAAACCGGCGCTTCAAATCCGGGTTTCAGACGGTTGAACGCATCGTTGGTCGATGTGACGAACGGATTGACCACTTCATAGTTCTTGAGCAGTCCCATGATGGCGCCATAACCGACCGCGCTCATGAAGTCTTTCTTCATATCCTTTGGCGCAAACAGATTGACGATTTTCCCGGATTTCAGTTTCGCTGCAATGCCGGTGTGGGTATGCTCACCGTTGCCAGCCACGCCGATGATCGGTTTGGCCTGGAACGAAACTTCGAGACCATTAAGACGAAATGCTTCTTTCACCAAAATCCGGGCCAGCAGCTCATTGTCGACCGCCTGCACGGCCGGAGCAAACCGCCAGTCGATTTCCATCTGTTCCATGACGTGGTCGAGTGTTCCGGCTTCACCGATTTTCGCCTTGACGCCGCCAACTTCTTTATGGCCCATTTCTGGCTGCAAGCCATACGCTTCCAACAGCAGCATGGCGTCTTCCAGAGCGGTCCGGGCTTGGCCACGGGTTCGTTGCCAATAGTTTTCCTGCATGACCTGCGTGGAAGCCAGTTGATCGACGTGAGCATCTTCCGCCGGCGATTTCACCCAAAATTCCAGTTCCGTGCCGACCGTGAACAGAATCTCTTCGATTTCCGAAGGTTTTACATGCTCCAATCCGGCGACCTTGCCTGATTTCTTGATAAGAGCCTTGATTTCAGCGCCAATGTACTCCAATGTTTGAGTCAGGATCGAACGGGAATCCACCCGCAGGCCATTGTGCACAAGGAACGAAGGAATACGGAGCGTGCCGACCGGCAAACCGGTTTCTTCATCTTCCGACTCATAGTTGTAGTCGATGTACCAATTGACGCTCGGATCGACATACATGTCCACCTTGGCGTTGTTCAGTGTCGCAATGCCGGTCAGGACGACGGAAGAACCGTCGGTCTGCACAGCATGCCCCGAATAAAAATCGTCAATGTCCTTGAGGAATACGCGAACGGGAATTTTTTCGTCGGTGTCGTTGCCGGCGAGGTCGATTCCGACCACCGAAACAAATTTGATTTCCGGATGCATCTTCAGAATGTGGATGATTTCTTTTTTGTCGCATTTGTTGGCCGGGATTACATAGAGTAGTTCCTTTGCCATTTTCTACACCCCTCTGTCGTTTTTTGATGTGGTAATAAAAAAAGCCAAATTTGATAACGGGTTAACACACCCTGCATCAAATCCGGCCTCTTTGCCAAGATTTATTGTGTACTTGAATTGTGTTTATTGTACCCGACAAAAATCTGCCTGTCAACAAAAAAAATGGGATTTTGCGAAAAAACTCAAAAGTTTTTTGCGAAATCCCATTACGACAGTATTATTTCGCTTTGGGGAAAAGGATTGTTTTTTGTCCTTTATTCCATTGAATGATCATAACCTGCTTATCGGCCTGCCCCTTGGCATCGAAAGTGGTCGGTCCCTGTACTCCAGCCAGGTCTTTCGTTTTGGCCAGCTGATCACGCAGGGCTACCCGGAATCCGGCGATATCCTTGGCGTCGCCAGCCTTTTCAATGGCATCCTTGGCGATATAAACGGATTCATAGATTGCCGCGGCGAACATATCCGGATCTACATTGTATTTGGCTTTGTATGCTTTGATGAAGTTCTGGGCCAACGGATTGGGCGATGCGTTTTCAAAGTAGCTGGTGGCGATCAAGCCATCATTCGAGCCAGCGGCGACATTGTTAAAGTCGTAGGAGGACAGGCCGCCAAAACCATACAGTTGGGCTTTGAGTCCCAATTCCTTGAACTGGCGGGTGATCTGCGAACCTTCGGACAGATTGCCGCAGATGATCAGGCCTTCCGGAGCATTGTTTTTGATTTTGGTCAATTGGGCATAGAAATCGGTGTCGCCGATCGAATACGACTCGGCGATCATGGAGCCGCCATTCTTCTTGATATAGCTTTCCACAGCGGTCATCAAGCCTTTGCCGTAGTCGGTGTTTTCATGAAGCACGGCGAATTTGCGTTGCTTGCTTTGTTTGTAGATGTAATTCATGAGTTGCTCGGCCTGCATCGGATTAGTCGCCGAATTGCGGAAAACCCATTTGTTACCCGATTCGGTGATCTCGATCGCCACGGCGATCGGCACCAGCATCGGCGTTTTGTCGCGTTCAATGATTTTCATGTCGGCCAGAGTCGTGGAGCTGTTGAAGGTGCCGATCAAGAAGGCCACTTCGTCTTTGTTGATCAGTTTTTCCGTTGCGGAAACCGACTGGGCGGGAACGGAAGCGTCATCTTCGAACATGGCGACGAGTTGACGACCTTTAACGCCGCCGGCTTTGTTGATTTCTTCGACTGCGAGGTTTACGCCCTGTTTCATGCTTTGGCCCGGTTTGGCGTTCGGACCGGTGTAGGGACCGATGATACCGAATTTGATCGGTTCTTTGGCAGCCGTCTTGGCGGGTTCTTTGGCGCCGCTGCCGCCGCAGCCGGCGACGAGGGATGCCAGCATGACGCCGGCCAGTGCGAACGCGCACAGGGACTTGGTCTTCTGTTTCAGCATGAATGAATCCTCCTCTTTTTGTTTTGATCAATATCCTGTTTGCATGGGGTTCTGTAAAATTCGCGTTGTAACATTTGTCGCCGGAATTTGTAACGGCTTGTGAATACAAATTGTAGGCCATCCCGAATGCTCCATCCGGTCACTCGGGATTAAAATCGACTTCCTGTCGATTCTACCCGAAAAATTCACCGCTTCGTCGACGAATTTTGCGGCTCAAATGAAATACACGCTCATTTTTACAGAACCCCAAACCAATCGCGGCGAAGATAAGGGATTGGAAGAGCGCTGTATCGACAAAAACAAAGGTTTCATTCATTTTGAACCGTGTTATTCGTCGACGAAGCGCTGGATTGCTTGCGGCAAAAACTGCATGGACGCAGTTTTTAGCCACGAACGACCGGACGGAGTATTCGAGGCGGCAAAAGCAATTCAGCGAAAGTCGCTACGAATATCGGTGAAAAATATGAAACACAAGTTTTTGCGATACAGCGCATAAAACTGCCTGTACTATTCCCCCAGATACGCCTTGCGGATATGGTCGTTGTGCATCAGCTCGGCGGCCGGACCGGTGATCGACACACACCCCGTCTCGAGCACATAGCCCCGGTGCGCAATATTCAGCGCCTGCCAGGCGTTCTGCTCGATCAACAGCACCGTCATGCCTTCCCGGTTGATGCTCTGGATGATTTCGAAGATTTTTTCCACCAGCAACGGCGCCAATCCCAGCGACGGTTCATCCAGCAGCAGCAGTTTCGGCTGGGACATCAACGCCCGCCCAATCGCCAGCATCTGCTGTTCGCCGCCCGACAACGTCCCGCCCAGTTGGGTCCGGCGCTGCGACAACACGGGAAAATAGTCGAAAATCCGGTCGTAATCGCTTTGCAGACTGCTCTTGTCTTTACGGGTGTAGGCGCCCAGTTCCAGATTTTCCATGACCGTCATCCGGGGAAAAATCTGCCGCCCTTCCGGGCAATGGCTGATGCCGGCCTCGACGATCGCTTTGGCGTTCCAGCCGGTGATCGGTTTTCCTTCGAACTCAATGGTTCCCCCCGCCGGCTTGATCAGTCCGGACAGGGCCCGCAGCGTGGTGGACTTGCCGGCGCCGTTCGCGCCGATCAGCGAAACGATTTCGCCTTGCTCAATATCCATATCGATATTGCGAACCGCCCGAATCTTACCGTAATGGACGGATAGATCCCTGACTTTAAGCACTGGCCCTCACCTGCTTTCCGAGATACGCCTGGATGACTTCGGGATGGGTCTGGATCTCCCGGGGCGCGCCCTCAGCGATTTTCTTGCCGTAGTTCAGCACGGTAATCCGGTCGCAGATGTTCATCACCAAACGCATGTCATGCTCCACCACCAATACGGTAAAGCCCCGCTCGCGCAGGCGCTGGATCTGCTCGGTCAGTTGGGCGGTTTCTTTCGGATTCATTCCCGCCGCCGGCTCGTCCAAGAGCAACAGACGCGGTTCCGAAGCCATGGCCCGCATGATTTCCAGCTCGCGTTGCAAGCCATATGGCAAATTTTTCGCCAACTCATCCCGCAGATGCTCCATGTGGAACAGTTGCAGCAGATTCTCCAGCTTTTCACGGGCCGCCGCTTCTTCCCGCCGTTTTGCCGGCGTGGCGAACAAATCGTCCAGCACGCTCTGCTTCAGACGGCAATGCCGACCGACGAGCAAGTTCTCCCAAACCGACATATCGCCGAATAGCCGGATGTTCTGAAACGTACGGGCAATACCGGCCCGGGTCACTTCGTCGGTACGTTTGCCGGCGATGGATTTGCCTTCAAACACGATCGACCCCGAAGTCGGTTTGTAAATTCCGGAAATTAGATTGAACAGGGTTGTTTTGCCGGAACCGTTCGGACCGATCAGACCACGAATTTCCCCGGCGGAAATTTCAAAATCGAGATTGTCGATGGCGGCCAAGCCGCCGAATCGAATAGTAAGCGCTTTGCAGGACAGCATCGGTCACACCCCCTTTTTCCCGGCAGTCACTCGATGCCATAGACTTTCCAGCATCCCCGCGACACCCTGCGGCATATACAAAATCACAACAAACATCAATAATCCGTAAATCACCAGGCGATATTCCGCGAACACCCGCATGGTCTCCAACAGGTACGTAATGGCAACCGCGCCAATGATCGGCCCGACGATCGTCCCCATGCCGCCAATGACCATCATGATCAAAATGTTGATAGATTCGCCGCTGGTGAAAGTATCCGGACTGATAAACCGAATGTAGCCGGAATACAGGGCGCCGGTCAATCCGGCCAGCGCTGCGCCACCGGCGAATGCGAGAATCCGGTAGAAAGCGATGTGGATTCCCATCACCTGGGCAGCGATATAATCGTTGCGAATCGCCCGCAGAGCGCGGCCGATCCGGGAATTGACCAAATTGTAATACAGGATCAATACGCCGAACAAGACGAACAGAATCAGATAATAGCTCTCCATCCGGCTTTCGAAGGTCAGTTTGATAAAGCCAAGATTGATCGGGTCCGGCGCCGGAATCCCCGGCAATCCGTTCGGCCCCCGCGTCACAGATTGCCAGTTCAGGAAAATCAGGCGGACGATCTCGCCGAAGCCCATCGAGGAAATAACAAAATACGGTCCCTTGAGACGCAGCGTCGGCAGACCGATCGCCACCGCGACCAAGCCGGCAACCACCGCCCCGATCGGCGCCGCCAGCCAAAACGACCAATGCTGGTTGAGCGTCAACAGCGCCGTCGTATACGCGCCGATCCCGAAGAATGCCGCATGGGCCAACGACAACTGCCCTGCGTAGCCGGCGATCAGGTTCAGTCCCAGCGCCAGCAAAATATGCAACAAACTTAATACCGCAATGTGCAGATAATAATTTTTCAAACCGAGTTGCGGAAAAGCCAGCGCCGCCGTCACCGCCAGAACTATGCCCACCTTTTGAATCGTTATCCCCTGTTTCATCTTTACACCTTTTCAATCTGGCTGCGCCCGAACAGACCAGCCGGTTTGACGATCAATACCGCGATGAGAATGAAGAAAGTGACGATGTCCTTGTAATAGGACGACAAAAATCCCGCCGTCAGGCTTTCCGCAAGGCCCAGGATGAACGCCGCCCAGATCGCGCCGGCGACATTTCCCATGCCGCCAAGGATGACGACCGCGAATACTTTGGAAATGGTGGCCAGCCCCATCTGCGGCGAAACCAGGAATATGGGACCGACAAGCGTTCCCGCAGCCGCGGCCAGCGCCGAACCGATCGCACAGGTGATCAGCGAGATCCGGTTGATGTCGATCCCCATCAGTCGGGCCGCATCCGAATTCTGTTCACAGGCCCGCATAGCCTTGCCGACCGTCGTATATTTAATGATATAGTTCAAGATGCCGATCAGAAGCAATGTAATGCAAAACACCATCAATCGTTGCAATGTGATGGATATTCCCAAAAACGAAAGGTAGGCGTTGGAAAACTCTGTTGGGAAGCGAACCGGATTAGGACTGAACACGATGACCGCCGCCTGCACCAAAAACGTGGAAATACCTAATGTGCCAATGATCATGTTCATTTCCGGCGCCTTCCGCAACGGTCGAAACACCAGCAAATCCATCGCCATCCCGAACAACCCCATCACAACCATCGCCAGCACCAAACCGGCAAAGAAGGGCAAGTGCAGATTCACGACCATGAAAACGCCCACAAACGCACCCAGCATATAGAGTTCGCTATGCGCCCAGTTGACGATTCCCAAAATCCCGTAAATCATCGTCAGTCCAAGGGCGATCAATGCATACGTGCTGCCCAGAACCAGACCGTTCACGATTTGCTGCACAATTTCCTGAAACATGAACACCGGCCTCCCCATTCCTCACATCGGCGCTCGACAGTACCGACTCGCTTATTATAGCAGACTTGCCGTTTTTTCGGCAACAAATTACTCTCGTTTCCTGCATACTTATCCACGCAAAGTTCATTCCAAAAAGACACGTAAAAAGACGCCGGAACCTCCCGGTTACCGGCGCCCCATTGCACCTGTTCAAGCTCTTGATAAATTGTCCGGTCCGTGGCCTGTTATTTGACTGTAAACAACGTCTGCCCGATCCGTTTGCCGTCCCACCAGAATTCGATCCGGTAGCGACCCGGTTCATAGGAGCCGCCGGTGGAGCGACCCCAGCCGTTGGTGACCGAAGCGCTGTTAACAACATTGACATCCTGATCGAACGTAAAACCGTTTGGACTCTTGCTTCCCTGCATCAGGGTTCCGTCCGGCTTGATGAACTTGACTGACATCCGGCCTTTTTGCGGCTGGGCCGTGGTATTGGCCAGCGTGGCGTAAAACGTGATGTACTGAATCTCATCCCGTTCAAAGGACCAGCCGTAATCGCTGAGCGGCGTGCCATCACTCATTTCGTTGCGCAGCTTGAGGGCCGTGATCCGGAGCGGCGATTCCTGGGCGTTGACGGCGAAAGTCACCTGATGAATCCGTTGTCCGTTCCACCAGAACTCGATCCGGTGCCGGCCCGGTTCGAACGATCCGCCTGCCGCCTTGCCCCAACCGCCGGTGATTTCCCGGGAGTTGACCAGAGTTACATTCTGTTCGAAGGTAAAGCCGGCGGGGCTCTTGCTGTTCTGCTTCACTTTGCCGTCCGGCTGAATATAGCGAACTCCCAGTTTTCCCTGCAGTCGGTCGTCCGTATTGTTGACCAGACGCACATAATACGAAATCCAACGGGTTTCATCATAGTCAAAACTAACCTTGAAGTCGCTAAGGGCGTTGCCTTCCTTGTCTTCGTTACGCACCCGCACTTCCGTGATGGAAACCGCCGGTCCACTGGGCCGTGAGGGCGGCGATGGCGGCCGTACCGTCACCGGTGGGTCTTCCTCGGGCGGTTCTTCCGCTGGCGGACGAACGGTATCATCCGTTCCATCCGTCGCCACCGCCGCTTCCGCAGTCGGCGGCAAAATCCAGTCGGCGCCGACTCCCGCCGTCAGACTGATCAACAACAGCAACAGTATGCTCAAAATCTGATGGCGAACTCTATTTTGAACCATATGCGTTGTCAATTCTCCCGCCTCCCGTCAGCGTTGCTCATGGTACTCTATTTCGCTGCGTTTCGCCGGTTTTCCTTCCCTGACCGACAATCATCCGCAATAATCCGGCAACCGACCGGTTCAGGAATTCGTTTCGCTAGCCGCATTCAGGGCCCGCTTCCGATCGCGCCCCCGTTGGTTGCGATCCAGTACAGCCTTGCGCAAACGCAGGGTTTTGGGGGTCACTTCCACCAACTCGTCGTCATTGATATGCTCCAGACATTGTTCCAGACTCATGATCCGCGGTGTAATCAGGCGCAACGCTTCATCGGCGGAGCTGGAACGCGTGTTGGTCATCTGCTTTTTCTTGCAGGGATTGATGTCCATGTCCAGCTCGCGGGTGTTTTCACCCACGATCATGCCAGCGTAGACCATTTGCCCCGGTTCGATGAACATGACGCCCCGGTCCTGGACATTGAAAATGCCGTAAGCGGACGTTTCGCCGGTCTCAAATGCAACCAGCGCGCCCCGGGTACGACCGGGAATATCGCCCTTGTACGGCGCATAGCCATGGTAAACATGATGCATGATGCCATTGCCTTTGGTGTTGGTCAAAAATTGCGAACGGAACCCGATCAACCCACGCGCCGGAACGATAAATTCCAGCCGCAGATAGCCCGACAGCTCGACCATGTTCACCATTTCCGCCCGCTGCGTTCCCAGCTGCTCCATCACCGCGCCCATGAATTCCGGCGGAACATCGACCGTGAGAAACTCCAGCGGTTCGCACTTCTTCCCTTTGATTTCCTTGTAAATAACCTGCGGCTTGCCGACCGCAAATTCATAGCCCTCGCGACGCATCGTCTCGATCAACACCGCCAGATGCAGTTCGCCGCGGCCGCAAACCTCGAAAGTGTCCGGGCTGTCGGTTTCCTTGATGCGCAGACTGACGTTGGTTTCCTTTTCCTTCATCAGCCGTTCCCGCAAATGACGGGAGGTGACATATTGGCCTTCCTTGCCGGCGAACGGACTGTTGTTGACCATGAACATCATCGACAAGGTCGGTTCGTCAATATTGATGGTCGGCAACGTTTCCGGATTTTCCGGATCGGCCAGCGTATCGCCGATGGTAAATTCATCGAGTCCCGTAATGGCGATAATGTCGCCCACCGAAGCGCTCTCGACTTCATAGCGTTTCAAGCCGTTGTAAACATACAGCAGGTTGATCTTTTGTTTGCTCTCGGCGTCGCGATGCAGGACGGAAACGGTCTGACCGGTTCGGACCGTGCCGCGGACCACCCGGCCCACGGCGATACGGCCGACATACTCATCGTGGTCGATGGTCGTCACCATAATCTGCAGCGGAGCGTTTTCCTCGCCTTCCGGCATCGGGATCTCGTGGATCAGGGTTTCAAACAACGGCTGAAGGTTATCGCTTTCATCCGCCATGTTCAGTTTCGCGATTCCGGCGCGGGCCGTCGCGTACACGACCGGAAAATCGAGTTGATCCTCCGTCGCGCCCAGTTCGATGAACAAGTCGAGAACTTCATCCACGACTTCTTCCGCCCGCTCGTCCTGCCGGTCGATTTTGTTGATGACCACGATCGGTTTCAGTTTTTGTTCGAGCGCCTTGCGCAACACATATTTGGTCTGCGGCATCGGCCCTTCGAAAGCGTCCACCAACAGCAGTACACCGTCCACCATGTTGAGCACCCGCTCCACCTCGCCGCCAAAGTCGGCATGGCCCGGGGTGTCAACGATGTTGATCTTGATGTCGTGGTAAAACACGGCGGTATTCTTGGCCAGAATCGTAATGCCCCGTTCGCGCTCCAGATCATTGGAGTCCATGACGCACTTCGGCACATTTTCATTGGCGCGGAATACGCCGCTTTGTTTCAGCATCGCGTCGACCAGCGTCGTCTTGCCGTGGTCAACGTGGGCGATAATCGCCACATTTCTCAGGTCGGTTCGTTTCATTTTTTATTCCCTCTTTATATAAGCTTCGAAGGTTAAAATATACTACAAAAGTGGCAAAATGTCCACCCCAAAATTATTGTCCACCTCGGATCAGGCCGAGGTTTTCCGGCTGCCCCGCTTGACGAGCGGCATTCCCTGCTGGCACAGCGGACAGGTGGCCGGCGCATAGGTTTTGATGTCCAGCGTCAACAATGCTTTGGCCGGCACACCGAAATCCACGGTTCCGCCGCTGCGGTCCACCAGCATCGCCACGCCGGCGACCACACCGCCCCATTCCTTGACGACCTCGATGACTTCCATCACCGAACCGCCGGTCGTCACGATATCCTCAACGATCAGAACCCTTTCGCCGGGCTTGATTTCAAAACCGCGCTTGAGAGTCATTTTTCCGTTGTCGCGTTCGGAAAAAATTGCCCGGGTACCGAAATGCTTGGCCGTCTCGTGCGCCAAAATGATGCCGCCGGTCACCGGGCCGATGACCACGTCGATCTTCTCGCCGGCGAATTTTTCCGCGAAACCCTCGCAAAGACGCTCTGTCGCCTTCGGGTACTGCAAAACCTGAAATTTTTCCACGTACATACCGCTGTGCAATCCCGATGTCAGAAGGAAATGCCCCTCCAGAATCGCGCCGTGTTTCACCAACAACTCCCTGACTTCCGCTTCCTTCATGCTCTTTTTCCCTCCATCTCTGCCAATATTTCCAATGCCGCCGCCCGGGGATCCGCAGCCGCCAGAATCGGTCGGCCCACGACCAGAAAATCCGCGCCGTCTTGCAATGCCTGCGAGGGCGTCGCCACCCGACTCTGATCGCCTTTGTCGCCACCCGCCGGCCGGACGCCGGGGGTTACGATCAAAAAGTCCTTGCCACAGGCCGCCCGGATCGCCGCCGCTTCCTGCGGCGAAGCCACCACGCCGTCCACGCCCGCCTCCCGGCAAAGCGTCGCCAGCCGGAGCACAGAATCGCGTACCGCACTGGTATGCCCGATCGTCGCCCATTCGGCCTCGCTGATACTTGTCAGCACCGTGATGCCGAGCAATTTGGGACGAGGCACGTTCCATTTCGCCGCGCCTTCCTGCGCCCCCGCCACCGCCGCCTTCAGCATCGACGGGCCGCCGGCAGCATGGATGGTCGTCAGCACCGGCGCAAACCGGCATAACGATTTGATGCCGTTTCCCACCGTATTGGGAATGTCATGCAGTTTCAGATCCAGAAAGACATTTTTGCGCCGCACCGCCATTTCATCCAATACTGGCTGCCCCAGGCTGTAAAAAGACTCCATACCCACCTTGTAAAAGCTGACGGCGTCCCCGAGGGTATCGACCGTTTGTCGGACCTTCTCGAGTGTCGGCACATCCATCGCCACAATCAGCTGTTCCCGGGCATCTCGCATCTTCCGCTCACCTCTCCGTTTTAATCTGTCCCACGAGTTGGCTCACATGGGTCAGCCCCCGCGACGCCAAATATTTCTCCAGCCCCGCCGCGACATCGCGCAAGGCATACGGATTCACGAAATTCGCCGCGCCGATGGCCACGGCCTGCGCGCCGGCGAGCAAAAACTCCACGGCGTCCGTCGCCGTACTGATGCCGCCCATCCCCACCACCGGAATCTTGACCGCCTGCGCCGTCTGCCAGACCATCCGCAGGGCGACCGGCTTCACCGCCGGCCCGGACAGCCCGCCAACCACATTACCGAGAACCGGGCGCCAGGTCCGGGTGTCGATCGCCATCCCGACCAGCGTATTGATCAGGGACACCGCGTCGGCGCCCGCCGCTTCCACCGCCCGGGCGATCACGGTGATATCCGTGACATTGGGCGACAACTTCACGATCACCGGCAGTTTGGTATGTTTTTTCACCGCCGCCGTCACTGCCGCCGCAGTTTCCGGAACCACTCCGAACGCCATGCAGCCATGCGCGGTATTCGGGCAGGAAATATTGACCTCCAGGCCGGCCACGCCGCTGTCGTCGAGCACTTCCGCCATATAGGCGTAATCCTCCACGACGTTGCCGTTGATGTTGGCGATGATTGGCGCACCGTATTGGCGGATGCGCGGCAACGTATCCTTTAGAAAAACCTCTACCCCCGGATTTTGCAGGCCGATGCAGTTCAGCATACCGGAAGGCGTTTCGGCGATCCGGCGACCGGCATTGCCCCGGCGGGGTTCGCGGGTCAGTCCCTTCACCACGATTGCGCCGACTTCACTCAAATCAAGGAAATCCGCAAATTCCTCTCCAAACCCGAAAGTTCCCGACGCCGTCATCAAGGGTGATTTCATCGGAATCCCGGCCAGGTTGACGGCCAACCGCTCACTCATGACCAATCCACCTCCGTCGCCGGAAATACTGGACCATCCTTGCAGATCTGGCGCGTCCCGCCGTCTTTTGCACCGCAGGTGCAGGACAGGCAGACGCCGAGGCCGCAGGCCATGTGTTCCTCCAGCGAAACCTGCGTCGGAATCCCCGCCGCCAGAGCGAGTTCCGCCACCCGCTGCATCATCGGCCGCGGTCCGCAGGTCAGAACGCCGGCATACCCGCCGCTGTCGAGAAAGGTCGGCAAGGCATCCACGCAGGTTCCGCAGATTCCCAGGCTACCGTCATCGGTAGTGACATGAACCTTCTCGCAAACACCCTGAAACAGTTTGGTCCAGAACAACTCGTCGCCGGTACGTCCGCCGGCCAACACATCGACGGGCGTCGGACAGCATCGCCCGGCTGCAAACAGCAACGGCGCCAAGCCCATGCCGCCGCCCACCAGCAGCAGACGTCCGTCCGCAAGATCAAATCCGCGCCCCAATGGTCCCATCATGTCCAGCCTGTCGCCGACTCGCGCCGCTTCCAACAACTCCGTGCCATGACCGACCACCCGGTAAATCAGCGTCACCGTGCCTTCCTTTTCGTTCGCCCCGGCGATACTAAGCGGCCGTCGCAAAAACGGATCCGTCCACCAGGGCTGCCGCAGCATCACGAACTGACCGGGCTGGCATTTCGCCGCAATGACCGGCGCCTGCACGACCAATTTGTATACGCCGGCGATCAACGGTTCATGGACCAGAATCGGCGTTTCTTCGACAAATTTCGTTTTTTCCGCCACGCGCCTGTCCCTTCCTTTTCTCATTTCTCCATTAAAAAATGCCTCTTCAGCGTGTGAGGCACGCAGAAAAGGCAGCAACAATCGCATCGGACAATCACCCCTTACCGGCCTCACTGGACCAGTTTAAAGGATATTTTTTCTAATTGTAACAAGCCCCAGCCGGCTTGTCAATCAACTGTCCGTCGTTTGATTTGACTACTTATATCCAAAAATATAGTATAGATAGTATGAAATTCCAGTTGTCCATAAGATGGAAGGCGATGATAACATGAAAAAATCCGTTGCTAGTTTGGTATTCTTGTTGTTGGTCGGAATCGGGTTGATTGCCGGTTGTTCCAGGCAAACTGCGCCGCCCATAAAATCCCTGAACGATCTGGCCGATAAACGGATCGGTATCCTGAGCGGCACCATTTATGACAAACTCGCCGGTGAGCGCTTCCCGTCCGCCTTGATTCTACGTTTCAACACTACGGCCGATATGGGTCTGGCCTTGAAAGCCGGCCAGTTGGACGCCCTCATTATCAGCATGGGTCCGGGACGCGAAATGGCCAACGCCAACCCGGAAATCGGCATCCTGACCGAAGACTTTTTTACCTCGCAGATCGGAGTCGGGTTCAGCAAAAAAAATCCCGCCCTGCGGGAGCGGTTCAATGCTTTCCTGAAGGACGTCCAAGCCGATGGCTCTCTGGAGACCCAGCGCCGGAAGTGGTTCGAACAGGATATTGCCAAAGTCAAAATGCCGAAGTATCCGCCGCAGCCCGCCGGCAAAAAAATTGTCGCCGGTGTTTCGTCGGGTGACCTGCCGGTTTCCGCCTACGTCAATGGCGAATATGTCGGTTTTGATATCGAGATGATCCGTAATTTTGCCCAGCGGCAACAGCTGCAGGTCGAATTTGTCCCACTGGAATTCAGCGCGCTGATCGCCTCGCTGGCCAGCGGCAAAGTGGACATGATTGCCGACTCGCTCTCCATCACCGAGGAACGGCAGAAGCTTGTTGATTTCAGCAATCCCTACATGTTGGAGAAAACCTTCGTTTTGGTGTTGAAAGCAAACCTTGCCGGACAATCCGGCGGTGTCAAAACTGCAGCGCCGGCTAAACCTTGGTTCACGGACCTCACCGAACGAATCCATAGCAATCTATGGCAGGAAAATCGCTATCTGCTGATTCTGGACGGCCTGAAAACGACCTTGATCATTTCCATTCTGTCGCTGCTGCTGGGCACCCTGCTCGGCGCCGTCGTCTGCTATCTGCGCATGTCCGGCCGTTCCATCTTCAGCGGTCCGGCTCGGTTCTACATTTCCGTGATGCGCGGCATTCCCGTGCTTGTCCTGTTGATGATCACCTATTATGTGATTTTCGCCAACAGCAACATTTCGCCGGTACTCGTCGCCGTTCTCGCCTTTGGCATGAATTTCGCCGCATACGTGGCGGAAATGTTCCGCACCGCCATTGCGAGCATCGATAAGGGGCAAACGGAAGCCGGCATTGCCGGCGGGTTCACGCCCTTGCAAACTTTCGGCTACATTGTCCTGCCGCAGGCCACAAACCGTGTCCTTCCCGTCTACAAAGGCGAAGTCATCT
>CAZRLN010000003.1:131603-134646 GCA_964601085.1 uncultured Veillonellaceae bacterium | reverse complement strand
GTGCCCGATCCTGCGACGACGAACCTCGCTGTGGGACTGGACGTCTGCGGCGCCGCTACCGTTGCGCCGCTGCTCTTTGGCTTCGTATCGGCGCTTCCCGCACAACCGGAGAGAACCAGTGACACCGCGAGCACAAAAATCATCATAAACATTCGCATAAAGATCCCTTCCTTTTTAACAGTCAAAACAGCAACCTTTCCTTTGCTGTTTTGACTGTGAGATAAACGGCCCTGAAAAAGAATACATTTTCCGAAAACATTTCCCATCTAATAATCATATTCCAAAAATGGCGCTTTGACAATTATCTTTGTTACCTAAAATTATTGTTACCACTGATCATTTTTTATCCTCGGAGGATAGAAAGAACTTCAACCGCTGTGAGAAACGGCTTTTTTCATAGAAAAAACCCCGGGCGGATAAAATCCGCCCGGGGTTTCGCTTGGTTCGGTTTCCCGAACTTACATGTCCATACCGCCCATGCCGCCCATGCCGCCCATACCGCCGGGCATTCCCGCCGGGGCAGCCGCTTTTTCCGGCTTATCGGCAATCAGGGTTTCCGTGGTCAGTACCATCGCGGCGATACTGGCCGCATTCTGCAGCGCCGAACGGGTGACTTTCGCCGGGTCGACGATACCGGCTTTAATCATGTCGACATATTCGCCGGTCATGACGTTGTAGCCCATACCTTTTCCGGCCTTGCGCACGTTCTCGACGATGACGGAACCTTCTTCGCCAGCATTAAACGCCAACTGGCGCAGAGGCTCTTCGATAGCCCGGCGAACGATGGCCACACCGGTCTTTTCGTCGCCTTCCAGTTTCAGCTCGTCCAGGACGTTCTGAATATGGAGCAGAGCCGAACCGCCACCGACGACGATGCCTTCTTCCACAGCCGCGCGGGTTGCGTTCAGAGCATCTTCGATCCGGGCTTTCTTTTCTTTCATTTCGACTTCGGTTGCCGCGCCGACGTTGATGACGGCTACGCCGCCAGCCAGTTTCGCCAGACGTTCCTGCAGCTTTTCTTTATCGAAGTCCGAAGTGGTCTCTTCGACCTGGGCGCGGATTTCTTTGACCCGGGCGGCAATCGCCTCGGCATCGCCGGCGCCATCCACGATGGTGGTCTCTTCTTTCGAAATGCGGATCTTTTCGGCTTTGCCGAGATCGTCCAAGGTAACGCCGTCCAGCTTGCGGCCGACTTCCTCAGAGATCACGGTACCGCCGGTCAAAACGGCGATATCCTGCAGCATGGCCTTACGACGGTCGCCGAAACCAGGAGCTTTAACCGCAACGGCCTTGAACGTGCCGCGCAGCTTGTTGACGACGAGGGTCGCCAAGGCTTCGCCTTCCACGTCTTCGGCAATGATTAGCAGTTCTTTGCCCTGCTGCACCACTTTTTCCAGTACCGGCAGCAGGTCGGCGATTGCGCCGATCTTCCGGTCGGTGATCAGAATGTAGGGATTGGTCAGTACGGCTTCCATCTTGTCCGCATCGGTGATCATGTAAGGGGAAATGTAGCCGCGGTCGAACTGCATGCCTTCGGTGAATTCCAGCTCGGTCAGCATGGTCTTTGCTTCTTCAACGGTCACGACGCCGTCTTTGCCGACTTTGTCGATGGCTTCGGCGATCAGGTTGCCAATCACTTCGTCGGCGGCGGAAATGGTGCCGACTTGGGCGATGGAAGCTTTATCGCTGACTTTTTTGGCGTCTTTCTTAATCTGTTCAACGAGAGCTTCAACCGCTTTTTCGATGCCGCGTTTCAGAACCATCGGATTGGCGCCGGCCGCTACGTTGCGCAGACCTTCACGAACCAGAGCCTGAGCCAGAACCGTCGCCGTGGTGGTGCCATCACCGGCGACATCGTTGGTTTTGGTCGCGACTTCTTTGACCAGTTGAGCGCCCATGTTTTCGAACGGATCTTCAAGTTCCACATCGCGGGCTACGGTCACGCCGTCATGAGTGATCAGCGGAGCGCCGTATTTTTTGTCGAGAACCACATTGCGGCCCTTCGGTCCGAGCGTAACTTTCACCGCATTGGCCAGCGCATTTACGCCTCTTTCGAGGGATCGGCGGGCTTCTTCATCAAATAAAATCTTTTTGGCCATTCTAGTTTACCTCCTCAAATCAATTCGGGGTCAATTATTCAACGATAGCGAGAATATCGCGTTCGTTGAGGATCATCAGTTCTTCGCCGTCCAGTTTGACTTCGGTTCCGGCGTATTTCGAGAAAATGACTTTTTGACCAACCTGTACTTCCAACGCCACTTTTGTTCCATTGTCCAAGGTTTTGCCAGAGCCAACAGCGATGACTTTTCCTTCCTGGGGTTTTTCTTTAGCGGTATCCGGCAGTACGATGCCGCTCTTTGTTTTTTCTTCCCGCTCGAGGGCTTTAATCAGGACGCGATCTCCCAACGGTTTGATTTTGTCAGACATTGCGTTTTCCTCCCTTAGTGCTGATGATTTTTTGTTTGTTAGCACTCACATTAATCGAGTGCTAATTCCTTTATCATAGTAACCAATCTGCCCAAAAAAATCAAGAGCTCCCGAAGAAAAATTTTCAGGAGCCCTGTCGGTACTGTGGTTATGTCTTGACTAAAGACCATCGCGCATTTTGTCCGCTTCATGTTATCTCCGTTTGCAAGATGCGGCGGCCCCAGAAATAAACAACGAGTGTCAAGCCAATGCTTGTCCACATGGCAAAAGAAAATTCCGCCGGCAGGGGCAATCGCGGATGCACGCCCAGCAGCCAGTCGGCATAATCGTTCGATAAAAACCAAGTCATGGCAAGGCCATACATCATCGGCATCGGCGGCAATTGTTGACGATAAACCAGGCCTTCGGCCAGCAAGCCAAGATGACTCGCCACCAGCATCCAGTCCTGCCCGTCCGGTTGGCTTCCCGGCGATAATATATACTGACCCAGCACCAAAACTGTCCAAACGCCATACTTCAGCGATCCGAGCACCGCAACCCAGGCGATGACCGATTTCGCTCCCGGTTGCCAGGGGGCCCCTTGCCGCACCCACCATAAAAAAAGCAGAAAGAACAG
>CAZRLN010000003.1:26437-131503 GCA_964601085.1 uncultured Veillonellaceae bacterium | reverse complement strand
CCGGTTGCCAGGGGGCCCCTTGCCGCACCCACCATAAAAAAAGCAGAAAGAACAGAGAAGTCAATGGACAGTCCGGCGTCAGCGGCCAAAAATACCACGGGGTCTGGGATAATTGTTCCTGATACCAAACCAATCCCCAAATCGTCCCGACGGCATTGAATCCCACCAACAGCAGCAATACATCGCGCCGGAGAAAAATTTGCCTCATACCGGTTCAACCGCCGGCCGGATTTCCCGCACCGGCACTCCGCCCCAGAAGGAATGCGGCGGAATGTCGCGATTCACCAGACTCATTGCGGACACCGTTGCGCCTTCGCCAATGATGACGCCCGGCAGAATCGTGCAGTTCGCGCCGATGGTGACATCCTTCTCGATGATTACCCGGCCGATCCGCCATTCCCTGACCAGGAATTCATGGCCAAGCACAGTCGTATTATAGCCGATCACCACATTTTCACCGATTTCAATCTGGTCCGGGAAAAACACATCCAACATCACGCCCAGTGCAACTGAAGCGTTCTTGCCGACCTTGACCCCGATCAGGCGGTATAGAAAATTTTTAAATTGAAATGATGGTGAAAACCTTGCTGCATATAGAACACAAAAAAACCAGACAACTTTGAGCGGATGAACGATATCCGGATAATACCGCAAGGAGTTTTTGCCGGTAACAAAATGTCTCTGCGTACGACGAACCGCCATAATTTTCCCTGCCTACCTGGTTTTCTTTTTGGCGGCTTCAATGATGGATTCCGCCACTTCACGAATCGATTTTCGTTTCGCCATGCTGTATTGCTGAATTCTTCGAAACGCCTCCTGTTCACTCAGGTTATAGGCATCCATCAGCAATCCCTTGGCCCGGTCCAAAATCTTACGGGTTTCCAGCGAATTTCGCAGATCAAGCAGTTCCTGTTCGATCTCCAGATATTCCTGGAAACGGGACAGAGCAATCTCCATCGCCGGGAACAGATTGCTCTCCTTCACCGGCTTGACGAGATACGCCAAAACCCCTGAATCCTTTGCCTTTTCAACAATCTCCTTCTGGCTGTATGCTGTCAGCAAAAGCACCGGAGCCAATTTCTCATTGGAAATGATCTTGGCGGCGGCTATGCCATCCATCTCCGGCATCTTTATATCCATAATCACCAGATCCGGTTTGTGCTTCCGGGTCAATTCCACTGCTTTCAGGCCATCGACCGCTTCCGCAACCACTTCATGCCCGGCTTCTTCCAACAGTTCTTTAAGGTCCATTCGAATGATTGATTCGTTGTCCGCAATTAACACCCGCAAATTTTCCATCATCATTCTCCCTTCGTATCACGGGGTATCGTAATCACTGCATGAGTGCCATTTGAGCTATACAATTCGAACGTTCCGCCCAGATCGGTTTCGACCAGTGTTCGGACGATCTGAATGCCGAGGCTTTTCGTTTTCGTCCGGTCAAAATTAGGCGGCAACCCAATCCCATCGTCGAAAATCTCCAATCGATAGGCATCGTCCGTTGCGAGCGACAATTTTAATCCTATCATACCACTTTGACGACCTACAAAACCATGTTCAATCGCATTCTGCACCAGCTCATTGACCATCAGGGCAAGACTGCTGGCTTTTTCCGATGGCAGAATAACCGGCTCCGCCTCAAAGAGTTTATTGATTTCAAAGCCTGGTTCCACCATGCTTTCAATCACCAGATCAAAAATATTGCGGGCCACTTCCGCAACATTGATCATTTCCTCATCTTGCTGCGACAGGAATTCATGAACCAATGATATGCTAAGAATCCGATTGACGCTCTCTTTCAGTGCTGCCCTAACCGCCGCGGATTCGCTGCGTCGGGCCTGCAGCCTGAGCAGGCTGGCAATCGTCTGTAAGTTGTTTTTCACGCGGTGATGGATTTCCTGGATGACAGCCGATTTTACCAACAGTTCTTTTTCTTTTTTTCGCAGTTGGGTGACATCGGCAATAAAGATCAACATGCGGGTAGTCTTGCCATTTTGCACTACCGGGATTGCTTTTTCCGACAGGACCAATCCGCCGACTTCCATTTCCATTTCCTGTGGCTGCCCGGTGATATTCGCCTTGCCGGCCAGACGCAGATATAAGGCCCGTTCATGCACCCGCCGACCCAAAAGCCTGCCGACGCCCAACAAGCGATAAATTCCCGCAGCAGCCGCATTGGCATAAATAATCTGACCTCGTTCGTTAACGGCCAAAATCCCGTCCTGGGAAAATACCGGCCGATAAACGAGCGCATTCTGCGGATCATAATCCGATACCAGCAACATATATACGGTTTCCAATAAAATCTGATGATCGGCTCCGGTTTCCTCGCCACTCAATTCAAAACTGAGTACGGCAAGAATCTTTCCTTTGGCGGTACGTACCGGAAAAGTCTCCATGAATAAGGGTTCCATTCCCAGCGCCCATTCCCGCTGTCCGGCAATGCGATCGCCAGTCGCGATGGTACGCCACAGGAGCGGTTCCTCACTGGCTGAAAAAGTCGAACCGATCGAATTGCCGCGTTGTGGCGAAAGGCCGGACCGGGACCTTACTTGTCCCGCCAGCATGAGTTTGTTTGAACGCCCGACTCGAACGTATAGACTGACCTGCGCATGGGAAATATCGCCGGCCAACTCCAGCCGGGCCTGAATCTGTTCCAGCAACAATAGCTCTTGCCTAGTCAATGCTCCTGTTCGGCGAAAATGTTCTTCCAGAGTGGGCATCATTCGTTTCTCTCCTTGCTGGTTGCCAATTCGCTATTGTGAATAATTCACGAGTTATCCTCGGCTTATCCACAATATCAACAGGGTTATCCACAGGTTCTATGTCCAATATTACGGGGTTTCTAGCGCATGGAATTCATCTGTCCACAAATTGATTATGCAGTTTTCCACCCAACGGCAAGCTCGGAACCGCGTTTAACGAAAGGTCGGCCATGTCTCCGGATTGCCATTGGTAATAAGCTCTGCAACCAATCATAGCGGCGTTGTCCGTGCACAAAATAATGTCCGGATAATAAAACCGGACACCTTCAGAATCGCATTTTTCCTGCAGTCTATTGCGCAGGCATTTATTGGCCGCCACACCACCAGCCAGAACAAGTTTCGGGCATCCGCAGCGTTGTACCGCCTGCATTGCTTTCTGTACAAGAATTTCCACCACCGCAAACTGAAAAGAAGCCGCTACATCGGCAGCATTCACGGATTCCTTCCGCTGGGCAGCCGTATGAATATAATTGATTACTGCCGATTTCAAGCCACTGAAGCTGAATTCGAAAGAATCCTCGCCGGCAAATGAACGGGGGAAGCGAATCGCCAGCGGATCACCGGTTGCCGCCAATGTTTCCACATGCGGACCGCCCGGATATGGCAAGCCCAGCAGCCGGGCAACTTTGTCGAAAGCCTCTCCGGCAGCGTCATCCCGGGTCTGCCCCAGTAAATGAAAGGATGAATAATCCCGCACATGAACGAGAGAAGTGTGACCACCCGACACCACCAACGAGATAAACGGCGGCTCCAAGTCAGGATGCGTCAGCAAAGCCGCCGACATATGCCCCTCCAGATGATGTACGCCAATCAGGGGAATCCCGGCCGAAAAAGCCAGTGCTTTGGCTGCCGCCACCCCCACCAGCAGCGCTCCCACCAAACCGGGGCCAAAAGTTACGCCGATGGCGGTCAGATCAGCCAGCTTTACTCCCGCTTCCGACAACGCGTGATCGATAACGGGAACCACATTCTCGACATGTCGGCGAGAAGCCAGTTCCGGTACTACACCGCCGTATTTTTGATGAACGGGAATCTGGGAAGAGATGATATTGGATAGAATCCGTCGGCCATCTTCGATGACCGCAGCGGCTGTTTCATCGCAACTGGTTTCCAGTCCCAAAACCAGCTGGCTCAAAGCTTTTCACACCACAAAATCAGGGCGTCCTCCTTGGTTTCCGAATAGTAATTTTTCCGAATTCCTGCTTCCACGAACCCCAGCTGCTCATACAGATGGCGGGCTGCCGCGTTGGAAACCCGTACCTCCAGGGTCATGGATTCCATATCATTATCCCGGGCCAATTCCATCAATTTTTGCATCAATAGACGGCCGATCCCTTCCCGCCGGCGTTGACCGCTTACCGCAACATTGGTCACGTGAGCCTCGTTGATGACCAGCCACGTTCCGGCATAACCAACAATCTCGCCGTTTTCTACCGCCACGATGTAACGGGCCAAACGATTCTGCGCCAGCTCTTCCTCGAATGCCGACCGGGACCATGGCGTCAAAAAAGAATCGTGTTCGACCGCCATCACGCCATCCACATCCGTCATAACCATCGGCCGCACGGTAATCGATTCGTTCATGGCCGGCTCCCCAAGCGCTTTTCCCACAATTCTTCGGCTTCCGCCCGCCGAACATACAATGGATTCAGTTCAGCGGCATCCACCGCCAACCCCGCCTGAAATTTGGCCAAACCCAAAAAACCAACGCAAGCGGCCCGCGGCATCACCGCATGTTCCGGCGCCAATACGACGTTGCCGCAGCTTTCCTCGGCCAATCCGACATGTTCATGAACCGATTCACCGCACACCATCACCGGCTCCGGCAATTCCGCCAGCTCCTGAAACGCTTGGGATGCTGGCACGATCCGTACCGGCCAGATTTCTGTCAGGCCTCCCGCGCGCCACTGGTACAGAGCCTGATAAACCCGGCCTTTTTGCGCATCCAGCAAAGGCGATACCCAGCCGATTCCGGACGGGCAACCATAAGCCAGCGCCTCCAGTGTGGGAACGCCGACAATCGGTTTTCCCCAGGCATAAGCAAGTGTCTTTGCGGTTGTCAGGCCGATCCGCAGTCCCGTAAAAGACCCGGGGCCGACGCTTACCGCCACAGCTTTCAATTCCGTCGGCGGGACATCGCCCAAGTCGAATAATTTCTTGATTTGCGGCATCAAGCGCTCCGAATGCGTATTACCGGTCTGAACGTTAATTTCCGCCAATAACCGGCCGGACTTTATCAAGGCGACGCCGGATACGGGAGTCGCCGTTTCGATTGCCAAGATCAGAACAGGTCACTTCCTTCCCGACGGTTCGAATATCGCGAACCTTTGGCCCCGATCCGCACAAAGCGTTCCTGGTCATTTGTCCCCGGCGCCAGTTCCACGAGGATATGTTCCGAAGGCATTTCCATCGGAAAACGATCCGGCCATTCAATCACCGCCACGCCATCGCCGCCCAAAAATTCCGTGAACCCGATATTCTCGAGTTCTTCGACATCTTCGAGGCGGTACAGGTCAAAATGATACAACGGCATTGCGCCGTGATAAACATTGAGCAATGTAAACGTCGGACTCGTAACCAAATCCGTGACCTGCAATCCTTCGGCAAGTCCTTTGACAAACTCGGTTTTTCCCGCCCCCAGATCTCCCTGCAGCAACAGGACATCGCCGCCGACCAAACATCGGGACAATCGTCGGGCCAAAGCCCGGGTCTCAGCCGGCGATGCGCTGACAAATTGTCTCATAACGTCCATCCGCCTTTCTGAAAAGTAGTATACCATAAAAACAAAAAACTTGCGTCAGCACAAGGGAAATGTAACATTCGTGGATAATACAATATATATCAGGAAAGCGAGGCGATGTTTCTTTGCGACCCACTCAGGCCATTATTGATTTATCCGCAGTCCGGCACAATGTCCGGGCAATTCGTGCAAGTTTGCCGCCGGCAACGCGGTTGATCGCCGTTGTGAAAGCGAATGCTTACGGGCACGGAGCCATTCCCGTCAGCCGGGCGGCTCTGGGCGCCGGCGCCGACTGGCTTGCAGTCGCCATTCCCGAAGAAGGGATTGAACTGCGCGCTGCCGGAATCCGTGCGCCAATCCTGGTCCTTGGGCTTACCCTGCCGGAGCAGGCTTCTTTATTCGCCGAATATGATCTAACGGCGACAGTGGCATCCAACGAAGGGCTGGAAGTGTTCCATGACATCAGTCAAATAAAAAGACAGCCGATTCGCATCATGCTCAAACTTGACACCGGAATGGGGCGCATTGGAATTAAGCCGGAAAATGTAGTGACTTTTGCCCGCCAGGCCCAATCCATGTCCGGATTAATCATCCAAGGCCTATTCACGCATTTTGCGACGGCCGATGAAACCGACTCCACTTTTACAATGACTCAGCTAAGCAATCTGAATCAGGCTCTTTCCGCCCTGCACGATGCCGGAATTGAATTGCCGGTCATTTCCGCGGCCAACAGCGCCGCCACGGATTCATACCCCGCCGCCCATTTTAACGCGGTTCGTCCTGGGATCATCCTATACGGGCTGCCGCCAGATCCGGCCATGTCCCTGCATCTCAAACTAAAGCCCGTCATGTCGCTGGTCACCCGGATTGTTTTCATCAAGCATGTACCCGCCGGCACTCCCGTAAATTACGGTTGCACGTATTTAACACCCAAACCGACCTGGCTGGCAACTCTTCCCGTTGGCTATGCCGACGGCTATAGCCGTCATCTGTCCAACAAGGCGGAAGTACTGGTCCACGGAATTCGCCGGCGAGTGGTTGGACGGATTTGCATGGATCAGACCGTTATTGATCTCGGACCTGATTGTGATGCGACCGTCGGTGACGAGGTCATCCTCTGTGGTCGACAGGGTCGGGAGAAAATAACTCTGACCGAACTGGCCAATATCGCCGGAACAATCAATTATGAGCTGGCGTGCGGCATCAGCCCTCGAGTCCCGAGAATCTATAAGAACGCCAATTGATGGAAACCCGTATGCCTGTTATCGCTGTCATGCTGCTTAAAAATCAATCGGCAACAGATTAAAGGGGCTGCGCTGAAAACGCAAATTTTCAGCGCAGCCCCTTTGGATATTACTGTTTATCTTTTGGGGTCCTGTAAAAAGAGGTAGAAAACATCCACGGGTTTATCCGGCGAAACAGGGCGCGACAACCAGTGTTCCGGATTCGCGTAAATGGTTGTCGGTTCAGTATTGGCATAGGCGGTGAACGACAGACTGCATAAGAGCACCATTACTGTGAGTAATATTTTTTTTTGCGTTCCTCCCTATCCCGCCTGCTTTTCAGGTTCAGTAAGGTTGGATCGCCAACGCCGCAGCTTCTGCCTTGCAGTCGCGTGAAGGACTGAGTCCTTTGGCGCGAACACTCTCAAGTTCTGCCTTGACTGCCTCAAGATCGGCGCGAAATTCCGCATTGGCATGAAGTCTGGCTACCGTAGCCGCAGCCGTGACACGGCCCCATTCCACATCGGAGTACCAATGATGGTTGCATACGTTGCGGTTCTCGCCAAAGGCCCGGCCCCGAGCAAGGATCGCATCTGTCTGGTCCGGTGAAATCTCAGCCAGAATGAGCGCCCAGGTCCAGCCGACTGTGGTGTGCCCCGAGGGATAAGATCCGTCTTTCTCCAGTTGCGACCGGGTTTCCGGCGCGCAGATTGGTTGTTTGTTCGATACGAACGGCCTTTGCCGCATATAATGGTTTTTGGCGGCGGAAGTCGTAAGCCCCGCATCCGTCAATACCCGGCGCAGCAGCGTGTACAGTTTCGGCGTATCCATCTCCGTGATCGGCACATTCAACACGCAGGAGTATACGCCGGCAGCATGCGGGAACTTCATCTCGTAATCTGAGAGCGCCAGTGCAAAACGGGCTGTGCCTCGCACAGCGAAGGTTCGCCGGGCGACATCCCTGTCGAGCGCAAGCGCGGCAGAGCCGGGAGCCGGCGGCGGCGGAAGCAGCGCAAGGCTGTCGATATATTCTTTTTCCCCCAGATAACCTGGCAAGAAATTATATTTTTTGATCAGGGCAGACTTGGATTCGGCCGTTGCGATAACCGCCGCCGCAGAAACAGTTCCGGTGAAAAGGCTCAGAACCAGAACACAAGTGAATACCCTATTGAGAAGTTTGAGCTTGTGGAGTTTCATTATTTCGTCTCCTTAGTCTATCTATTGTGGTATTACATGTCCCAAGAGGAAAACTCCGCCAGTTTGCTGGAGGAGTTTTCGCGCAATTTATTGTAATAAACCTGTCAGAACTTATAGGCGACAATCAGCTGTGCGTAATCGCCGTGCATGCGGTGTTTGGCATGAACGTCATGCATCCACTTGGCAACCACGGACAGATGGCCCTTGCCGGATTTGGGAACCCATAGCATGGCCGGTCCTACCCCAAGCGACTGGCCCTTGAAGTGTCCAAGCAGCGCCCCGGTGCCACTGTCGCCCGACAATTGACTGTAGTAGTAGCCGTGCAGACCCACGGCCAGGTTTTTCTTCAGAAATTGATTCACTGCGATGTCAACGTGAAACTCAGTTCCGGATTTGTAGTCGGTTGCCGGATTTTTCGAGTTGAACAGGATCCCCGGCATGACGGAAATTTCAGTCCCTTTCTTGTTCATCCAGGTCATGGCCAGAGAAGTATCGAAGGCCCAGTAGTTCCTGCCAACATTCGCAAGATGGCCTTTGCTGTAACCACCCGTAGGCAGAAAAACCGATTGAACCAGTTTGTAGAAAACAGGGCCTTTCTTCCAGTACAGAGCAGCCGAGGTCATCATGTCGCCGAAGTTGGTGCTGGATTCGGAGGCGCCGAAGGAATGATGAGAGGAACTTGCGCCTACTTTGACATCCACACCTCCAACGGAAGCAGCGGTTCCGATCTGCAACCGGCCACCGAACACTGGTTTCTTGAAGGTATAGAACCCGGACACATAGTTATATAGAGCACTGGACTTCAGATTGATGTCCACACGTCCACGCAGCACGGCCCTGCTGGCGCTTCCGTTAAAATATATCAGCTGGTCGGCCATCATGAATCCGGGTTCTGGAGGAATCGCAACTCCGAAAGTTGTGGATGATCCAGGGAAGTAATAACTGGATCCGCCTTCCGTGGCCTGGGCCGTATGTTGCCCCAGGCTCAGGCAGAACGCCAGAACCAGAACTAGAACGGGTATTCGTCTCATAAAAGAGTCCCTCGTTTTTTCATTTCCATTACGCACTGACCGACTTGCCGACTTTCCTGATCTTCGCCTGCATTTCCGCCGTCAGAGGGACTACAAGCTCCGCATTATACGCTCCCGTTGGCAGATACGGCATCGCATTGTTAAATATCTGCTGGGCGCCGATGGCATAAGCGCGTGATTTTGCCGCAAGAGATCCCTCTTGGACAACGGGGTCGACATTTGTCGCGCAGATCGAAACCGTGCCGTCACTGTTGCGGAAAATCTCAAATAAGCGCAACTGTTGCGGAAAATCCCGCAAAGATGCAGTTTCGACCTGCCAGAACCCCAGTTCCGGGCGGGCTGGATCCGGCGACGGAAAAGCCGTTACCGTATTTCCATGACGATGGCCCGCTGCAAACAAAATCAGATTGGGATATTCCTGAAGTTTGGCGATAAATTGCGTTTCCGTCACGAAAGCGGCGGGATTCCAGCCCATCATGGACGGCCAGGGTTCAACGCCGAACGGAATATGCGCTGCAATAATCATCAGTTTGCCTTCCGCCTGTCCCAAGTCCAGTTCACGCACCAGCCAATCGTATCGTTCCTGATCCAGCGATGCATGCCCATAACCCAGGGATTCGGGATTATTGATGTCGTCATTCCGCTGGGTATTGTCAAGAACAATCACTTTGATCGGAATATCCGACTTGGGTTCGAAACTGTAACAGGCAAAATCATTGTCAATGTTGCTGCGTGAGAATCCATGCCCCATTGGACGCGAAGAAGTTTTGAAAAACTCATTCATCCATTCCCGCCGGTACAGGGAACGGCGATCCGGATCGGCAGCCCTAACTTGCGGTGGCGTTGCAAAGTTTTTCTCCGGACCGACACCAATCACATCGCCATAGGGGGTGCCGCCGTCAATCGCGCCCATATAAAAGCCCCGGCTATCCATCCCGCGAGGATCGGCGAACACGTTGCCCATATTGATGATGTTTTTGCCGATGAGGGCTTGCCGGCTATACTCGTTCTGCGGCAGAAACCCGATGAAGAAATGATCATGATTGCCTAGGGTTTGATACCAGGGAATCGTCTTGTCCAGGCCCGCTGCCTTGAACGGTTTCTGAAAGTCGATGCTGTCGGCTCCGGCATGGGAGCCGGAACTCGGCTGAATGACTTTTCCGTCAATAACGTCGATGTACCATCGCAGTTCATTATATTGCGTATTATTGCAGGTATCCCCCAGGGAAATGCCAAAATCAATCGGCGTTTCTTTGTGAAGTTCGTTCACCGTTTGAATAGCGGCGTCCAGAACATGCGGTGTATAGAGCATAACCCCGGAATAGGCGGACGAAACGCCGCCCTTCACCCCATATAATATCGCCTGGGCCGGCGTCTCCTTGTCGGAAATATGAATGTCGGTAATGGCAAAAAAACGCAACAATTCGGCCACTGGTTTCGCCGCGTCATTGTGTTGACCCTTCTTCAATAAATCCAGTCTTTTTTCCGGGGCAAACCCTTCGCCGATTTCCCACTTGCCATATCCATGCCGGGAATATTGCGCCAAATCCGTCGGCAGCAGTTTTGGCGAGGAGGACGGCACCGGAATCGGCATCACCGTACCGGCTGTTGTTCTCAGTTTTTTTGCGACAGCTGCTGCTTTCGCGGGGCGAATCCATTTGGCCGGCACTGTGCCGCAAGCTACCAGAGCGACACCGGACAACCCCGATTTGAGGAAGGTTCGTCGGCTAATTTTCATCATTATTCCTCCTATTCACTTTTCACCGGCGGGTCCGGACAATCAGGCATCCTTTTCCGAACCTTCCGGCAAAATATCCACAAAAGAGAACGGACGGGACAAACGCTTACTTCGTCCTGTCCGTTCTCTTTTGTTTGAAGTTAATGTCAATCCAGTCGTCAACTGCAGAAAATCTATTTCCCCTTGATGATCCCAGGCGACCGGCTGAGCGGGTCATAAACATCAAGATGGCCAAATAACGTGCTGACCCGTTTTCCTTCAACCAAAATCTGCACTTTTTCCACTTCCGAAAATTCCGTCAGTGTATTTACAATCGCACCAACTGCCAAAATCTCCGTAGCGGAGCCGGCAAAGCCCCGTTTGGCGATTTCCCGGGAAAAGTCCACATAAGCGGTCTTATCGATCACCGCAACATTCCTGACTTGGGTGGCTTTTGGCAAAACCGCCACCAGTTCCGGGCTCTTCGGTCCGGCAACCAAGGTTTCCATCGCCCGTTTCATCAGCAAAGCATCATTTTTTAGCTTATGAGTTTCCGCCATAACAAATTTCGCATCATGCGTACCAAAATATACTTTGACAGAAACGGTATCGTTCGCGTTTGGTTTGGGCATGTCCAAAGGCTTCTGCGAAGGAGTTCCCGAAGAATTGCTGCTCGAGGAGCCGCCACCAATATCCGCGGCGCAACCTGACAGAATGGTTAGCACAAAAAGGATCATGGCAAGAACGAAGATCCATCGCTGTTTCATTACTGCTCACCTCGCATTTTCGCAGCCTGACCAAAGAATTGATCAATTCCGGCTACGATCGCCAGCGCCATTTTCTGTTGAAAGGCAGGACTACCCAAAATTTGTTCCTCCTGCGGATTGGAGATGAAACCGATCTCCAGCAGGGCCGCCGGCATCCAGGTGTTCTTGACAACAAAGAAGTTAGCGGTACGTATTCCGATATTATCCAACCCGCCGCCGCGCGCCATCGCGGACTGCAGGCATTGCGCCAATAAGACATCATAGGAGGATTTGCGGTAATAATAGGTTGTTGTGCCGGTCAAGTCCGAATTCGCCGACGAATTGTGGTGAATGCTGATGAACAGATCCGCTTTTCGGTTATTCGCCACCATCGTGCGCGCCCGAAGTTCATCCCGGTCAGACATATCCGGCGTCGACAGATCCACATCCGTCTGTCGCGTCATGACTACCCTGGCGCCGGCCTGTTCCAAAATTGTCTTCACTTTGAGTCCAAGATTCAGGTTCAGCGTCTTTTCATAGGAACCACGCGGTCCTATCGCGCCGGGATCCGATGCCCCATGACCCGGGTCCAGCACAATCAACTTGCCGCGTAATCCAGCCGAAAATTGGATGCCGGAAATCGGCACCGCTTTTTCAATATCAACAACCACCCGAAAGGGCCGCTTGGCTTTCGGATCTGCTTTTACGGTAAAAACTTTATATTGGTCTTCCTTTAATTCGCCGGGAAGTTCAATGATCGCATGAACAGTGTCCTTGGTAGACCGGATCACACTCACGCCTTTCACTATGGAAGTGTCCGGCGACGGCGGCACGGTAAATTTGTCAACATTGACGCCCCGTAAAGTCACTACCAGGCGCCAGTTGGGTTTAGCCGTAATAAATTGATCCACCTGGACCGGCTCACTGGTTTCCAAAACCATGCGCACTTTTATGGAACCTGTCACAGCATCCGTCGTGCGCCCCCAGCGCACTCCAACTATTTTAGCGACAGCTTCGGCAGAAGCAGCTGAAACCAGCACCGCAAAAAAACATAATATGCAAACCAAAGCGACTCCAAAACGGGTTCGGCAACGCAACCGGTCTCACCTCCTAAAATCCGAATAATGAAAATACGTTTCATTATACCATAAGAGAACGAATTGTTGCCGGAATTCTCTCGGCCAAGTCCACTGCCGTCATGCCGGCCGGCCGCTCCTCAGCCACCCCGTCGCCAGCCAACCCATGCAAATATACTCCTAAAACAGCAGCATCCTGACTCGACAAACCCTGAGCAATCAAGGCGGCGATCATGCCCGCCAGCACATCGCCCATCCCGCCTGATGCCATACCGGAATTACCGGTAGGATTGACAAAGATTTCACCATCAGGAAAGGCGACTACCGTACGAGACCCTTTCAGGACCACAACCGCACCCCATTCCATGGCCGAACGCCTTGCGACTCCAATTCGGTCCGACTGGATCTGCCGCACGGATAAGCCGGTCAGCCTAGCCATTTCGCCCGGATGTGGCGTCAATACCGCCAAAGTATCGGAAGCGGCCAACAATTCAATATGGCCGGCCAAGGCAAACAAGCCATCGGCGTCCAAAACCAAGGGTCGATCCATCATCCCCACCAGTTCACGCAACGCCTCCAATGTCTCTTCCTGGCGCCCCAGTCCCGGCCCGGCCAGAACCACAGAAGTTTTGGCGGAAAAATCGTGCGCCAGTTTCACCGCCTCGGCCCCCAATCCGCCAGCCAGTGTTTCCGGCAGCTCCAACGTCATTGCTTCCGTCGTTTTCATTTCCATCACAGCGCCGATTCCCGCCGGTACCGCGACCGTCACCAAGCCCGCGCCGGTTCGGAGCGCCCCCTGCGATGCCAGATAAACCGCGCCGCTCATCCCGCGGCTCCCACCAATCACGAGCACATGGCCGAAACTCCCCTTATGAGAATCCGGCGAACGCCGGGGAAGCAACGAGGCGCAATATTCACGAGTCAGTAGGGTCTGACGGATAGTCGCCGCCGTCAGCAGCTCTGCAGGAATGCCAATCGGCGCCACTTCAATCGTCCCCGCGCAATCAGCCCCGGGATAAAGCCAAAGACCGATTTTGGGCAAACCGAAAGTAACAGTATAAGCCGCCTTGACCGCTTTTTCCCGGACCATTCCGGTATCCGCTTCCACACCGGATGGAATATCCACCGACAGCACCCTTCTCCCGGCGCCATTAATCAGGTCAATACTGTCCCGGTATGGTTCGCTCAACTCTCCGTGAAATCCGGTTCCCAAAAGCGCATCGATCACCAGGTCGGCGAAAGCGGCCGCGATCCGCGCTTTTTCCATACTACGGGGTTCGGTAATGTCGAAACATTCCACCCCCATCCGTAAAACGGATTCCAGATGAATCAGGGCATCCCCCTGGATCAGAGAGCGATCGACCGCCAAGAACAATTTGACCCGAGCTCCGCAGTTATGCAGCCATCGGGCCGCCACGCAACCATCACCGCCATTATTGCCGCCGCCGCATACAATGAATACAATTTTCCCGCGAGGTTCGCCAAGCAGAGCAATCGCCTTTTCCGCCACGGCGCGACCGGCATTCTCCATCAGGGCCACACCCGGCAAGCCAAACCACTCAATCGTTGCTTTGTCAATTTCCCGCATTTCCTGGGCAGTTGAAATCTTCATTCCTTCTCATCCCTCCCGAGCAAGACTTGCGCGACTGCATATTCCTGTGCGTGAGAAAGAGATACAAAAATTTGCGCGACTCCAAGCGACTCCGCCAGTTGCGCAAAATGTCCCGTCAACTTCATCACCGGCTTCCCCTGATCATCCGGCAATACCTCAACATCCTGCCAGGTTCCGCCGCCAGCCAGCCCTGTACCCAACGCCTTCATCACAGCCTCTTTTGCAGCGAACCGGGCTGCATATGAAGCAGCGCCCTGCCTGCCCCGGCTGTTGCAATAGGCTTGTTCAGGCGACGTAAAAACTCGTTGCACAAACAGGGGATTCTCGACAGCCTTTTTCATCCGGTGAATTTCCACCAGATCAATCCCGGTACCGATGATCATAGAATCACCTCCGTTTTAGGCGAGTACAAATTTTTCGATCGCTACCGCCACTCCGTCCGCGGTATTCGCCGTTGTGATGAAGTCAGCCGCCGCCTGCACCGCAGTATGGGCATTCCCCATTGCCACGCCGCAGCCGGCGAATTCGATCATATCAACATCGTTCATGGAGTCGCCGATCGCCATCACCTGATCTTTAGCAATTCCCAACTGTTTCGCGAGAAACGCAACCGCCTCGCCTTTATTAACCTGAATATCGACCATTTCCAGATATCGTTTTTTCGATGACGCCAAGTACAAGCGGTCGCCATAACGGCTGGAAACTTCGGCCCGGATTGCGTCCAATTCCGCCGCGTCACCCATGCTCAACATCTTGGTTGGCGCCTCCGACATCTGAAAGAATTCCCGTCCCAGGGGAATCGCTTCCACTCTGGCGTAATCGGCATAAAACCTGGCGTTATCATCCAATTCCGCCACATACAAAATATCATCGACATATTTTTGCAAATACCAGCCCCGTTGGTGGAATAAATCCGCCAATTCGCGGGCCAGGTCCGGTTCAATCGGTCGATGCAACAAGGTTTTCCCCGACTCCAGCTCCCGGATCATGGCGCCATTGTAGGTAATGAGTGGCAACCGAATGCCCAGTTCCATCGCAAAAGGCAACGCCGACCGAAACATCCGACCTGTGGCGATCGCCACTTGCACACCAAGGTCCAACGCCTGGCAAATCGCTCGTTGCGTGCGTTCCGTCACCTGTTGCTGATCATTCAACAAGGTATCATCCATATCAATTGCAATCAGTTTTATCGACTTGCCCATTCCTTATCCCTTTCAACCTTTATAGTTCTTTTCGAGTTCCAACAGTTCCTGCTTAAGCGTCAATCCGCCGCCAAAACCGGTAAGAGCTCCATCCGCCCCCACCACGCGGTGGCACGGAACCACAATGGGCGTCCGATTGGCGTGCATGGCGCCGCCAACCGCCCGCGCCGCGCCTGGATGGCCGATGGCTGCGGCAATTCTGCCATATGTCGCAATCTGTCCGTGCGGAATCGCCGCCGTGAATTTCAAGGCCTTCCGACGAAATAAGGAATAATCCCGCCAGTCGATCGGCACGGAAAACGTGATCGGTTCGCCGGAAAAGTACACTTTCAGCTCTGACAACAGCAACCGGGTCCAGGCGTGCTGCTGCTCGTTCAAATCACCGCCAACCCCATCAGGGCTTGTCAGATGCGCAGTTGCTTCTTCAAATGAAGAACAGGGAAAGGTCAACTCATAAAGTCCCTGGGTTGTCCAAAGCGTCGCCATGATTCCCCTTGGGGTTTCCATAAATCCCAATCGCTTTAACATGCTTCATCCCTCCGGAAGATTTGCATTTGCCGCTTTCCAAGCTTCTTCACGGATCAATTCCAAAACATCACGCTTGATTCCCAAGAATTCTTCCGACAATTTCATATCATACGTCCGCTTGGTAGGCAGCTTCACATCGATTTTCGCCTTGATGCGTCCGGGCCGCGCCGTCATGACATAAATTGTGTCGCCGATGAACACCGCTTCTTCCACATCATGCGTCACGAACAGAATCGTCTTATGCGACTCGTCCCACACCGACAGCAGCAATTCTTGCATTACGGAACGAGTCTGCGCATCCAGGGCCCCGAACGGCTCATCCATCAGCAATACCTCCGGGTCGTTCGCCAATGCACGGGCAATCGCCACCCGTTGCTTCATCCCGCCGGACAGCTTGCGGGGATATGCTTTTTCAAATCCCTTAAGACCGATCTTTTCAATGTAAAAATTTACAGCATTCCGCTGGTCCGATTTGGGCCGCCCCGCCACATCCAGCCCGAAGGCGATGTTCTCTTCGACCGTCAGCCAGGGAAACAGTGTATAAGCCTGAAACACCATCCCCCGGTCCTTGCCGGGCTGCCGGATCTCCCGGCCATCAAGCAGAACCCGGCCGCTTGAGGCTTCCTCCAGTCCGGCGATAATCCGAAGAATCGTCGACTTTCCACAGCCGGATGGCCCCAGAATTGTGACGAATTCGCTTTCTTCCACACAAAAGCTTGTATTTTCCAGGGCAGTCACCGTGCCGGCTTTCTCCTGAAAAACCTTGGAAACATCTTCGATGCAAAGTTTATAACCCGGTTTCTTTTCCATCAAACCGCCCCTCCTTTGCCCATCCAAGGGAACAGGCGACGATACAGCCATTTGAATGCCAGGTCGATGATAATTCCGATTACACCGATCACGATGATTCCGACGATGATATTCGCGGTTTTGAGGAAACGCTGGGATTGCATGATCATGTACCCCAATCCGCTGCTGGCCGCGACGATCTCCGCCACCACCAGATAGGTCCAAGCCCAGCCAAAAGTAATCCGAAGGGTATCCATGATGCCCGGCATGCTTGCCGGTAGGATAATCCGCCAAAAAACGCTTCGTTTCGAGACGCCCAATGTATAAGATGTGTCGATCAATTCCTGCGACACATTTTTTGTCACATCCATCACCATCAGGGTCAGCTGAAAAAAGGTGCCGAAGAAGATAACCGCCACTTTTTCGGATTCACCGATCCCTAACCAAAGAATAAACAGAGGAATGAAGGCCGATGCCGGCATATAGCGGATAAATCCCAAAAACGGCTCAAAAAACGCTTCAAAGATTTTGAGACTGCCCATAAGCACACCAAGCGGCACGCCGATCACGGCGGCCGCCAAAAATCCGGTCGTAACACGCCAAACACTGGCCCCGATATCTTTCATCAAATCAAATTCCATAAACAACTGCACACCGCTGCTGATAATGGCATCCGGCGCCGGCAAAAACAGCGGCGGTACCCACCCGCCATAAGTCAAAAGCGACCAAACCGCCAATAATAGAAAAAACGCCAATCCAGCCAACGACCAGTATAACGAAGCGGAAATTTCCGCCTTGGGTGTGGCCCATTTATTCTTGGCCAAAAGCAATCACCATCCATCCAGATTCATAACCAGGCAATTCAGGCGGGGTTCACCGCCCACCGGCAAAAAATAACGGGGCCGGGGAAAACGGCGTCAGACGCCTTTTCCACAGCCCCGCCGCTGCCTACCGCTTTATTTTAACTTGGTAATGAAAGTGCTGTCAATGACATTGGAAACATCCGGCACTTTCGTCAGAATTTTTTGTCCGACATAGAATTCGCCGGCAATCTTGGCGACATCGAACAAAGCGCCCGGTTTTTCTTTGGTTCCGAACAACGCGAGGTTATCCTTCAAGTTATAAAATTGAATTGTTTTATTGCCGGCCAAAGTCTCTTCCGGCTTTTCCTTCAACTCCGTCGCCATGATTTTAGCCGCTTCCGCCGGATTCTTCTGAATGAAATCCGTAGCTTCGGCAAGGGCGGCTACGATTTTCTGAACCGCATCTGGATTTGCTTTCACAAAATCCTCATGCAGGGCCAATACGTCGGCGATCAGCGCCGGGGTATCCTTGGTCGTCGACAGAATGATATTGCCAGCTGCCGCCGCTTTGGTGATATGAGGCTCCCAGGTCACAGCCGCGGGAACTTTGCCGGCCATCAACGCGCTGGCCGCTTCACTGGCTTTCATTTCCACCGCTTTGACATCTGCATCCTTCATTCCGTTCTTTTTCAACAGAGTCGTCAGATATAAGTGAGAAGCGGAACCTTTGTGGTAAGCGACTTCCTTGCCTTTCAAATCGGCGATGGTTTTGATCCCGCTGGCTTTGGTCACGAGCAGTCCGTCGGCGCCGGCCGAAGCGTCAAACGCCCAGACGAATTTAATGGGAACCCCTTGGCCGATTGCGGCGACAGAAACGTCAACCGAAGCCGCCATCCCCTGAATTTTCTTCGCCACAATGGACTGTTTGCGGGCGCCTACGTCTTCAATCGACTGGATCTGGACATCCACGCCTTTGGCTTTGAACATTCCCTTCTGCGCGGCGACGAAGAGAGCGCCGTAGCCATTCCAGGGAGTATAGGCGATGATAATCGGTTCAGCTTTGGCGGTCGGAGCCGGTTTGGCCGGCTCATTCTTGCCGCAGCCGGCGGCGAAGGATACGACGAGCAGGGAAATCAGTAGAAGAGCGATTGTTTTTTTCATGTTCTCACCTTTTCTTTCTTTATTGTACTAAAGCGATGAAAGTATATATTCTACTCCGCCACAAATTCTCCTGCTGACAACAGAAAAAAAACAGTAAACCTCTTTGCCTATACAAAGAAAGCTGCTCAAGCATTGTTCCGGAATGCCTCTGTCAATACCTCAATTAAGGCGGTATGTTGCTCGCGGGTTCCCAGGGAGATCCGTAGAAAAGTCGGATATCCCCAGCCGGCGCCGCCCCGAATGATAATGCCGGCGGCCCGGGCGGCTTCGACGAGCCGGGTCGTCTCAATTCCCGTGTCCACAAACAAAAAATTCGTCTGGGATGGAATTACCCGCCAGCCCATTTGCGCCAGTTGTTCACTCAACCAAATCCGTTCCGTACTATTTGCCGTTCGCGCCATTTCTACGAATTCCTGGTCGGCCAGCGCCGCCATAGCGCCGCATTGTGCCAGATTGTTTACATTGAATAACGGCCTGACCCGCTGGACCACATCCACGATATCAGGATGGGCTATTCCGTACCCCACCCGCATTCCCGCCAAACCATAAATCTTGGAGAAGGTCCGAATCACCACAACGTTTGGAAATTCCGCCAACAATTCCACTCCCGATGCATAGTCGGGAGCTGTGACAAATTCGGCGTAAGCTTCGTCTAATCCAACAATTACGTTTGTCGGCACGGCCGAAAGAAAAGCTCGTAATTCTCCTGCACTCACCGCCACCCCCGTCGGATTATTCGGGTTGCAGAGAAAAATGATCTTTGTCCGGGGGGTAACCGCCGCCAGCATCCCTACTAGATCGGCCTTCAGATCCGCCGGACGGACCGATACCTTGATTACAACACCGTCCATGATCGTCGCGGCGTTCGCGTACTGACCAAAGGTAGGCCATGGAATCACCACTTCATCGCCCGGCGATACAAAAGCATTCGCCAGCAGCGCAATCGTCTCATCGCCGCCACTGCCCAGATAAACGCAATCTAAAGAAACGCAATAAAAGTCGGCAATCTGCCGCCGCAAATCTTTGGCTTCCAAATCATAATACCGATGAACCTGGCATGCCGCCGCCTGCATGGCGGCAACCGCCTTGGGCGATGGCCCGTATGGACTTTCGTTAAACGACAGCTTAGCCACAGAGTCCCGTTCCAGCAGTCGGCACAACTCCGGCGGCGTCAGATCGGACCAAGTCGGCGCATAGGGTTTGAGTGTTGAAACGACGGGGCGGGGTGTCGTTCGTTTGTCTGCCGTCATATTAGTCACCTGCCTATCTGTGCAATGATGTTTCTAAACTACAGGAGAGCCGGGACCGCATCACATGCGCCCCGGCTCTTTCTTCACTCGATTATCTCCAAAAATTATTCGGCGTTAAACTGATCCTTGTTCACGCCGCAAATGGGGCAAACCCAATCTTCGGGAACGTTTTCCCAGGCAGTCCCCGGTTGCACGCCGTGATCAGGATCTCCTTCAGCCGGATCATACACATAACCGCATACTGAACAGACATACTTTTGCATTCTCACTCGCTCCTTTACTCATCTTCTTTTTCCTGGCTGTATTCCAGAAAATTATGTTCAGGGCATCAGCGGCTGGAGCCGCCCCCACCGCCCGAACCACCGCCAAATCCGCCGCCTGACCCTCCGGATCCGCCGCCGCGCCCGCCACCGCGTCCGGCAAAGAGGAAAAGCAGCCGGGTAAAAAATCCTCCCAGGACAAACCAGTCAAACAACAAAAAGATGACAACTCCGACGTTGATCAATATCTGCGCCCAGCCCGGCAATGAATCAAAATCGCTTGCGGTGCTGCGGTTTTTCGGACTGGTTCGTTGCGTCGTCTTCAGTTGCAAAGAATATTCCTTGGCAACTTCCTGTAATACCGCCATATAGCTGTTGATCAGGGCGGCATTGTAATCACCAACCATGATGCCGGGACGCAGGAACTCATCCTGGATCCGTCCGGTCTTGGCGTCCGGCAATGCGCCTTCCAACCCATAGCCCACTTCAATGCGGGACTTGTTTTCCGCCACGGCGACCAAAATCAGGATACCGTTGTTGAGCTTGCGGTCCCCTATGCCCCACTTGCGAAAAAGTTCCAGACTATATTCCTCAATGGCCTCTCCCTCCAACGAAGGGATCGTCACCACCGCAATCTGCGCTTTGGTACGGGACTGCAGTTCTGTGCTCAGTCGGTTGATCTTGCTTTTCGTTTCCCGGGACAACACATTGGCGTAGTCCTGGGCATAGATATCCCGTGTCGGAACCGGCGGAATCTTGGGTGCAGCAGCGACCGGCCAGGCGAGAAGCAGTACGCAGCCGACAATGGCAAGCCACGCCGCTATGCGTTTAGACAAGCTTCGTCAGCCTCCTTCCGATTTTCAAACCCGTACAGTTCAAATCAGAATTTGACTGCAGGAACCTGTTTGGCGCCTTCTTCAGCCCGAAAATATTCTTTTTGCGAGAAACCAAACATTCCGGCGATAATGCTTGTCGGAAACGACTTGACCCGGGTATTGAAGGATTGGACGGCCTGGTTATAGTCCCGGCGCGCCACCGCAATGCGATTTTCCGTTCCGGACAGTTCATCCATCAAGCCGATAAATGTCTTATCCGATTTCAGCTGCGGATAATTTTCCACGACCACCAACAACCGGGACAAAGCCCCGCTTAATTCGGCATTGGCGGCTCCCCGAGCCGCCGGCCCCTGTGCTCCAGCCAGTTTGGCCCGCGCATTGGTCACCGAATCGATCACACTTTTCTCCTGCGCCGCAAAGCCTTTGACCGTATTCACCAAATTGGGAATCAAATCCGCCCGTCGTTGCAGCATCGTGTCGATTTGACTCCATTTGCCGGTCACCTGTTCCTGTTCTGCCACCAGTCCGTTGTAAGATGACATCAGCGTCAAGCCGAATAATCCGACAATCGCCACAATCGCGATCAAAACTACTGTTGATTTGCTCATTATTTCCATCCTCTCTTCGTGTTATTCGCCCGTCCGCCGCCGGATCTTTTTTATCCCGGACGAAAATCCAAACGGGCACTGCAACATACTCTTTTATTGTAACCAATTCCAGCGATATTTACCAGCGGGGCGACTTCTTATCATCTTCCGTTGTGTCTTTTACTTTCCGACAGTACGAAAAAACAGATGCACGGCCTGTGCCGACGGCAAATTCATTCCCGGCGCCGCCGCCAGTTCCTCGATGGACGCCTGCCGCATCCTCTCAATCGTCCCAAAATGCTTCCACAATGCCTGTCGGCGTTTTGCGCCAATGCCGCGCACATGATCGAGAACTGATACCATATTGCGTTTGGCCCGCAGTTTTCGATGGTAACCGATCGCAAAACGATGGGCCTCATCCCGGATATGCTGCACCATGCGCAATGCTTCGGAATGACGGGGCAGAATCAATGGTTCACTGATATTTTCCCGGAAAATGTGCTCATATTCCTTTGCCAGTCCGATTACGGGGATCTCCGCCAATCCCACTCCCCGGATAACTTCCAACGCCGAGGATAACTGTCCTTTGCCGCCATCAATAACAATCAGGTCCGGCAAGGGTTCGGCGGCCTCGCGATATCGCCGTAAAGTGACTTCCTGCATGGAAGCAAAATCATCGGGGCTGCCTTCGACGGTTCGGAGTTTGAAACGTCGATACTCGGATTTATCCGGCGCCCCGTCGGTAAACACAACCATCGATGCTACTGTCTCTGCGCCCTGGATATGGGAAATATCAAAGCATTCGATTCTCTGCGGCAAATGCGCCATTTCCAGTCGATCCGCCAGTTCCTGCAATGCCGCCGATCGCTTTTCCTCCAAGGCTGCGTCCCGTTCCGAACGTTGTCGCAACACCTCGGTCGCATTTTCGCCGGCCAGCTGCACCAACTCCCGTTTCGTCCCCCGTTGCGGCGTCACAAGCTTGACTGCGCCGTTTTTTCGTTCACTCAACCACTCCGCCAGCAATTCCTGCTCCGGCAGCGGCACTGGCGTCAAAATCTCCCGTGGCACAAAAGCGACCTCGTTATAGTACTGTTTGACAAATGCCGCCAAAACATCGCCGTCGGCCTCGGTCTCGCCGCCGGAAAGCAGAAACCGGTCCCGTCCGACCATTTTCCCGCTGCGCACGAAGAAAACCTGTACGCAGGACTGGTTTCCCATTCGGGCCAACCCGAGTACATCCTGATCGCCCGCACCGGTCACAATATTCTGTTTCTCCGTCACCTGCCGAACTGCCGACAACTGATCCCGCAATCGGGCAGCCAGCTCGAATTTCATTTCTTCGGCAGCGGCCAGCATCCGACGCTTCAGATCTTTTTCCACATCGGTCGATCTTCCCTCAAGAAACAGGCATACTGTCTTCACCATTTCCCGGTATGTCTCGACATCCACCATGCCGGCGCAGGGCGCCAGGCAGCGATTGATATGATATTCGAGGCAAGGCCGTCGGGCGTCCATGCTGCGGCAACTTCGCAGCGGAAACAAGCGCTTGAGCAGGGCCAACGTTTCATGCATCGCGCCGGCGCTGGCATAAGGCCCGTAATACTTCGCCCCATCCTTTTCCACCCGTCGGGTGGGATATACTCGGGGATATTCTTCATTCCATGTCACTTTAACGAACGGGTAGGTCTTGTCATCCCGCAAACTGATGTTGTAACGCGGCCGATGCTTCTTGATCAGATTGCATTCGAGAATCAGCGCTTCCATTTCGGAAGCGGTGACAATGGTTTCAAAAGCATGGATGCGCGCAACCAGCGCTTCCGTCTTCGGGCTCAAGCCCCGCTGTTGAAAATACGAGCGGACCCTGTTTTTGAGATTGACAGCCTTGCCCACATAAATGATTTTGCCGGCAACATCCCGCATCAGATACACCCCGGGCTTATCCGGCAACAATGCCACTTGGGCGCTCAACTCCGCTAGACGGCTCTGATCATCTTTATCACGACTCATGAGGTTTCCCTGCATTCTTCGGAGTACCGCTTCCGCATTCATCATTCGCGGCAAGCGATTTTTTCGCAGCTTTCCGTTTGCTTGGGCGTCTTGGCGTTTTAACCGTTTCCCGCGTCGGTAAAACCGGTTTCAGATATTGCCCCGTGTAGGAATCCGCCACATCAACCAACTCTTCCGGTGTGCCTGCGGCAACGATCCGGCCGCCGCGCAAACCGCCTTCCGGACCCAGATCGATCACATAATCGGCTCGTTTGATGACATCCAGATTATGCTCAATGACAACGACCGTATCGCCGGCATCAACCAGGCGATCCAGAACTTCAAGCAACCGGTGGACATCGGCGACATGAAGCCCGGTAGTCGGCTCGTCAAGAATATACAAGGTTTTACCGGTGCTGCGCCGGGCCAGTTCAGTCGCCAGTTTGACCCGCTGCGCCTCCCCGCCCGACAATGTCGTAGCCGGTTGCCCCAACTTGATATAACCCAGCCCCACATCATTCAAAACCTGCAATTTTCGCTGAAGCTTGGGTAAGTTACCAAAAAACTCCAATGCTTCCTCCACTACCATGTCGAGGACCTGGGCGATATTCTTGCCCTTATAGGTTACATCCAGCGTTTCCCGGTTATAACGGGCGCCTTTGCAAACTTCACAGGGAACATACACGTCAGGCAGAAAATGCATCTCGATCTTAATGATGCCATCGCCACGGCAGGACTCGCAACGGCCGCCTTTCACATTGAAACTGAAACGGCCAGGCTTGTAGCCGCGCAGCCGAGCCTCCGGGGTCTGGCTGAACAGTTCGCGGATCGAATCAAACAGGCCGGTATAGGTTGCAGAATTGGAGCGTGGCGTTCGCCCGATCGGCGACTGGTCGATATCAATAATCTTGTCGATATGCTCTGTGCCCCGGATCCCCGCATGCGCACCGGGCCGTGTATGCGTGCGGTAAATCTTCTGCGCCAATGCCTTAAACAATACTTCGTTGACCAACGTACTTTTGCCGGAGCCCGATACTCCGGTTACGGCCGTAAATACGCCAAGCGGGAAACGCACGTCAATATGCTGCAAATTATTTTCGGCCGCCCCCAAAATTTCAATCCACTTGCCATTGGTCTGGCGGCGGCGTTCCGGTACCGGAATGGACAACTTTCCTGACAAATATTGCCCGGTGATGGATTTCTCGCAGGCTTGGATATCTTGTACGGTTCCCTGCGCCACGACATAACCGCCGTGAACACCGGCCCCTGGACCGATATCAATGATGTGATCGGCATTGAACATGGTTTCTTCATCGTGTTCAACGACCAGCAGGGTATTGCCGAGATCACGCAAATGCTTCAGCGCATCCAGCAGTCGTTGGTTATCCCGTTGATGGAGGCCGATGCTCGGCTCATCCAGGATATACAGCACGCCGACCAAGCCGGAGCCGATCTGCGTCGCCAGGCGGATACGCTGCGCCTCACCGCCGGACAAGGTTCCCGCCGCCCGATCAAGCGACAGATAGTCGAGGCCGACATTCACCAAAAAGCCCAGTCGCGCATCGATCTCCTTGCGGATCTGGCGGGCAATCGCCTCCTCCCGTTCCGAAAGTCTCAATTGGCGGAAAAACTCACGACTCTCACCGACAGGCAAATGCGTGACTTCCTGGATGTTCATGCCGCCGACCTTCACTGACAGCGATTCTTTCTTCAGTCGCGCGCCGTGACAAACCGGGCAGGGTTTGGTCACCATGTACCGTTCAATTTCTTCCCGCATGGAGTCGGCGGTCGATTCCCGATGACGCCGGGCCAGCATCGGCAAGACTCCTTCAAACGAAGTGAAATGGGTCTTAACTTCTCCAAAAAGATTTTCGTATTCAAACGACAATCGTTCCCCTTCCGATCCCTGAAAAATCAGTTCACGGACATCCGCGGGCAAATTGATCCAAGGAATATCCAGCGAATAACCGCGGCGTTCCAGCAAGGCTTTTAACTGACACATGAAATAGGAACCCGGATTGCTGGATAACGCGACAATCGCGCCCTCCGCAAGCGTTTTCGTTCCGTCCGGCACGACGAGCTCGGGATCAATCTCCATATTCAAGCCGAGTCCGGTACAGGCGGGACAGGCTCCATAGGGGGTATTGAACGAAAACATGCGAGGGGCAATCTCGGGCAAACTGATTCCGCAATCAATGCAGGCGAAATTTTCGCTGAACATCAATTCCTTCTCCGCGCCGGTATCGACCGCAACCAGTCCTTCACCCAACTTTAGCGCTGTTTCCAGTGAATCCGCCAATCGGCGGGCAATGCCCTCTTTTACAATAATCCGGTCGATTACGGCTTCGATAGTATGCTTTTTATTTCGGTCAAGTTTGATCTCTTCCGTGACTTCATGAATTTCGCCGTCAACCCGGACCCGGACATAACCGTCTTTTCGAATTTCTTCCAGCACTTTTTGATGTTCGCCCTTTTTGCCGCGGATTACCGGCGCCAATAACGTCAACCGAGCGCCTTCCCCTTGCGCCAATAATGCATCCACCATTTGTTGAACCGTTTGCTGCGCAATCGGTTTGCCGCACTCCGGGCAATGGGGTCTCCCCGCCCGAGCGTACAGTAATCGCAAATAATCATAGATTTCCGTGACCGTGCCGACCGTGGAACGCGGATTACGGCTCGTGGTTTTCTGATCGATCGAGATGGCCGGAGATAGTCCCTCAATATAATCAACATCGGGTTTGTCCATCTGACCAAGAAATTGCCGGGCGTACGATGACAACGATTCAACGTAGCGGCGCTGCCCTTCCGCATAAATGGTATCGAACGCCAATGATGATTTTCCTGAACCGGATAGTCCGGTCAATACCACAAGCTTATCGCGGGGAATTTCCAGATCAATGTTTTTAAGGTTATGCTGGCGGGCGCCTTTGATAATCAGTTTATCTTTCACGGTTTTAAATCACCTTTATCCTTCGTTCTTTACGTTTTTCTATTCGCTAAAACTTGCAATTGCCAACACACAACGCATTATATTTGCGGCAGAAGCCAAATGAGCGCAGATTTCTCATTAGATAGCATATATATTTTACTAAAAAATAAATATTATCGCAAAGCGCGATTTGCTCGCCGCATGCAGGCAGAAAGCACCCCTCCTCTCATCCTCTTCACGTTTTTATATTTTTTTGACACTGTTCGTCGGTTTCTTGACGCCCTTTTGACATTTCAAGTGCTATATTAACTTGGTAACCATTTTGATCCTAATTTATTTGGAGGCGAATCGTTGTGTCATCGACCCTTGCTCACCCAACACCGGAAACATTGTGGAAAAAACTCTCCAGGCTGTTGATTGGAAAATCCTTGCCGAACGAACAACTTTACGAAGAAAAATTCAGCGTATTCTGGGGTCTTCCCGTACTCGCAAGCGATGCAATCTCTTCGGTTGCATACGCCGGCGAGGAAATCTTGTACGTATTGATTCCTGTCATTGGCCTTATGGCGTATACGCAGATGTTCCACATCGCCCTGGCCATCGTTGCGCTATTATTCATCCTTGTATTTTCGTATCGTCAAACCATCCAGGCATACCCGTGCGGTGGCGGTTCCTATATCGTCGCCCATGATAATCTTGGTACGCTCCCGGGACTGACTGCCGCCGCAACACTATCCATTGATTATATTCTGACGGTAGCAGTCAGCACATCCGCCGGAACTGCCGCCATAACATCCGCTTTCCCCGACTTGCTTCCTCATCGTGTTGCCATTGCCCTGTTTTTCATTTTGCTGCTCACGATTGGCAATTTGCGGGGGATCAAGGACTCATCCCGTCTATTCGGAATCCCAACCTATGCCTTTATTGTATCGATGCTGCTCATGATCCTTTGCGGAATCTACAACGTCAACGTCGCTGGATTCGTTCCCCAGGCCGTTCGGCAAGTTCCCGTAGCGGCTGGAGAAATTACGTTATTCTTGATTTTGCGGGCTTTTGCCTCCGGTTGTACGGCGTTGACCGGCGTAGAAGCCGTCAGCAACGCAATTCCTAATTTTAAGGAACCAGCGCAGTCCAATGCAATTAAAGTGCTGTTTATGCTGGCGCTGATTGTATTGTTCATTTTCGGCGGGACTTCCTATCTGGCCACTTTGTATCATGCGATCCCCAATCCGGATGAAACCGTGATTTCGCAGATCGCCGGACAGGTTTTTGGCAATAACAGCTTGATGTTCTATGTAATACAGCTCACGACCGCCCTGATTTTGGTTATGGCCGCCAACACCGCTTTTACCGACCTGCCTTTATTACTCTCGCTATTGGCAAAAGATGGATATATGCCCAGACAATTTGGCCATCGCGGCGATCGTTTGAATTACTCAAACGGCATTGAATTTCTGGGCTTCTCCGCCGCGGTCTTAGTCGTCATTTTTGACGGAGAAACACATTTGTTGCTGCCGCTTTACGCGGTCGGCGTGTTTGCTTCCTTCACCTTGTCCCAGTCCGGCATGTGGTTGCATTGGGTACGGGCGAAAACGCCCGGCTGGAAGCACAAGGCCACAATCAACGGCTTGGGCGCGGTCATCACTTTTTTTACCGTACTGATTATCGGCGCTACAAAATTTATGCACGGTGCGTGGATTGTCTGCTTGTTGGTTCCGCTGTTCATTCACGGAATGTTAATGATTAAAGCCCATTACGCGCTCGTCGCGAAGCAGCTAAGTCTTCCAAGCAGCGAGGAATGCAGCTTGCCTGAAATCTCGGAACATCAGGATCGTCACATCATCGTTCCGTTGGCGTCTCTCAACCGAGCTTCGTTCAAAGCGTTAGCGTACGCCAAATGTCTGGCTGGTTATAATAGCATCCGTGCTTTTCATGTGGCTTTAGACGAAGAAACTGCAGAAAAGCTGCGTCGCAAGTGGACGGAATTCGGGTTGGATATTCCCCTGATTATTCGAGTATCACCTTATCGGGATACGATTACCCCTTTAATGGACTACATTGAAAGCGAGGAAGACGCCTTTCGCCAGGACGATTTGATTACGGTTGTGATTCCTCAATTTGTTGTGAAGAAATGGTGGCATAATTTACTGCACAATCAAACCGGCTTTTTCATAAAGAATCGGTTGATGCATGATCCCCGCGTCGCTGTCATCACGGTGTCCTATTATCTGAAAGAAGGTTAAGTCGATGATTTTACACCTGTCACAGAAAACAGCAAAGCAAACTCCGCACGTTAATTCGAACATTTGTTTGCAATGGTAGTATAATCACTTTTTGATCAGAAGTAAATATCCAACCAAAAACTTTCACGAAATCAGACTGTACTGTCAAACATCGCCTTCACTATATTTATACTAAAATAACCATAATTATATTCTATTTGTATAATATAATTCGCGTTAATCAATATGTTAAATTGCTTGATTGATAAAGAGAAGAGCTGCTGAATATCAGCAGCTCTTCTCTTTATCAATTCCATTGTATCGATCCAGATAACGTCAGCGTATTTTTTCCCGCAATTCAAAGATTATGTCGCGCAGTTCAGCGGCCCGCTCGTATTCCAAGGCCTTGGCCGCTACCCGCATATCCTTCTCCAGCTTGGTGATCAAGGCCAAGGTTTCCTTCTTGCCAAGTTTCTTTACCTCTTTGGTTGTATAAGGAGCTTGGCTCTCGGCGACTTTTGTCGTCTGAATCAAATCTTTCACTTTCTTCTGGATGCTGGTAGGCGTAATTCCGTGTTCAGCGTTGTACGCTTCCTGCACCGCCCGTCGTCGGTCCGTCTCTTCGATGGCCCGACGCATCGAATCAGTGATGCGGTCGCCATACATGACGACTTTGCCATGAACGTTTCGCGCCGCCCGACCAATCGTTTGGATCAAAGAAGTGTCGGAACGCAAAAAGCCTTCTTTGTCCGCATCAAGGATCGCAATCAAGGATACCTCCGGCAGATCCAAACCCTCTCGCAAGAGGTTGATCCCCACCAGAACATCAAATTCGCCGGATCGTAACCCTCGAATAATTTCCGCCCGCTCAAGGGTTTCGACTTCTGAATGCAAATACCGGACCTTGATCCCCATTTCCCGGAAATAATTCGTCAAGTTTTCCGCCATTTTTTTGGTCAGGGTTGTCACCAATACCCGTTCATCAGCTTGCACCCGTCCATGAATTTCGCTGAGCAAATCATCGATTTGCCCCTGGACTGGACGCACAACCACCTCCGGGTCAATCAAACCGGTAGGACGAATTATCTGTTGCGCCACCTGCGTCGCCGCTTTGAGTTCATAATCAGCCGGAGTTGCCGAAACGAAGATGATCTGGCGGATCCGCGCTTCGAACTCTTCGAACTTCAGCGGTCGGTTATCCAGAGCAGAAGGAAGACGAAATCCAAAATCAATGAGTGACTGCTTGCGTGAACGGTCACCATTGTACATGGCGTGAATCTGCGGCATCGTAACATGGGACTCGTCAATCATGATCAAAAAATCATCCGGAAAATAATCCACAAGAGTAAATGGGGAATCACCAGCGGCGCGGCCGGTCAGATGCCGCGAATAGTTTTCGATTCCAGAACAATATCCCATTTCCTGCATCATTTCCAGGTCGTAACGGGTCCGTTGTTCCAATCGTTGCGCTTCCAGAAGACGATCATGCTGCTTGAACCAAGTTAATCGTTCTTCCAGTTCAGCTTCGATATCATGAGCCGCCCGTAGCAAATTTTCCCGCGAAGTGACAAAGTGCGAAGCCGGGTAGATCGCAATATGCGTCCGTTCCGCCAAAATTTCGCCGGTGATGCTGTCAATTTCCTGTAAACGTTCCACTTCGTCGCCAAACAAAGAAATCCGGACCACCTTTTCATTGGCGCCGGCCGGAAAAACTTCGATCACATCGCCGCGGACACGGAACATCCCCCGGGCAAAGGCCACATCGTTGCGTTCATATTGAATTTCGATCAATTTACGCAAAATTTCATCCCGATCCCGAATCTGCCCCTGTCTTAGCGACAACACCATGTTATAGTACTCATCCGGCGAACCGAGACCATAGATGCAGGAAACACTGGCGACAACGATGACATCGCGGCGCTCAAACAAGGAACTGGTTGCCGAATGGCGCAGCTTATCGATTTCGTCGTTGATGGAAGAATCTTTTTCGATATAAGTATCGGTTTGTATTACATATGCTTCCGGTTGATAATAATCGTAATAACTGACAAAATACTCCACCGCGTTGGTCGGAAAAAACTCCTTAAATTCGCTAGCCAGTTGCGCCGCCAGAGTTTTGTTATGGGCAATGACTAACGTCGGTTTTTGTACTGCTTCGATCACTTTTGCCATGGTAAAAGTTTTTCCTGTACCAGTGGCGCCCAGCAACACCTGCGCTTTATCGCCTCGCCGGAGTCCTGCAACCAATTTTTCTATAGCCGCCGGTTGGTCCCCCATTGGCACAAACGGCGCTTCTACCAGAAAACCGGGCATCATTTTCCCCTCCGAACTTTTTGGATAAGCTTTTTAGCCAACCTGGCCAAGGGACCGCCATCGCCGTGTGTCATCGTCACATAGTAGGTTTCATGTCCCTCGGGAACCAAAATAATCCCCAGCATGCGCTGCCCCGGCGGAAATCGTCCAGCCAGTTTCATTTCATGTCCGTCTCTCAGCAATACGAACTCAAACAGCGGTGGCGCCCATTCAATGGCATACGCCAAGTCTGCGCCACGGTTTACCGGAAAACCGGCAAAGTCCAAAAGAATGTCCCCGGTCCGCACACCCAGCTGCCGCGCGATCCCGCCATCGATCGCATCCAGTACCATTACGCCTTGCTCTGGCGGGATATATCGCGGTTTCCCCTCCAACTCCAGGCGATTGTCGCGGCGAACCAAATATTCATGTCCCAAAGGCGACAACAACGCTGCCGGAAGTTTCAACCAAGCGAACTTTGCCGCCAGCAAAGCCATCGCCAACAGGCTAAGGCTGTAAAGCGCGAGTGAAAGAGCCGAACGCCGGCGTCGTCCCGTAGGTGTGGTTGTGATTGCAACGTCGGTATAACCCAGTGCCGCGACAACCGGCATCATGACATAAACCCATTCGAATCCGGCCGGTGGTTCGATTCCCAACGGCAACAACGGCCACCAGTCCGGCGTATGAAAAACCCCCTCCGGCAAAGCCCCGGTCTTCATTGCGACGGTGCTCAACACTACAAGGGGTAAGGGCCAGAAATTATGTAAATTAAAAGCGCCTACCAAACGGTCGCCATGCTTCAAAATAACCGGAACGGCGCCGTACCGGCCACTGATGGCGATCAGCACGCTCTCGGTCACATGCAACGCGGCCACTAAAGCTAATACTTGCGGCACATCAACATCCGGCCAGCCGGTCAAAGCGCTGATGACGGCCACAATTCCGCCGGCATAAGCAAAACAGAGAAATCGCATATTGATTAACATCAATAAAATTGCCAACGGCCAAATATAGAGAAAACCCATTCGATCAAGATTGACTCCGACCAAGGTAAGCACCAGGCTCCCCATCAAACCGCCAATGGCTCCATACAGCATGGCCCATTTCACCTGGCGACTGATTGAAACTCCCGGCACACCAAACATGGCAAGCTGTTGTTTTTGCAGTTGCCAGTATTGATAAGCGATGATCGCTAAAATTCCCCAAAACAGCGGCTCCAAAAACACCGCCACAGTCGTCACGACAAGCAGTTTAACAATTTCCAGCCAAGGGGTTTCCATCAAATCTTTCCTTTAAGAAGATTAATTGCGGCCTCCATTTGCAAATCAGGTGGAGCATCGGCGCCAGCAGGTCCGTCTTTAGGCGCAAATGGCAAACGTCCCGTCATAGTCTCCGAGCCATTTTTGTTTTCCGGATTTTCCACCTTTATATCCGGTTCAATTCCTATGCCATTGATAAAGCGATTCTTCGGCGTCGCATATTTTGCAATCGTCAATTTGATCGCCGTATCAGTGCTCAATTTAACAATGGACTGAACCGATCCTTTGCCGAAAGTCTTTGTTCCGATCAAAGTTCCGGCGCCTGTATCCTGCACGGCGCCGGCCACAATTTCCGACGCGCTGGCGCTCCCGCCATTGACCAGCACAACCAAGGGATATTTCACCTTTTCCAGTTGCGAATTATGGACTTCTTTTTCGCCATTTCGCGTCACCACTGACACAACCGGTCCTTTCGGCACCAATTTGTTGGAGACGCGAACGCTCGAATCCAGAAGCCCCCCTGGATTGTCACGCAGATCCAGGATCATTGCCTTCATCCCCTGGGCCTCCATCGCCTCATATTGTTTGTAAAACTCACCGGCAGTCTGTTCATTAAACATGGAAAGACGAATGACGGCGATTTTCTCCGGCAACATCCGACTGGATACGGTTTTAATCTGGATATTGGCCCGCGTCAATTTGACATCGCGAATTTTATCGCCCCTGCGCAATGTCAGCGTAACATCGGTTCCTTCCTTGCCGCGAATCTTGCCAACGGCTTCATCCAGCGCCAGATCTTTGGTATCTTGACCGTCGATTTTCAAAATTTGGTCGCCGCTGCGAATCCCGGCTTTCTCTCCCGGAGTTCCCTCAATCGGCGATACCACGGTCAGCAACTTGTCCTTCACACTAATTACAATCCCTACACCGCTAAAAGAGCCTTCCGTTTCCATCCGGAACTCCTTGTACATTTTGGCGTCCATATAAATGGAATAGGGGTCATTCAACGAGCTCACCACACCGCGGATCGCGCCGTTCATCAGTTTTTCAAGCGGCACTTCCTCAATGTAGCGGCTACGCACGACATCGACCGCTCGCATCAGTTGCAGTGCACCGGTTGCATCCGGCACCATTTGATCAAAAAGATACAGGGCGCCCCCTGCTGTAACGACAAAAGTCACCGCCACAAGCAGAATGGCGCCGATAATGACATTTCGACGACTAGTCAATATTTACACCTCATTCCATATCATGGCAGGAAATTCAGCGGATTCACCGGAGATCCATTTTGACGCACTTCAAAATGAAGATGCGGTCCTGTGGAATATCCCGTGGACCCGACCCGCGAAATCGCCTGTCCCTTGGCGACTGCCTGCCCTTCACTGACCAACAGTTGAGAATTATGAGCATACAATGTAGAAATGCCGTTGCCATGATCAATAATTACGGCATTTCCATAGCCGCCCATCCAGTCGGAATGAATAACCACTCCGCCATCAGCCGCTCGAACGGTATCGCCATAATCGGCGCCGATATCGATGCCTGTGTGCAGACGCTGCGTCCCAAAAATCGGATGGGTCCGCCAGCCAAACGGCGATGTAATTTCGCCTTCCGCCGGCCAAAGCATCGTTCCGGTACTGCCGCTTACATTTTTTTCTCCGGACTGGATCCGGCGAATCATTTGCTCAATTTCTTTGGAAGTCTCGATGAGCTCCCTGTATGCCTGTTCCGCCGTTTCCCGTTCGTAAGTCGCTGCATTAAGTACGCCTTGCCGTTCCTGACGACGGGAAGCTACCTGATCACGCTTTATTGCCGCCAATTTGCGCAGCTCAACAATCTTGCCCCGGTCCGCCTCCAGCTGCTCTTTTGCTTTCGCCAAAGCCGCCCGGTCCGATCTTGTTCCTTGAATCAAGGCATTATCATAGGCCAATATCTTCTTGAGAATATCCATGCGACTTACAAAATCATTGAAATCTTTTGCCCCGAATAAAACGTCCAGATAGTTTACCTGTCCGTTTTTATAAATGTCCCGGAGCCGACGGTGCAACGTCTTGGTCTGGGCTTCCAACCGCTTGACCAATCGCGCCGACAATTCGACATTGGACCGGATCTGTTCTTCCGTGTGTTCCAGTTGGTCATTGATGGCATCAAACTCGCCCTGAGCCGAATCAAGTTCGCCCTGAATATGCCGCAGCTGCTCGGAGACGCTGCGTTCCTTGCGACGAGCCTGTTCCGCCCGTCGCTGTTGTTCTTCCATTTGTTGCTGAATGTTGAGCAATTCCTGCTGTTTATTCTCCAACTCGTCCGCCCACACCGGCGTCATTGCAAAAGAAAAGAAAAGCAACAGAACTGCTATCGCCACTCCTTTTTTGTCAAAAGAAAGCTTACCCTGCATCCCGCGCCCCCGTCTCAGACCTTTAAGAATTTTTTAACCGAAATCATGCTGCCCAAAATCCCAATCGTCATTCCGGCTCCCAGTAAAAAGATGTTCACATAGCCCATTAAGGGGTATTGGGGCAGTAACGGCAAAAACGCCAGAGATTCGTACACTTGTCCGGTCACCATACTGTAAAACTGCGTCAACAACATTGCCGAAATACAAGCGCCAAGGAATCCCAACAAAATACCTTCAATGATAAATGGCCAACGGATAAACCAGTCCGTCGCTCCGACATATTTCATGATCCCAATTTCCCGGCGACGGGCAAACACCGTTAGCCGAATCGTATTCACAATAATGAACAAGGCTGCCAGCCCCAGGAAAATGATCAACACCAGCCCGAAAATCCTCACCATGCGGGTTAGGCTGAATAGTTGCTCCACGACTTCCTGTCCATAGCGAGCGGCCTCAATCCCTTTAAGCTGAGCGATCGCCAACGCCACTGGCTTGACCCGGTCGGGCCGATCGACCTTGACTTCAAAAGAATTCGGCAAGGGATTGGCTTCGCCCAATTCCGCCAGCAACCCTTGTTGTGCGCCCAACCGTTGCTTAAAACGGGTCATGGCTTCCGCTTTATTGACAAAGGTGACTCGCGTCACTCCCGGCAGTTTGGTAATCCGCGTTCCCACTTCACGCATTTCGACATCATTCAGAGACTCTTGCAGATATACCATCACCTGAACCTGGGACTCCAAAACGGAGGCCATATGGTTCAGATTCATGACCATTACAGTAAAAATCCCCAGAATCAGCAAAGATAAAGCTACTGTCATCAGGGACGCCACACTCATCAATCCGTTCCGTTTAATGGAATGGAGCGATTCGGTAATGAAATATTCAGCCGTGCTAATCTTCATAACCATAGGCTCCCCTAGATTCGTCGCGGGTAATACGGCCATTTTCGAGTGCAATAACACGTTTCATCATCTGGTCTACAATCGGTTTGTCATGCGTAACCATCAAAATAGTGGTTCCGGTTTGATTAATTCGATCAAAAATTTTCATCGTCTCCCAAGAAGTATCCGGATCAAGATTGCCAGTCGGTTCATCGGCAATCAACACAGCCGGATTGTTGACGATGGCGCGTGCTATTGCCACGCGCTGCTGCTCGCCGCCGGAGAGTTGCGCCGGATAAATTTTGGCTTTTGGCAACAAACCGACCAAGTCCAACACATGCTTGACCCGGCGCTGGATATCGCGCCGGGAGGCTTCAATAACGCGCATGGCAAAAGCGACGTTTTCGTAACAGGTTTTGTCCGGCAATAGCCGAAAATCCTGAAACACGATCCCGAGCGATCGACGAAAATAGGGAATCTCCGGCGATTGCAAGTCACTAAGATTGCGTCCGTTCACAATGATCTCGCCCGAGGTTACCAATTGCTCCCGAAACAGCAGCTTAATCAGTGTCGACTTTCCTGCGCCGCTCGGACCCACCACAAAAGCAAATTCGCCTTTGTCAATCTTCAGCGTCAAATTAGACAAAGCGACAAATCCATCATCAAAAATTTTCGTAACTTCCATCAATTGTATCAAAGTGATTCAACACTCCTGTTTACAGCAGTCAATAATTTAACTTTACTTTTATTCGACAAGAACAGTATTTCCCCTTTTTCCATCCATCAGTTTCACGGCGCAACACGCATTTCGCAGCGCCTGGCTCCGCAGTTCCGCTACGCGCTGGCGGCGTCGCTCCATTGACAAGGTATCGTTTTTTGCTTGCATTATTTTCTCCATCAAGCCTTCCGGGGTGAGGTCCGCCAGCGTACCGGCGTGCTGGTCGCCAAGAGTCTCCAAAAAACGTTCTATCTTGGGATCGTAAGAAACGCCGACAAACGGACGTTCAGTGACCGCCGCAAAAATCAGTGCATGCAACCGCACTCCCACCAGTAAATCAATATTCCGCACCAACGACAGTAATTCGGCCGTATCGCATTTTTGTTCAATAATACCGTAAGGCTGTCGCATCCGTACAGCGACCTTTTTCGCCGCCAAAACATCATCCGGCCATTGCATGGGAATAAATACGATCCGGGCGCCGATTTCTACGGCCAAACGGTCCGCTACCGCCGCAAACACATCTTTATAATGATCACGTCCCTGCCATTCGCGAATAGAAAAACCGATGACGGGACCTTCACCTGTCAACCCCAGTTTGGCAATCAACTCTTTTCCCAAATCCGGCGCTGCCGGTCGCAAGGCCAATACCGGGTCGGCAGTAACGGCAACCGTCGGTCGGGTAACGCCCAATCCCGCCAGTTCAGTCATCGACCCCCTATCCCGAACCGTACCGAAAGCGACCTGATTGCCGATATGACGCATAAACATCCGCGCCAACCGGCTGCGGATCGGCCCGATGCCCTGTGCATACAACATAATCGGCCGCCCCAACCAACAAGCTAATTGCATAATCCCTAGATAATAAAAAATACTGCGGCCACTGGTGACATCCTGCAGTAAACTCCCTCCACCGCTGATTAACAGATCGCAACGATGAATTGCCCGTGCAATGCCCCATAGATTCAGTCGATGAACGGCTGATACGCCATAATGCCGCCTTGTATCCGCCGGGTTGCCGGAAATAACGGTAATATCCAGTGCGGGATCCATAGCTCGCAAAGCTCCAACCATCGCCAGCAACATGGCCTCATCACCGGCGTTTCCAAATCCGTAATACCCCGAAATGACCAATTTACTCATCCGCTGGCAGTCTCCTTCCCAATACGAAGGTCAGCGACTGCAGCCAGTGGAAAATAATAACCGCTGCCACACCAATAACTGCACCCAACACAAGTCCGTTACCGCCCCGAATAAACGACATCAGAACCGGAGTCCGCATATGAGCGAATGTTTCCACCAAAGACCCTTGTGCAATAGTCGCCGCTACTACAAAAGCAAAATGGAAAAATCGCGGCCAGTTTTTATATAGGGCCATGACAGCCATCAGGAATGCTGGATGGCCAATCAGAAACTCTTTTTCCCGGGGACGCGCATACATCGCAACTTCCAGAAAGCGGCGAAGTTTAATCTCAATTTCCGGCACTGGAACCCCCGCAGAATGGCCGGATCTCCCAACAAATACATACGCGACGGCGGCTGCCGCTCCGAATGCCAAGATAGTCTTAATATAGGCCGGATAATCCAGCACATGCAACAGTTTGGCCCACAAATGCCGGGAATCATCCGCATCAACACCAGGGAACAGATTGAACCGGGTTAAATAGACGATACTGATGAGCACGAGGGGCAAAACAAATGTTAATTTTACTCCCCGAAAGATTTCCATCTCCAACAAAAATCCCGTATCTGCCAATATGGCCGCAAGATAAGCCCCGCCGATCAGCGACAGTAAAAAAGTACGACCAATGCCAAACAAACCGTCATGCAAAATCCGCCACAAGGAGGCTCCGCCTCGAGGCGCAGAGGTACGCCAGCAATCCAGCTGCCATGTCATTGCCAGCACCGGGAATAAAACAGCACTTCCCAGCGCTGTGACCTGTCGCACCAAAACCGCCGAACCAAAGAACAGAGGAATGCCAAGCAGCATTGAGCCGGCTGTGAGCATTCCATATTGCATACGCCGGGACAGGGGAACCGCCACACTGACCAACAATACACCGGCCGCCATCGTTCCGATGGTAATCAGCAGCAACAACAATGGATTCGGCCGATAGGGCGCAAAGACTGTAGCTGGCCCCGTCGGTACGCCAAAAGACTCCAATCCCTGTTTGATGCCGCTGACATAAGCCACATGCGTTTCCGTCAAATTTTTACCGGGTAATGGCCGTTGATACATCTTAAGGTACTGCATCCGGATATTTCGTTCCCGACTTCCCAAAACCTGCCGATGAATTGCTTCCTGAACGGAAAGTTTGGGTTGCTCGACTTTTAGCAATTGATGCAGGCGAGCCGCCGAGTAGTCCGAAAGTCTTGCCAGGTCAAACATCCCATCCTGCATGTTGAACTGCAACTGGGTATAATGTTCCAGCATTCCCAGCGTGATTCCACGCTTTTTCATCTCGCCGGCTACCAACGGCAATTGATTTGGGAAGCCGAGAACTTCTTCACCGACAAAATACATTCCCGTTACAGCCGCCCCAACAGAGTCAATCCGCTCAAACACCGCTTTCACGTCGTCCGGGGATACTTTCAGATAGTTGGTCGGCCGGGCCAAAACAAGGAAGCCATTCGATGCCGCAGTCTGCATTTCCGAAACTGGCAGACCCAGATTCCATTTAATCAAAGATTCAAAGGGCGCGTCGACAATAAGAAAACGACGGCCGCCTTCATTATAGTATTTTATTCGGTGCTTGCCGACCCGCCGTTCCAAATCGCTTTGTACCTCCGCAAAACGATCTGTTTCCCGATCCAGCACATAAACCTGCCCGGCCGCCAGACGACCTGACTCGACCTCGTGTCGCCACCACCAGTGACTCAAGGTTCCGGCATGATAGCTGTGCAGCATCTGTGTTGTCGATACTGCGGTCACAACACCTTCGGCCGCTAATTTTTCCAGGTTTGTTTCGAAAATTGCCAGCGATGTCAAGCCAGCCGCTTTGAGCTGACGCAAGGCCGATTGCAGGGGAATGCCATCGATCCGGGCCATCTCAACGATTTCCTCGTAATCCGAAACGAGTTCGACTTGCGTATTAACCCGTTCAATCTTATACCGTTGCCAATTCACCAGCAAGGCTGCCGCCAAGCCAATGGCAATCAGGATGATGAGAATCCGATTATATCGAAATACCAGCAAAATTCATTCCACCTTAAAAATCGGCTACTCAATGATTGTCCGCAAAAATAACGAGAAACCCAGGTTCCATGACAACCTTGCGAACTGCCACCTTAAATGGCAAACGCGTTAAATCCACCAAGGAAATTTCCGCCAGCAATGCGCCAAAGTTGATACCACCAGTATTCTTGACTTCCAGTCGGTCACTGCGGAACCGAATCGACTGTGCATCGCCAACGACTTTGCCATCCACGCCCACCGACAGCTTAAGAATTCCCAGATCCACATCGCTCCGGATCTGAATCTTATCGGTTAAAATCTTCACCGTTGGATTTTTAACCTCTTTCACCTTTGAAGCCAGATATTCGGCTAAATCTTTTTCATTCACCTTGATCATAACGTTCAGGTCACGGACATGTCGAACCGTAACGCGCTTATTGTTCATCAAATCCGACATATCGAGCCGCGCGTCGCCGATCTTTATCCCCACTTCTTGCAGTTTCAGACCATCCAGTCGGGCATCAGCCGATGCCGCCTGGACATTGTCGAAACGACCCTGCCAAAGCATAACTCCGGGAAAGGAGCGCGCCGATACATTATGTTCCTTCGCCGGCATGACTTTTACAAGAGAACTGTCCAACCAATAGGAAGCCAATAACGGGGTGATGAATTCGCTAAAAATGACAAGAGCGGCAACCAGTCCAATCGCAACCGTCTTCTTTGACATGGCGCCCTCCTACAGAAGTTTTTGTTTCAGATATGCCTCAATAAAGCCATCCAGCTCGCCATCCATGACAGCCTGCACATTGCCGGTCTCAAAACTGGTCCGATGATCCTTCACCATGCTATAGGGATGGAAAACATACGACCGAATCTGACTTCCCCATTCGATTTTTTGATAGTCGCCGGCAATTTCAGCTTTTTCCGCCGCTTGCCGTTCCCGTTCCAGTTCAAATAGACGCGCCCTCAGCAATCGCATGCATTGTTCACGGTTTTGAATTTGGGATCGTTCATTCTGACACTGGACAATAACACCCGTTGGCAGGTGCGTCATCCGTACGGCCGAATCCGTCTTATTAATATGCTGACCGCCAGCTCCGCCTGCCCTGAAAGTGTCAACCTTCAAATCTTCCGGTCGAATCTCAATCTCAACATTGTCATCGACTTCCGGCATCACGTCAATCGCTGCAAAAGAAGTATGACGCCGGGCATTGGCATCAAAAGGAGAAATCCGCACCAACCGGTGCACTCCTTTTTCCGCCTTCAGATACCCGTAAACATTCCGCCCAGAAATCAGCAACGTGGCGCTCTTGACTCCAGCCTCGTCCCCATCTTGGAAATCCATTGTTTCCACTTTATAGCGATTTCGTTCTGCCCAGCGCACATACATGCGCAATAGCATTTGCGCCCAGTCCTGCGCTTCCGTGCCGCCAGCGCCGGCATGTAAGGTCAGGATCGCGTTGTTCGCATCATACTCGCCTGAGAGCATCAATGAAAGCTGAATTTGTTCGAGATCGTGTTCCAGTTCTTTAATCTGTTCCTCCAACTCCGCCTGGACACTGTCATCATTTTCTTCCATGCCTAATTCCCAAAGCGCCAGAACATCTTCCCGCCGATTCTTCAATCCGTAATATTGTTCCACCGGCGCTTTCAGCGCGGTAAGATCCTGCATCACCTTTTGCGCCGCCTGCGGATCGTCCCAAAGATCATGGGATCCTGCCACTCGTTCGAGACGGGCTATTTGAATCTCTTTTTCAGCGACGTCAAAGAGACCCCCTAAGTTCTTCAACCTTGCGCCCCAGCTCTTCGATAGTCCCTTTCCATTCCGACAATAGCACTTCTTCTTCACTCCTACAAAAATGGGGCAGTCCCCTTTTTTATCATTACATTCCGGGCATAACAGCAGATACTAAGAGTTATGCTCCCTTATTCAGCGCGAATTCGCCAACCGCGCGATTAATCTCTTGCGCCAATGACGCCGGAATCCCTTCGATATTTACGTTCAGAAATCCTCTGACGATTGTTGCCACCGCTTCTTCTTCATCCAGCCCGCGAGCCATTAAATACTCAATCTCTTCTGGAGCAATTTTGCCGACTGCCGCTTCATGGCTCAATTCCGCATTATCGGCGCGTGCTTCCAATTCCGGGACGGCATGAATTACTCCGCCCGGAGACAGCAGCAATCCATGGCATTCCAAATGCGCCTTGGACTCAGAGGCTCCTCCGACTAAATGGCCGCGGTTAATAATTACTCCACCGGTCGAAATCGTCCGGGCGACGATCTCCGCCTTGGTTCCCGGCGATTCCAACACCACCCGTCCGCCCACATCCATGTGCGAACCTGGCGGCGCCACCAAAATGGAATTTACCCGGGCCACTGCGCCGGGCGCGGTAAGTCGGGTACTTGGATACATTTGGATATCCTTCACTTTTTGCATACATACATAGTTGGAAATGAACAGACCATTTTCCTCCACAATCACGCCGGTACGGGGGCGAACCGTGATTTCCTCGCCCCAACGGTGAATCATGGTGAAAGTCAATTTCCCGCCCTTCTTGATATAAAACTCGCTGATCCCGATGTGCGCTCCGCGTTTTACATTCGGATCTGTTGCGCAACCAGTGATGACATGCAGTTCCGCGCCTTCTTCCACGATGATCATGTTATGAACATCCTGGATCAGGCCCTCTTGACCAATATAAAGGCAAGCCTGCACCGGTTCCGGAATTTTCCGTCCGGACAAAGCCCGGATAAAATAGCCGTGTTCCTGATGCAACGCGGCCCTGGCCGTATATTTGTCGGCATCCGGCGCAACCGCACGCCACCAATAATCCGTCAGCCAATCGTGACACTTCAGCGCCGCGTCAGTAGACATAATCTCCACTCCATCGGCGGCAATGTCGCAATGCGACACTGAATGATCCATCTGCATATAGGTTCCGGCCCGTCCCGTTCCGGAAGTATCCAAACCAATCGTTTCCAACTGTCGCCGTCTCTCCGCCGGCAATGCCCTCAAATCAGGCACGGGATCATCTTCGCGGCCATGTTCAACAAAACTATCCAAGTCGACATCGGCGCCATATACCGCTTTCTTATCAATCGCCGATCGGGCCTTTTCATTCAGAACATCTTGTTTGTTCATCGCCAACCCCTCCCTCACATCGCACAGCGGATGCATTCTTCATAACCCTTGTGTTGAATGCATTGCAACATTTCCTGCGCGTTGCCGCTGCAAGAAAGCGTTCCCTTATACATCACATGGGCAACGTCCGCCGGCACATATTGAAGAATATGGCCAGTATGAGTAATGATAAGGCCGGACTTGGTTCGTTCAGCCCTTTGCTTCCGCAGGGAAGCTTCCTGTCCATCGGCGTGGCCGCGGAACAAAATCCGATTGGCCGCTTCACCAACCAAAGCGATATTTTCGATATCAACCCCGGATTCCGGTTCATCGAGTAATAATAGATCCGGCTTTTGCGCCGTCAATTGCAACAGTTCCGAACGCTTGATCTCGCCGCCGGAAAATCCTTCATTGACATTACGCTCCAAAAAGTCGGTCATATTGAGCTTCGCGGCAAGTTCATCGGCATCCGCTTGTTGCCGTGAACAAATCCCAACCATCTGGCGAACCGATAATCCCCGGACTGTCGGCGGTCGTTGGATCATGACGCCAATCCCGGCGCGAGCTCTTTCGTAAACAGGCGTTTCCGTGATATCGACATCTTTGAACCAGATCTTTCCTGCTGTGATCCGATAGCGGGGAAATCCCATAATTGCGCCAATCAATGTTGATTTTCCCGTTCCATTGGGACCGAACAGAACATGCACCTGCCCCGGCTTAATTTCAAGATTGACATCATGCAAAATAGGCTTATCTCCTACTGCTACTGCCAAGTTCTCGATCTTTAGCATCTTCAAGCCCCCAAGCTCGTTTTATTTTGCGCCGCAGCATTTCTTATATTTCTTACCACTGCCGCATGGGCACAACTCGTTGCGTCCCACCGTTTCCTTGGCTCGTATCGGCTCATTCGGCGCAGCTTCATCGCCATGGCTTGTCGTGGCTTGCGCCAAACGGTCTTCCGCCTGCGTCACGATGTTGACCCGATAAATGTACCGGACAATGTCTTCCTGAATATGTTCGATCATCTGGCCAAACATATCAAAAGCCTCAATCTTATACTCGATCAGTGGGTCTTTCTGGCCGTAAGCCCGCAGGCCGATCCCCTGCCGCAGCATGTCCATCGCATCGAGATGATCCATCCATTTGGCGTCAACCACCTTCAGCATGACAACCTTTTCGAGTTCACGCATATTTTCGACGCCGAACAGAACTTCACGGCGGTCATAATTTTCATTAGCCGCCTCCAGCAAGTCTTCACGAACCTCTTCCCGGCTCATGCTTTCCAGCTCGGATTTCTTCAGATCGCCTTCCGCCGCGAACAAATCCTCCGCGTATTCAATCAACCCATCCAGATCCCATTCCTCTGGATGGGTTTTTTCGTTTGCGAACAAATCCATGCCATGGTCGATTAATTTTTCGATCATGAAGAAAATGTTTTCGCGCAGCTTCTCACCGTGTAAAATCTGTCGGCGCTGCCCATAGATCACTTCCCGTTGCTGGTTCATAACATCATCGTATTCCAGAACGTGTTTCCGGGTATTGAAATGTTGCGCTTCGACCTTTTTCTGCGCCTGTTCGATCGACCTAGTAATCAACGAATGCTCAATGGGTTCGTCTTCTTCCATACCGAGTTTATCCATCAAAGAAGAAATATTTTCCGCACCGAACAACCGCATCAAATCGTCTTCCAGCGACAAGTAAAAACGGGAAGAACCAGGATCTCCCTGACGTCCCGAGCGACCGCGCAGCTGATTGTCAATTCGTCGACTCTCGTGCCGTTCCGTACCGATAATATGCAAACCACCCAGCTCCGGAACCCCTTCTCCCAAGACGATATCCGTACCACGACCCGCCATGTTGGTGGCGATCGTAACCGCCGCACGCTGACCGGCCTGGGAAATAATCTGGGCCTCCATCTCATGGAACTTCGCGTTCAGCACATTATGGGGAACCCCTTGCCGTTTCAGCATCGCCGATAAATCTTCCGACTGGGCAATGGAAGTGGTGCCCACCAAGACCGGTTGCCCTTTGGTGTACAATTCCGCAATCTCCGACACTGCGGCTTTATACTTGCCTCGCTTCGTCTTGTAAATCACATCCGGGTGATCAAGTCGAACCATCGGCCGATGGGTCGGAATAACAATAACGTCCAGTCCGTAGATCTTCCGGAATTCCTGCTCTTCCGTTTTGGCCGTTCCGGTCATGCCGGATAGCTTATTGTACATCCGGAAATAGTTCTGAAACGTGATGGTTGCCAACGTCTGACTTTCCCGCTCAATCTTGACGCCTTCCTTAGCCTCAATCGCCTGGTGCAATCCGTCGGAATAACGACGCCCAAACATCAGCCGTCCGGTAAATTCGTCAACGATAATGACTTCGCCGTCTTTCACCACATAGTCCTTGTCCCGATGCATCAGTGCATGCGCCCGCAACGCTTGATTAAAGTGATGGGAAAGCTCCATATTTTCATTATCATATAGATTCCGGACATTGAGCGCCTTCTCAGCCTTGGCGACGCCGGCTTCCGTCGGCGCCACCGTATGCAGCTTCTCATCGACGGTATAATCTTCGCCTTCTCTTAACTTGGGCACCACTTTAGCCAACACATAGTAAAGATCCGTCGATTTTTCCCCCGGTCCGGAAATAATCAACGGCGTCCTCGCTTCATCAATCAAAATCGAGTCCACTTCGTCCACGATCGCGTAATTCAATGGCCGTTGCACCATTTGCTCCGAATAGATGACCATATTATCGCGCAGATAATCAAAACCAAACTCATTGTTTGTTCCATAGGTAATGTCCGCCGCGTAAGCGGCCTTGCGCTCGTCAAAATCCAAGCCATGAGAAATCAATCCCACCGATAATCCCATGAATTTATAAATTTTCCCCATCCATTCACTGTCACGTTTTGCAAGATAATCATTGACCGTGACCAGATGAACGCCCTTGCCGTCCAATGCATTGAGGTACACCGGCAGTGTGGCCACCAACGTCTTGCCTTCACCAGTTTTCATTTCGGCGATCTTCCCCTCATGCAGGGTCACGCCGCCAAGAAGCTGCACATCAAAATGCCGCATTCCCGTTGTTCGCAAGGAGGCCTCGCGAACGGCTGCAAAAGCTTCCGGAAGCAACAAGTCCAACGTTTCGCCATTTTCAAGACGTTGACGAAACTCAACCGTCTTGGCGGCCAAAGAGGCGTCGCTTAATTTCTGCATTGAGGGCTCAAGCGAATTAATTCGCTCAACGTATTCCTCCATGCGACGGATTTCATTTTCATTATCGTCACCAAACAATTTTTTCAAAAAACCTAACAAAACAGATCACTCCTTTTGCCTATCTAAGATATTTTATCAGAGTCCTTTATAAAGTGCAAAAAATAGCGCGAACAAGCACTCGTCAGGATCAATTGCGCAAGAAAACGACAAAAGGATCGCGCCGATACTTTCGTTATCGGCGCGATCCCTGGAAGCAACAATTATCCTAATGTCTCCAAATCAAAATTCAGGTTCCAGTAAGCCATAGTATCCGTCCTTTCGACGATATACCACATTCACCTGTTCCGATTCGATGTTCAGGAACATGAAAAAATCATGGTTCAGCAAATTCATTTGCAGAATCGCTTCTTCCGGATCCATTGGTTTCACCGCGAACCGTTTGGTTCGAACGATAGCATCCTCCTCCACTTCTGGAATCGTCACCGAGGAAGCTACATCAGCCCGGAACCCGCTGCCCCGGAATTTTTTCTCCAGTTTCGTCTTATACTTGCCAATTTGTTTTTCGATTTTGTCCATGACTTGATCAATCGATGCATACATGTCGGCAGTGCGTTCTTCTCCCCGGATCAGCAGCCCATTAACAGGCACGGTAACTTCAACATGATGAAAATTTCCGGTCTGGTGACGACCTTTTTCTACGGAGAGAATGACTGTAATGTCACCCGTCTTGTCAAAATACTTGGTAACCTTTTTGACGCGCTTTTCCACGTATTCTTTCAACGGAGGCGTAATGTCGAGATTTTTGCCGCGTACAGTAATAGCCATAAGATCCATGCTCCTTTCCTGATCTATGCTATTATTATTCGGCGTCATCCTCGAAAATTCCTGCGGAAATAATAGGATTCCACAGAAATATACGCATGTTGCCAAAATTTTTATAATTTTGTGACATGAGCGGCTTCTTGTCGATTGTTCACCGACACCACTTCATATTCCACCGATTGACCCGTTTCCAGACATCGAAAGCCCTTCGCATCGATTGCAGAATAATGCACAAAAAGATCGCCGCCCGTTGCCTGTTTAATAAAGCCATACCCCCTTTCTGCATTAAACCACTTCACCTTTCCAACCATAGTAAGATCCCTCCCTAAAAAAAAAATACCGACCGCAATAAGCAGCCGGCATTTATAAGTATATCGCCATATGACCAATTAGCAAACTTAAAAAAGCTACATATATTGCCCATATATTCCTCAATACTGGAATTATCATTAAAATATAGCGCAAAATCCCAAAAAAATGAGAAATAGCTTTGAATTTTGCCGATTTTCGCCATGTTGCCCAATTTTTTTCCGATTGCTGTTAAAAAAAACTGTAAAAAATACTTTGATTTGAACAAGAACGATCAAATATAAAGAACGACCATTGTTACATCCCCAAATAAGCCAACAAAAGAAAACAATTAGTATATTTATTGTACGAAAAAAGGAAACCCTTCCAAGAGTGAATCTCGGAAGGGTTTATTTTCTTGGCGTCCCAGGAGGGAATCGAACCCCCGACCAATGGATTAGAAGTCCATTGCTCTATCCCCTGAGCTACTGGGACACTGGGTTGCCACTGTCCAGACAAAAAAATATGGAGCGGGTGAAGGGAATCGAACCCTCGTAATCAGCTTGGAAGGCTGACACTCTACCATTGAGTTACACCCGCACCTGTGTATGGTCGGAGCGGCAGGATTTGAACCTGCGACCCCCTGCTCCCAAGGCAGGTGCTCTACCAAACTGAGCCACGCCCCGTCGATGCGAAAGTTATTGTACTACATAATGTTTGTGGATGTCAAGCACAAACGCAGTTTGAGCCAATCGCAGCAGACTATTTCCGCATGATTAGCGGCCGATTCGTGCGGCAGCTCGTTCCCGGATTACTTCCGGATCGATCTTGACCCGCGCCACATCGGTTTCGATGGCCACTTTCGCCACAGCAGCCGCTACTGCTGGCGCCACGCGAGGATCAAAGGCGTCAACTACGACAAAATCTTCACGCAGGTCTTTTTCAGGCAACAATCCCGCTATCGCGCGAGCGGCAGCCAATTTCATGTCTTCTGTAATACGTCGCGCCCGAACGTCCAACGCGCCTCGGAATACTCCCGGAAACACCGTGACGTTGTTAGCCTGGTTGGGAGCATCGGAACGTCCGGTTCCCACTACACGGGCTCCGGCTTCCTTAGCCTCTGCGTACATAACTTCCGGTACAGGATTTGCCATTGCAAAAACAAGTGAATCTTTGGCCAGATTACCGATTATTTCCTTTGTGAACAATCTCGGCCCAGACACTCCAAGCAATACATCCGCCCCTTTGGCGATTTCCGCGAGATTGCCCCTACGCTTCTCAAGATTGGTGTGTTTGACAAGTTGGGCTTGAACCCTGTTCAGATCGGAACGGTCCGCATGCAATGCTCCATGTGAATCAATCATTATTAAGTTTTTTACCCCGGCATAGACCAATAAACGGGCAATCGCTGTGCCCGCGGCGCCTGCACCATTAATTACAAACCGGGCCGTCTGCAAATCCTTCTGCACAAACCGTAATCCGCCCAAAACTGCAGCCACCGCGGCAATGGCCGTCCCATGCTGATCATCGTGGAATACTGGAATATTCATCTGTTCGATTAATGCGTCTTCAATGTCATAACACTTCGGGGAAGAAATATCCTCCAGATTGATCCCGCCAAAAGTCGGTTCCAACCTTTTCACCATTTCAATAAATTTTTCCGGATCCTTCGCGTCGATACAGATGGGGATCGCATCAACATCGCCAAACGTCTTGAACAACAACGCTTTCCCTTCCATGACCGGCATTGCGGCGAACGGACCAATGTCACCGAGACCAAGGACTCGCGTACCATCAGTTACAATTCCCACCATATTGCCGCGACATGTCAGTTCGAAGGATAGATCTTGGGTTTCCTTAATGTCTTTACAAGGTTCAGCTACGCCTGGGGTATAAACGATGCTAAGTTCATCCCTTGTGGTTAGCGGTGCTTTTGAGTGAACTTCCAGTAATCCATGATACTTCCGTCTCAGTTTTAGAGCTTCTTCACGAATATCCATCTTCATCCCCCAGCCTTCATCATATTCGTTTGATTTGTCGCAATTACACATCAAACGTCAATTTAACATATTCTACATCGGCAAATAAACTCCTTCAGCATATGCTAATTAAGCGGGGGATAAATTCAATTTGGCCTGATCGCTCCGAAATTAACTCCAAAACGCCACAAGTCCTAGACCGACCACGTCTTGGCATAGCTGGGCTACCGGGATTGAAAAACAGCAACCCCGACTCATTCCCAACGAAGGGCTGGTGGGTATGTCCAAAAACAACCACATCCGCTTCGTAGAGCAACGCCCACTCCCTGAGCTCTGACAAATCATTCTTTACTCCGTATCGATGACCATGAGTCAACCACAATCGAAACCCGGCAACTTCAATAAATTCGTCCGGTTTTGCCTCCGCTCGCCCGTCGCAGTTTCCCGCCACCGCTGTAACCGGGACAGAAGCAATAGCCGCCAGCAACAAACTATCCCGGTAAAAGTCACCGGTATGGAGCCAGAATTCCACCGGCCCTGCCACCGCAACGGCTTGTTGCATTGAGAAAACATCACCATGGGTATCTCCCATGATCCCGATCCGCATAGTAATTAACTCCGGTTGCTTTCCTGAAGCAGTTTTTCTTTAAAAGCTCGAAGCGCATTGCCACGATGACTGATTTGATTTTTCTCTTCCAATTTCATCTCCGCCATCGTTTTACCCTGCCCTGTCACAAAAAATAAAGGATCATAGCCAAAGCCACCGCTTCCACGGGGTTCAAACAAAATAATCCCTTCGCACACGCCTTCCGACAACAATACGTTTCCGTCCGGGCCGACTAGCGCCAATACACTCCGGAATCTTGCCGTTCGCTGATTTCCCGGAACCTCCGCCAACTCTTCCAAGAGTTTTCGGTTATTCTCCGAATCGCTGGCGTGTGCGCCGGCAAAGCGCGCTGAATATACTCCAGGCGCTCCCTGCAAAGCATCGACCTCAAGACCCGAATCATCCGCCAGACAATATTCGCCGGTATGCTGACAATAATATCTGGCTTTGATCACCGCATTTTCCTGAAACGTTTCCCCTGTTTCTTCAGCGTCAGAAACCCCCTCATCCGGCAACCCCACTATTTCATAGGGTAGATCGGCCAATACCGCCTGAATCTCACGGATTTTTCCAGCATTCCGACTTCCCACCACAATCCTCTGCATATCTATCTCCCAACCCGTTCCGCCAAAGAACCCAGGGCTTCCCGTTGAATCTGCATAAGACGTTCGATCCCGCTTTCCCCAAGCCGCAGCAATTCCGCCAGCTCCTGTTTATTAAAAGGGGCTTTTTCTCCCGTTCCCTGTACTTCCACAAAATTTCCGGCGCCAGTCATCACCAGGTTCATATCGACAATGGCCGAAGAGTCTTCGACATAGCATAGGTCAAGCGCCGGACCGTCCGGCAGCACGCCAACACTCACAGCCGCTAAAAAGTCGCGAACCGGAAAAGGCTTGGCATCATCAAAGCCAATTTTATTCAGCGCATCCACCAGTGCTACAAATGCTCCTGTAATTGAGGCTGTTCGCGTCCCGCCATCCGCCTGGATCACATCGCAATCAATCCAAATGGTTCGTTCGCCGAGCGCCGATAAGTCGACCACGCTGCGCAGCGACCGGCCGATCAATCGCTGAATTTCATGAGTCCGGCCAGTCTGTTTTCCTTTCGCGGCTTCCCGTTGATTTCGCGTGCCGGTAGATCGGGGCAACAACGAATACTCGGCTGTCACCCAGCCACTGCCGCTGCCTTTAAGAAAGGGCGGCACTTTTTCCTCCACACTAGCGCTGCATAACACTCGTGTATCTCCCACCTCGATCATTACGGAGCCTTCCGCAAACTTCAAATAATTCCGGGTCATGTTCACCGGGCGCAACATATCGGCGGTCCGTCCATCCACTCTCTGCATCTTCCATTCCCTGCCTTCAACTTATATTCTTTGACTACTTATTTTAAAGTTATTTCCCCTATTTCTCCTGCTGTTTCCATGCGTATATTGCGCAGCCAATGGCGCCATTCAACTGCGGGTGTTGTGGTACGACGACCCGAGCGCCGATTTCTTTCTTGAGCCAATGCGCTACCGCCGGCCCAAGGGCAACGCCACCGGTAAATACAATCACATCGCTCGCCAACGACAGCAACATCGGCTTGATACGGCGAAAGATCGAATAGTTCACTCCCGCGGCAAGATCCGAAGTCGGTACTCCTTCCACGATCTTTCCAATCAGTTCGGATTCACCGAATATGGCGCATGTGGCGGAAAGGTCCGTTGGGTTATCGTAATGCAGGCTTAGTTCAGCCAATGAAATCCCCAAAACAGCCGCCATATTTTCCAAATACCGGCCGGTACTGGCCGCGCACTTGTCATTCAATAAAAAATCATCCATCCGGCTGCCACGGACCCGAATCACTTTACTATCCTGTCCGCCAAGGTCGAGCAACGTAAAGTCTGTCAGTCCGGTTTGCCACAAGGCTCCCAGCATATGGGCCTTAAGCTCGGAAATGATATCCGCGCCAACAATGTTGAGCGAATTGCGTCCATACCCCGTCACGGTAATTGTTGTCGGCATTTTCGACAGCAATGAACTAAAATCGACGGTAAATCCTTCTTTTGAGCGCTCGCCGCATTTTTTATAAAAATGGGCAGTTTCGATCACCCGTTCTTCCCGAAGGTCTTGCCCATCAAACAACACAATTTTTACGGCGCGACTCCCCAAGTCCATTCCGCAGAACACTTTACTACCCCTCACTTCAACATTTCGATAAACCCATCAACGCGCAAGCGAGTTCGGGCATCCATGCATCCCGGCTTGTCTCCCTCGATCGTCAAAATAGGCGTCTTCATTTTTTTCCGCACAATCATGTCCTCAATCTGACGATAACAGAAACTCTGGACATAGTGAATCACTCCGTCCAACTGACGGCGTTCCACTTCCGCCTGAATATCTTCAAGTCGGCCGAAAATACCATAGGGATAGGTATATCGACGATATTGCTCAATAAGATCCGATTCATCATACGGCATGGCAAACTGACGCTGCACCTCATTAAAAACCACTCGGGCCCCAAGGCTTTCGACATAGGAGTATAAATCGGTAAAGATTGGCGGTACTCCAATATAGCCTAAACGGAGTTCTTTTTTTCGGCTCGATGCTTGGGCTGCTTTTTGCAGAAAAATATCAACATCCGTTTCAAAACGGTCCAAATCACTGTTAAAGTCGCTACAGCTCACCTGGAACAGGTGGTTATCCGCTCCGTTCACCTGGTTTTCCTGCCAGGTCAATCGATCAATTTCCGCAACCTTGCGGCGCACCCGGTCTGTATTTTCTTTGACCTTCAGCACCGTACCCCATTCAGCCCCCAAAGCGTCCGCCAGTTTTTGCATCTGTAGACGCAACAAGTCAGGATCACGATCGAAGGGATAAGCAAACGGAATCACCCGGACCCCCGCCATCTCCCAAGTTTCCATCAGTGCATGCGTATTGCTGCAGTCGCCCTGTGTCACGGCAATGACCGCATCCACGCAATCCGTTCCGACCACTGTGGCATATAACCCTTTGATCCAGCCGCAAATATTGCGGGGATAACCGGCGTCTTCCGCCGCTTCCACCCGGCGAACCGGCTCTGCGCCGGTAATAAACACATTATTCAAATCTACCGGCACATGTCCCGCCGCCAGAATGATTTCAACCGGTATGGTTGTTGTCATGCCAATTCGAGCCAATCCGCCAACCTCCCCAAAAATCTAAAATAGTATGCCCGGCATAGACAAAAAAAGGATAGCCGCGCTATCCTCGAATTGCGGCGACTGCCGCCGCATAATTTTTAATGATAACGATCGGTGTCTGCTGATTGGCATTGCCGAACGGGTTATCAATAAGGATCCTTGATAATTCATGCGGATCGAGTCCCTCGGACACCCCCAGCACCGCCGCTCGTTTCAAATCATTTACATCCGCTACCGCTGCGCCAAAGCAACCCATTCTCATCTTGATTCTTTCCGCCACCTTGACCGGTTCTTTGGGACCAAAAACCAACACTTTGTCAAATGGCGGCATAGTACCCGTGACATCATCAATCAACGCCGCCTGCTCACCGGCCAATTTATAAAACACCCCTGAATTTCCGAACACTTTCGCAATTCCGCCGACAATGAACGCCATGAGCACCCGCAATGTTCCGCCCTCGTCCATCGTGGATTGCATTCCGCAAGGGCTGGAACAACTAGAATCAACATGGATGAAACGGCTCAGGACCATTGCCAGCAAGCTGGGATTCATTTCTTCCGGCCGCCGGTAGCGTCCCTGAGTAATGGCCAGTACACTTTCGGCCACGGAAACCACATCGTCGGGTCCCATTTGCGGACCGGCATACTTTTCGATCACATCCGCAATATCATCTCTTTTAGTAACGATATGTGTTTTTACCGGTATTAGTTCAACTTTTCCTTGTCCCACTTTTACGCCTCCAACTTCTGCGCATCGGAGTTCAGTATTGCTTGCTGAAATTCTTCCAACGGCAGTTCCAACAACACTTTTGCCATATACCAATCGGTCCGGCCAATCACCTGATACACGATATTCAGCGGTAAATCGACCATCTGAGCCATGGCTTGGCGGATATCCTTTCCCTGAGCGTTGAAATGCAGGGAAACAATCGCCACGTCGTTGTCAATCTTCTCGTCTGGAAACAAAGCGGCTTCCCAGTACCCATCATCGCGCGGACTTGACGCAGCAGTAACCTTAGTGGTCAGCTCCGCCGCCGAATACTGTTCACACGGCAACCAAGGACGCGCAAAAACATCCATCATTGTTCCTTGCTGAGAACCGCGATTACGAAATGGCAACCGAAAAGAAAATGTCATCGAATCGGCAGTTGCCGAATCCAGAACCAGTTTTGATCGCTTCTCCACATCGAAGTGAAAATCCGCATCGCCTTGTTTCCAGATAAACAGGGCCACGGCCAACATTACGAGTCCCAGGAATGCTAAAAAGTAACCTAAAAACACCAGCACTACGCCACCCCTCCATCTTCAGCCTGCCGCAAGGAATTAATCCTGTCAAAATAGAGTTGCGGCAACCGGATAATCCGACCGTTTGTATCGGTGAAAAGATTCTGAGTATACCCCTCAGCCAACAACACATCATCCGCGTCCCGCAGAACGCGATAAGAGAAGCATAACTTCGCCCGGGAAAAATCGTCCAGCCTCGCTTCGACGCGAATGATCTCGTCAAAATGAGCCGGTTGCCTGTATTTGCATTGAACCTCGGTAATCGGAAAAACGATTCCACTGGCGATCAATTCCGGCAGCAATACATTCGCCGCCCGCAGATATTCCACACGCGCCATCTCAAACCAACGCAAATAATTGGAATGATGAACGACCCCCATCAGATCGGTTTCGACGAACCGGACTTTGTCACGTACAGCAATCATCCTGTTACCCTTTCATTCCCGACACAATTTCCAGAATTCGGGCCGCAGCCTCGCGAATGTTGGCAACCAGCGGCCGATTGTCCATTCCGACAATTTCAAAATGCCCCTGACTAACCGGAACCAACACCTTGCGAGCCGCAGAAGAAGCGATTGATTCCGCCATGTTTGGCGTAATTTCCCCCATCAGGGCATTCGGGATAATAATTCCAATCGGACCAGTCACGATATCGGCAGTTTGAACCGTCACCCGCACAGCATTTTCACCGGTAGCGCCGCGAGAGGCTCCCGCTTTGAGCATTGACTGAGTAGCCCAGGCATTCGCTCCCACACACACAATCTCTGCTCCCGCAGTGACTTGACCGCAAAGTTGCGCAACCAATTGGGTGCCAATGCCGCCGCCCATGCCGTCAATCACAACAATAAGCATGCTTGGATTCCTCCAGATTCCTCAAAATTCCCGCATTTTTTTCAATCAGTCAGAATCATTTTCCGTACATGTAAAAAAAGCACGCTTCCGCATGCACGAATAATCATTGGCGCGCCCGGCAGGAATCGAACCTGCGCTCCCGGCTCCGGAGGCCGGTGCTCTATCCCCTGAGCTACGGGCGCATTCATAAAGTTGTCTGTTGCCGGGAGTAATTATAGCATAGGAAATCCAAGCTGTCCACATTGAATTTCGCGATATGATCGATGATAAAAGTCAATTCTCAAACCTAGCCATGATATAATAATAAAACATCAATGGTCTGGAGGAACAACGATTTTGCTGAACATACGAACCTCTTGGTTGCCACAGCCATTACTATTACTGTCACTCAGCCACATGGTCACTGACCTTAGCCAAGGCGCCCTGCCGGTTCTTCTCCCGTCGCTAAAGACAGCACTTGACCTCTCCTATACACAAATCGGCGTAATCGTCCTCGTTCAAAATTTAACATCGTCCATAATCCAACCGTTGTTTGGCATGATAACCGATAAAGTTTCTTTGCCCTGGCTGCTTCCCATCAGTATCTTCCTCTCGGGTCTGGGGTTGTCCATCACCGGCTTCATGACTTCCTATACAGCGTTGCTGCTTTCGGTCGTTATCGGCGGTCTGGGCGTCGCCGGCTTTCACCCGCAAGCTTCCAAATCCGTTCATTTCGTCAGTTCAGACGCTCTTCGCGGTCGGAGCATGGGCTTGTTTTCTGTCGGCGGAAACTTTGGGATGGCAGTTGGCGCTTCCTTTATGATGTTTCTTACAACATTACCGGGTGGCCTGTATAATTCCATCTGGTTTGTCATTCCTAGTTCGATAACGGCGCTATTGATCTGGCGTTTTCTCGATAAGGTATCGCCCCATTCCTTTCATCGCGATGGCAAATTGGAGTCCGCAAAACCGAAATTCATTCGTCTTCGCCCCCTGCTGATCCTATTGACATTTATTTTTTTCCGTTCCACACTCCATGCCGGATTGTCCACTTATATCCCAATCTATTACGTCAACTATCTGAACGGCAGTCCAATTTATGCCGGCTATCTCTTGTCCCTGTTTTTAATTGGCGGTGTTCTTGGCACTTTTGTCGGTGCCATGTTATCCGACAAATTTGGACGAAAGACCATTTTAACGTTTTCCATGGTCATTGTCCTGCCAATGGTCGCCGCAATTCCATTTACCAGCGGCGTGATAACAATGATTCTTCTGGTCTTTACCGGCTTTTCCCTGATTTCTTCTTTTGCCACCACCTTGGTATTATCGCAGGAAATGATGCCCGGTTATGAAGGGATGGCCTCAGGATTGACAATCGGCCTGACCATTGGTTTGGGCGGCGTTGGCGTAACCGTGTTGGGTTATATCGCCGATCTGTATGGGGTACCCGCTGTATTTCGCATCATGCCGCTATTGCCATTAATCGGGCTTTTGCTTTCTTCCTTGCTCCCCGGGCGTCTATTGCGCCGGGACGTGTAAATTCACAGGATTGAAGAGGATTTTTTTCGTTTGTGTCAAATTTATTACTGCCAGCAATTAAATTTTGTTCAAAAAAATCTTCATACTAAAGAGGAGGACATGCCAATGAAACAGTTCATCCAATGGCACAATGATACCTTCGGTGAAAAAGTTGTCAAAGCGTTGGAAAAGAACAATTTCCAAGCGCACTACGCTGTTAACCGAACTGTAGCGATTGAAAAAGCTCTGTCGCTCATTCCCGCCGGTGCAACCATTGGTGTCGGAGGATCATGGACGCTGAAAGAACTGGGAATTCCCGAACAACTGGCGAAAAACGGCCATACCGTATATGACCACAATATTCCGGGCCTGACCATGGAAGAATCCTTGGCGTTACGACGCAAGGAACTGCTGAGTGATGTTTTTCTGTCCGGCGCCAACGCCATCACCCTTGATGGACAACTGGTTAACACCGATGGATCAGGCAACCGGGTAGCCGCCATGAGTTTTGGGCCGAAAAAAGTTATTGTCATTGTCGGCGTGAATAAAATTGTATCCGATCTGGATGCGGCCATGGAACGCATCGAAACAGTTGCCGCACCCATCAACAACAAACGGCTGGATCGTCCCAACCCCTGTACGATTACCGGAATGTGCATGGACTGCCAGGGTTCGACGCGCATTTGCAACATAACCAGCATCCTGCATAAACGTCCACCAGCCATTGATTTTCATGTTATCGTCGTTGGTGAGGAACTCGGATTTTAGCAGAACGGCCAGGAGAAATGGCTACGCCGATAAAAAAAGCGCGTTTGGATTGCTCAATCCAAACGCGCTTTTTTATCGATATTACTGGGATACATCCAGCAGTTTACGGGTTTTGTCAACAATATTCATCTGATTGTACCCAGAGATCGATTCATATCGTTTTGCTGCTTCCGCCACCAACTGCGGATCACTGTCCAACTGGTAAGAATTAAGGATGTTCTTGATCCGTTCATTAATACCCGTTTCGACGGCGGGATCTGTTAACTGCGCGATCTGCGCCGGTGTTTCCGTTTTTGTTTTCACTTTCCCCTTGGCATTCATGGTATACCCGGATAGATCCCTGCCAATAAGTTTCCCTGCTTCGACCATATTCGCTTCACGCAAAAATTGCTTAAACCGTGTTTTGGTTTCATTGGGAAGATTCTTATATTCCCGTATGAATTCGCCGCGGTCTTCTTTGGGAATCTGTCTCCGCAAACTTTTTATTTCAGACGGATAATCTGTCATATTTTTAACAAGTGCTCCACCGGCGACTGCAGCTAAAATAAATGGCAACATATCTGAGTCTTCCCTCCCTGTGATTATTCCGTTCTTTTTCAACGACTCTTACATTATTTTTATCGGAACAACCACGGAGAAGCATAAGTAAACGGTCAATAATTTCCGTGCTGACAGATAAATCTGCAATAAAAGCTAAGAACAGGCCCTTGGAAAAATCCGCCGGGTTTCTGGCAACGTAACCGGCAGGAATACGAGTGTGATATGGGTACAAATCTTTCTTCAACTTTCCCGGTATTTTGAATTGAAAGATCCGCCTCAATCGTTTGCGCATCAACACATCCAGCAGGTTCAAGAGAAAGGCTCTCGGTCGATATATCGGCTATTGCTTCCGTTCGAGCTAATTCCACGGTCTCGTCGATAACAAATCCTGAATTTTCACTTGATTCTTCCACAGAAACGCGCTCGCATTCGGATTCAGGCGTATCGTCCATTGCCAAATTTTCATCGCTCTGTTCTCGGAATAACTCAAGGTCCTGATATTGTTGCTCCATGGATGCATTGCCGAGAGAATCCTGCTCCGCACGGCACGGACCAACAAATTCTTCCGCCGCCATAATCTTTTCTCCGACTCCGACAGCCTCGGCAATTTCGATGATTTCTGCAAATTTCTCATTTGCAACAGCGACTTGATCAAGGCTTCCATCCGCCACGCCTCCTTGTAAGATCATTTCAGCGAAGACCGAAAAGTCCATTCCCTCTGCTGCATAATCTTCATACTCAGCTTCAGAGTGAATCGCATCCAACTGATTCTCTGCCGGACTGTCCATTATCTCCGTAGTGATTCCAGTCGCATCCGCCGCCAAGACTCGCCCCAACGATTCGCTTTCCGGGCACAGGAGTGCTAATGGAACAATCCCTGCAATCGGAACGAATTCCACAGGAGTATCAGCCTCAACAACAAGAGTTAAAATTTCTTCGAATTCCAGCTCTTCGGTTTCTTGTTCTTCAGCGGTTTCCACTGGTAAAAGTTCCGTCGTTCCCGCCGCCGCTTCGCGCGCATTTGTTACACTTGCGATGAAAGCTTGTTCGAACCCGTCCACCAGCTCTGCCGACGTTTCTTGCGTTTCTTGCACAACAACTTCATACGGCTCAGATACTGCTTCGCATGCAGCTATTGAATCAGTTTCCACTCGGTTTTCGAGAATAATCACCGCGGCCATTTCTTCAACAACGATTGCAGCCTCACCCTTTGCTTTATCCTCAGTCACTGCTTCGCACGTCGCAGCTGGTTTACCAGGATCTACCGCAGTGTCGTCGGAGATCTGTTCGGTTTTTTCTTCAGGATTCACCATAATAGGTGGCAGCAAAAACAATTTGCGTGAGGGATCCGGTTTTTTACCATGTTCCTCCTTCTTACCGGTCGCCGTAGCAGTGGCATTCAACAAGATCGCAGCAGTTGAGGCGGTGCCATCGGCACTGGCAGCCAAAATTCGAGGCATTGGTTTCGGCTGTTGATTTGCTTCTTCCTTTCCTCGTTCCATCGCGGAGGACAAACCGGCAGCGGCAAATGAAAGACGCATCCCCCCGGAAAGGTTTTGTTCTTTCATGCCGGTGCTCTGTTGAAAATCCACTTCGCACTTGGTTAGGGTTCGCCAAATATAAGGAATAACTTCATGTAAAATAATAAATGCCGCTAACGCAGAAATATAGATTTCAATAAACAGCAAAATTTTTCCCACCGGGTACAGCCAGGGGTTGGCAACAAAGTGTCCCACCAAAAAACTGGCTATGAATAATCCAGCCCAACCCGCCGTCTTCATTTAAACCCCTCCTCGACGCAACAAATGAACATTACTCCGATTGTGTATATAATTTTATAGAAGTATTGTCGAGATGACATTCGAGGTTTGGAATAACGAATGCTATAAATAACGATGATATATTATGCCAATACAACAATCATCCAGATTCATCGTCACTACCCCCTTTTTCGACATCATCTTGGTGTGAGAGATGAATCCCCAGCTTCCATGATTCAACTGCTGAAATTGCTGTGTTCTATATGGATATCCAACTTGATTCGTCAGGCAAGGAAGCGTATAGTAAAGACATAAAAATTCCGCCAGGAAAGGTTCTGATACCATTTTCACGAAATATCCGCCTGATGCACTTTGGTTTCTCTTTCAAAATGATGAACTTATTTTCCATGAAGAAACAGAATGGATTCGTTTACCGTCAACCCAAAAAGCAACGTCGCTTCTCAGCTGTGTCACTGAAGTACTACCAATCGGCGCTTTGGATGGAACCCCTTGTTTTGCGGCATCTCTTCCTTCCGGATCTTTCCCCGATGAATTTAGTGTTGAGAAAATCCGGCCGCTTCATAGTCGTCTTCCGGCCGCACAATATGAGTTTGCCCTGCGCGCCTATCACCTAAATAATTGGCGGAATACACATCGTTTCTGCGGTCGCTGCGGCAATCCCGCCGCTCTTTCGGTCAAGGAACTGGCTGTCCACTGTCAATCCTGCGGCAACTTGGTATTTCCACGGATTTCTCCCGCCATCATCGTAGCCATTGAAAGGGAAAACCAGCTTCTGCTGGCTCGTTCCAGCCGTTTTGTCAGTGGAATGTACAGCGTGTTGGCCGGATTCGTCGAACCAGGAGAAACATTTGAAGACTGTGTGAAACGTGAAGTCATGGAAGAAGTCGGAATCCATGTGCGCGGAATCCACTATATTGCTTCACAACCCTGGCCTTTCCCCGATTCATTGATGGTTGGCTTTACCGCCTGCTGGGACAGCGGCGAGATCCAAATCGACGGCGAAGAAATCGTCGATGCCGGTTGGTATTCGGTTGACGCATTTCCCCATCTGCCTGGCACGGACAGCATTGCCAGAAAACTCATCGACCGATTCGTTAAAAAACAAAACGGCAAACGCCTTTGCTAAACGCGCCTGCCAAAATTGAAGGGGCTCCCGCACACTGCGGGAGCCCTTTTTGCTAGTATGAAAACCTTATCACATTGCATTTAATTGAGGTACTCTTTGCTTCTACCGGAAGCTGATAAGGGAAAATCGGGTAATGGTGGCCCGGTTTCTCGTCCCGGGCCCGTTCATCATGTGCCAAGCCGTATATTGCTCCGCATAGGGATCAATAGCTGACATCCCGTCAACCGGAATGACCACCTGCATGCCACGCATGGCGGCGCCTACCGCCGTGTGCAACACTGCTCCATTGGCAGCGGTCCCCACGATAACCACCGTTTTGATTCCTTTTTCTTTGAGAACTTTCTCTAATTCCGTATTATAAAATTTGTCCACACTGGATTTTACGATCGCATCACCCGGCCAAGGCGCTATCATTGGCAGAATGTTTTCCGGCTTGCCTGTCGGAGTAAGACTGTAAGCTACCGTCATCCCCTTCTCACGAGCCAGTGTCAGGAACGCGGCGATTTTGGGAGCGGAAGCCGCACATCGTGGTCGCTCTTTCGAGCACAGCGGGTCTTGGATGTCAAGAATGAGATAGGCGGTTGTCGCCGCGTCCAAATTGACCGGTTTCAACTCCGGCGCCGCCGGAATCCTCACGAAATCCCACTCATCAACAATCGTTCGTTCTGGAACCATTACCGCCGCTGCCGCCGAAGCCGAACTCAGACAAAACGCCAACAACACAACCAAAACCATTAACTTTCCGAATCTGGTTTGAAGCATCAAATCGCCCACCCTCTTTCCTTCCTTAATTCATTATTAAACCCGCAATTGGGTTCGGATGAGTACTTCCATAAATCTTGCCGGATTCCTTCCAAATCTGTGGACATGAAAAAAGCTTCTGAAATGCTTCAGAAGCTTCAAATTTCATTGGTGGGCGGTGACGGGATCGAACCGCCGACATCCTGCTTGTAAGGCAGGCGCTCTCCCGGCTGAGCTAACCGCCCGGGATTGGTGACCCGTGGGGGAATCGAACCCCCGATACCGCCGTGAAAGGGCGGTGTCTTAACCGCTTGACCAACGGGCCTCAAATTGCTTTTTTATTATAAAGGACGGTTAATAAAAAATCAATGCCATATTCGCAAAACAAAAAAATAAGTTTTCCGTCCCCGTGGTATAATAAAAAATAAAGCCCCTTGCAAGCAAAGGAAAGGAAGATGTTCATGGATCCACGAACGACTACTCTGGCCCGAAATTTGATTCGGTATTCTACCGATCTGCAACCCGGCGAAAACATTTTGATTGAAATGTTTGATGATGCGGAACCACTCGCACAAGCTCTCATCGCAGAAACTTACCAGGCCGGCGGCATTCCCTTTTTATCGTTGAAAAACAATCGCTTGCAGCGCAAATTGCTGTCCGGCGCCTCCCTGGAACAAATGCAGGCAATCGCGGGTTGGGAATCCGAAAGGATGCGGGCCATGCAGGCCTATATTGGCGTACGCGCCAGTCACAATATCAGCGAGTTGTCCGATGTCCCTTCGGAAAAACTGAAACTCTACCAGCAATATTGGTCCAAGCCTGTCCACTCCGAAATCCGCGTCAAAAACACCAAATGGTGCGTTTTGCGCTGGCCCAATTCGGCCATGGCGCAGTTAGCCGGATTGAGCAGCGAGGCGTTTGAAGATTTTTATTATAACGTCTGCAATCTGGATTATGCCAAAATGGACTTGGCAATGACACCTTTAGTCGAGCTAATGGAAAAAACCGATCGTGTAAAAATTATCGGGCCGGGTACGGACCTTGCTTTTTCCATAAAAAATATTCCAGTTGTCAAATGCTCCGGATTGCGAAACATTCCTGACGGCGAAGTGTATACCGCACCAGTGCGGGACTCGGTCAACGGAACTCTTGCTTATAATACCCCTTCCATTTATCAGGGAACCACTTATGAAAATGTTCAGCTGACGTTCGAGAACGGTCGTATCATTCAGGCTACCGCCAATCTCTCCGACCGCATCACTGAAGTCTTCGACACGGATGAAGGGTCTCGCTATATCGGTGAATTCGCGGTGGGGGTGAATCCCTTCATCACCAAACCGATGAAAGACACCCTCTTCGATGAAAAAATCCAGGGCAGTTTCCACTTCACACCAGGCAACGCATACGAGGAAGCGGATAACGGCAACCGTTCCGCCATCCATTGGGATCTGGTCTGCATCCAGTCTCCCGAGTGGGGCGGCGGCGAAATCTGGTTTGATGATCGGTTGATTCGTAAAGACGGTCGCTTTGTCCTGCCGGAACTGTTCGGTTTGAATCCGGAAAACCTGAAATAGCTGCAAAAAAGGGCGTCGCCGTGACGTCCTTTTTTCAACTTCTGCAGTTTTGGGGTCTGGACTCTGTTATTTTATCAACTCTTGAACAAAACTAGGCAGGGTAAAACAGCTTTTGTGCAGAGCCGGATTATAATACCGAGTTGAAAACGGCAATGGATCCGGCGCCGTCGCCTGCAAGGGGTCATACTGTTTTGAACCGAGGGTAAAACTATGCAATCCGCCCGGATACAGAGGAATATTCGCTAGATATAGACTCGTTATAGGGAAAAAGTCGGCGATGTCATGAAAAATTCGGGAAATAAGCGAACGATGATAAAACGGCGACTCGGTCTGTTGAACAAACAATCCGTCCGGTTTCAGCGCCCGGTGCACATCCTGATAGAACTCCCGGCTGAACAAGCCCACGCCGGGACCGATCGGATCCGAACAGTCTACGATGATCACATCATAGTAGTTTTTGGCTTCTTTCATCCTGGCAATCCCGTCGCCAATCTCCACTTTTAATTTGGGATGACCGGCCAACATCGCAGAACTGATCTCCGGTAGATATTTTTTGCTGACCTCAACCACCATGCCATCGATCTCAACCATTTCCACCTGCTCGACCGCTTCATGGCGAACAACTTCACGCACCGTCCCGCCGTCCCCACCGCCAATCACAAGAATTTTTCGTGGTTTGGGATGCGTAAACAACGGAACATGCACAATCATCTCGTGATAAATATATTCCTCAAAAATTGAAGTCTGGAAAACACCGTCCAAGATCAGCATTCTACCAAACTCGTAGGAATCGACCACTTCAACGCTTTGAAAGTCGGATTTTCCGGAAAACAGCGTTTCCTTTACCCGGCAGGTCAACCCCAAATTATCTGTTTCCTTTTCTGTTAACCAAAGTTCCATCGTTATCCTCCTGCTTTGGCCCCACACTCCGGACAAAACTTTGTGCCGGAAGCCATTTTTGCTCCACATTGGGAACAAAACGTCGTCTGTTTAATTTTCGCGCCGCATTCCGGGCAAAACTTGGCGTTATTGGCCAATGGCGCCTCACATTGGGGACAGGTCGCCCGAATTCCTTCCCGCCAATCTTTTTCCGACAGGTGCTTATCTTCTTCCGCCATCTGGGCGTGCGCCCAAACCTCTTCCACCGATTTGCTCGCCTGCGCCGCTGCCATTTCGACGCCCAGGTCCGGGGCACATTCCTTGCACAGCCCTTTCTTGTTATTCCAGCAACTTTTGCGGCAGACCCAGGACGAACACCTTGGACACTGAATAAAATCCGGACGCAATTCTTCAATCGCCTTGACAAAGGCTTCATCGTGAGCTTTTTGCCAACCGGCGGACCGGACCCTCTCGCTCACGTCCGCCGCCTGTCCAAACAACCCGCCGAATAAGCTTCCCGCCGTTTCCAATGCTTCAGTCACAAGACCTGAAGCCGATGATTGAAAACGCGTCCGATACCCGGTACCACATCGGTCACAGCAGAACTCAAACTGAAATCCTTTGTTCGTGCTGAGATCATCATAGTTCCGGGTAAACTGAAAATGGTCGCCCACCTAATGCAGCTCCTTCCATGATAAAAATTCATCTATAGTTTTATCCTTCGTCACCGCATGGGAAGATTCCTGCAAATAGCCCATTCATCAGGATAAGAATTCCAACAGTCAAAACTTCCATTTTTTATGTTCAATGCTTTTTTACCCCTTTCATCCTCATGCAGGAATCCAGCCGATTAAGTGGAATTAAAAACTTTAAGAATTTTGAGTTCCTTTTCCAAACCCAGCAGGAGAACATACAGCTTCGTCGAATGATATTACTCTGAAGAAATTTGTCAGACAAGAACAAAAAATGACAGGAGGAAACATTCATGACGATTAAAGTAGGTATCAACGGGTTTGGCCGAATCGGACGCAACGCTTTCCGTGCGGCCTTGGGAACTCCTGACGTCGAGATTATTGCGGTAAACGATTTGACCGATGCCGAAACATTGGCGCATTTGCTCAAGTACGACTCTGTTCACGGCAAATTGAACGCCGAAGTCAAGGTCGAGAAGGATTCCATCCTGGTTAACGGCAAACCGATCAAGGTGCTGGCGGAACGAGATCCTGCAGCGTTACCGTGGGGAAGTCTCGGTGTCCAGGTAGTGGTTGAATCAACCGGACGCTTTACGGACGCCGACAAGGCCGCCGCCCACATCAAAGCCGGCGCCAAAAAAGTCATCATTTCTGCTCCCGCCAAGGGCGAAGATCTTACCATCGTCATGGGCGTCAACGAGGAAAAGTATGATCCCGCCAAGCACAATATCCTTTCGAATGCCTCTTGCACCACCAACTGCTTGGCCCCAATGGCCAAAGTTGTGCATGAAACCTTTGGAATCAAACATGGGATGATGACCACCGTCCATTCGTATACCAACGACCAACAAATTTTGGATCTCCCGCACAAAGATCTGCGTCGGGCCCGGGCCGCCGCACTGTCAATCATTCCGACAACGACGGGCGCCGCCAAAGCGGTAGCGCTTGTACTGCCGGAGTTAAAAGGAAAACTGAACGGATTTGCTTTGCGGGTCCCCACCCCCAACGTTTCCATCACCGATCTTGTCGCCGAGATGGAAAAGCCCGTTACCGCCGAAGAAGTCAACGCGGCATTGAAAGCCGCCGCAAATGGTCCTTTGAAGGGAATTCTCGAATACTGCGATGAGCCGCTGGTTTCTAAAGACTTCAACGGCAATGCCCACTCCTGCATCGTTGACGCCCTGTCCACCATGGTCGTCGACGGAACGCAATTGAAAGTCATTGGCTGGTACGATAATGAGTGGGGATATTCCAACCGAGTAATCGATTTGATCGCCTATATCGGCAAAAAGGGACTATAACCCGATTGAGGAGGAATCCGACCGTGAATAAAAAAACCGTCCGTGATGTCGATTTCAAAGGAAAACGTGTCTTTGTCCGTGTTGACTATAACGTTCCCATGGACAAGGCCGGCAATATCACGGATGATACCCGCATCCGGGCTACGTTGCCCACCTTGAAGTATTTGTTGGAACAGGGCGCTTCGCTCGTACTCGCCGCTCACCTGGGCCGTCCAAAAGGCGGTCCGGCGCCCGAGTTCTCGCTTAAACCGGTAGCAACGCATCTGTCCTCGCTATTGGGACGCGAAGTACAGTTCGCCATCGATTGTGTCGGCGCGTCAGCGGAAATGGCTGCGAGCAGGCTGAATCCCGGCGAAGTATTGATGCTCGAGAACCTCCGTTTTCACCCGGAAGAGGAAAAAAACGATCCCTCTTTTGCCAAAGGACTTGCCAGTTTGGCGGATATTGCCGTCAACGACGCGTTTGGCGTATCGCATCGGGCGCATGCTTCCGTCGAAGGAATCACGAAGTATATTCCTACTGTCGCCGGCTTCCTTATGGAAAAAGAACTGGACTTTCTTGGTCGCGCCGTAACCGATCCTGAACGCCCCTATGCCGCAATCATCGGTGGCGCGAAAGTTTCCGATAAAATCGGTGTGATCGCGAACCTTCTGACAAAAGTTAATGTATTGCTCATTGGCGGCGGCATGGCCAATACGTTTTTTGCCGCCCAAGGCTATGCCGTCGGCAAATCTTTAGTTGAACCCGATAAAATATCATTGGCTAAAGACTTGATCGCCCAGGCGCAACAGAGCGGCGTCAAGCTGTTGTTGCCATCCGACCTGGTCGCAGCCGACAAATTCGCCGCCGACGCCCACTGTCGCATAACAGCGGTAGATGGCATTGGTGAAAACGAAATGGCGCTGGATATTGGTCCGGCGACATGCGCCGCATTTACCGCCGCTTTAGCCAACGCCAAAACCATTGTCTGGAACGGCCCCATGGGCGTCTTCGAAATGGACGCCTTTGCCAAAGGCACGGAAGCGGTTGCCAAGGCCGTGGCAAAGTCTCCCGCAGTCAGCATTGTCGGCGGCGGCGACTCGGTCGCAGCCCTGGAGAAAGTCGGGCTGGCCGAATCCATCACCCATATTTCGACTGGCGGCGGCGCCTCACTGGAGTATCTGGAAGGTAAAATCTTGCCGGGAGTAGCTGCCCTGGCCGACAAATAAGAACAGGAAGTGACGAAGTCTTTGAATAGCAAAAGAATGCCGGTGATCGCCGGCAACTGGAAAATGCACAAAACCTCTGCGGAAGCAATCGCTTTGGTAAAAGAATTAGCCAATTCGGTAGCCAACGCATCGGGACGTGAAATTGTAGTATGTCCGCCATTCACCGCATTGATGGCAGTAAAGGCCGCTTTAGCCGGCACGAACATCAAACTGGGCGCGCAAAACTTGAGCTGGGAAAATCAAGGTGCTTTCACTGGTGAAATATCCGCTCCCATGCTAAAAGACGTTGGTTGTGAATACGTACTCATCGGCCACTCCGAACGTCGGCAGTATTTCGCCGAAACGGATGAAAACGTCAGTCGCAAGCTCAAGGCTGCGTTAGCCGCGAATTTGATTCCGATTGTCTGTGTCGGCGAATCACTCTCGGAGCGGGAAGCCGGAATCACTTCCACGGTAGTAAGCCGACAGGTCAAATTAGGTCTGTCCAGCCTGACTGCCGACGAAGCCAAATCCATCATCATCGCCTATGAACCGATCTGGGCGATCGGAACCGGACTTACAGCGTCCACGGATGATGCTAATGCGGTCTGTTCCTTTATCCGTCTTACCCTGACCGGCATGTTTGGCACGCCGACCGCCGATGCCATCCGAATTCAATATGGCGGCAGCGTCAAGCCCGATAATGTCGACGAATTAATGGCGGCTTCCGATATCGACGGCGCTCTCGTCGGCGGCGCCAGCCTCAAAGCTGCGGATTTCGCCCGCATCGTCAACTTTGCCGAACCCAAATAAACGAAGTCCAACAGATACTATTGAAACAAGGGAGAAACTATTTTGGCGCAGTTGAAATCGCCGATACTGCTCGCAATATTGGATGGATGGGGAATCGGTCGCGCCGACGACCCATCCAATGCCATTGTTCAGGCTGGCACCCCTAACATTTCCCGCCTGATGTCCCTTTATCCATCAACCGCCCTCGCCTGCTCCGGCGAGTCAGTCGGCTTACCGGACGGTCAGATGGGAAATTCTGAAGTCGGTCACTTGAATATCGGTTCCGGGCGGATTGTCTACCAAGAGCTGACGCGCATTTCCAAGTCCATTCGGGATGGAGACTTCTTCACCAATCCGGTGCTCGTGGATGTTATGCAGCGGGTTAAATCCGAAGACCGGGCTTTGCATTTGATGGGACTGGTTTCCGACGGCGGGGTCCACAGTCACATGGATCATATTTACGCCCTGCTGGAACTGGCACATCGTCTGGACATCCAGAAGGTCTACGTGCATGCTTTTTTGGACGGCCGTGACACTGCCCCCTCTTCTGCCGCTACTTTTATTGATGCGTTGGAAGAAAAAATGCAAAAAATCGGCACTGGCCGGATTGCCACGATTATCGGCCGTTACTACGCGATGGATCGCGATCGGCGCTGGGATCGGACGGAAAAAGCATATTCCGCCTTGGTCTATCGGGAAGGCCTTCACGCAACAACTGCGGCCCAAGCGATCGCGGAGGCTTATGCTCGAAACGAAACCGATGAATTTGTTCAACCGACCATCATTTCTTCCTGCCCCAACTGCGGCATACAGACCGGTGATGGCATACTTTTCTTCAATTTCCGTCCCGACCGTGCCCGCCAACTGACCCGGGCGTTTATTTTCCCCGAATTCTGCGACTTCCCCCGTCGCAACGGCTATTTTCCCGTCCACTACGCTTCCCTTACCCAGTACGATGAAACCTTTCCGGTTCCGGTCGCCTTTCCGCCACAATACCTTTCCGATACCCTGGGTGAAGTGATCAGCCGCAACGGGCTGTCGCAGCTTCGAATCGCCGAAACTGAAAAATATGCCCATGTCACGTATTTTTTCAATGGCGGCGAAGAAAAGCCCTTTGCCAGCGAAGACCGACGTCTCATTCCTTCGCCGAAAGTGGCAACCTACGACCTCAAACCGGAAATGAGCGCTTATGAACTGACCGATGCGATTCTAAAAGCAATCCGCTCGCAAACGTACGATCTTATCATCTGCAACTTCGCCAACGGCGACATGGTCGGACATACGGGCATCATGCCCGCCGTCCTGAAAGCCGTCCGGGTTGTGGACGAGTGCATCGGCCGGATTGCCGACGCCGTACTGGTCCAAGGCGGCAACCTGCTCATCACCGCCGACCACGGCAACGCCGACATGATGCTCGATCCGGTAACTGGTGAACCCTTTACGCAGCATACCGTCAATGATGTGCCTTTCACTTTGGTATCCGAAAACTATAAAAGCGCTCGTCTGAGCAGTGGAATCCTAGCGGATATCTCGCCGACCATTCTAGACCTGGCTGGATTAACGCAGCCCGCTTCCATGACGGGTCACAGTCTGATAAAAAAATAATTATAAAAGAGGTGCTATGCATGATTATCGAAGATGTATTTGCGCGCGAAATTCTCGATTCCCGCGGCAATCCCACCATTGAAGTAGATGTGGTTCTGGAAGACGGCTCTTTGGGCCGGGCCGCAGTCCCCTCCGGCGCCTCCACAGGGACTCACGAAGCCGTGGAATTGCGGGATGGTGAACAGGCGCGCTACATGGGAAAAGGCGTTCGCCAAGCAGTTGACAATGTCAACTGCGAAATTGGACCGGAACTGGTCGGCATGAACGCAATGGATCAAGTGGCGATCGACCAAGCCATGATCGAGTTGGACGGAACCCCGAATAAAGGCCGTCTTGGCGCCAATGCCATCCTCGGCGTCTCCATGGCTGTCGCCAAAGCCGCCGCAGTATCGCTTGACATGCCCCTGTACCAGTATCTCGGCGGGTTTAATGCCAAACGCCTCCCGGTGCCGATGATGAACATCCTCAATGGCGGCAAACATGCCGACAACAATGTCGACATTCAGGAATTCATGATCATGCCGGTTGGGGCTTCGTCGTTCGCCGAAGCGCTCCGCATGTCCGTCGAAGTATATCATTCCCTGAAAGCGGTATTAAAATCGAAAAAGCTCAACACCGCAATTGGTGACGAAGGCGGATTCGCCCCCGATCTCAAATCGAATGAAGAAGCCATTCAAGTCATTGTAGCGGCCATTGAGAAGGCCGGTTACACACCGGGAGAACAGATCTGCATCGCTCTGGACACGGCCGCTTCGGAAATTTATAAAGATGGAAAATATGATTTGGCCGGCGAAGGCGTCGTGAAAACATCCGCTGAGATGGTGGACTTCTATGCACAGCTGGTTGAAAAATATCCGATCATATCCATCGAAGACGGTTTAGCCGAAGACGACTGGGATGGTTGGAAACTCTTGACCGAAAAGTTAGGCGACAAAGTACAGCTCGTCGGCGACGATCTCTTCGTCACCAATACGGAACGTCTGTCGCGCGGCATCGAAACCGCCACCGCCAATTCGGTTCTGATCAAAGTCAATCAGATCGGTACACTGACCGAAACCTTCGATACCATCGAAATGGCCAAACGCGCCGGTTATACCGCAGTAGTATCTCATCGTTCCGGTGAAACAGAGGATGCTACCATCGCCGACATCGCCGTGGCAACCAATGCCGGACAAATCAAAACCGGCGCGCCGGCGCGAACCGACCGTGTCGCCAAATACAACCAATTGCTCCGAATCGAAGAAGCGCTGGGTGATGTGTCTCAATTTGGTGGCCCCGGTGTCTTTTACAACCTGAAATAATTTCCCCGCAAATAAAACCAACTGATATTTTTGATTTACAAAGGCTAGGCCGGAGCGCCTGGCCTTTTCCATTATTTCCTCCACAAATCATGAAAGAATTGTCACAAAACCGATTGTCAATGCGAAACTGCTTGTGATAAAATGTACAAGTAAAGTTAGGGGGTGCCGTAATTTTGATAACCGCATTGATGATCTTGGAAGCGATCATCTCGATTGCATTGATTGCCGCAGTTGTCCTTCAGTCAGGAAAAAGCGCCGGTTTGTCAGGGTCGATCGCCGGAGGGGCCGAAACACTTTTTGGTGGAAAGAAAAAAGGATTGGATGAACTATTGGCAAGGACCACGATGGTACTAGGAGTAGTGTTTGGAATTGTTACCATGGCCTTGGTTCGCTTGATGCAGTAATTGGGGGAGTCATAAGTGGCGGTACATACGTGCCGCTGCTTTTTTGCCGAAATATAAGGCTGCACATTTCCACTAAACCGCCGTTTGGCATATCCTATTCATTCCAATTACGCTAATAGAATTGGCAGATTTTTATTAATTGTTCAACATTACAAAGGAGGCAATTATTTTGGAAATGTACCTCATCCTCTCCACCCTGACCGGAGCGTTGGCGCTTGCATTCGCTTTCTACCTCAGCGCCGGCATCAGCAGCGCAGAGCCCGGCAACGCTCGCATGAAGGAAATCGCCGGTTATATCCACGAAGGCGCCATGGCATTTTTGTATCGCGAGTACCGTTATCTGGCTATTTTTGTCGCTATCGTAGCCGCAATTCTCGCACTCTTTATCAGCTGGCAAACTGCAATCTGCTTTCTTGGCGGCGCTTTCTGCTCGATTCTTGCCGGTTACTTCGGCATGCAGGTTGCTACTAAAGCGAACGTTCGCACTGCCGCCGCTGCCCAGCATGGGATCAGCCCAGCACTGAAAATTGCTTTTTCCGGCGGGTCCGTTATGGGAATGTGCGTCGTTGGCTTAGGCACATTGGGCTTGGGTGCATTTTTCCTGTTATTCAACCAAAACATCGAGTATATAACCGGGTTTAGTCTTGGCGCCAGTTCAATCGCCCTCTTTGCCCGTGTTGGCGGCGGTATTTATACCAAGGCAGCCGATGTCGGCGCGGATTTGGTCGGCAAGGTGGAAGCCGGAATTCCTGAAGATGATCCACGCAATCCGGCGGTCATTGCCGACAACGTCGGTGACAACGTCGGCGACGTCGCCGGAATGGGCGCCGACCTTTTTGAATCCTATGTCGGTTCGATTGTCGGTGCATTTACCCTGGGAGCCCTTCTATACAAAAATGGCGAAGGCGTCCTGTTCGCCTTTGCGCTATGCGGACTCGGCATTGTGGCCTGCATCATCGGCATTATGATCGGTCGGGAAAGCAAGGGCAACAACCCGCAAGCCGCTCTCAACCTCGGCACCTATGTCGCTGGCGGCATCACCATCGTAGCGGCAGCCGTTTTAAGTCAAACAATTTTCGGCAATTTGAAGGCCTTTGCCGCGCTTTCCGCCGGTTTGGCTTCCGGTTTGGCCATCGGCAAAATTACGGAAATTTACACTTCCGCTGATTTCCAATCGGTAAAAACCATTGCCTATCAATCTCAAACCGGAGCCGCTACTACGCTGATTTCCGGCATGGCCGTCGGCATGTATTCCACTATGTGGCCAATGATTTGCATCAGCGTAGGCATGTTAGTTTCTTACTATGCCATGGGTGGAGCAGAAAACGCCTTGCTCGGACTGTATGGCATTTCGTTGGCCGCGGTTGGAATGCTGTCGACAACAGGCATCACTGTCGCCGTTGACGCTTACGGCCCAATCTCCGATAATGCCGGCGGCATTGCCGAAATGTCGGAACTGCCTCATAGTGTTCGCGAAATTACCGATAAGCTGGATGCTGTAGGAAATACCACCGCCGCCATCGCCAAAGGTTTTGCAATCGGTTCAGCCGCACTCACGGCTCTGGCCTTGTTCGCGTCTTATGCACAAGCCGTTAAGCTGAGCACCATCGACTTGCTGAATCCGTTAACCCTGACCGGGTTACTCATCGGCGCCATGATTCCGTTCCTGTTTGCTGCATTGACCATGGAAGCGGTCGGCGATGCCGCCAATGAGATGATCGAAGAAGTTCGTCGTCAATTCCGCTCCATTCCCGGCATCATGGAAGGGAAAGGAAAACCGGATTATGCCAAGTGTGTAGATATTTCGACAGCAGCAGCCCTGAAAAAAATGTTGCTTCCCGGTTCTCTGGCCGTCATCCTTCCTCTCGTCATGGGCTTTGCTCTTGGCGCTGCCGCACTGGCCGGATTCATCGCCGGCGCACTCGTCACCGGCGTCTTGATGGCTTTGTTCATGGCGAACGCTGGCGGTGCTTGGGATAATGCCAAGAAATACATTGAAGGTGGCCAATTTGGCGGCAAGGGAAGTCAAGCCCATAAGTCCGCGGTCGTCGGCGATACTGTCGGTGACCCGTTCAAAGACACCTCTTCGCCGGCAATGAACATCCTGATCAAGCTGATGACGATTGTATCGCTGGTTTTTGCTCCCGTCATTTATCAATATGGTGGGGTATTAGTCAAGTTCATAAAATAAGCTCCTCAATAACAGGAATGATAAAACCCCGGTTTCATCGCGAAACCGGGGTTTTATCATTTATCCCAAACGTTCTTCCTCACGCGCTGCGTTAACAAGCGGCGGCACCACTTGCTTTTTCCTCGACATGGTTCCCGGCAACACAAAGGTCGTATCGGTGCTTTCTTCGCCAAAAGCGCGGCGCAACAAGCTGACCGGACGCCCGGCGTGAAGAAGATGGGTTGTTTCCTGCAAAATATCCGTCACCATCAAGAGGGATATATCGTACCCTTCTTTCTGGCGGACCATCGACAGCGCCCCTCCCAGCCCTTCAGATCGCTTGGCTAAAATATCCGCTGCGTCCATGACATTGATCTGACTGATCGAAACCCGATAATCGGCGATTTGAAATTCCTTCAAATCATACCGAATGATTTCTTCCGGTTCCAATCCATTAAATCGCGATCCGGCCCTCAAAACAGCCATTCCAAACTCTGATAAATCAATGCCGGCGATTTCGGCGAGACGCTTTGCCGCCTCCCGATCCTGCGGCGTGGATGTCGGTGATTTGAACAATAATGTGTCCGATAGAACCCCGGCCAATAGTAGTCCGGCAATATTTACCGGAATTTCAACATTTCGATGCCAGTGCATGTTGGCAACGATCGTCGAAGTCGACCCCACAGGATCATGGCGAATGAAAATGGGTTCTCCTGTTTCCAGTCCCCCCAATCGATGGTGATCGATGATTTCGATAATATGCGCTTCCTCAATTCCCGCCACAGCCTGCGTTTTCTCATTGTGGTCGACCAGAATCACTTTTTCGCGTTCCGGCGCAATTAACCGTTCCCGGTTGATCATGCCGATGATCCGGCCATTTTCAGTCACCGGATAGTTCCGGAAACGGGTTCGGACCGTCGTTTCCCGAATATCGCTGACTAAGTCTGCAGGGCGGAAGGATACAACATTCTTTTGCATGATCACTCGAACCGGAATGCTTTGATTGATCAAACGGGCTGCCGTGTAAGTGTCAAATTGTGTCTGAAATACGAGAATCCCTTTGCTTGCAGCCTTTTCACGCAACTCATTGCCCGCTGGCGCATTACCTGTGAGAACCAAAGCATCAATCCCGCAATCCAGCAATTTGAGCTGGGCTTCTTCCCGATCGCCGGCCAAAGCAATATCGCCTTCGCCGATCAAACTCTGGAATGTTTCCGCCTTGGCAGCAGCGATCCAGATTTTTCCCCTTACCCCACGGTCCATATCGCCCGCCACGGCGATTTTCCCGTCCAATACCGCCAGTATGCCGCGGAAGGTCACTCCGGCCGAGGCCAGATCAGGCATCTCCAATTCTTCAAAATAACGGCGGGCTAAATCACCCAATGACACAATTCCCAATAGGCTTCCCTTTTCATCGATCACGGCCGCCGATTTTCCATCGTTTTCACGCATCATACGCCCCAATTCCCGCAACGTCTGATCCGGCAGAATCGTTACCAGCACCGGCGCCATAATATCGCGCGCCCGCGGATACAAATCAGAAATCAATACCGGCGAGTCCACGCCAAACCGGTCCAACACAAATCGGGTTTCCGCATTCAGCTTGCCGGCCCGGGCGGGTACGGCGGGTTCGCCCAAGGCCTGCTTCAGGTGTGCATAGCCGATTGCCGAACAAATCGAATCTGTATCCGGATTTCGATGTCCTATTACATATAACGGCCTTGCCATTTGATCCTCCTGTTTTCATTTGCACTATGGCACTCAGGATAAATGATACTAAACTGCAGTGAATGTATTATACTATATTCTAGGCAGGGTTTGCGCCCAATCCTGTGGAATTCTAAATAGGGAATACAATGAGGAGACTTATCGCATGAAATCCCTGCAAATCATGCCGGGCGCCGAACCTTTTTTGCTTAAGGGCAGTTTATCCGGAGTCCTTTTGCTTCATGGGTTCACCGGAACCCCTGCAGAAATGCGTCTGCTGGGTGAATCGCTTCATCATAAAGGACATACAGTATTAGCCGTTCGCCTGCCGGGACACGGCACCTGCGTAGAAGATATGGAGTCGACCAACTGGCGTCACTGGTATGGCGCCGCAGTCGACGGCCTCCACCTTCTCAACGGCTTATGCACGAAAATCAGCGTGGTTGGACTTTCCATGGGTGGGTTATTATCCTTAAAGCTAGCCGCCGAATATCCGGTCGACCGGGTAGCGGCGCTAAGCACACCCATCTTTCTGACCGCCCGACGTTTGCCCCTATTGCCCCTCTATCGGGCTTTTCGCCGGTTTATCCCCAAAAGGCGCCGGGACTATGATATCGACCCGCAATATTATGTTGGCTATGACCACACCCCGTTGAGCTGTCTTGCCAGCCTCATGGAACTCATCCAATCCGTCCAGGCCGATTTGCCAGTTATTCATTGTCCGACCCTGCTGATTCAATCCCGTCACGAACACACGGTAAGACCGGAAAGTGCATCCTATATTTTGGATCATTTGGGCGCCAAGGATAAGGAACTGTTCTGGCTGCAAAAATCCGGTCACGTTATCACCGTGGATATTGAACGACAAATTGTTTTTGATAAAGTCGCCGAATTTCTCGATCAAACCACTGCCAAGGAGTGAACTATTCGAATGAAAAAACAAATTTTTCGAAAATCAGCTTGCCTGATGGGATTGCTGCTCCTCCTGAGCATGTCGTTTCCCCTATGCGCCGCAGCGAAAAAACCGCCAAAACCAACCACTCCCGCGGCGCCGGCTGTCCCGTTCACGTTCGAGAAACCAGCAAACTGGATGCTCTCCCAGAGTGGCGAGTGCGATACCTTGACCCTGTTCCTTCAAAACCCGGCGGAACCGTTGCAACAATTGTTCTTTTTCCCGCGATTTGGCCCGGTTTACATGACCCAGGAACAAAAATCCAGCGACATGCAGTACGAAACCATCAGCGGTCAGTCTTTGCATCGCCTGGATATGCCGGTAATCCAGCCCCTGAATCCCGAAAATTTTGCCCGATTTATTCCCCAGGTGCTGCAAATGCAAACGATGCGTGATTTTATGGCGGAACGGCCTGGAATAAAAATCGTGGAACCGATTGTGGTCACCCCGCAGAAAAAAGCCCTGGAATATCTGGATACGCAGACGGCAATCATTCGAATCCTGTTTGTGCAAAACAACCGCCTGGGCGAAGGCTTGATCGCCATCACGACCGTTCCATCGCCAGAATACCGCAATGCTCCCGGCGGCGGCATCGGTATGGGATATTTACTGTATGGCCTGACCGCCCCCAAAGGCGAACTTACCGCCAGATTACCAGCCTTGCTGGCTGCTGGTCGTTCATTCAAACTTGGCGCTGAATATGAGAAGAAATGCCGCAAAGCTCGGGCCGAAGATATGCCGACGTTGTTGCCGGATGGCGCCTCCCTCACTCCTGTATTGAACGCCATGGCGATCCTCTGGGAAAAACGGCAGCCTGTCGAAGACATGGCGGCGGAAAAAAAAGCTGACGGGTTGCGGAACGTGGAGCGGCTTTATCTGCCCGCAACCGGCGAAGTCTATGAATTCCCCATGGGGTTTTCACCTGAATATCTGAGCAACCCCGGACAATATACGCTCACTGGATTACAGCCGCTCCCGGACGATCCCGTTTTATGGCTGAAGCCTCCCCTTAATGGCTCAACCGCTGTCAAAAAAAAATAAACGGAAAAGGATTGAACAATATTATGGAAAATATGAACGACGAGCAAAACCAGTGGTGTTTTGCCTGCGGGCGACTCAACCCCTGCGGTCTCAAACTGGAATTTGAAGAACACGATGGGACTTATCTTTCCCATTTTACCGGCTCCGCCCAACACCAGGGTTACGATGGCATACTGCATGGTGGGATTATCAGTACTCTGCTCGATGAAATCATGGCCCGCCATATCTATGCCAAAGGACTCAACGCCGTTACCGCCCGTTTGGAGGTACGCTTTCTGAAGCCGACTCCAATCGGCGTTCCGCTCCTCATCAAAGGACATATCACCAAGAATCGGGGCCGTGTATACGAAACGTCCGGCTCCATCGAACTGCCGGACGGAACAATCACCGCCGAAGGCACTGCCAAAGTCTTCGTCACGGATCCGACATGAAAACGATCGAAGGACGCCTCCAAGTATCGGGACGGGGCTTTGGCTTTGTAATTCCTGCCGATCCGGCGGAACCCGATATCTATATTCCGCGCGCCAACATGAACGACGCGATGCATGGCGACCAAGTCGTCGTCCGCCTGGCCGAGCGGGCGGAAATTTACGGTCGCAAGCCCGAAGGCTGGATCATCAAGGTACTGCAACGCGCCAATACACAGATCGTGGGAACGTATGAAAGCAACCGAAGCTCTTCGTTTGTAAAACCTGCCGATGTAAAAATCGGCATCGAAATTCTTGTCCCCAAAAAATCCGCCGCCCGCGCCGGCGACCAAGTCATCGTCGAAATCACCCGTTGGCCGAAGCACGGGAGCCCTGCCGAAGGGAAGATCACGGAAATATTGGGGCATGTCGGTGAACCTGGCGTAGATGTCCTGACTGTGATTGCCTCCCATCAGCTTCCGCGAGATTTTCCGCCGAATGTCGCCCACGCCGCCGAACGCGTACCGGCAATCATATCACCGGCGGAGTTGAGTGGTCGCCGCGATTTGCGGGATCTCTCCATCGTCACCATCGACTCAGAAGACGCCAAAGACCTGGACGACGCGGTTCACGTGGAACAACTGGACAATGGCCTGTTTCGTCTTGGCGTTCATATTGCCGATGTCAGCCATTATGTGAGCGAAAATAGTCCGCTGGACTTGGAAGCCCGTCAGCGCGGCACCAGCGTCTACCTTGTCGACCGGGTCATTCCCATGCTCCCCCATCGACTCTCCAACGGAATCTGCAGCCTGAATCAGGGAGAAGACCGCTTGACACTCTCGGTATCGATGGATATCGACTCATCCGGCCGAATCAAGCGTTACGAGATCTATCCCAGTGTCATTCAAGTCCGCACCCGCCTCAGCTACACCATTGTCCGCGGGATTCTTGCCGGCAAAGACCCTGCCCTGCGTGAGCAATATGCGCCGCTGGTTCCCATGCTGGAATCCATGGAACAACTCGCCGACATCCTGCGCCGCAAGCGCCAACGTCGTGGCGCGATTGATTTTGACCTGCCGGAAATCAAAGTTCTCCTGGATGAGCAGGGGCGAACCGTTGGACTTGAAAAAAGGCTGCGAACAGTCGCCGAGTCCATCATCGAAGAATTTATGCTTGCTGCCAATGAAACGGTCGCCGAGCACATGGATCACCGGGAAATCCCCTTTGTTTATCGCGTTCATGCTGACCCCGACCCGGAAAAAATGATCAAGCTTGCCGAACTACTCCGCAGCTTCGGCCAACATCTCGGCGCCTGGACGGAAGTTCGCCCCATGGACCTGCAAAAGGCCCTGGCCTGGATGGAAGGACGGCCGGAGGAAAAAATGGTATCGACCCTGATGCTCCGCTCGTTGAAACAGGCTCGCTACGAAGCGGAAAACGCCGGCCATTTCGGACTGGCCGCCAAATATTACACGCATTTCACCTCTCCCATCCGACGCTACCCCGACTTAATCGTCCATCGACTTTTGCATGAAACCTTCCGCGGGCCATTGTCGCCGGAACGGCGGGAGCTATTGATGAATCTGCTGCCGAAAATCGCCGCCGACTCCTCCGACCGGGAACGCGTGGCGACGGAAGCCGAACGGGATTCGGTCGATATGAAAACCGCCGAATATATGGTACAGTATATCGGTGAGGAATTCCCGGCTGTGATCGCCGGCGTTACCGCGTTCGGCTTCTTCGTCGAACTGGAAAACGGCGTGGAAGGACTGGTGCATGTCACCACGCTGGAAGATGATTATTACCGCTACGTGGAAGAGCAGCACTGTCTGCTCGGTGAACGGCTGAAAAAACGGTACCGCCTTGGCGATGCCGTGAATGTACGCCTGATTCGCGCCAATCCCGCCGATCGGTCGCTGGATTTTACGCTGGCGACCGCACCGGTCACTAAGAAGGCTCAACGCAAACCAACCCGCCAACCCGTTACCGACGAATCAAAAAACCGCAGAAAGAAGACAGAGGTGAAACCCAGTGCCGGCAAAAAATCAAAGCATAAAGATCGTCGCCGAAAATCGTAGAGCGCGGCACGATTATCACATACATGAAACTTTCGAGGCCGGCATCGTGTTGACCGGCACCGAAATCAAATCGCTCCGGGGCGGCCGGGCCAACCTGACCGATTCCTACGCCCGCATCGAAAATGGCGAACTTTATTTGATCAGCGCCCACATCAGTCCCTATGACCAGGGCAATCGATTCAATCATGAACCCCGCCGCAATCGCAAACTGCTGATGCACAAATCGGAAATCCTGCGCTTGCTGGGCAAGACCCGCGAGAAAGGCTACACTTTGGTGCCGCTGAAAATTTATCTGTCGCACGGTCTGGCCAAAGTGGAACTGGCGCTGGCCAGCGGCAAAGACCTGTATGACAAACGCCAGTCCGCTGCGGAAAAGGACGCCAAGCGCGAAGTCGAACGAACACTGCGGGACCGGCAGCGGCAATAATATGATTCTCCCCCTTTGATTTCAATAAATAGTAAAGCAGCTCATGCCAGAAGGAATTCAGCATGGGCTTCTCTTATAAATGTCAATCCATTTCTTTCAGCAGGATTTCAAGGACTCATTATGGAAATATGTCGCATCAGAGTTCTGGAGGGTCGAGCTATTGGAAATCGAAGTCAATACACATGGTGCGACAAAGGCTATCCTGGTGCCCGCGCAAATGGAAGGCGAAGCAGTCCCGGCGGTGGAATCTCGCATACGGCGGCTTATTGACGACGGAACGAAGATGATCCTCTGCAACTTTTCGCAAACCGAATTTGTCTCCGATGACGGATTGTCGATGTTTGTCGCGGTCCTCAAAGACTTTCACCGTCTGCAGGGGCAGATGGCTTTTTGCATGTTAAAACCGGGAGTGCGGGACCGATTCGCTGCAGCCGGTCTGACCAGTGTTTATCATTACTACGAACCGGATGAAGCATTACAGGCTCAGGTTTTACGCGAACTTTCCTCCCATTTCGCCGACTACGTAGACTGCCACGCGATTCGTCTGCGTCGGGACACCGGAAAAACCTACATCGAAATTTTTCTCGAGTTCGATGGCGCCGCAAAAATGCAACAAGTTCAACAGAGCATCGACAAAATCAAGAACAATTTGGAAACACGGATCAACTGCAGCGAAGTTTTAATCGTTCCGGCGACAAGAAAACCCGAATCGGCATAGAAGGAGAACACAGGAGATGCAGGTAAAAGAACTGGATAACATTTGCGTTGTCGAACTGGCGGACCGAATCGATGTTTCGTCCTCGCCGGAACTGGAGCAACTGTTCCGTCAACTGCTGGATAACGGACAAGACGCCATTCTCTGTGATTTTTCCAAAACCGGGTACATATCCAGCATGGGGCTGCGGGTATTTCTTTCGACGCTAAAACGAACCGTTAAGACTGGCGGTCAGTTAAGCCTTTGCTGTCTCAACCCCGGCGTCATGGAAATCTTCGACATGACCGGATTAACCGGGCTGTTTCAAATTTTCGATTCCACCGCAGCTGCCCTGGCTGCTTTTCCGGCCCGCGCTTCACAGAGCAATGCAGCCCCTCTGCGGAAAGATGAAGGAGACCATCCTGGAATCATGATCGAAAAACCGCCGCAGGAAGTCGCTTTGGCCTATTCGCTCAAACCAAAGCAAATCTGCATGGATGAAAAGATTTAGCTCTGGCAAATGTGCTCCACACCTCCCCTTCTCCTTCGGCGTCAGCTATGCTATAATAATTTTGTAAACATGTTGCGATTCGTTTTTGCCAACCTACGACCCTATACGGGGGCGTACTGGTTTCGACAGGGGCAGTTGTGGCATGGTAAGCGAGCCGGGATCCCACCAGCCCGAAATACGGTGGAAACAGCTAACTGCAAACAACGAATACGCTTTAGCAGCTTAACCTGCTAACGTTCAGCCCCCGCCCTTCTCGCGGCAGGGGATCTGGGCGCCGCAATGCGAGATACCTTAAAGCCTGACTCCCGGAGGGCTGATAGGGAAACTTTTCTGGGATAGCGGAACCGGAGCCTGTCGGTGGGCGTCGGAACTGCGAAATACAAATTACCGACTGCGCTCGGAGAAAGCCATGTGGCGATGCTTTTGGACAGGGGTTCGATTCCCCTCGCCTCCACCACTCAAAACCACAACCGGAAACTGAAACTCGACTACTATTTTTTCTTGGTATGCGACTATCCTCTTGACGTATGCCTTGATGAAGTCCTTCAGCTCCGGTCCACTCAACCACATTAGCTGCGACTTTGCAGCAATGACTAACTGTTTCAGATCAGCTTCTGAGACAGTTTTTTGTTGCTGTTTTTCTGCGATCTCTTTAATTCTTGCGTCTACCATCGCTTTCGCTTGTTCAAGCGAAGTGAACTTTTTCAGCATCGTTTCATGCTTGAAGCCATTGGCAATGGCATCAACAATATGGTCCATCTGCTTCAAAACATCGATTTGTTCAAGCTTGGCAGTTTCCAACTGACAATTCAGCTGGTCGCACGAACTGGCAATACGTTGGTTAACGCTTGCGACTACAGAGGAAATCGTTCCTTCGTCAAAAAAGACGTCTGTAAGAGAATGGATCACATAGTCTTCTAGATATTCTTTTCGAACGTCACGGTTAATGCAGGAGTTGGTTCTATCTTTGTTCGAACACCTATATGTCACATAGAGCCTCTTATTTCTGCCGGAAAATACCCGGTTCCCTACCATCGTGTGTGATAATCCGTTCTTCAAGCATTCACCACAAACAACAAGGCCGCTCAATAAATAGTTTTCTTTAGCTGTATAGCTACCGGGAAGGCGTTTGTTGCCAGCGACTTTTTTCTGGACCTCTTCAAACTTTTCTTGATCAATAATAGTTGGCATCCCGCCCGGAATCCGCATGATTGACTCCACCGACTTTGCCCGCCGGTTATTGCGTTTGCCGTCGGCATCTTTTGCCGCTGCCCTGTTAAAAATGTAAGTTCCCGTATATTTTTCATTTGCCAGAATATCATGGATCGAGTTTTTTCCAAAGACCTTACCAAGCTTTGTCCTATAATTCGAGGCATTAAGCTCACGAATGATAGCATCATACCCAGCGCCTGACAAATACCGAGTGAAAATCAACGTGACAGCTTCTGCCTCACGTTGATTGATGACATATTTTTTTGTCGCCGGATCGACATCGTAGCCGAGCGGTGGTTTACCTCCAGTATGCATGCATTTGTGAGCGTTTTCTAGCATACCCTTCATAACTTCCAACGACAAATTCTCCGAAAAAAACTGAGCAACGCCTTCAATCACGGTTTCCATTAATGCATCAGACGGCGAATCGCCTAAAGGTTCACAAACACTAATGATGCGAGCCCCTGCTCGCTTCAACTCGCGCTTGTAAAGGGCTGAATCACATTTATCACGGCTAAATCGGTCGAACTTGTGGACGAGCAGAACTGCAAACTTTTTGGCCTTCGCATCCTGAATCATGCGCTGAAATTCAGGGCGCCTATCATTTGTTCCGGTTTTGGCGTGGTCGGCATAGATTTCGATAATATTATATCCGTGCTGATTGGCAAAGTTACGGCAGGCACGGACTTGGCCATCAATCGACTCCTCGCGCTGGTTATCGGACGAAAACCTTGCATAGATGACAGCAGTCGTGTTGCTCACGATACGAACATCTCCTTCCCGGAAGACTCAGCCTCTGCCAGCCCATTTTCACATATCCGAGCCAACAGGTTCACATACGGCTCCAATCCAACTCTGCAACTTGCTGCTGTTTCGCCACAATCATCAGCCACCATGAACACCTTTTCTTGCTTGGCATAATTCTTTGCCCGAAGATCCAGCCGTTCGATGGATACGGCGACACAAACAGTACTTCCTGAATCCTTGGTCGCTTTATTGATCTGTGCTTCCTTGTCGTTGATATGTTGCTGCGACGATGTCTCTGATACCAAATACAATCTCTCCTTTGAATCGTTCTGCGATTAGCCTACTGACAATTCTTCCTTGTCTTCTTCGTCGTGATCGTCCTCTTTTGGATTCGCGGCAATTCGTCCTGCGATATACATAGCGATTATTCCTTCCAGCGGGCTCCGTAACTTAGCGGCTTTCACCATTGCATCATCCTGCAGTTCAAAAAAAGCTTCGGCGATTTTTTTCACGCCGGGATAAACACTGCTGAATGACTGGATTATTGCCATAAGGGCCAATCCCTGCGTTGGATTCAGGAAAGTCTTCTCGGTTTCCCAGTTGTTAACCGTCTGGCGAGATACGCCCAGCGTCGATGCCAGATCCTTTTGACTCAGTTTCGCCGCCTTGCGAATGACTGGCAAGTTTTGCTGCAGGGATCGTAACATCGCATCATCTCTTTTTCCCGGGGTATTGCCCATAGCCTTTCACCTCCTTCTGTCCTGCCAAGCATATCACAACACCAATCACTATGTCAAACCATTTTACTTTTAGTCGTAATTGCTCGGCAGGACAAGGTAAAGTTCTTTACATGGCGAGTAGCGTGCTGATGAGCGAACTTGCTTCCGTTTTGGTCAGATCGCTGCCGCGCTTATGTCCGACTTGTTTTATTAATAATTCTTCAACTTGTTCTGCCTCCAACGCCTTTTTTGCAGTCAACGCGAAAATCATTCTCTTCTGTTTGTCTGTCATCGGCGCAGGCGACGCGGCATGCTTAAATGGAGTCTGAATACGCACCGGAGCACTTGTTGCCAATGATCCCGGTTTTGATGCCGCCTGTGGCAGACCTGCTAGCGCCGGTGCAGGTTGATGCTGAATAGTTGGTTGAATCCCCAAGTCTCTGACCATCTCCTGTATTCGTTTCATCTGGGATTGAGCCTCGTCAAACGATAGCGAGAAAGACAGAACGACCGTCAGCGACGGTAAGGTCAACTCGGTACCAGTCCGTTCTGCAGCCGCCATTGGATGAAGTTGAATAGGTTCGGCTGTTTTGGCTGTCATTATTTGCGACAGAGTGTCTTTCAATTTTGCGTTGTTCAACATAAAAATTTGGGCGGCCTATGATCAAAGCCGCCCATCCTCCTTTGCAATTTGATATAATATTTGTGAAGCTATTTGCATTCGGAAATGGAAAACCGGCGCGTCGATGAAGTTGTAGAGAACTTCTCGAACAGCGCCGGTTCTTCTTTTTTCAGCCTCGCCGAATCAATCCGGGTGGACTGAACCGTTTTCCAATTGGCCTGCCTGCCGCTTGGACTGGTTGCTTTTTCATGCTCTTTCATCACCTCCTTTATCCGGTTTTCGGCCAACCGTTTGCGTTCAACAGCGGTTTCCTCCTCCGCCTTTGCCTGCAGGTACTCCTGTATCCAGCTGTCCGCGTCCATAGGCAGGATCATCGGCGCGGCATTGGATGACAACGGATACTTGCGAGACAGCAGTTCTGCGCAAGCCACGCTGCCGTCCACGGGCGGTGGTGTCTGAATCAGAACATATTGCCAGAAACGCTTTTCCAACTGAACCAAGCTGGTAATGAGTTCTTCATCCCTGTCCACAGTGATCCATTGCAGCTTGTTGCCGCCGATCAGAACACAGATCACTGCATAGGATAGACCTGTAACCGCCATATAATGAGCTAGTTGCAGCATGTAAGCATCCGGGCAACGATCTTCGGCCCATTCGCCCTGTTTGAAAGCCGATGCCGTCTTGACTTCGAAGACTCCTATTCCACGCTGCGGGTCTTCAATCAGCCCATCGAGATCGGCCAGCATCCAAGGCCAGTTTGTTGCCTGCAGCATTGATCGCATGGGCTTGATGTTTTTTCCTGTGCGCCGGATAAACTCCCTGGTGATGATCGGCTCCATAATCCGGCCCCAGATCATCGATTCGTTTTCCTGACTTGGCTGGCTTTGGCCCGAAACCTTCTCTTGCCAAATTTCCAATGCGGATTTCCATGTCGAAAGTCCCAGCGCCGCCGCTGCGTCTGATCCGCCGATGCCGCTCCGACGAACCTGAAGCCAATCTTTATAGGATAGTTTGTCGATGTCTGGAACGATTACTTTGCTGTTTAACATGATCATCTTCTCCTCCTTCATAATAGACCGCATTCTTTGAAACTGACATACCGACCGTAGCCAAGCACAATGTGATCGATCACAGGAATATCCAGAAACCGACCTGCGTCGATCAACTTGCGGGTCAGAGCAATGTCTTCTGGACTTGGCGATGGATCGCCTGACGGATGGTTGTGCGCCAAAATCAGGCTGGCACAGTTGGCCAGAATGGCTCGTTGAAACACTTCGCGCGGGTGCACGACGGACGCATTCAAGCTGCCACTGCTGACAGGCAGGACGGCGATAACATGATTTTTCGTCGAAAGCGCCAGAGCAACGAATTTTTCATAGGCGAGTTCGGACAACTCAGGCTCCAATACAGGCAGCGTATCCTGCGGCGTCCGCACGATCGGCGTGGCATTGACGGAGATTCTGCCGTCGCGGATGAGCCGGATGTCGTAACGAGGAATGTATTTCATGGATTTTGCCTCCCTCTCTTTTTATCTGCTTATGCTGAGATCGAAGTCGGTAATGTTTCTGCTCTTCCTACAGGTCGTTCCGCTGCGTCCAGTACGATTCCGACCAACTTTTCCACCCTGGCAGCAATCGCCATGATGCCGCGAAGAACTGCTTCCGGCTCTTTTCCGACCGCATAGGATTGCAGGTAGCGGTAGCTGCCGGATTCGTAGCCGGAAATTCCCTGAATCGAGCAAAGGACCGATCCGCCGAATTCGGCAATCATTTCTGCTTCCGCTAAGCGCCCGGGTCGGATCGGTTCAATCTGTGAATCCAAATGGTGCATGATTTCGTGATAATAAGTCAGCGCCGTCTGATCCGACAAAACGATTTCTTTGCTGGATGGTCTGTATCGCCCTAGCGCCTTGCCGTCAAACGGTTGCCACTTCACTGAAGCGCCAAGCTTTGCAGCCACATCAAACAAAGGCGGCAATATCTGAGGTGTGTAGTCGGCAGTACAGACTGGATGCCCGGATGTATCTTCAATCCGAAACACAGGAATCCAGCGAAATCCGGTCACGATTGTCCTTGCCGTTTCCGGGTCGTCTTCGTCATCTGAACTGATCTTTCTGGTGTTTGGTGCGGAAATGTAAAGCGACTTGCTACCGGACTTGACCCTTCTGCCTACCTGATGCCACTGACCGAAGCCTCTTGCATCCGTCGTACCGCAAGCCAGCATGATCCAACGGTTGCCGGGACTCCAGGAATCTGAAGGCACAGCATGCAGGCCAGACCGTCTTCGGATAATCTGCCAACCTATTTCAGCCGGGAAATCCTGCTGGGCGAACTGGTCAAGCAAATTTTGAATCGCTGTTTTTACGAGATCTTTTTCCATCTTGAATCGCTCCTTTTGCTTTTGCTTAAAAAATAAAAAAGAGCCTGATCCGTCCTTGTTTGAACGAAACAGGCTCAATCTTGAGTTGCCGTGCCTCCTTTGACGGCGGTGATCGCGACCTCTGTGTTTTTCTAACTTTACAATGCATCTGCCGGTTCCCTCCTTCATTTTCATTGCCACTGCCGACTGGCCGGCAGCGAAGATGACACCCATCCCTATTTCCTTCTTCAACTGGATACCCAGGGCCGTTTTCCCCTAGTAGCACTAACCAGTGTCTAACCTATTTCCGGGCGGGAAATATTGCAAAAAAAATAACGCCTATAGGGCGTTTTACGGATTGAAAATGAAATTTCACGAAAGCAATAGGTTTATACAGGAAAATAATATACAGTTATTGAATAACGAGAAAACGGGCCATTTCGGCAGGTTTTAACACTAATTCGCGCCTCTAAAAGTCGAGGAAGATGACAACAACGCATATCGCAGCAGGTTGCATCGCGTTTGCTTTATTGTCGCTAAGCCATTACCTCTTGAAAAGCGCGGATTATGGCAGTAACTATATATATGTCCCATAGCCGCATCCGGTTCAGTTCACTTTCCAAACAGGAACTCGGAACATGTCCAGTTATATAGAACATCATTTGAAGTAAAAAAGAGTGAAGCTATAGCACTGTTTCTATTTTTGAGTATAAAAACATTGTTTAATCCTTTAAATATATGCTATTATATCGATTATAGAAGATGACAAACAGGGGGCTTTTGTCTTGATTCATACGACCGATGTCAGCACACAACTGACTTCTTTTACATACGAAGAACTCCAGCGGGAACTAGGCGCGCCGCCTGATCACGCATCATGGAGCACAAACGACTATTCTTCATCCGGCTTGACCAGAATATCGCTCTACCATATTACCACGCAACGTTTTACCGGTCACTTTATTCGAATTGCCATGAACCCGCTCCACGTCATGAGTCAATCTGCAGATCCCATGGCGCTGTTTAATCCTGCAGACTTCGCGGAACTTATCCCCGAATTCGACGAACTATTGCGCACCATCACTAACGTAGAGCTTCCATCGCTGCCATATTGGCTGGCTTGCAGAATCGATTATGCTTCCGATGCCTGCGTCGGCAATTCACCAGCCCGTCCTTCAGCTGACCGCTATATTGATTTGGCGCGGCGCGGCTATCTGCCTGTCGGTGCCAATAATCAGTCCCAAGCAGGCTGGATCAGTTTTAAGGCAGGCAACAAGAGTGGTTCAGTCCAGTTGTATCACCGTGGTCCAGCACTACGATCCCGATTCACAGGACTGGATGAAGAAATCTATCAACAGGCAGATACACTACTACGGCTGGAAGTGCAATGCAAAAAGGGCAGGCTGTCCAGTCTTGCACGAAAACATGGCTTTCCGGACCGAAGCCTGCAACATTTCATGACCACTCCATGCATCGGTCATGACGAACTGGCCCGTCAGTCCCGCCGCATCTTTGGTTCCTTTGGATATGTTTCCTACCGCAAGGCGGCGTCACAAATCAACCGAAATGATCAGCTGCAACGGCGAACCAAAGCGGACATCCTGAATCTGCTCAAAGCTGTCGAAGTGGAAGGTGGGATTGTTGCGGCGCAAGCAAAATGGCTACAAGGCGCGCCAATATCGCTCCATTTTGCCAAACAACGGCGTTCTGTGCAGTTTAGCAACACGCAGGTTCTTAGGCTGCTGCGCAGACTCGCTCAGGTCAGGCAGCATCTGGTAGTGATTCCCGCCGCCTGGCGGATGGGAGCTATTGAACATCCGTTTCCGTCCTTTGCGAATCAGCGTTCAGCTACTCCGTGATAATAGCAGCAGCAGGAATATTTTCGCCAATTGCCGAAATGAATAGAATTAGCTGATTCAACAACGATTTAACAACGATGGAGGGAACCCCTATGATAGCAACCGAATATTATCGCTTTGAGCAGGATCTCAAGGATAAGCAGATTTTTTTTAGCTTTGCCGGCTATATCTCGGAAGGGCTGCTGTTTTCGATGGGAGATGTGTTGAAGCAGAAGCTGGCCAGTGAAGAAACCGACTTGAACACGACAAAGAAAGTGTTCTCCATTTTTGTCGAACAAGTGCAAAACATCATCCGCTATTCTTCGGAGCGGTTGAAGGAGGGTGCAGGTAAAACGGATGGAGAGAAGAAACCGGAGATCAGCTCCGGCGTAATCTCTGTCGGCAGCGACGGCGGGCAGTTCTTTGTGGTCTGCGGCAATACGGTGTCGATGCAGGATGCGGTGAAGCTGAGGTCACGCCTGGAGCTGATCCAGAGTTTGGATAAAGAAGGCATCAAGGCCTATTACAAGGAAAAGTTGAAGGAGCCGCCGGAAGCCGAGAGCAAGGGCGCGAGCATAGGATTGCTGGAAATTGCCCGTAGGTCCAGCAGTCCTATTGAATTTGACTTCATGATCCTTGATGAGCAAAAGACTTTCTTTTGTATCAAAGCCTACATATAGGGGGGCAGAAGATGGAATCGAGAACGATCGCAGCCACAGACCGTTCGCCGGAAGTGCGGCTGGATGTCGCGAACAGAACTATTTCTTTTACCGGTGAGGCGTACCCGGAAGACGCCGCCGCTTTTTGGGGGCCGATTCTCCAAGAGATGCAAAGCATCGTCGAACAGGAACCTGAAGAGCCACTGCAGGTGGATTTCCGTCTGGCGTATTTCAACAGCAGCAGCGCCAAAGCGCTAATGAATATCTTCCAGCTGCTCGAATCGGCAGCAGAAACTGGGTCGAAGATCCGGGTTCATTGGTATTTTCAGGACGGGGACGACACCATTGAGGAATCTGGCGAAGATTTTTCAGAAGACCTGAAAGCGGTGGAATTTGAGTCCATCAAACTGGCGCCATGAAGCACAGCCTGTATTTTAACGAAGAACAGGTCGTGGAGCAGGCGGAGTCTCTGGTCGAGGCTCTCAAACAGGATTTTTGCAGCCGTTCCGGCGAGGAAGTATTGGAAAATCTGCATGGCCTGGTCACGTCGTACCGGAAAAGTTTCCGAGAGCAACAGCGACTGTTGCGGGTCAGTGATCGCCAGCAGGAGCAGTTGCGCCAGGTCACCCGGGAATTGCAGGAAAAGACAGTCCAGTTGCAGACTTTGAACCAGGCGCTGGAGGTCGAGATCGAAGCGCGGAAAAAGCTGGAGAATGAGCTGCGGCGGATGGCGACGACGGACGCCCTGACCGGCGTTTTTAACCGACGGAAGTTTTATGAGCTCGGCCAGTATGAATCGGCCAAGCTTGAGCGCGGCAGTCACGTGCTTTCTTTGCTGATGATGGATTTGGACCGGTTCAAGGCGGTCAACGACCGATATGGGCATGCTGCCGGCGACGAGGCTCTGCGCTGTTTCGCCCAGGTTTGCAGCGGACAGATCCGGTTGGCCGACAGCCTGGGGCGGCTGGGGGGCGAGGAGTTTGGCGTGTTGCTGCCGGACACTGGACTGGCCGAGGCATTGGAAGTAGCCGAAAGGGTGCGTGCCGCGATGGAAGCCTGCCCGATTTCGGGCCCAGAGGGAGCTTTTTTCGTCACCGTCAGTATCGGCGTAGTCGCCGCAAGGGCGCGCGAAGGGTTTGACGCGATGTTGGCCCGGGCGGATGAGGCGATGTATGCGGCGAAACAAAACGGACGAAACCGGGTGGAGAGTAGCGAGGTGGGTGGATGAGCCGGCGGCGGGGCACGGGACCGACGGCGCTTTTGTTGGCGTTAATACTGCTTTGCCTGGTCTGCTGGAGCGGCGTTGCTGCGGCGCAAAACGAACAGCCAATCAAGATCGGTGTTCTGGGTAATAGCGGAAAAGAGGCAGCCTTGGTAACCTGGAGCCCGTTGGCCGAATATCTGGGGCAGACTCTAAAAAAACGTTTTGTGATCGAAGTACTCGATTTTGCAACTCTGTATCCGGCAGTTGCCGCCGGAAATGTCGACTTTGTGATCGCCAACACCGGTCAGTATGTGGAGATGGAAGTGCTGTACGGCCTTACCCGGCTGGCAACGATCAACTCCAGCGGTCCGGACGGGGATTTTGCCAAGTTCGGCGGCGTTGTCTTCACCCGCGCCGAAAATAAGAAGATCAATACGCTCCAGGATCTGCGCGGACGGCGGGTGGCGGCGGTCGACCAGACTTCTTTTGGCGGCTGGCTGGTGCATCTGCGGGAATTCACGGCGGCGGGCCTCGATCCGGCGGATTTTGCCGAACTGAAGTTCAGCGGCACGCATCCTGCGGCGGTGCGGTCGGTGCTGCGGGGTGAGGCCGATGTGGGACTGGTCCGGACCGATATCTTGGAACGGATGGCGCAGGATGGAAAACTGGATCTGCTGCAGATAAAAATCATCAACGATCTCCGCTTGCGCAGCGATGTCGCCGCGAATAGCATCGGGAACTTTCCCTATCGGGCCAGCACCCGACTTTATCCGGAATGGCCCTTCGCCAAACTGCGGCATACTGAGGACAAACTGGCACATCAGGTGGCGGCGGCGTTGTTGAACATGCCGGCAGGCAGTGCGGCAGCCAGGGCGGCGAAAAGTGCCGGTTGGACTATTCCGGGAGACTATACGCCGGTGCATGATTTGTACCGTGAACTGAAGCTGGGACCGTATCGCGATATGGGTAAGTTCAGTCTGCAGGATGTACTGAAAAGGTACTGGCCGGTGCTGCTGCTGTCGGTGCTGTTGGTGTTGGTGCTGGCCGGCGCGACAGTCTTCGTGGCCCGTGCCAATCGTCGGCTCGGCAAGACATTGCTGGCGCTAGACCATGAGAAAAACAAGGTGGAGATGACCCTCGAAGAACTGACTGCCACCCATGATGAACTCAGCGTTACCCATGCTAAACTGGAACGGTCGAATCAGTTGGTGCTGGAAAGTATCCGCTACGCCCGCCGGATTCAGGAATCGCTGCTGCCGGACCCGCAAGCGCTACAAGGTTCGGTGGCTGATATCGCAGTCCGCTGGGAGCCGCTGCAGGTGGTCGGCGGCGATTATTACTGGCTGCAGCAGATCGAGGGCCGCTGCGTGGTCGTGGTGGCGGACTGTACTGGACATGGGGTGCCTGGCGCGCTGCTGACCACCGTGCTGTCGACCGCTCTTGAACGGATCATCCGGGAATGCCGGCCGCTCGAACCGGCAGCGATGCTGGAGGCAATTGATGCCGCAGTCCGGACCCGCCTGCGCCAGGATTGCTCCGACTGCCAGTCGGACGACGGACTGGAGGCGGCCATCTGCATCTACGATCCGCAGGCGGCCTCGCTGACCTACTCCGGCGCCGGGATTCCCCTGCTGTTGATGCAGGAGGGCGCTATTCGCGAGATCAAGGCGACCCGGTCCATCCTCGGTTACGGCAGCATCCGCTCCGAGGCTGCGTTTGCCGAACACGTGCTAGCAGTAGTTCCCGGCATGGCGTTCTATTTGTTTACCGACGGCGCGCCAGATCATATGGGCGGGGCCAGACGGCAACTGCTCGGACGAAAGCGCTTGGCGGAAGTGGTCGTGCAAAATGCCGCCAAGCCACTCGATGATCAGTTGACGGCAGTCTGCGACTATCTGGAGACCTACCGCGGCGACGAGCGGCGGCGGGACGACATGACGATGGTGGCCTTCCGGCCTCTGTAGGAATGGCCGGAGGCAGCTTACACGGAATCATCGCCTCCACCATTTTTTTGAAGAAAGTTTTACCTTTATTGGTAAGACTTTTTTTCTTTATTGGATGAGCCGCCGATATGGACCCTTGACATGCTTGGGCCTATGCTATAATGATAATATATTGTCGATCATTAATGCAAAGGAGGTCGCCCCTGATGAACGCTGCAGTTCAAATGGAAATCAACAATGCTGTGCGTGCCATCACCCAGAGCATGCAACCCCATAAAATCTACTTGTTCGGCTCACAAGCTTCTGGATCTGCAACTCCGGATAGCGATATTGATCTGTGTGTCGTGACCGCTCTGGGTGGAATGAGAAAAATTGAAGCCCTTCGCTTAATGCGCCGGGCTATGAGTTCAGAGGTCAACCTGCCTGTCGATCTGCTCGTTTATGACGATGCCGACTTCGCACTCCGCTCCGTCCTACCCTCTACGATGGAACACAGAATTGTTGCCGACGGCTTGGTGCTCTATGAACAATAGCACCGTCGCCCGGGAATGGCAACGATATGCAGAGCAGGACCTTGCATCCGCAGAATATCTTCTTGCCATGAAGCCGAAACCCTTGGAAATCGTTTGTTACCATTGCCAGCAGAGCGCAGAAAAGTATCTGAAGGCATTTTTAGCATTGCACGGAATCGGCATCGCCAAGACCCACGATCTGACCGCGCTGAACAAAAGCTGTAGCACAAACGATCCAGCATTTTCCTTGATTGCAGAAGACTGTCTTGAGCTAACGGATTATGGAGTTCAGGCTCGTTATCCGTTTCAACTGGATCTGACCGAAGTCGATGTTTCCACCGCCATACAATGCGCCCGACGGATAGCGGACTTTGTCTCTGCCCGAATACCGCAGCCTTGACTGTTTCATACCGGCCCTACTAGTCCGGCAGCTCCCGGAAGCGCCCTCTTTTGCCGCTGCCATACAGTTCATACAGCGTAATTCTTTTGGTTGTGGTTGTAAATATGCATCCCTCGCCTCCACCATTCAAATCCACACACGATGAAAGCCCGCGAATTTCGCGGGCTTTTTGCTATGCATGGGAAGGGTTGGCTCATAAGATTTTACGTAGATAAACCATATCAACCAACTGAACACCCTCTTCAAACATTGGCTGACCGTAGTTGTCGGTAAAAAAGTTATGAATCCTGTGGGAGAGCCTAAAACCATTTTTCTGGTAAAACTCTATTATCCATGAGATGTCGCCGGTTCCCACAAGCATTGTGGTATACTTGCCCTTGTAATGCGAAAATATGTGGTTTAAAAGTTTACTTCCATACCCTTTGCCCTGCCATTTTTCATAAGTGGCGATATTTTTTAGTTCACAAACATCATCGCTTTCGTGCGTAACTACGCAAACACTTTTTAAATTATCATCATATAATGCAAACATTTCGCCGCGATATAAATATTTCTCTATCATTTTTAGGTCTTCATCGGCAAGGAGCAGCAGTTCTAGGAAATTTATATAGTCATTATCTTCAATTTTAGTTATTTTCATTTTGCCCTCCACAGTGCTCTTAGCCATATTATATCATTATTATTTCTATTGCCCGGAACCGGCCAGTCTTCACCATCGACGCCGCAAATCGGCTTGTGCACAATTCGCTTGGCCCTTATAATTACGCTATCGAGGATTTGCGAAATGAGAAATCAAAGTTGAAAGCGAATAAAGCAAATCGGGATAGGGAGAAACAAAATGAATTACAATTTCGACGAGATCATTGACCGCAAAAAGACAAACGCAATGAATACGGATGGATTCCGGAGCTACATTTTTCACGCCGGTCCGGAAATGAAATTTCCCTTTCCGGATGATGAATTCATCCGGATGTGGGTTGCGGATATGGACTTTGCCACGCCGCCGGAAGTCTGCCAAGCCATCAAAGACCGGGTGGATAAACGGATTTTCGGATATAGCCAAGTGTTCGACAACGGCTATTACGAGGCATTTTCCGCTTGGTGCCGCAAACAATATGACTGGAGCTTCCCCAAAGAACAACTGGTATTCTCGCCCGGCATCATTCCCGCGTTATACGAACTGGTCGGCGATCTGGTGGCGCCGGATGAAAAGTTGTTGATCACCACTCCAGCTTACGGTTTTTTCAAACATGCCGCAGTTTTCAACAGCCGGGAATTGGTTTGTTCCCCCCTGAATTATGACAAGGGTTGGTTTACCATTGATTTTGAAGATTTGGAACGAAAAGCGGCGGACCCCAAGACGAAACTCCTCCTCTGGTGCAATCCGCACAACCCCAGCGGCAGGATGTGGACGGAGGAAGAAACCGAGCGGGTAGGCGCTATCGCGCAAAAGTACGGACTGTGGCTGATTTCCGACGAAATCCACTGCGACCTGATTCGGCAGGGCAAAAAACACATTCCCACCGCCAAGGTTCTGCCGGACTATCCCAAACTCATCACCTGCATGGCGGCCAGCAAGACCTTCAACCTGGCCGGACTGATGTTTTCCAACATCATTGTCCGTGATGCCGAGGTCCGAAACCAGATGGCTGCGCATGATCGGCTGATCGGGCTGGTCAATCCTCTCTCGCTCGCGGCGACGCAGGCCGCTTACGAGTGCGGCGGCGATTGGCTGGAGCAACTCAAAGGCTACTTGGATGATAATTTCCGGCTGGTGACCGAGTATCTCGCCACCCACCTTCCGGGCGCCATCTGCCGCACCCCGGAGGCTACCTATCTCGCCTGGGTGGATTTGAACCGCTGCTTGCCCGATGTGGAGGATTTGCCGATGTTTTTTGCCAACCAGGCCGGTGTTTTGCTGGAGGGTGGCGATGCCATGTTTGTCGGCAACGCGAAGGGCTTTGTCCGTTTGAATTTGGCAATGCCGCGGGCGATCATCGAAAAAGGGTTGCATCGGATGAGCGATGCGATCCATCGACACAAGAACGCTTCCTGTTAGATGATGTCGGCATATCATGGGCCGCATTTTTCGAATCTGTGTTGAGAACTGCTTTAATAAAACGTCAGCATCTCCCATGACAACCGGCATAATGATTACAGCCCGCGATTTTCGCGGGCTGTTTGTTTCAGTATATTTTCTTGTCAGAATCGTTTCAGCTCTTTCGGGCGCTTTTGTACACGATCAAATAGGTCCAGGGATCGATCGCGGTATCATTTTTCCGGATTTCATAATGCACATGGGGACCGGTGCTTTTTCCCGTGCTGCCGGCATAGGAAATCACCTGCCCCTTTTTCACTATCTGGCCAACCTGAACCGCCAATTGCGAATTATGCCCGTAGAGGGTTGCGATGCCATTGCCGTGATCCAGTTGCACCAAATTTCCATACCCGCCGGCTGGCCCGCTCTGCACGACCTTCCCATCGGCCGTCGCCACCACCGGTGCGCCTAGGTGGACGGCGATATCGATGCCGGCATGCAATTCTTTACCGTCTTCGAATGGCGATTTTCGCCAACCGAAAGTCGATGTCACCACGCCAGTCACCGGCCAAATGGAAGGCGTCCTGGCGAGATTGTCGACTCGGACGGGGCCGGCTTCATTCCGTGTTGGAGTAACCGTCGTCGGGATGGTAGTCGCCGTCGGCTGATTGAACGACACCGCGAAGGTGGAGTTGGGTCGAACGAAGGTCAATGCAAAAAAAGCCAAAGCAAAGATCGTTGCAATCAGAGTCGGCAAATGCCGCACTGCAACTCTTTTCTCGCCTGTTCCTTGCTGTTTTCCGGATAACTTCTTGAATTCTGGCATGCGACAGTTTTTCCTCGATTCGTTTTTCATTGCCGATGCCTTTTATCATACACCCAACCCCACTTGACGTCAAAAATAAAAAGTGAGAGGATGTATGCATTGCATGAAACGGAGAATCCCGCATGAAAAAATGGCTACACCAAAACCAAAAAATTGTCGCTTTCGTCGCACTTGTTGCGATTGGCTTGTTCGTGTTCACGACCCGTTATCCGTCTTCCCCTGAGCCGACTATTCCGCCAGTCAGGTCCGAGCTCCCGGCCGACACGGATCAAGACAAATTGGTAATTATCCGAACCGGAGTCATTGAAAATGCGACGCTTTTACCCGTCAATAGCGGATTTGCCGGCAAAATCGTCGAAGTCTATGTGAAAAACGGTCAACTGGTCCAAGCCGGCCAAGCCTTATTCAAAGTGGAATATCGCGTGACACCTGCGGCGAACGCCAGTGATCCAACCGGAACCAAAAAAGTGGATTCCGAACGGCTCAAAAAGCTCTATGAACAGGGCATCATATCCCGTCGGGAATGGGAAAACGCCACCGGCGCCCAAGCGCCATCCCCAAAAAGCGAAGACGCGTCCCCATCATCGGCAACTTCGCCCGGGCGCATTACTTTAGCGACAGCCAATGCGCCGATCGCCGGCATTGTTGCCGGATTGGCGGTCAATGCCGAGGCCGCGGTGCAAGCCGATCAACGAATCCTCTCAATCGGCAGCGGCAATAAGCTGGAAGCAGTCGTTTCGCTGGCCCAGGATGAATTGTACAAGGTTCCCTTGGGTGCGCCGGCTGTTATCGAAATAGCGGGACAAACTTTTCCGAGTGCGGTGATCAGTATTCTGCCCGAACTGAAGGAAAATCAAGTAGTTGCCTTTCAGGCCCGTATTCCAATCGACGGCGCCGAAGCGAACGAGGCGCTACAGGCCGGAAAGTCGGCAACGGTTCACATTCGTACAGTGCCGTAAACATTCCACAATTTACACCGACAGCAGTTGGTAGTAAAATGCAATCATGGTAAATGAAGCATTTATCCGCATTCAAGTTCATTTGCTTGCCATGTCGGTCTGCATGATCATTTATGTCGACACGAAAAATCGCATCAACTGGCAGGAGTATTCTTTCCGGTTGTTTCGCTTGCTTATCGTTTCATGCACCTTGCTGCTGGGAACCGAGGCGGCGAGTTGGTACTCTTCCGGACATTGGAAATTTTACTGGAATACCGCTTGTTTTTCTTTACACGCAGTCCCTGGTTACCTCTGGAGTTTGTATACCGATTATCAGCTGGGCTTCACGCGGGAACAGCTGAAACAGCATCGCCTGTTGCGTCTGCTGCCGCTACTGGCGGTTGAAACATTAGTCGCCGTTAACCTGTTTTTTCCGGTTTTCTTCAGTCTGGATGCCAACGGGGCATATCAACGGGAACCATTTTTTCTGCTGGACACGCTGCTGAGTTATTCCTACCTTGCCTATGCCCTGCTCCGTACGTATCGGGCGCGACAACAGCTCGATCCGGTTTTTCTCCGCCCTTTGCTGTTCTTTCATATCATCCCGTTCATCGGCGGATTATTGCAGGTATGCTATTATGGCACCGGCCTGGCCTGGCCAAGCGTGTCCCTGTCCTTATTGGTTTGTTATATCTATATACAAAATCGCCAACTTGGGCTTGATTACCTGACAAAAGCATTCAACCGATTGCAGATTGACCAACAACTGCGTTCCTGCATCCAATCCTCCGATCATCCCGAAATCTCGGCCATTATGATCGACATCAACAATTTCAAAGGGATCAACGATACGTTTGGACATCTGGTCGGCGATGAAGCGTTGGTGCAAACGGCCCAGCTGCTGCGTCAAGCATTGCGGCATGAGGATTTTCTGGCCCGGTACGGCGGTGATGAGTTTTTGATATTGACACGGATTGGCTCCGAAGAAGCCTTGCAGCACCTGGTAGATCGGATCCGCCAGAACTTTGAACAATTCAATCAATGCAGCGGCAAACCTTTCCGCCTGACCCTAAGCATCGGCCATGCAATCTATGATCCACAGTCGAACCAAACTCCTGAGCAATTTCTGGCGATGGTCGATCAGGAAATGTATCGAGAAAAGCGTCACAAGTCTTCGGATGCCCCCAACGCAAATACAGCTGAAAAATAAAAATGCAAGAGAATGTTGACGCGCAACGATCTCTTGCATTTTTATTTTCGCTGATTCGGAAGGTTAGGGTTTGATTGTCTCTTTATAAACTTGTTTCCCGTTCTTCATCTCAATAATGACGACGCCGCGCACGGCATCGTGGGTTTCATTCAGGCTCATCTCGCCGCTCACGCTCTTAAAGTTTTTGGTTGCGGACAATGCCTCCCGAATTTTTGCCGATTCAGTGCTGTTGGCCCGACGGATCGCATCGACCAGCAGATTCGCCGCATCATAGCCCATGGCCGCCATGGAATCGGGAATCGCGCCATATTCTTTCTTATAAGATTCTACAAAATTATTGGAAATCGGGTTCTTGTCCTCGGTTGAGTAAAAGTTCGTAAAGAACGTATTATTCAGAGCCTGTGGCCCGGCCAATTCTACCAACACCGGAGAATCCCAGGCATCCGCGCCGAGAACGGGAATCATCATTCCCAGTTCGCGCGCCTGTTTGATAATTTTGCCGACATCTTCATAATAACCGGGAATATACAACAAGTCCGGGTTTTTGGCTTTAATTTTGGTCAGAACCGCTTTATAATCCTGGTCTTTCTGCAAATAGGCCTCTTCTGCAACAATCTTGCCGCCTTTGCTGGAAAAGGCGCTTTTGAAAATTCCAGTAAGCCCTTTGCTATAGTCACTGGAACTATCGGTCATAATCGCCACATTTTTGGCTTTCAAACTGTTCATTGCGAAATTTACGCCGACAATCCCCTGAAAGGAATCGATAAAACAGGCCCGGAAAGTGTAATTCTTCACCTTGCCGGTCCGCTCATCGACGGTAACCTTGGGATTGACCGCCGCCGCCGCCACGAAGGGAATTTTGTTGTCTTCCGCCACCGCCGATGCGGCAATGCCGCACGAGCTGACTGTGACGCCGGTAACTGCAACGACTTTATCCTGAGTAATAACTTTCGTCATGGCATTGGCCGATTCGGACGGTTCACCTTTATTATCGGCCGAAACAATCTGAATCTGTTTTCCCAGAACGCCGCCGTTGGCATTGATCGCCTTAAAGGCCAGCTTCGCGCCATTTGCAGCGGATGTTCCATACGATGCCGTATTCCCTGTCAGTTCATACACCATGCCAATTTTAATATTTTTTGCGCCGCTGTCACCGCAACCGGCAATCGCAAGGCTGGCGACAAGCACAGTCAGCGATAGTAAAAGCAGAAATTTCTTTGCCTGAAAACAGTTTTTCATTTTTCTCCCCCTCGCCTACGCTTCATTACTACACTCGGTAAGACCATTTATCCTCGACCGTCACCTCCCAATTTTGAGCCCCATTGATGCAAAAGAAACAGCGTCATGGTTTGTTTACACAATTTCTATCTATTTGACACAGAACGGAAAAACCCTTTATAAATAAACAGGAAAATGTATTTTTCTTTTCTTGAGCATCTATTTTGAACGCCATATATGGGTTATTCTTATGGCCACTGCATTTTGAATGTTGAGGATTAGCTGTGGCGCACAGATCGGAATCCGAGAACAGTTTATGACATTTTGTGCAAGACTTGTTCTTTTGGCAAAAAAGTGCTACCATCAAGTGGGAAATAATTGAACAAAAAAAATGCAGTGTCTTTAGCATTTAAAGAAACTGCACCAAACATGGTTAAATTTTGTTGTTGAAGCCTTTTGTGCGGAATCGCCGAGCGCTTCGGCTTTAATTTTGTTTGTCGAAGTGTTTTTTCTTTTTCCTTGACTCGCTTATACTTTTGCATTTTGATTATAGCAAGTTCAAATCAATATGGAAAATATCTCTTTCAACTTGATTTCATATGAATTTCGACTGTATCTTCAAGGAGTGTACTCATGGAATTTCGTCAACTTAAATACTTTTTGGCGGTAGCTGATGAGGGCCATATCACCAAGGCTGCGGAGCGGATGAATATTACCCAGCCGCCGCTAAGTCAACAGATTATCTTGCTGGAAAACGAACTGGGAGTCCAACTGTTCCAGAGAAGCAAAAAACAGGTCGTTCTCACGGAAGCGGGCCGCGCATTGCAAAATCGCGCCGAACAAATAATGTCCCTGATGAAAACGGCTGTCGATGAAGTGCAGGAAGCCGCGGATGGACTGCGAGGCAAGTTGACGATTGGTACCATCACTTCTTCCGGTCGCTCCCTTCTTCCGGAGTATATTCAAAAGTACCATTTAGTGTATCCGCGCGTAGCTTTTGATCTGCGGCAAGGAGATACGCGACGCATTCTGGAACTTCTGGAGTCCGGTCTTATTGAAATCGGCTTGGTTCGTCTTCCCATCAATGAAACCGTGTATAACTTCATTTCCTTGCCAAACGAGAACATGGTCGTTGTCTCAGCCCCCGAAAAATATCTACCGGCAGGAGAAACCCCACTCCATATCGCCGACCTGGCCGATATCCCTTTACTGATTCACCGTCGATATGAACCTTTTGTCATTGAATACTGCCGGAACATTCTCTGCATCAGCGACGATGTCACCCCTTTGTTGATCTGGGCAAGACTTGGCCTCGGTGTGGCCATTGTCCCCGAGTCGGCGATCAACCTGTTACAGGGCAGTCCTTTATTGGTACGAAAAATTTTAATTCCGGCTCTCGTCACTACAGGAGCCGTAATTTGGCGCAAAAAGTACCCCCTCTCTACTGCCGCATTGCATTTTATTGAAATGTTTCGCCCGGCTCCCGAGTCGTCAGGCGGCGCTCAAACGTGAAGATACATTATTTTGTATACATTCATAGCAACGCAGTATTTCAAAAAAAATATTTGTAAGACAAGTTTAAACTTGACAGGATTTTCTCATCATTCATCCAATATAATAAATGGGTTTATCTTATGAGGTTCTTGTTTTCGTCGAGACGCCGCATGCGGCTAGTTTTATAAATAATCCGTAGGAAAGGAGGAAAAGCGGAAAGATAGTGCAATGGTAGAAGCAAACACCCGTTTGCCCAACTGTACCGACCTTCTTCTACACATTGCCGCAAGCTAAGGCGGACGGCAGCGGTTTTTTTTTGCCGTACGCAAGAAAAATCGAGTCAGGAGGAATCATCATGCTTTTATCAGGTTCTATTTTCTTGATCACCTTTATCGTCCTTATCATTGACAAAATCCCCCGTACCATTGTTGCGCTCACCGGCGCCGTTGCCATGTTGGTTTTTGGCGTCATGAACATCAATGAAGCAATGGCTTTCGTCAGTTGGGAAACAATTGGGCTGTTGTTCGGCATGTTCTCTCTGGTCGCAATCTTGTCCGAAGCCGGTTTCTTTCAATTTCTCGCCCTATGGGTTGCTGAAAAATTGAACTACAAAGCAGCGGCTATTTTTATCGTTTTTCCTCTGCTCGCGGCTTTTCTTGCCGCTTTCATCGATAGCATCACCGTTATGTTGTTTTTGGTCAGCTTGACCTACGAGATTTCCCGTTGCGTCGATATGAATCCGATTCCTCTGGTCGTCGCGGAGGTCTGCGGGGCGAACATCGGCGGCTCGGCGACTCTAGTCGGCGATCCTCCCAATGTTATTCTCGGCACAATGCTGGGTTTCACTTTCAACGATTTCGTCACACATACCGCCCCTATCGCCGTTATCGGCGCCATTCTCTGTGTTTTCATGTTTTATCTTAAAGAAAAGAAAAATATTGCCGCATCGAGCGCGGCCTGCGTGGCTTCCGATGGATTGCGGCCTTCCGATAAGATCAAAGATCGGTATTTGCTCAAAATTGGATTGGCTGGTTTTGGCGTCGCCATTATCCTGTTGACTACGCACACGCTCATTGCACATCAGTTTGGCATCCACATTTCTGTCGCTGAAGCCGCCTTGATTCCGGCTATAATCACCATTTTGCTCGGTGGTCATAAAACCCACGATATCATTCATCGAATTGACCTCGATGTCTTGTTGTTCTTCATCGGTCTGTTTGTCATCGTCGGCGGTCTGGAAAAAACCCATGTCATCAAATTTTTGGCTGACAGCATGGTATCCCTGTCCGGCGGGAACCCCTATATTCTTCTGGCCTTTCTCCTGTTTGGCGCCGGCTATACCAGCGGTGTCGTCGACAATGTTCCATTGGCTCTGACCATGGGAGTCATTTTGAAGGATATTTCACAAACCAGCAATATGCTCGCATTGCCCATCATGGTTTGGTCTTTGGCTCTCGGTGTAGACATCGGCGGCAACATCACACCGATTGGCGCTTCCGCCAACGTTGTCGCCTATAGCAGCATGGAGAAATTTGGTTCCAAAGTTGGTTGGGGCCGCTGGATCGGCTATGCATTCTGGCCGACAGCTGCCGTTCTTGGTGTCTGCTATATCTTGATTCTTTTTAAATTGCATATCGGTTGGTATTAATATCATACAGGCTCAACCGTCTTTGGTCTCTTCAACCCCTGCCGATCCATTCGGGTTGGCAGGGGTTGTTCGTTGCCTGTTGGCCGACAAAAGATGATACAATATTGTAAGGTGTTAAGAAACAATCCTCGTTGATGGCGGTGTCTCTTTGGGTAAACTAAAAAACAACAATATGATTTTTGTCCTGCTGCTGAGTGTCGTCCTGCTCTGGGGCATCAATGTCGTGATGATCAAGTATCTGACGAAATTTTACCCGCCGCTGGCCCTGGCGCCGATTCGTCTCGCCCTTGCCAGTTGCTTGTTACTGCCGGTCGTTTTATACAAGCACGGCTATGCCAAACCGCCGCGTTCCACCGTGTGGTCGCTTATTGGCGTTGCGACCTTCTCCATTTTTCTGCATCAAATCACTTTGTCTTGGGGAATCTCCTTGACCAGCAGCAATCACGCGTCATTGATCCTGGCTTTGAACCCGATGCTGACGGCTCTGTTATCCAGCGCTCTGATGAAAGAATCATTTACTCTGTCCAAAGGACTCGGAATTTTGCTGGGGTTCGGCGGTGTAGCGCTCGTGGTTTCCGGCGCCTCCCAAGGGGAATCCACCTTATTGGGAGATGCTTTCATGTTCGTTGCCACCCTAACGTTTGTAATCGGTTCGCTGTTCGTAAAAAAAAGCACGACACTTCTGTCGCCGTTGGTGGTAACGGCATATAGCCATGTACTGGCTTCTGTCGGCTTGCTCCTCACCGGCTTCTTTTTCAATCCCGTCTGGAGTTTCCCGGGCGCCTTCGAACCGTTTCCGTTGTTGGTCCTGTTGTTTTCCAGCTTGGTCAGCACCGCCCTGGGCGCTTTATGGTGGAATATTGGTATTCAAAGAGTGGGCGCCGCAACAACCTCATTGTTCCTTAACGGGCAGCCGGTAGTCGGTATATTCGCTGCGTCGGTCTTTTTGGGAGAAAAATTATTCTGGATCCATTATGTCGCACTGGGTTTGGTCATTCTGGGCGTAAGTTTGGGAACCGGCTTGATCGACAAGTCATCCTCGCGCTGATTCGAAAACAACCTATCTTCAGATTTTAATTGGAATTTAACCATTTCTTAGCATTGCATTAACCCAGCTCTTCCCGACCTATGTCAGAATAGACATAGAAAGAAGCAAGGGAGGCTGAAACGTTAATGCAATCAGCATTTCGGAACAAAACCACTCTTTGGCTCATCGTGAGCGCGCTATGCTTTTTCGTTACTTCGTCGGTAAAATCAGCTGAAGCAACTCCCGTAAAAAACGTCATCGTCGTAATGATCGACGGAGCCGGCGCCACCCATTCAACACTCGCCCGCTGGTATAACAATGGACAGCCTCTGGTCGTGGAGCAACTCGTCACCGGAGCGATCCGCACCTTCAGCGCGGAATCATTAATCACCGATTCGGCGCCGGCGGCCACGGCTTTCGCCACCGGTAACAAATCCAACACCAAATTTGTCGGTGTGCTGCCAGCCAAAACTACAATGCCCGGTCTTCCGCAGCTCTCTGCGGACTTGCGCTACAAACCGGTGGCCACCATCCTTGAGGCCGCCAAATTGCAGGGAAAATCGACCGGTCTTGTAGCAACTTCCAATATTCAGCACGCTAGTCCCGCCGGTTATTCTTCACACACGCACAATCGCGGCGACTATAATGATATCGCCGAGCAACAGGTTTATCTCGACATTAGCGTCGTTCTGGGCGGCGGCAAACAGTACCTGTTGCCGAAAGAGCAAGGCGGCAAACGGACAGACGGGGAAAATCTGATTAATGTATTAAAAACCAAAGGGTATCAGTTCGTTGAAACTCGCGACGAATTGGCAAAAATCTCAACCGGAAAAGTCTGGGGGATGTTTGCCAAGGATGACATGGCCTACGAATTTGACCGGCGAGTTCTTCGCCCTCAGGAACCGACGTTGGCGGAAATGACCCGAAAAGCAATCCACTTGCTTTCGCAAAACAACAAAGGTTTTCTGCTGTTCGTCGAAGCCAGCAAAGTCGATTGGGCATCCCACGCGAATGATCCGATCGGCGTAATCAGCGACACCTTGGCTTGGGACGATGCCGTTAAGGAAGCCCTGGCTTTCGCAAAGAATGACGGGCAAACCATGGTTTTGGCCTTTGCCGATCATGGCAACGGGGGCCTGTCCATCGGCAATAAATCAACCGATAAGAATTACGACACCCTGCCGTTCGCCGCATTGGTGGAGCCCCTGAAACGAGCAACGCTAACCGGCGAAGGCGTGGAAAAACTTCTGGCCGGAGATCTGTCGGAAAGCAATATTCGCTTCATCATGAACAACTATTATGGAATCCATGATTTAGCGGCAGAAGAAGTAAGCGCCATTCAAAAAGCTAAAAAAGGGACTCTCAACTATACCGTCGGTCCTATGATCAGCCAGCGCTCCGTATTGGGTTGGACAACCAATGGGCACACCGGCGAGGATTTGTTCCTCTATGCCTACGGCCCCGCCAAACCAAGCGGTACGATTGACAATACAGAGCTGGCGACCATTCCGGCCAAAACCGGCAAAATCTATCTGCCACAGCAAGCGATTGACCTGATTCTCGCTG
>CAZRLN010000003.1:0-26337 GCA_964601085.1 uncultured Veillonellaceae bacterium | reverse complement strand
GCCAAAACCGGCAAAATCTATCTGCCACAGCAAGCGATTGACCTGATTCTCGCTGGAATGTAAAAGCCGCACAGTCAAGCAATTATCGTCCTATGATTTTAAGGGGTTGCAGAAGATTTTTCTCCTGCAACCCCTTATTTCATTTTGACAAATCCGCTTCCAACAAGTGAAGAAACGGGATCCTCGTCTTAATTTAGTCATATCACACTGTCATTCACCGAATGGGGCCGCTTGCCCGCCTTCAAGCCCAGCGGGCAGGAATTTTCCATTTCATCGAGAAAACTAGAGTATATCGCAAACAAAATCGGAGGCATGCATGTTCGCAATTCAAAAACAGTGGGAAAGGCTCCTGACCGAAGGTGCCTTCATTTTGCCGCTGATGATTCTGCTTATTTCCATCGCGGCAGGAATCATCCTGAGCCAATTGCTTTTCTCCCGTCTGCGCAAAGTCGCGGCCCGAATCGCCGGCGATTCCTATCCCTTGGTTCAGCGGGCGTTTCGTGGAATGCCGACGGTGTGGGGACTTCTCTTTGGCGGGTATGTCGCCATGCATGTCATCACCATTCCACCCGGCGGTCTTCATCTACTGGAAATCCTCTTTCACGGGATTGCCATTCTCTCCCTGACAATCATGGGGGCTCGCCTAGTGTCGGGACTGCTGACCCAAAAAGTGCAAAAAGCAGCGGGAACCTTTGCTTCGACCTCGATTTTGGTCACAACGATCGAACTGGTTGTTTATGTTACCGGCTTCTTATTCCTGCTACAGTCGTTTGGCGTTTCGATCACTCCCCTGCTTACCGCGTTGGGCGTCGGCGGTTTGGCGGTGGCTCTGGCTCTTCAGGATACGCTTTCCAATCTGTTCTCCGGAATCAACATTCTTTTGTCGAAACAAATCAAAGTGGGAGATTTCATCCGCCTGTCCACTGGTGAAGAGGGAACCGTTGCAGATATGAACTGGCGAAACACAACGATCCGGCAAACTTCCGACAATATGACGGTCGTCCCCAACCAAAAAATCGCCACCTCGATCATCACCAATTATGCAATGCCGTTTGCGGAATCATCCATCGTTGTTCCTGTCAACGTAAGCTACGACAGCGACTTGGCGCATGTCGAAAAGACAACCGCGGCGGTCGCCAAAGAAGTATTACGGGAAATACCGGGAGGTGTTCCTGATTTCGATCCTTTCATTCGCTACAACAGTTTTGCCGATTCCGGAATTTCGTTCAATGTTATTCTACGAATCAAAACCATTACCGACCAACATATCATCCGCCATGAACTGATCAAAAGATTGCATGAGCGATATCGCCAGGAAGGAATTGAAATACCGTTTCCGACTCGAAAGCTAAAGATTGAACCAACGCAGGGAATTGAGCCTCCACGGAAGTCCCTCCATTTCAAAAAATGAATACGCAAATATAAAGAGGGAAGATTTTCATCTTCCCTCTTTTACAAAGCAACCACCCTTACAGCAGGGTTGGGGTTATCATTGGTTGGATCGATTGAGTTTTTCCTCCATAGACGGTTGATCGGGAAATTCATTCTGGATTTCGGGCTTTATTCGCTAGGGATCGGGGTTCGTCAGACACTCTCCTTGATGGACTGGTTTCGACGGGAACAAACTCGGAAAGATAATCTTTCGAGGGTTTGGTGTCTCGTTGGAACCTGAAGTCGCTGTAAGGATGGTGCTTGACTATATTGTAGCATGGTCGGTCAAATTTTGCAACTATTCAGTGTTTTTTCTCCGAATAACGTCTCACCCGTTCGGGCCGCGGAACCGTATTCGTAAATCTTGTGGTTGCAAGGTTTTTCCGGTTAAAATATTCAAAATGGTATTAGCCGCCGTATTGGGAGTGATGATCAGGCGAACATACTCGCCTTCGGTTTCACCGGTTCCCGATGCCAAACCTCCCAGCATGTTGAACTTTAGATTGCGGAACTCCGTCTGCCGTCCCCGTTTGGAAAAATTGCCAGTAAGTCCGTTAAACGGAATTCCTTTGACGTTACCGGAACTCATTTTGAAGTCGCCATCGGCGCTGGATTTGTCCCAGTCCCCCACACCGCTGATTTTCGCCGCAAAATCGGCTCGACCCTGAACATCGCGATCCGTCAGTTGCGCTGCATCGATATTCTGTCCATTCACTTGCTGATGATATTCCATCGTTTTCGGGACAACAGTGCCATTCAATGTAATGATCCCGCCAAGGCACTGAGCCCGGCCGCCGACTAGAGTCAGCAAGCCGTTGACATAGCCGAAGCCGCCGCTGGCGCCCGAAAACGCAAGTTCCCCCAACTCGCCCGATGCAATTTGGAAATTCCCGCGCGCCTGGTTACTCTCCGGAGTGCCGGTCAATGTCGCCTGGAACGCGATGCTCCCCCGCAGGGCGCTGTTGGGATTGAACACCGTAGTACTCATGCCGTTGCTGGAAACCTGAAGGTTGATCTGAGGCGAAGCTCCGTCGGCGGCCAATGTCAACGCCCCATTGACGACCAGGCGTTGCCCTGACAAAACTACGCCGACATTGGACAGATCGACGCGCCGTCCTTGTTTGCGGAAGCCGCCGGCGGCGTTGGCAATCGCATATTCGCCGATCACGCCGGATCCGATGGAAAATGTTCCGCTGGTCGCCATCGAATCCGCATTACCCTCTCCCGTTACAGTTGCATTAAAGTCGACACTGCCGACAATTCCCTTGTTGGTCAATATAACACCATCAACATTTTTTCCGGCAACTTTCAGGTTCACCCGCGCTGTTTTTGGCGCGACCGTTCCCGACAAGGCGATTTCGCCTCCCATCGCCTTAAAGCTCGTATTGTCCAGCATCATCGTGTCGCCGGCGTAATTGAATCCGCCTTCGGCGTCAACAATGGGAGTTTTATCAAACTGGCCGATCGGAACCTTGAAAGCCCCTTTCATCAATGGTTTTTCCATCGTTCCTGAAATATCCGCCTGAAAAGATGCCGTCCCGCTTATTGCCGGCGTCGGCCCAAAAAACGCGGCCAGATTCAATGCGGGGGACAAGACCTGCATCGCCAGGACCGGCGAATCGGGCGTAAAATCTATGGCGCCGCCCACAGTCAGTTTATTTCCGCCAACAACTACCGATGCGTCCTGAAGCAGCACTTTCTTCCCCTGCATTTTAAGTTTTGCGGCGCCCTCCTTTATCTCCATTCCTTGCAAGTTCATGGCCAGCCCCATCAGTTTCCCTTCCCCGGTCATCTGGACTCCGTCCCTCTCCTGAATTACGGTTCCCTGCACCTCGTTCAGCGTTCCGGCCGTCAGTTTCGGGGAAGCGGCGCCGCCAGGCAGCAATGCCTGGGCCTCCGAAAGATCAAAGGTGTTAATCATCAGCGCCAGTTGCGTTTTGCCGTCCGGAATCCATGATCCTTGGGCGGTAATGGAGCTCTTGCCCATTTTTCCTTTCAACTCAACGGCGATCGTCGGAAAGTCGGCGTAATCAAGCTCGCCGGATATTTCAGTAAAATTCCGTTTCCAGTTTGGGGTCGTAACGGAAACCGCGACATCCTTCACCTCGATGCTGCCGAGAAATTCCGCCTTTCGTTCCGTCCGTGGCTTGATAATATCCTGAAAACTCCATTTTCCATCCTTATCAATCGTCAATTTTGCATTTGCCTTTTCCACAGAGATCTTCTTGATGCCGTCGATTCCAAATCGCCCACCGAACAGATCGCTGAATTTATAACTAATGCCGATTTCGTCGCTGGTGGCAATAAGAATGCCTCTCTGGTCGAACAAATTCACTTTTTTCATAACCGCTGCGCCCAAAACTGAAAAATCGACGTCTTCCATCTCAATCCGCCCGTTGATGGAGGAATTCACCTGTGACAGCAAAATTTCCCGAACACCGGCAAGCACCCGGGGCGTGACGGCTTTCCATGCCAACCCGGCCACCAGAACTACGGCAATCAGGCTGCCCAAAAATACTTTTTGCATTTTGGTCATGTGAATCACCTCCCGCCTATTCTTTTCGTCATACGGAAATCAAAACCCTTGCCTGTCACAAAAATCTTGCCGGTCACTTGCCGAGACGGAGGCAATTTGGTAAAATTACCTCAATAAGGATCAGGCCATCACGAAAGTGATGCGTCGGGCTAACAAGCAGCAGGTACGCCTGTGGGACCTACGATTGGTTTCGCAGGCATATTTTATGTTCAAAAGCAGATTTCGCACAAATTGTTGTCAAATCCGGCATTGAAGGGAAAGAAGTGATCATGCCAACCGACGAAATGCGAAAAATCAAACGGGTTTTGTGGATTATTCTTGCCGCCAATCTGGCTGTTGCAGGAATTAAAATCGTTGTGGGGCAGCTGATCCGAAGCGCCAGTCTGACGGCCGACGGGTTTCACTCCCTGACCGACGGCATCTCCAATGTTGTCGGCCTCATCGGCATTCAATTCGCCGCACAGCCGGTCGATGCCAAACATCCGTATGGTCATCGAAAATATGAATTTATTACCGGATTGTTCATTGGGTTCCTGCTGTTAGTTATCGCCGCGCTTGTTATTTATGAATCCATGACAAAATTCATCCAACCAATCCCGCCTTCAGTCACGGTAGTCAGCTTGATTTCCTTAATCGTTACTCTTATCGTCAACATTTTCGTTTGTGTCTTCGAGTACCGTCAGGGACAACAACTCGGCAGCGCTGTGTTGATTTCCGATTCGTTTCACACTCGAAGCGACGTTTACGTATCCATCAGCGTCCTGTTCACTCTCATCGGCATCAAGCTTGGCCTGCCGCCGATCATTGATCCGATCGCATCTTTGATAGTAGCCTTTTTCATCCTCCACGCAGCTTACAGGATCATCCGTTCCACCTGTGATGTCTTGGTGGACAAGGCTGTCGCCGACTCCGATAAAATCCGCAAGATTGCCCTGGAATTTCCCGAAGTTCTGGGAGTCCACGATATCCGCAGTCGCGGCAGTGAACAGGAACTCTATATTGATATGCATGTGCTGATCAATCCCGAAACGGAGATTGCCGAGTCCCACCGCCTATCCCACGCCGTGGAGCAAAAAATCCGGCAGGCGCTGCAGATTAATACTCGCGTCATGATTCACATGGAGCCCTATCACGCCAAAGATTCGGACCCTGCAACCCGCGAAAAGTCAATGAAGATTTGACAACGGCATTGACGGTTGCTATAATTTTCTCAAATGAATCAGAACGATACGGAACTGACGGATAAAGTGGAATCAACCACATGAACCGTATCGGAAAAGGCAGTCGACCGTCTGGGCAAAAATATTTTTTGTCCAGACGGTTTTTTGTTTGCCTAAAACTGAATCAGTACGATACGGAACTGGCGGATGGAGTGGGATATAACCACGGGGAACCGTATCGGGAAAAATGCCGGCCGCCTGGGCAACAACCTTTTGTCCAGGCGGTGTTTTATTTTTGCCGCCGGATAACGCAACCTCAGAAATAAAAGGAGCGTGAAGGATCATGAAAAACCGGTGGCTTATCGCAAGTTCCGCAGTTGGGATCCATATTTGCATCGGCAGCGTTTATGCCTGGAGTGTACTGACCAAACCGATCATGGCGGCGCTGGGAATCAGTTTGAAAGAAACGCAATGGACCTTTTCCCTGGCCATTTTGTTTCTCGGCCTGTCCGCCGGCTTCTTGGGCGGCTGGGTGGAAAAATACGGCCCGCGCCGCTCCGGCCTGACTGCTGCCTTCTTTTATTGTTCCGGTATGTTTGGAACCTGCCTTGCCGTTCATTGGCAAAGCTTGCCCCTGCTCTATCTGTTTTATGGCATGATTGGCGGCATTGGTCTGGGGGTAGGCTACATCACTCCCGTTTCCACACTCGTGAAATGGTTTCCTGAAAAACGCGGCTTCGCCACCGGCATTGCCATTATGGGATTTGGCCTGGCCAGTCTGGTCGCTGGACCGCTGATCCAAATTTTAATGCAAAAAGTTGGCTTGGTCGCAACCTTCGCAGTGTTGGGGTTTTTGTACCTGTGTATCATGGTCCCGTCCGCCCTGTATCTTGAACCGCCGCTCCAAAGCGCATCCGTTTTGAAGACGTCAGGCGGGAAAAGTTCCCATTTGGAAACACTTCAAGTCACTGCCGGCGCCGCCATAAAAACCTGGCAATTTTGGACTCTCTGGTGGATGCTGTTCATTAACATCACCTGCGGCATTGGCCTGCTCAGCGTCGCGTCTCCTATGGCGCAGGAAGTCATCAGCATGTCGCCGCTGACCGCCGCGACCATGGTGGGAGTGATTGGTCTCGTGAATGGCCTGGGGCGATTGTTCTGGGCTTCCATTTCCGATTACCTTGGCCGGGCCAATACTTATATCGCGTTCTTCATCATTCAGGCTATCGCCTTTTTTCTTCTGGCGAAAACAACCAACAGCTTTATGTTTCAATTCCTCGTCTATCTGATCATTTCTTGCTATGGCGGCGGTTTTTCGACAATCCCCGCCTTTTTGAGCGATTTATTCGGTACAAAGGAATTAAGCGCAATTCATGGTAAAATATTAACAGCCTGGGCTGCCGCCGGTGTCGTTGGCCCCCTGTTCGTCGCCTGGATCAAAGATACCACGCATAGTTACCATGCAACGTTGATCGTATTCTCTCTGTGCTTTACCGCATCGCTGGTAGTTGCAACAATCCTGAAAAACAAACAGTCTCAGGCCGCCGCCGCCGAATCCGCTCTGTAACGACCGACAAAACAACGAGCGCCCCCTTGACAAAACAGCCAGGATTCGCGTATGATTCAAATGATAATTTTTTTCATTTGAATCAGGAAAGGAAGAACTGCATGAAGAAACACTTACTGGCTGTCTTACTCACGGGAATATTCGCCGCCGCTACCCCGGTCACCGCCGCTCCCCTCGAAATCAGCGGTACCGCCACCATCAAGTACGAAGCCGACTCCGCCGCCAACACGCCAACCGAGGCGGGAACGATGTATACCATCACACTCCGCGGCGAACAAAAACTCGCGCCGAATTTTTCGGTATTTGCCCGTCTTGGCGCTCAATATGCTACAAATCCCGTCCTTGCCGATTTCAACCAGGCGGCTTATTCCGAGAATACCAAAGCGGTCGTCGCACTGGATCAGTACGGTTTCATTTATAAACCAAACAAGCTGACCTTTACACTGGGCCGGCAACCGGCGATTATTGGCACAACCGCTCTGCTGTACCAACGCCATGAGGAAAATATTGGCCGCAGTGCATTTGTCGAAGGCCTTTCCATCCAGGGTAAGATCGGCTCTGTTGAATTATCGGGCATCGCCGCACGGGAGAACAATCTTTGGCTGCCAAACAATAGCCTTTATGCTATCCGGGGCGGCGTAGACCTCTCCAAAAACTGGGCCGCCGGCCTGACACTGGCCCACTACAAATATAACGAAGGAAACGCCAGCAATCACTGGGCCGTCGATACAACAGCCACATTCGGCAAGACCAGCATTACAGCGGAATATACTCAATCCAACCTTTCTGCGGATAATTCCGCCTATGCCGTCACTTTGAATTATGATTTCAACGGAAAAACCGCCTTGTATGTCACGAAATTTCGCGTCGGAGCCAATGGAGACATGGGAGGCCAGGGCGAGTTCGACAACAACAACCGCGGATTTTACTACGGTTTGACCCACGCTTTCAATGACAAACTCTCGTTGGAAATTACTTATAAAGACCAGGTATTGCTGTCGGACAACTCCAAAAACAGCAAATGGGAAGTATTTCTCCGAAATAGCTTCTGATTGGCAGGAAAACCGGACCTCCGCTCCGAAGTAAAAATATAGGTATCATGTATCTTTCTTGGGAGAGGGGGGAATGTAATGGACGCACGTGAGAATCTGGCGCATTGGCAAGCTTCCGTTGTTGGCTTTTTTCGGGAATTGAGCCGGATCATGACGGTCGTTGAACAGCGAATGCGGGATGAATCCTTTGTACCGATTGGCGACTCCGCAGTTTTTCAGGACGCTTCCACCGCATTTGACCGGAGTTCGCGCTGGTTGCCCCGATATCTGGCCCGCGCTTATGTCAAAGGGAAAAAACCGAATCGCGCGGTTGGGTACTGCATTCATTTGGGTCCGTATTCCGACCCCGCGACAGTCGCTTACCTGAACAAATCCCGTTTGGCTTTGCCTTTTGTTTCACTGGCCTGTTTGCGGGACATGCAGCCCGGCCCGCTGGAAGTCGACCGGCGCCAGGTATGGGACCGGCTCTGGGACAGCGGCTGGTGGGCAACGTATGAAGATCACGTTTCCGGTCCTCTGCGGATCTATCATACCACCCGGGAAATCAGCGGATTCCAGGCCACCATCGCCGGAACATTACTCGATTTATTTCCGTTGGAAGAACCCGCCGATGTTGCGCAGAGAATTGTTGCGCCGCTCCTGTTGCTGCACGAAAGCCGGGATGCGGAATTGCAGCAACTTCCGCAGTTATTGATACGTCCCTGAAGTCACCGGCTTGTTATGCCAATACATGCCCGAACTTAGCTCGCAATTGCGGGCTATTTTTTTGTGCAAAAACCTGAAGCACGCCGTATTCTTCCGGTAGGAATTTGCCCTGTCAACAGGGAAATATAGTAGCATATTCGATCAATCCAGATTGGGGAGGTTGATGCTCATGTCCATCCATCCGCTCGCCGGAAAGATAGCTCCCGTCGCCATGTTGGCAAATATCCCCCGCCTTATCGCCGCATACTATACGAATCACCCCGACGCCAGCGAGCCTTCGCAGCGCGTTTCGTTCGGAACTTCTGGCCATCGGGGCAATGCAACTCTTAATACTTTCAACGAAGACCATATTCTGACCATTACGCAGGCAATCTGCGACTATCGCAAACAGGCCGGAATTTCCGGGCCTTTGTTTTTAGGATTTGACACGCATGCCTTGTCTGAGCCGGCGTTTGTTTCCGCGCTGGAAGTACTCGCGGCGAATGGAGTCGAAACTTTTATTTCCCGGGAAATGAATTACACGCCGACACCGGCGATCTCCCACGCGATCCTGACTTACAACCGGTCTCGGCAAACAGGCCTTGCGGACGGGATCGTCATCACTCCATCCCACAATCCGCCCGATAATGGCGGAATCAAGTATAATCCACCAAACGCCGGTCCGGCGGATACCAACATCACCCAGTGGATCGCCGATGCCGCCAACGATCTGTTACTCAACGACAATCGCAAGGTTCGGCGGATGGCGGTCGAAAAAGCCCGACAAGCGCCAAATATCCATGAGTATGATTATATCGGCCCTTATGTCCGTGATCTGGAAAACATCATTGACATGGATGTCATCCGGTCAGCCGGATTGCGTCTTGGCGCTGACGCGCTGGGCGGGGCGGGCCTTGCCTATTGGCGGCCGATCGCCGAGCGGTACGGGCTCAACATTGAAGTCCTCAATGGTGATCCGGACCCGACTTTTCGTTTCATGACCGTCGACAGCGATGGAAAAATCCGGATGGATTGCTCTTCCCCCCACGCGATGGCCAGCCTGATCAATTTAAAAGGGAAATACGATCTCTCGTTCGGCAACGATCCCGATTTCGACCGTCACGGTATCATCACCCAGAGTGTTGGCTTGATGAATCCCAATTATTTTTTGTCCGTTGCCATCGATTTTTTGTTCGCCAACCGTCCGGGCTGGCGTTCCGATGCGGCAGTGGGAAAAACATTGGTCAGCTCTTCGATGATTGATCGCGTGGCGGCAGGGCTGGGACGTCGCCTGGCCGAAGTCCCGGTCGGCTTCAAATGGTTTGTATCCGGACTGCTGGACGGATCTTTGGGGTTTGGCGGCGAGGAAAGCGCCGGCGCTTCGTTTTTGCGAAAGGATGGAACCGTCTGGACTACGGACAAAGATGGCATGATTCTTTGTCTCCTGGCGGCGGAAATCATGGCCCGAACCGGCAAGGATCCCGGTCAGCACTATCTGGCATTGACTGAAAAGTATGGCGCACCGGTTTACGAACGAATCGACGCCGTTGCCACTCCGCCGCAAAAAGCGGTGTTGGCAAAACTGGCGCCGGAACAGGTAACCGCGACGGAGCTGGCCGGTGAAACCATCACCGCCAAGTTGACAAAAGCGCCGGCGAATGACGCCCCTATCGGCGGGCTCAAAGTCTGCACAAAGAATGGCTGGTTTGCGGCCCGGCCATCCGGTACGGAAGACGTGTACAAAATCTATGCGGAGAGCTTCAAGGGGCCGAAACACTTGAAGCAGATCCAGGACGAAGCACAGGCAATGGTCAACGACGCCTTTGCGTCCGCCGGAGTCTGAGATGAGTAAGCTGCCCGCCTTTCGCTTCTGGCGCACTTTTTTGCCGGCAGCCGCCTTGGCCGGCACGGTGTTTCTGTTCACGAAGTTTGTCTACCCCTTGCCGGCGGTTACCGACCTCCTTCTCTGGTACTCGCGCCTTGATCCGCTGCTGCTGATCGGCCAGTTGCGCGCCGGGACTCTGGCGGCCTGGATGTTGGCGCCGCTGGTGATCCTTGCCGCTACGCTGTTGTTCGGGCGAGTCTTTTGCGGTTGGCTTTGTCCTCTGGGAGGACTGCTAGCGCTGCTGCAAAGCCTGAAAGGTTCCGGCGGCTCTCCGCCACCCGGGTTGACGAAACTGAATGGTTGGCGATTTCCCTGGCTGGCGTTTTTGTTGGTCATTTTGCTTTTGGGCAGCGCCTGGCCGTTGTACCTGTCGCCGTTTCATCTGCTGACGGAGGAACTGTCCCGGATCTGGCAACAACAAATCCCCTGGGTGTTGCTCACGGTTCTTGGCCTGGGAATTTTGCTGTTCCCCCGTTTTTGGTGTGTCTATCTCTGTCCGACCGGCCTGCTTTTTTCTCTCGTTGCGCGGTTACGGCTCTTTCGTTTGCAACCGCCCGCCGCCTGCATTCATTGCGGACTCTGCCAAAAAATCTGTCCCACAGGCGCCGCCGATCCGGCAAATCGTCGAACCACCGCCGACTGTCTGCTGTGCGGTCGTTGCAGCGAGCACTGTCCGGTCGGAAAATTTGAAATCGCCAAACCGGTACCGCCAACACCTCTGGACAAAAAGCCGGATAGCGCTTTCAGCCGTCGGGAAATTTTGCGTTCGGGGGCAGCTTTACTTCTTGCGGGCGCCGCGACGCCGCTGTTAGCCCGACCAACCGGCGCCAACCCGCTGCGCCCGCCCGGGGCGCTGGAAGAGGAAGACTTTCTGTCCCGGTGCAGTCGTTGCGGTCGCTGCATCAAAACCTGCCCCAGTCAATGTATCCGGCCGATGCCGCTTGCCAGCGGAGCCGGTCTGTTTCTATCGCCCCATATTATCCCGCGCCAGGCGCGGTGCGAACTTTGCCAGCAATGCCAGCAAGTTTGCCCCACCGGTGCGATTGCCCGCGTCCCGATTCCGCAAGTATTGATGGGGCGGGCAGTGATTGATCATTCCCAGTGCCTCGGTTGGGCCCACGGCAAACTTTGTTTGGTTTGCAAGGAACAGTGTCCCCAGCACGCAATCGATTCAGATTCGCAAAACAGGCCCTCTGTTCAGAAAGAAAAATGCGTCGGCTGCGGCGGTTGTGAAAACGCCTGCCCGGTCGACCCAGCCGCAATCACCGTTAAACCCCAGCAAAAACGTCGCCACAAAAAAACATCACCGACTGCAACATAAAAAATTTACTTTGCTTTATCTATTGACAGAATCTATTTTATCGAATATATTTATATAGATTGTTTCCCACTACTTTGATTTTAGCAACGATGTGAAAGAGTAAACCTAACGCCCCGGATTTCTCTTGCTTTTCGTAAACGCAGATCGTATTGGTAACAGTCGGCTGGTAATTGCGGCTGATGATGTGCGACAGGCACATCCAAATTACCATATTACTGAATTACGGAGGAAGAAATGATGGAGCAAAAACGCCAGTATCTGGTGCAACGCCTGACCCAATTGGGTTATCGTCCGCACGAGATCAACAATATCGTCAAGTCTTCAATCGGCGGCAAAGCCGAATTGATTGGACAACTGGAACGATATGAGCAGTTAGGTTTGGACTATCTGCAAAACTACAGTCAATGATGTAGCTGGACCGGAAGCGGAAATATTGTGCTTCCGGTCTTTTTATTTTTCCAACCGCACCGACACATTCGCAGGTAAAAAAAAACATATACTTCTAGAAGAGCGCATAGTAAAATTAAATATATTTGTATGCGTCTTTTTTCGGATACCCGTTTCACAGTTTCACTTCTTTGTCAACCAAACGCCAAAATGAAAGGAACGATTGCTTTAATGCTGGTTCACCAACTGATTTACCAAGGAAAAACTTCGGATGTGGCATTCCACACCTTGGAAAAAATCACCTACGCCCAACTTCAAAAAAACTTTGCCACCTACCGCGACTATTTTTATGCCCAAGGTATACGAGCCGGCGAAAATGTCGGGCTATTTTCCCGCAATTCCGCTGAATTTGTATACTGTTACATGGCGCTGTCGAGTCTGGGGGCCATCACTGTCCCCATGAATTTTCAGCTTACCCCCCGCGAAGTTGCTTATATTGTAAAAGATGCGCAGATGAAACGCCTCGTCACGATGGAAGCATTGGCGATTGAGGAGGAATTGCGACAATACGAATATGGCGCAGAAGTTAAGCAACTCGTCATCTCGGAGTTTGAAAAGATTTTTGCCGCTGAGCGGTTTGAACCGGCGCCGTGCCTGGACGATCTCATCGCTGATACTTCCGCCTGTGTCATCATCTATACTTCCGGGACTACCGGCAACCCGAAGGGAGCCATTCTGACCCACCGCAACCTAATCAGCAATGTCCGCTCCTTTGGCGCGGCTTTGCCGCCGGCCTCCAACGCGGACAACGTATTATGCGTTTTACCGATGTACCATTCCTTTGCCTGGACCTGCGCCGTTCTTTATCCTCTTTCACGGGGAGCTTCCATCACCATTCTGGAAGCATTCGCGCCGAAAGAAACCATCGCTGCCATCAAGGATACCGGCGTCAGTATCGTGTTTGGCGTACCACCCATTTATAATTATCTGACACGGGTCGGCGCAGTGGAACATCTTAAGGGCGTCAAAACTTTCGTCTCCGGCGGCGCCGCACTCCCCCAAAAAGTCGCCGAACAATTTCAGGAAAAATATGGAGTCCCCATTTTGGAAGGGTACGGATTGTCCGAGGCCTCTCCGGTTGTTGCCCTGAACCCTTTTGTCAAAACCAAATTTTGTTCGATTGGCCGGCCACTGCCGGAAGTCCGGGTTAAAATCGTCAACTCCAGGGGAGAAACCCTGCCGCCCGGTGAAATCGGTGAATTGCTTGTTCAAGGCCCGAATGTGATGAAAGGGTATTACAATCTACCGTTGGAAACTTCACGGGCGCTTCGCCATGGCTGGCTTCATACCGGGGACATCGCCTATCAGGATATGGACGGCTACTTATTCATCGTGGATCGTCTCAAAGACATGATTATTATCAATGGGGAAAATGTTTATCCCCGGGAAATCGAGGAGTTGCTGTATGCTTTCCCCGGAGTCGTGGAAGCTGCCGTGATTGGAGTTCCCGACAAACTCCGCGGCGAAGCGGCTCGCGCCTACATCGTCATGGACCAGGAACATGAATTTGACCGCAAAGCAATCCGCGACTACCTCCAACCCCGACTGGCCGCCTATAAGGTGCCCAAAGACATCTTCCAGGTGGAGGCGTTGCCCAAAAACAAGACCGGAAAAATAATGAAGCGTCTCCTGCGAGAGCAGATTGTTGCTGAACGCGGCCAGGTCCAGACCGGCTGATTTTGAAATTTGACGTCGTGCTAAGTCAAGCACTGATCATCCCGTTGCCTGATGGATGACGCATTAGCCGCGAATATTCCGTCTTTTGATTGATTTTTTCAATCTCTATTGTTATAATGCCGATATAATGTGAGGTGTTGGTTCGGACAAGCATCTCACGTTATTTTCCTGCAAAATGTCCGGGGCAATGGCAATATAGTACTGGAGGGCATTATTTTGCGCGTCATCATTATCGGCGCTGGTAAAGTCGGTTTCAAACTGGCGGAAAAACTATCCCAGGAAAACCATGAAGTCCTGGTCATCGAACAAAATGAAGACCGTCGCAAAATTCTCCAGGAGTATCTAGATGTGTTGGTTTCCGGCGGAAATGGCGCGAGTCCCCGTGTACTGGCGGACGCCGGTATCACCCACACCGACCTGCTAATCGCCGTGACCGATCAGGACGAAGTGAACATGCTGGCCTGCATGGTCGGCAAAAGGGCCGGAGTCGCCCGCACCGTCGCCAGAGTCCGTAGCCCGGAATACGTTCAGAAAGACCAGGCCCTGTTTCGCGAGTGGATGGGAATCGACCTGTTGATCAATCCGGAAATGGTCACCGCCCTGGAAATTCTGCAGATATTGAAAACACCGGCGGCGCTGGATGTCGAGGAATTCGCCGAAGGTCTGGTTCGGTTGCTGGAAGTGAAGCTACGCGCCGATTCTCCCTTTGCCAACATTCCGTTGAAGGACCTGACTCTTCCCCACAGCATTTTGGTTGTCGGCATTCTGCGCCAGGATAAAATGATCATCCCCAATGGCAATGATATGCTTCTGCCGGACGATCACGTTTTTTTCATCGGCGAACATGATGCGATAATAAAATTTGAAGGCAATTTCTCCGCCAAGCGTTCGAAAGTTGAGCGGGTTATGATTGTGGGCGCCGGCCGAGTCGGACGTAATCTGGCGGTTTTGTTGGAACAAAGCGGAATTTCGGTCAAAGTAATCGAGTTGGATCAAAGCCGATGCGATGCAACCGCCTGCCTGCTGAATCAAGGCATCGTGCTGAACGGTGACGCTACGGACATGGATCTTCTCGCGCAAGAAGGGGCTGGGGAGGCGGATGCGATCGTCTGTCTCACCAACGATGATAAGCTCAATCTGCTTGTCGCCCTGCTGGCAAAGCGTCTCGGCGTCAAAAAGACTTTCGTCCGTGTCGGTCGCAGCGAATACGCTTCCATCATGCAACAAGTCGGCATCGATGTGGCGCTGTCGCCGCAGGTGATTACAGCCAGCGTAATTCTGCGCTTCATTCGTCAGGGCGATCTTGTTTCCCTGATGCTTTTTGAAGGGGCCAAGGCGGAAGCCATGGAAGTAATCGTTCAGACCGGAGCAAAGATTGCGGGCAAGCCCCTGCGCAAAGCCGGATTTCCCGCCCAGTCGCTGATCGGCATGGTCGTTCGCGATGGAACCGCCATGATCCCCGACGGCAACATGGTGCTTCAACCGGAAGACCGGGCCGTAATCTTTACTCTTCCCGGCAAATCCAAAACACTATCGGGCTTGTTCCAGGCATAGCGGCATGGATTATCGAGCTGCGGTCTCAGTCCTCGGTCGACTAATTTTCGGATACGGGTTGTGCCTCATTGGCCCCGGCATCTTCTCGCTTTACAGCGGCGAAGTCGCCTGGAAAGGCCTGATTTTGTCCGCTGTTTTTACGATCCTGTTGGGAGCCGGCATGATGCTGGCCAAACACGAACACGGTCATATCGGAATCCGGGAAGGTTTTGCCATTGTCGGCGGCGGTTGGTTGTTCGCCGCTCTCCTTGGCGCTCTGCCTTATACTCTGTCCGGAGTATTGCCCAACTATGTCGACGCCCTATTTGAGACAGTGTCCGGCCTGACAACCACTGGGGCTTCCGTCATCACCGACCTGGAAGTAGTGCCGAATGGAATCCTGCTTTGGCGCAGCCTGACGCATTGGCTTGGCGGCATGGGAATCATCGTTCTGTTTATTGCTTTCTTGCCGGAGATCGGCGCCGGCGCCATCCATCTGTTCCGGGCGGAAGTACCCGGACCGACAGCCGACCGGGTCGTACCTCGGCTGCGTGATACTGCCATCACGTTATGGGGCATTTATACGGCTCTTACTGTTGTTCAGGTTTCAATGTTATTATTGACCGGAATGTCTTTATTTGATTCGATCAATCACACTTTCGCCACGATGGCGACCGGCGGTTTTTCCACAAAAAACGCCAGTGTGCAGCATTTTGACAACATCGCAATCGAGTTGATCATCGTTCTGTTTATGACCATCGCCGGCGGAAACTTTGGCCTGTATTTTCTTGTCTGGAAACGCGGCATCCGTACTTTGTTCCACGATCTTGAATTCAAAGCCTATCTGCTGATCATGGGCCTTGCCACCATTTCCATAACCGCCAACCTTGTTCTGGCGGCAGGACAACCCGTAGGCCAGGCGTTGCGGGATTCGTTGTTCACGTCTTCCTCGATTATGACAACGACCGGTTTTGTAACGGCTGATTTTGATCAGTGGCCCGCCTTTTCCAAATTTGTTCTTTTCCTCCTGATGTTCATCGGCGGTTGCGCCGGATCGACCGCAGGCGCCATCAAGGTCATCCGGTTTCTTTTGCTGGGAAAACAATCCTGGACGGAACTGAAACGAATTCTTCACCCCAAAATGGTATTCACCGTTAAAATAGACGGAAAGCCGGTTTCCCCGAATCTACTTCAGGTCACCGGCCAGTTTTTTTATATCTATATTTTGACATTCGTGCTCGCGGTACTGCTTGTTACCGCCGCCAGCAGCATGGAAGCCTGGGATGCCATGAGCGCTGTAGCCGCAACGCTGGGAAATGTTGGCCCTGGTTACGGCGTCGTGGGTCCGACCTGCAATTATAGTTCCCTATCGGATTTCGTCAAAATCGTTTTGTCCGCCTGCATGCTGCTGGGACGTCTGGAATTGTTCACGTTGCTCGTTTTCCTGCGTCCCGAATTCTGGCGATCCCATCGCAACTGGTAAGAATCAACGATAATTCGCTGCCGCATTTACGCATGTTTTCAGCGGTTTTTCCTCTACTCCCAACAGTAAATTTTCCGCCGCCAACAGCGCCATCCGATTACGGGTTTCCGTCGTGGCACTGCCAATATGCGGTGTAATCAGTACATTGGGCAGCCCTAACAATGGATGGTCGGCCGGAATCGGTTCCGGATCGGTGACATCCAGAGCGCAGCCGGCAATCCGATGATCCCGGACTGCTTCATACAGCGCCTCGGTTTCCACAATTCCGCCTCTGGCCGCGTTGATAAAATACGCGGTCTTTTTCATTTTTGCGAACTGTTCCCGTCGGAACATTTTACGTGATTCACTGCTTAGCGGAATGAGAACAACAATAAAATCCGACTGCCGTAAAAGATCTTCAAAGGCTACATAAGCAGCGCCGTCTTCGGCGGCAGCATCGCGCCGCCGACGGTTGTGATAGATGATTTTCAACCCACAGGCTCGTCCCCGTCGGGCAACCGCCGAGCCGATCTGTCCCATACCGACAATCCCGAGAGTCTTGCCATAGAGGTCTACTCCCAAGGGAATCTCACAGGTCGACGTCCAAGCTCCGGCCTGCACTATGGCAAGACTTTCCTTGATTCGACGGGCGGCACACATGACCAGCAAAAATGTCAGATCGGCCGTTGCCTCCGTCAACACGCCGGGGGTGTTGCAAAACGGAACTCCATGCCGGGTACAAGCCTCAATATCCACATTGTCGAAGCCGACCGAGCTTTGCGAAATCACCCGCAGTTTCGGCGCGTGCGTCAACAGTTCTTCATCCACCCGAACCGGTTTCGCTCCAACCGACATTAACCCATCCGCATCGGCCAGCCAATCAAACAACAAGTCCCGCGGCATGATTCCCGCCTGGTCCCAGCATCGAACCTCACAAGTCTCCCGAATCATGCGGTCGGCCTCGGGCAACGTCTTGCCGGTCATCACAATTTTCCGCAAAGCCACTCTTTTCTCCCCCATTTCGCTGGATCGCAAGGGAACCTCCGCTCTTGCTGGTATCGGTTATTCCCTGTCGGCCTGCAGCAACTTTTCCAGCAGAACAATCAGATCCTTCTGTTCGTCAAGCAAATAATTCGCCGCCGTGTGACGGACCCCGATGCGGATTGTCATGGCATGATCGGGCAAGGCCTGGAACATGTCTTCATCCGTCCAGTCGTCTCCCGCCGCCAGAATCATATCGTAGTTTCCTTCATCCAGAACCGCCAAAACCGCCGCTCCCTTATTTGCGGCTTTCGCCCGAACTTCCACCACTTTGTTTCCTTCCAGGACTTCCATGTTGGTTTGCGCCAATAGATTACTTAATTCAAATTTCAGCTCTTGCGCCATAAAATCAGCCGATTCCGCATCCGACAACCGATAATGCCAAGCGATCGAACACTCCTTTTCTTCCAAAAAAGAGGCGGGAAGGCGTTCTACATAGTACTCCAGCAACGGAGCAATTCTCTGTTTCCAGGCATTGTCCGGGAATACCCGTTTACGCCAGATTCCGCCGCGCCGCTTCATCCAGGCGCCGTGTTCCGCCACTAGATTCAGTCGTAAATCACCGAAGTGCTGTTGCAAAAACTCCCGCGGCCGGCCGCTGACGATCGTTACTTCGTTACGCTGATCAGCCGCCAGGCATCGCAATAAATGCATTACCAATTCATTCGGCAGGGCCTGTTCCGGAGTCTTCGCCAAGGGAACAAGCGTACCGTCATAATCAAAGATCAGGGCCCGACGTGTGGTCATCGCAAACTGGCGCGTCAACAAATCCGCTTTGGCTTCTGTCAGCATTTTTTCGGCGGTCAGTTGATTCGCCGCCGATAAATTCTGCAACGCATACAGAAAAATTCGACCCCAGCGATGTACATCATATTTTTTCACGCTGTCCCGCATCGCCCGAATCCGCTCCGCCTGCTCGTCTTCGGGCATGGTCAGCGCCTGCTGAATTGCTTCGGCCATTTCTTCCCGGCTATTGGGATTAATAATCAAAGCTTCCGGCAATTCACGAGCCGCGCCGGCCATTTCACTGAGAATCAGCACCCCGTCATCCCGGGTGCGGGAAGCAATAAACTCCTTCGCCACCAGATTCATTCCGTCGCGCAACGGCGTAACCAGGGCAACGTCCGCGGCGGCATACAGAGAACTCAGTGCTTGCAATCCTAAATTTTTATACAGATACGCAATGGGCGCCCAGCCAATGTCGCCGAATCGTCCATTAATTCGCCCGACCAATTCGTCGATCTCCCGACGCATATCCTGATATCGGTCCACGCCAATCCGCGACGGCACCACCAGCAAAAGCAAAATCACTTTCTGGCGCCATTCAGGATACCGTTCAAGAAATAATTCATAGGCACGCAGCCGTTTGGCGATCCCTTTGCTATAATCCAATCGATCCACGGACAAGATCGCTTTCTGTTGAACCAGTTTACGCCGGATACGATCCGCTTCCCGCCGAATTTTAGGCAAACAGGCAGTGCCATGGTACTTATCGAAATCAATTCCAATCGGAAATGAATCCATTCGAATTTCGCGGCCTTGATACATCAAACGGCCAATTTGGTGCTGATGTCCGGTCAGCCGCAAGACGGAAATCAAAAAGTGCCGCACATAATCGACCGTATGGAAGCCGACCACATCCGCGCCAAGCAAGCCTTCAATCATCGCCGTAGCCCAGCGACGCGGCAGCAACCGAAATATCTCATACGCCGGAAAGGGAATATGCAGGAAGAACCCGATCGAATTATTGGGACAACGTTGCCGCAACATCGCCGGCAACAATAAAAAATGATAATCGTGAATCCAGACGACATCATCCGGCTGCAACAGCTCGGCGACCACTTCGCAAAACTTTCGGTTGACCTCTTCATAGATCTCCCACATTGATTCATCATATACGGTCAACGTAGGGAAATAATGAAACAACGGCCAAATCGTCTTGTTACAGAAACCCAGGTAAAATTTGTCCATCATATCCGCAGCTAAAAAAACCGGCTCACAGTCAAGTTCTTCCCGCAATCGCCGCCGTACTTCGGCTTGATGCTCTTCGTCGATACTGTTGCCTGGCCAGCCAACCCACAGATACTCCGACAGTTCCGCCGTTTCCTCTTTTCGGCGCGCCAGATAGGCTCCCAACGCGCTCACCAATCCGCCCGCACTCGGGCCCAGCGTCATTTGTCCGTTCTCGATACCAACAGTTACCGGCATACGATTTGATACAATGATCAGACGGGCTTTTTTTTTGGTTGTCGATCCGCTCATTGGCATTCCTCCCACAATTGTTTTGTCGACCGGGAACAAAATTCCGCAGGAAACAGTAAATTGGCGAAGAATTCTATCTATTAAGTAGTCAAACTCAAATTTAGGATGATTATACCTCTGCAAAATAATTATACCACAGGCAGCGGCGAGAGGAGGTTTATCATGAGCGCAGCCACATGGTACAAGGATGCCGTGATTTACCAGGTGCATGTTCGATCCTTCGCAGACTCCAACCGTGATGGGATTGGCGATTTTCCCGGGTTAACGGAAAAACTGGATTACATCGTCAACCTTGGTGTCACCGCTTTATGGCTGTTGCCGTTCTATCCTTCTCCCTTACGGGATGACGGCTATGATATCGCTGACTACCGGAATATCCACCCCGATTATGGAACGATCGCCGATTTCCGGCGATTTCTCAAAACCGCCCATGCCAAAGGCCTCAAAGTGATCACCGAATTGGTCCTCAACCACACTTCGGACCAACACGCCTGGTTCCAGCGGGCCCGCCGCGCCAAATCCGGCAGCAAGTGGCGCAATTATTACGTTTGGAACGATAACGACAAAAAATACGCGGAAGCGCGAATCATTTTCAAAGACTTTGAAACCTCCAACTGGAACTGGGATCCAACCGCACAAGCCTACTACTGGCACCGTTTTTATCGTCACCAACCCGACCTGAACTTTGAAGAACCCTCCGTCAAGCAGGCTCTTCTCCGGGTCGTGGATTTCTGGTTTTCCATGGGAGTCGATGGACTTCGATTGGATGCCGTTCCCTACTTGTTTGAAAGCGAGGGAACCGACTGCGAAAATTTACCGGCCACCCACGCCTTTCTCAAAGAACTGCGCCACCATGTCGACACTCGTTTTTCAAACCGGATGTTGCTGGCCGAGGCCAACGGCTGGCCGGAGGATGTCGTCCAGTATTTCGGCGCCGACGACGAGTGTCATATGGCTTTTCATTTCCCGCTCATGCCACGCATCTATCTATCCGTCGGCATGGAAAATTCCTGGCCGGTGATGGATGCCGTCGCCAAAACCCCCATCACTTCGGAAATAAGTCAATGGGCTTTGTTTCTGCGAAACCACGATGAACTCACCATGGAAATGCTGACCGAAGAAGAACGCGACTTTTTTGTCAAACTTTATGCCCCGGATCCCCGATCCCGAATCAATCTGGGAATCCGTCGCCGCCTCGCTCCCCTGCTGAACGGCAACCGCCGCAAGCTGGAACTTTTGAACGCCTTGCTGCTCAGCTTGCCCGGCTCACCGGTTATTTATTACGGCGATGAAATTGGGATGGGCGACAATATCTATCTTGGCGACCGCAACGGCGTCCGAACCCCTATGCAATGGACATCGGACCGAAACGCCGGCTTTTCCCAGGCCAACCCCCAGAAACTTGCCTTGCCGGTTATCACCGAACCGCAATTCCACTACGAAAGCATTAACGTAGAGTCGCAAGAGCAAAATCCCAATTCATTTTTGTGGTGGATGCGGCGGATCATTGCGCTTCGCAACCGGTTTATCGCCTTTGGCAGGGGATCCATCCTATTTCCCGTTTCCGACAATGACAAAATCTTGGCTTTTGTACGGTCATTCGGCCAGGAAATCATTTTAGTCGTCGCTAATGTTTCTCGCTTTGTCCAACATGTGCATCTAAGCCTGACCCCTTGGACAGGACTAATCCCGCGCGAAATCATGGGCGGTACATTCTTCCCGGCAATTGGCCAGGAACCCTATGGATTCAGTCTCGGCCCGCATTCCTTTTATTGGTTCCAATTGGAAAAGAAACAACTTCGCGGCCGCCCGCTCTGTGATCCCCAGCAACTTCTTGCCGACACGGCGCCGGAGTTGGTTTTGTCGGAGCTGGATGATCTGCTTTCCCCTGCCGTTTGGCAAAAGCTGAGCGCCCGGCTGCCGGCATTTTTGGAAGCGCTCCCCTTGCAACCGATCGGTTGCGAAGTCCGCGCCGCAACGATCATCGATGGGTTCCTCCTTCCCACCAACCGACATATCGTATATATCGTCCGGGCCGAAACCTCCTCCATTGCCGCATTGCGGATCGCGATCTTCCTGGCCCTGTACAATCGAGTTTCCGACCAGCCGGCCCGTATTCTGGCGCAGGTCCAACTCAGCAATACTTTGTATAAATTGGCGGATGCAACCTTCGACCATGCCTGCCACGCCTGGCTCTATGAGTTTTGCCAGACGCCGCGACGCCTTTCCGGGCGGAATGGCTCCCTGACATCCAGCCGGTATTCCCCCTTTGTCCGCCCAACAGAGCCTTTGCAGCCGGAAACAGTTAACGCCGATCACAATCATTTGTCCCTGGTCTTCCGCCCGGCCCATATTCTTAAACTGTTCCGTCAGCTGGACGAAGGCCCGCACCCTGAAAAAGAATTGGGCCGTTTTTTGGGAGAACAGACCGATTTCGGAAAATCGCCGGGAGTTCAAGCCTCCATCGACTACTCGGGGGACAACTCGCTTCCCTGCACTTTGGCGGTCATGAACACATATATTCCGCATCGCTACGATGGCCTGCAATATACGCGGGACAGTCTCATGCCGTTTTTTGAAAGCTCTCTGCTTTCCGGACCGGAGATGAACTCCATTTTGCCTTCGAGTCCTTCCCCCCTCCGACTGGCTTTGGCGCCTCCCAACGAACAAATTCGGATCGCCATCGGCCCGATGATGGAAACAGCGGGCCGAATCGGCAAACTTACGCATGATCTGCATGTCGCCCTAGCCTCCGACCCAAACGATGAAACCTTTGCACCGGTGCACTATTCGTTGCACTACCAGAAACTGATTTCGCACGGGATGCAGCGTCTGTTGGACTTTTCCCTGTTACAACTGCAAGAAATGCAAACAACACTGGAGCCACCCCTGCAAAAGAAAAGTGAAGCCCTCCAACGCCGCAAATCACAAATGGAAGGGCTATTTGCCCAATTGACGCGCAAACTGTTCGACACTTACCGCATTCGAGAACATGGCGACTATCATTTGGGGCAATTATTGGTCGATGAACACGGGGAAATTTGGGTGATCGACTTTGAAGGGCAACCCGCCCGCCCCCTGTCGGAACGTCGTATCAAACGTTCCCCTTTGCGGGATGTAGCCAGCATGCTCTGGTCTTTCTATGTTTGCGTCCATTCCATGATTGCCAGTCCTGTCGCAACAATAATGCCGGGATCCGATAAAGCCCATCTGGCTCAAATTGCTGACGCCTGGTGTCGCTGGGTTTCTTCCGCCTTCTTGCGTTCCTACTTCAATGCAGCCCATGAACTGCCGCCGCAGCACCCCCTTTCGCTGCGCCGCATCCATGACGCCGCCCTGATGTTGGATTGTTTCTGCCTCGAGCAGGGGCTGGAAAGAATCAGTCGTGATATCAACCGGAATGAGGTCCCCGAGGAAATCAACCTTTCCGGCCTGCTGTTCTGGCTGGACAGCCTGGCGACCATAGCGTCGCACCCCAAACACCCTTGATTCGGATTGATGATTGCAAATACAAATTTTCTGTTTTTCAGCAAGTACCAAACTTGCTGATTTTTTTACGGCACTATCCTCGGAGGATAGTCGTGTGAAAAAAATTCCATCCCGGAATGCTACAGCAAATTATCAGAAAATAGATTATAATTTAATTAGCAAAATATGTTCGTTTTTTCACATTTCATAGAAGGGGGTTTCCCTGTGCGACGATTTTTTCTGCCCATCCTGATTGCTATTCCCCTCTTGCTATCTCTTGCCGGATGCGGCGCCATTCCCGTATCCCAGACGCCGGCGCCGCCGCAGACGAATGCTCCCGCGAAGGGATTGACCGCTTCTCCCTTTGTCGTCCTCTTGCAAAATAGCGAAAAATATTTGAAAGAGAATCGCCCGTTGGGGATCGATGCCCAGGAAATATACGAAAAAGCGGTCGTCCAAGGTGACTCCGCCTATTACCTTGTCGATGTGCGCGCGGATGAACATTTTGCCAAACATCATATTCCCGGAGCGGTTCACATTTCTTACGCCGATGCCTGGCGCCAGAACAAAACGGACTTCTTGCCCCGCGACAAAAAGATCGTAGTTATCGATTATTCCGGCCATTCTTCCAGTCAAGTCGCCGTTTATTGGTCCATGCTCGGCTTTGATGCGGTCGCCATGAAACATGGCATGGCCGCCTGGTCCAAGAATCAGGAGGTCATCGGCGGATCTCCCCTACCCTGCGAACCCAAAAATTTGCCGGTGACCAAAGACGTCACGGCCATTCAGAGTCACGAATTTCCCAAATTGGATATTAAGGCAACCACCGTTCCCGACTTGCTCCGGTTGCGCGCCGAAGCCGCCACTGCCAAGCCGGTGGTCGTTCAAGCCGATGAGGTTTTGGCCCGGGTCAATGCCAAAAGCGGGTTCGTACTGGACATTCGCGCTCCGGAACATTACAACGCGGGACACATCGCCGATGCGCTCAATATCCCCTTCCGCAGCCTGATGGAAGAAGGAAACTTAAAGAAATTGCCAGCCAATCAACCAATCATTGTTGTCTGCTATGACGGCCACGCCGCCAGCCAGGCTACGCGATTGTTGAACCAGCTCGGTTATGACGCCGTCGCCATGCGAGATGGCATGAGCCTCTGGACGGGTGATGTCAATGTCATTGGTGGCAAAGCGGTTGCCTGCACGATTCCGGAGCGCTCCACCGCGCAGTTGAATGCGCCGTTGGCGCCGGGTCCCAGCACCGCCGCCACCTGAGGGTAAGGAATGAAGCAGCCGGTCGGCTGCATAAACAACTCCCCGATGATTCAAAATCTTGGCTGAAAAGAGGATTGCAATGCGCAATATCAGTCGGAGAACTTTCCTGCAGGTTGCGGCCGGAACCGCCGCAGCCGGAGCAGCGATCCCTCAACTGTTGGATATGAAGGCGTTTAGCGCCGTCGTCGCGGATTCGCCGGTGACTAAAGTTCCAACCTATTGCAACGGCTGCTCCACTGGCTGCCCCATGTTCGCCTATGTTAAAAATGGCCGACTATGGAAAGTCGAAGGACATCCCCTGGCGATGAAAAATTACGGCACTCTTTGCGCCCGCGCTCATGGCGTAGCCACCGATCTTTACAACAAGGACCGGGTCCGGCAACCGATGAAGCGCGGTGCGGACGGAAAGTTCCAGCCCATCACCTGGGATCAGGCCTTTAAGGAGATTGCGGAGAAGTTGACTGGCATCCTTGACAAACACACCGGCAATTCGGTGGTCTGGATGGCGCATGGTGGCAAGGAAACCTACGCCAATCTCTTTTTGGATGAAATTGGTTCACCAAACTATATCACCCACTACTCCACCTGTTTCACGTCCAAGACCAATGCTTGGGACAAAATGGCCGCCAACCAGTTGACTATCGATATCCGCCGCGCCAAATACATGCTGTTTGCGGGCCGCAACTACGGAGGCGCTATTATTCCCGCCGCCATGAAGCAACTGACTGAGGCCAGGGAACAAGGACGGAAAATCGTCGTTGTCGATCCCCGTCTCTGTGAATTGGCCAAAATCGCCGATGAATGGATTCCAATCCGTCCGGGAACCGACCTTGCCTTCTTCCTGGGCATCGCTCATACACTCATCAGCGAAAACCTATACAATAAAACTTTTGTTCAAAAATATGTATTCGGATTCGATGAGTTCTGGAACGCCAATAAAAACTTCTCGGCGGAAAAAGCCGCAGCTGTTTGCGACATCCCGGCGGAAAAAATCCGGGAAATCGCCCGTGATCTGGCAAAAAACGCGCCGGCTTCCTTTCTCGACCCCGGCTATCATGGACTCCACAATCACTATGTGAGCAGCACGCAAATCGCCCAGGCCAATGTTATCGTCAATGCATTGCTGGGCAACTTCTATCAACAAGGTGGGTTGATGCCTTCCGCCCGTCCTACCCTCGGCAGCCTTAAACACCCGAAGCGCCTGCAACCCGAAAAAGGCCCCCGTGCGGATGGCGCCGGCGTTCCCAATGAATATCCCACAGTGGAAACCAACCGGGGAATCGCCCAGCACATGCCCGATTTGATCGCCAAAGGCAAAGTCAAAGCGATTTTCATGTATCACTTCAATCCGCTGCGAACCGCTCCAGACCCGGAATATCAAAAGAATATCGCCAAAGCCGACTTGGTGGTGACCATCCCCATTGACTGGAATGAGTCCTCCTATTACACAGCGCATTACATATTACCGGAGCACTACTTCCTGGAACGGATGGAACCGCCCAAACCGGTTTCCGGCAACATCAGCCACGATTATCCGCAGAT
>CAZRLN010000002.1:45903-145102 GCA_964601085.1 uncultured Veillonellaceae bacterium | reverse complement strand
AGCTCGACCGGCGTCTGATGCTTGATGCAACTCTGAAATATGCACAATTCAGTGATAAAAACTATCGCAAGAGCTTCGGAATTGGCCTTGCCAAAGATTTTAGCCCGCGCTTTCGGTTGGGCCTGGCCTATCTCTATGACACATCGGATTATGAGAAGCGATCGGTTTATTATTTGCCCAAGGGAGAATCTTCTCTGTCCCTTGTGCCGGAATATGCGATTCCGATTGGCGAGGGAAGTTTGGCGATCAGGCTGAGCCAATCGCTGCTGGCGCGGAACAAGGATGGCCATATCAATCGAACCACTTTAGGCGTCCGCTATCAACTGGATCACTTTGCTATTGATGTGCAGTGCTATAGTGACGGCAGTTATTCCTCACAAGACTATTCCATATCCTGGAATACCAGATGGTGAGACATAATGAGGAAACGGAGAGCTGCCGGATAGGATCAGATCATACATGAGACTGAAATACACGCTTGCGGTGCTGTTTTCGACGATTCATTTATTTCGGTTTTTCGCCGTTTCTGAAGCGGCATCTTCACCGTGGCGTAATCCGACGACTGTTGAATTTTCCGGATATCACTGGCAGGTGAAGGAAGGGTATGGGGCACCTGGTCAAAATCGCTGGTCAAAAGAGAATGTCAGGGTCGACGCGGAAGGGCAGTTACACCTCCGGCTCAATTCCAGGGCAGGTGGCTGGTATTGCGCCGAAATCCGCAGCGTGGAATGGTTCGGTTATGGATCGTTTTTATTCCACTTGATCGCGAATCCTTCCCAGTTGGATCCAAAGGTTGTTCTGGGGATGTTTCTTTATAATGAAACGAGCCAGAATGAACTCGATGTGGAAATTTCCCGATGGGGGAAGGACGCCGGGCCCAACTTACATTACAGTCTTCATAATCGTAACGGCCCTGTAATGGTCGAAGATTTTTTACTGAACCTTTCGGAAGGAGATTTCAGCACCCACCGCCTCGACTGGTTGTCAGACCGAATTGTCTATTCGAGTCAATACGGTCATCGCCAAGACGGACGGGGGATAATCTTCCAAAAGATCGTCGCCGCCTCGGAATCTGAAGACACATTCCTGCCCAACGGAAAAATGCGGGTTCACATTAATTTATGGCTGTTTCGCGGCGCTGCTCCCGATCCGGTTGGGGAGTTGGAATTGATAATCCGCCGGTTTGTTTATCTGCCCGCAGGTAAGTAAAAGGATTTTTTTCAGACACAATAGCGGTTCATTTGCCTGAAATCTTATTTCGTGCAAATGAACCGCTAATTTTACGACGAGATAAGTTGCTCTTTCCGGCTTCTAATTTTGGTTATTGGCTGGCAGAACCGGAAGTTTGTTGCTGAAAACCCTGGCGGGTCATTTTGCCCCAGGCGGCGGTTTGGCGCAAAGAACTGAAATACCCTACCACTCGCCAAAAACTGATCAGTTGGCGTGGCCCAAAGTTTTCTAAAAATGCATAACCGATCATGGTCAGGATATACGGGCCAGGAAACGCATCGTTTTCCTTCTCGGCGATGGTCAGTGCAAACATGGAAACCAATATTCCGAGTAATATCGACGTTACGAACAGCAATAATACAATTTCCAGATTCAGCAATCCCAAAATCCAGGCCAGCAAAACCATCAAATAGCCCTGCATTTCAATAAAAGGACCGGACAGCTCAAAAATAAAGAAGTAGGGCATGGCCAGCATGCCGATTCGCCCATAACGGGGATTGAACTGCATGATCCGATGAAAATACAAAATATCAATCAAGCCGCGTTGCCAACGATCACGCTGCCGATGCAAGATGCTTAAGGTTTCCGGAACTTCTGTCCAACAGGTAGCATTAAAGGAATATAAAACACTGAACGGCAGTTTGTTTTCCAACATGTGACGATTTAGACGCACTACCAGCTCCATGTCTTCCCCGACAGTGTCCTTTTTAAATCGCTCACTGCTGGTAAGATACCCGCCGATTTCAACTACACGGTCTTTGCCGAACAAGCCGAAAGCACCGGAAATAATGAGAAGCGATCGGAGTTGCGACCAACCGAGACGACCAGCCATGAAGGCCCGGATATATTCGATCGTCTGGAAACGAGCGATATGGCTTCGAGGAATATCGATCTTCGTTAGAGTCCCTTTATCCACGGTGCAGCCGTTGATCGGAAAAATATTGCCACCCAGTGCAACCGGTTCATGGGGAGAATCCAGGATCATCGAAGCCATTTTGATCAACGAATCTTTTTCCAGTAAAGAATCGGAGTCGATGCCGCAGACAAATTCCTTGCGGGAGATGTTGATCCCGACATTCAGGGCGTCGGCCTTGCCGCCGCCGGCTTTGTCGACCACAATCAGCTTGGGGTAGCTTGGATTGGCGTATATTCCGCGAACAGGCCTGGTCTTGAGGCGGGATGGAATGAAACGGTCAACCTTTTCCAGCCGATAATATTCGATCAGCTTTTTCAATGTCTGGTCGGTCGAACCGTCATTCACGATGATGACTTCGTAATTTGGATAATGCAGACTCAGCAGGGAATTGGCGCTTTCCAAAATGGAGGCCTCCTCCTGATAAGCCGGGGCGATGATCGATATCGACGGCAGAATCCTCGGGCGGAACAAAAAGGCCGTCTTTTTCAGCCGCCAGTTTCGAGCCTGCTTGTTTAACGCAACGAGTGAAAGCGCCAGCAGAATCAGGTAACTAGAATTGATAGTCAGCGAATACCAGGCGATGAAATAATTGAAATCGAGAACATAGCGGGTTACGTGTTGGAACAAACTCCATTCAAACAAATAATCCCAATAACGAACCGTGTAATAAAGAGGGACGATCCCCAGTACAATCGGCAGTAAGAGTCGAAGACGAAGAAGTTTTCCTTTTTCCGCCGAATGATCGCGAACGACAGACGGATGTTCCATGGGAGTTTCATTCAGTTTCGCCAATATTCGCGATGGCAGGTATAAACGCAGCTCGGTCCGCAGATCCGGCAATTCCGTCAGTAACGGTCGCAGCAGTTCGAGGATGATGTTTTCTGCCTCGATGGTTCGGTTTTTGTTTAGGAACCCGATAATGCCGTTGGTTTTTCCCAGACGGATCATCTCGGTCAATATTGGCCGTAACCGCTCGTTTTTGCCGACAATCAGCTGCATCAGCAGATAGTCGATCCGATTCGACAGAATTTTGGCCAGCGCATTGCTCAGTTCCTTTGTTTTTGCCCGGGAAAAAACTTCGATGATCCAATTCAGATGTTGGGGCTGCTTATGCAGGATTTGCGAGATGACAACCACTGCCGTATCACTGCTGCGCGGATCGGCCAGCAACGGCAATAGTGTTTCTATTGTTTGCCGGCTTGGAATTTTCTCCAACGCTTCAATTACTATATTGCGCAGGACCGGGTCGGGATGAAAGAGGAATTCGGGTTTGTTCAATTCATGGTAATAAAACAGTCCGATTGTTCGGGTGGCGCGGTAGGCCAAGTCGCGGATCGGGCTCTGGGTTTGCTGCAATAAATAGGTTTTGAGTTCTCCGGAAGGGAAAATACTGGCGAAATCAATGAGTAAACTGTGAATCTCGGGTTCGTCGCGATCAATCAAATTCGGCAGTTCATCGTGCAAGTTTTTGCCAAAAGAAGCCAGCATCATATTGACCCTGGTTCGATACCATTGCGGCGCGCCCGGCAAGGTTTCCACCATTATGGGAATAGCCCGGATGTTTCCAAGCGACGTCAGCGTCGCGCAAAGTTGCAGCTTGACCGAAAGCTCCGACTCGGTCTGCAAGGCCAGTTCCAAAGACCGGTTTGTCCTCTCGCCAGGCAAAGCAACCAGGTGAACGGCGGCATCGATTCGCTTGCGGGCAGTTTTTGAGGTTAAGCGTTTTTGATAATAAACATCCAAACCAGTTTCGCGAATAATTTCCAATAACCGCCAATGACTATCCTGCTGGAATTTGTGAGTTTGGCTGAAGTCAATCAATAATTGAAATGCCTTCTTCGGCGATTCTTTCACCATCTGATGCAATTGGTCGGTATTGGACAGGGGGGCGGACAAGTCGGCGAGCAGCAATCGCGTCAACTCCAACCGATAGCGCCGGCGCTTGCTTAGACGATATTTATAATACAAAAGCAGACCGATGCAATAGAGAATCAGAAGTGTCAATGCCGCAACTAACCCGAGCAAAACTTCCAACGATATTTCCATAACTCGTCTCCTGTTGTGTTGATTTGATTATTGAAGTTTTACGGAGCGTTGACGAAACAGTAGGTGAACCAGCTCGATCATTTCCGTCATGATGTATGGTTTTTGCAAATAGTGGCCAATATCCAGGGCGTATGCCCGACGGATCGTTTCCTCGTTTTTTTGAAACGAAACCAGAATAAATGGGATATCCCGCAGCCCGGAATCCATGCGCAGACGTTGACGCAACAAAAATCCGTCTGTTTTCGGCAATATGACTTCGGAAATGATCAAATCCGGCAATTCCCGGTCAATCAGTTCATAGGCCTCGTCGCCATCCCGGGCGGTAAACACCGAATATTGCGCGTCCCGCAGCAATGTGCCCAGCACTTCCAGATGAATTTCGTCCGTATCGACAACGACGATCTTTCCCAACATGGGAACGGGGACTTGGTTGTTGGCCTGTAAGACTTGATTGCCGCCTTGTTGGCGCGCCCAAAGCAGCCGCGATTTTCCGGCCGATGAAACGGCGTCTGCAAAGGAATTGCAGTCCTGAAAGTCGTTGCCGAAGAAGTCGTGCAATGAAAATACGGCGATGGATACGGTAATGCGCTCGATCAGCCGTTCCGTTTGTTCAATCCGGTACCGTATTTTTTCCGCCAACGGCAGGGCCTGCGGTATTTCTGTTTCCGGCAGGTGGCAAGCAAATATGGGGCCATCCAGTTTGAACAGAACATGACTGTTGCCAATGCTTTCATCGATCAGTAAGGACATCGTCTGCAATATCTCGTCACCGACGACGTTGCCGTAATTCAGATTAATCTTTGCCATGTTGTCGACGCCGATGAATAGTAGCGTTCCGGACCGATTCGATTCTGTGAAAGATTGACAGGTATCCGCAAGATATTTAGAAAATACCTGTTCGTTTCTAAGATGGGTCACCGAGCAGCGCATCAGTTTTTCCGCCGCCAAGTCCAAACGTTCGGTCAGATAGGCAGTCTGCGCCTGCAACGCCAGATTTTCTTGGGAAAGGACAGACGCTTTTTCTTCCAGGTCCAGCACCATGGCTTTAAATATGGAGGGCGGATCAATCGCATATTCGGCGGACAGTTTTTTGATCAACGGTTCCAATAGAAATAGCGGCGTAAAACCCAATCGGTCGTAAAGCAACTGGAGACATAAATCCCACAATTCGTGGCCGCTACAGTTAAAATCGGCAATTTCACCGGATGCCGGATTCAGTGTCACGTTGCCGGTCGCCAGAATCTCCGCCACCAATTCCCGGGGATAATTGGCGTAAAGACGTTTCAACAGCTGGTTCACCAACCGGGTATACCCGTCGAGGGACGACAGGGAGCGGCGAATGGGGTTCAAAAATGATCCGCATTCCAATTCGCGCAGAATCCCGATATGCTCGGCGATTCCCTGCCGGATCACCGAACCATGCTGGGGCGCAATGCAGGCAATGTCAAATTGGGCGAGATTCTCCATCACCGGCCGCAAGATGGCATTGGACGGCATGTAGTGCTCATGAAAGCTCTGCATGGCTTCCGGGTAATTCTGCCCGGGCCATTCATCCGCAAAGAGAGGGCAATGATCGGCAAAAGCGCCAAATAGGTCGCTGGAAAATAAAACACGGGAATAAGGATCATAGGTTGCAATGGCGCCAGGAAAGTGCAAGTAGGGCGTGGGGATGAACAACAGCTTCCTGCCATTGCCGAAAGTTAGTTCCCAGTCGTGTTCATTGACAAGATGGAAAGCGGAACTGACACCATAGAACTTGATAAGATGGGCAGCCCGCCAATGGGTGACCACTCGCCCGGCGAAGCCGGCCTTTTCAAAAAGTGGAGTTGCGGCGCAGAAATCAGGATCCTGATGATGCAGAACGATATATTTGACTTGGGAAAGGGAAACCAGGCTCTGAACACTTTTCAGAACCTCCGGAAAATCCAGCGGGGATCCGGGGTCGATCAAAACCGCTTCGTTCCCGTCAACCAGCAGATATGGATTGCAATTTAATGGCGCGGCTTGGTGGGTGGCTCCCACCCAAAATACACCCGGGGCGATTTCTTGAGGAGAAACGGAGATTTTGTCCGACATGGCGCGCCTCCTTGAATCTGATACCTAAATAATGAATTGACGATGATAATAATTGTTAAATTCCAGCAATCCCTGAAAAATCCTTCTCATCGTAATATCGGCAACGTTCGGGGAATAAACAACAAAATTAATTACGGAAACTGTAATTTGATGATTGACAAATCCAATCCGTACTGGGATAATGTATACAAACTTACAAACAAACAATTTATCGAACCGAAATTCTACATCGTTGTAAACTTTGGTGCGCATTTCTGGACAGTTTGAATCTAATAGCGTGATCCGTAATGATTGGGATAAACTTGTGGGGTTTCTGTTTCAGAGAGCCGGTGGTCGCTGTGAACCGGTACGAACCCGCAAGTGAGCTCACCCAGGAACTCCGGTTCCGACCTTGTCAGTGGCGACAAGTAGGGTCCGGCGGCCCCGGCCGTTATCCGGAGCCGGAATTATTTCCGGCAAAACGAGCCAAAAGTAGGGTGGTACCGCGTTGATTCGCCCCTATCGACATCTAATGTCATGTCGATAGGGGCTTTTGAATATCAAGAATCAACCGTGAGGATAGAGCGAAAGAAAATACCGAAACCAAAATTTATGATAAGGCGGGGGAAAATGATGAGAAACGGAATGAGGAAATGGGTGGTTGTGTGTTTGGTAGCTATGATGACGGCAGGGCTGACCGGATGCGGCGGAACGGATAAACCCGCTCCAAGCGGCGGCGCCAATACGGCAGGCAGCGCCAAGATCGGCGTGATTGCCTATCTCAGCGGCGGTGGCGCCGCTTATGGCGAAGCGATCCGCCAAGGACTGGAACTGGCGCGGGATGAAATCAACGCCCAGGGAAAGGTGAAAATCGAGTTGGCGTTTGAAGATTCCAAGGGAGAAAAGAACGAGGCGATCAATGCCGCCAACAAACTCATTCATAAAGATAATGTTGTCGCTATCATTGGCCCGACACTGAGCGGTGAAATGTTCGCCGCGGGGCCGATAGCCAACCAGTCGGGCGTGCCGGTGATGGGAACATCGACGACAGCCGAGGGAATCACTGAAATCGGCGACTTCATCTTCCGTAACGCGTTGCCGGAATCCTTGGCCATTCCGCACGCGGTCAAGAAATCGAAAGAAAAGTACAATCTGAAAAAAGTCGCGGTCATGTATTCCAACAATAATGATTGGGCGGTGTCTGGGTTCAAGACCTTCGAAAAAAGCTTGAAGGACAATGGAATCGAAACACTGACAGTGGAAACTTTCGCCGACAAAGATACCGATTTTTCCGCCCAACTGACCAAAATCGCCACAATGAAACCGGATGCGATTATGGTGGCTTCCCTGTATCAGGAAGCGGCATTGATTGCCAAAAAAGCCCGGGAACTTGGCATCAATGTCCCGATCGTCGGCAATAACGGTTTCAACTCCCCGCAGTTCATCAAATCGGCAGGCAAGGCTGCTGATGGCGCGATCATGGCCAGTCCATGGTTCCCGGGTAAAGAGGACGCGAACGTGAAAAAATTCGTTGCAGCCTATAAAGAAAGGTACAAGAAAGATCCGGACCAGTTTGCGGCGCAAGCCTATGACGCATTGAAAATTATGGCGGTCGCCCTGGAGAAATCCGGATCCGTCAATGACCGGAAAAAACTGCGCGACAGTCTGGCGACCATCAAGGATTTCCCCGGCGTGACCGGAAAATTTGCGTTTGATTCCAAACGGAATCCGGCGATGGACGTTACGGTCCTGATTGTAAAAGAGGGGCAATTTGCGGAATTAAAATAGTTTTTTCCATTAGGATAGGATCGAGGAGGTGAGGAAAATGTTTTGGCAACAAGTAGTCAACGGTTTTACTCTCGGCAGTACGTATGCATTGATTGCTCTGGGTTATACACTGATCTTCGGTGTATTGAACATTGTCAACATGGCGCATGGCGAAATCTTTATGTTCGGCGCCTTTGCCGGTCTGGTGCTGGTAACAAAATTCAACGTTAATATTTTCCTCGCCATGGCCGGGGCTATGGCTACCGGTGCTCTGTTGGGATTTTTGATGGAGAAGCTGGCTCTGCGTCCTCTACGGCGCCGAGCCTCCTCCCATCTGGCGCCACTCATCAGTACGATTGGTGTTGCGATCTTCCTGGAAAATGCGGCCCTGAGAATTTTCGGACCACAGGCGCAAGCCTTTCCGCCGGTATTCGGCGGCGGCTTATTGGATTTGGGAATATTTAAGATTTCCTTCGTTCAAATCGTTATTCTGGCGATTTCTTTTGGTTTGATGCTGACGCTTCGTTTCTGGCTGGCGAAAACCCGTGTCGGCAAGTCAATTCGGACTACAGCGGAAAGTATCGAAACGGCTGGCCTGATGGGAATAAACACCGGCAAGATCATTGTTTTGACCGTCATGCTGGCTTCCGGACTTGGAGCAGTCGCCGGCGTACTGGTCGGGTTGGCGTTCAACGCCGTCGAGCCTACCATGGGTGTTACGATGGGATTCAAGGGATTGGCTGTACTGATTCTTGGCGGGCTTGGAAACATTACGGGCGCCATGGTTGGCGGACTCATTTTGGGCGTGGCCGAAGTATTCACAGTTGCTTACGGCGCTTCGTCCTACCGCGACGCAGTTGCGTTTGGCTTGATTATTTTTCTGTTGTTTTTACGTCCGCAAGGGCTGTTTGGCAGTCAAGGCGCACAAGGAGGCCGGTAACCGATGGATTTTTTGTTAAATCAGTATTATCAGCAACTGACGATGTTTATTATCATCAACGCAATTCTTGGGATCAGCATTTACCTGACCTTGTCCACCGGTCAACTGTCCTTGGGGAATGCCGGATTCATGAGCATCGGGGCTTATGCGTCGGCACTGCTGACGCTTAAGGCCGGATTACCGATTTTTGCTTCGATTCCGCTCGGCGGACTGGCCGCCTGTTTTACCGCGCTTGTGATCGGTTTGCCGACAACCCGTCTACAGGGAATTTATCTGGCGATTGCGACCCTGGGATTTGGGGAAGTGGTGCGTGTTGTCATACTAAACCTTAAAATCACCAACGGGGCGCTTGGACTGTCCGGAATTCCTTCGATCGGCGTGATGTTCGGCAAGCTGCTTGCCGGATTTGGGGTTGGCAGTGGCCTGTTTGGCCTAACTTTGCAGCAGCTTGGCAACATTGCGGTAATCCTGCTCTTATTGTCAATTTTGGCCTTTTTGGTATTTTTTACGCTACGCTTGGGCAATTCCCGGATCGGTCGGGCATTTGCTGCTATTAAGGCGGATGAGCACGCGGCGGAAGTGTCAGGGATCGACACGACGAAATATAAATTGCTGGCGTTTTTTCTTGGCGCTTTTGTTGCAGGAATTGCCGGTGGATTATCGGCTCACCTGACCTTTTATATTGGTCCCAAAGATTTCGCGTATCACCGGGCCGTAGAAATTTTGCTTTTCGCCGTACTAGGCGGCAGTAATGTGGTCTGGGGGCCGCTACTCGGTTCGATAATACTGACTTCCCTGCCGGAAGTCCTGCGTTCCGCCGCCATCTATCGCGAAATGATTTACGGAACAATCCTGGTTGTCATGATGACATTCCGGCCACAGGGATTATTGGATGAAACTACATTACAAAACTGGAAACGGCGCTTGCGCTGGGGTGAGTCCGTCAAACCGGTCGATGTGGCGGGGAGGAAACATGATGATGTTGTCGCTTGAAAAAGTCAGCAAAAACTTTGGCGGGTTGGCCGCCTTGTCCGAAGTAAGTTTTGGAGTACAACCCGGTGAAATTCTTGGCGTGATCGGACCCAATGGCGCCGGAAAAACCACGCTGTTCAATCTGATCACCGGCGTTTTTGCCCCTAGTTCAGGGAAGATAGATTTCCGTGATCAGCCGGTTGTCGGCCTGCGACCGCATAAAGTCACGGAATTGGGGATTTCCCGGACCTTCCAAAATATTCGTTTGTTTGGGCATATGTCCGCTTTGGAAAATGTGATGGTTGGCGCCCATTGCCGAAGCAAGGCCGGATTATGGCAAGGTCTTTGGCGCACCGCGAAACAACGCGGCGAAGAAAGAGACATCCGGGAAAAATCGGCGGAATTGATGGAAATGGTGGGAATCGGCGAGGAAAAAGATACCGTAGCCGGTTCACTTCCCTATGGCAAACAGCGGCGATTGGAAATTGCCCGGGCGTTGTCAACGGATCCGGATCTTTTGCTATTGGATGAACCGACAGCGGGTATGAATGAAACGGAAACGGAAGAATTGCGGTTGCTGATCAAAAAAATCCAGTCGATGAAAAAATCGGTCGTACTGATCGAACATGACATGCATTTGGTGATGAATGTTTGCGAACGGCTGGTTATTTTGAATTTCGGTCGGAAAATTGCCGAAGGATCGCCGCAGGAAGTTCAGAACAATCCGGAAGTGATCGAAGCCTATTTGGGGAAGGAGGAAGAATGAACATGCTGGAACTGCGCCAGATTATCGCCGGCTATGGCAACATCACGGCGTTGAAGTGCGTTGATTTGGACGTGCCGGCCGGCTCGGTCGTATCCCTGATTGGCGCCAACGGCGCCGGGAAAACCACAACTATGAAAGCCATCATGGGACTATTGCCATTGGAGTCCGGCGACATTCATTTCTTGGGGAAATCGCTGAAAAAAATGCCGGTCCACGACGTAGTCCGGCATGGAATCGCGTTGGTTCCCGAGGGACGAAATATCCTGGCCCGAATGACTGTCATGGAAAATTTGGAGATGGGCGCCTATCAACGTCGCGATAAAGAAGTGGCGCAAGATATTCAACATATTTTTGAACGCTTCCCGATCCTGGAAGAACGAAAGAATCAACTGGGCGGGACATTGTCCGGTGGGCAGCAGCAAATGCTGGCCATTGGACGGGCGTTGCTATCCCGCCCCAAACTGCTGTTGTTGGACGAACCGTCCATGGGCCTTGCGCCCCTGGTTGTCGCCGATATTTTTCAAGTCATCCGGGAAATCAGCCAGAGCGGGACAACGATCCTGCTGGTGGAACAAAATGTTCGTCAGGCTTTAAAAATCGCCGATTATGCCTATGTCATGGAAACCGGAAAAATTGTGCTGCATGGAAAGGCCGACAAAATTCGCCATGATCCTCGCGTTATGGAAGCGTATCTGGGGGAACGGGCGGCTAGCTGACCTTTTTCGCCACGTAAATATTCATACGTAAGCTATTGTCTGGGCATGCGTCCAGACTTTTTCTTTATTTACATTGGATCCCAGTAGAGAGGGAAGGTAGGAATTGTTATAATATACTCGAAACATTCAGATATTTACGCCGGTTACTTCATCCCGGGAATCCGAGCGACAGGAGGGAGGTTTGGGCATGAACAGTTGGTATTTTACCTCCGAATCGGTCACGGAAGGCCACCCCGATAAAATTTGCGATCAAATCTCGGATGGAATTTTGGATGCTATTTTAGCGGCGGACCCGAGTGGACGAGTTGCTTGCGAAACGATGGTCAGCACCGGTTTAGTCTTTGTCGCCGGTCAGATTTCTACGACATGTTCCGTCGATATTCCACAAATTGCCCGGAATATATTGAAACAAATCGGCTATACGCGAACAGAATTTGGAATCGACGGCAATGGCTGCTCCGTATTATCCGGAATCGACGAACAATCGCCCGACATTGCCGTGGGTGTAAATCGATCGATAGAAAGTAAGCAGGGATCGCTCGACGATTTAGACAGGCTGGGCGCCGGCGACCAGGGCCTCATGTTCGGTTTTGCCTGCAACGAGACTCCGGAATTGATGCCTTTACCAATCGTCTTGGCTCACAAGTTGGCGAAACGGCTGGCGGATGTTCGCAAATCCGGCGAATTGCCTTATTTGCGTCCGGATGGAAAAACACAAGTCACGGTGGAATATTATGGAAATCATGTCGCTCGGATTGAAGCGATTGTCATTGCTTGCCAGCACGATGACAATATCCCGTCGGAAATCATCCGCCAGGATGTTCTGGAGCGGGTCGTAAAGGTTGTAGCGCCGGCCGACTTGTTGGATGCACGGACAAAGTACTATGTGAATCCGACGGGGCGGTTTGTGATTGGCGGGCCACAGGGCGATACCGGCCTCACCGGGAAAAAGATCATAGTCGATACCTATGGCGGTTACTCCCGGCATGGCGGCGGTTCGTTTTCCGGAAAAGATCCTACCAAAGTGGACCGGTCGGCAACTTATGCCGCTCGATATATCGCCAAAAACATTGTGGCCGCCGGGCTGGCGGAGAAGTGCGAAATTCAGTTGGCTTACGCCATTGGCGTAGCGCATCCTGTTTCGGTCATGGTGGATACGTTTGGTACGAACAAGATCAGCGAAGAAAGAATTCAAGAACTGATCCGGAAACATTTTGATCTGCGGCCGGCCGCGATTATCAAGCATTTCGATTTGCGAAGACCAATTTATTTGCAAATCGCCGCCTATGGCCATTTCGGCCGGGAAGATCTGAATTTGCCCTGGGAAAAAACCGACAAAGCGGTTTTGTTGAAAAGCGAAATCCAGACCGAAAAAATGAAAGGGGGAAGTCACGATGAAAGAGGCCCTGCTATATGATAAAACCACGGATGGTAAAGTAAAATGCGCCGTATGCAATCACCGCTGTCTGATTTCGGAAGGAAAGCGTGGAATTTGCGGTGTGCGGGAAAACCGGCAGGGAGTTCTATATGCCCTCAACTATGGAAAATGTGTGGCGGCGCATGTGGATCCGATGGAAAAAAAACCACTGTATCATTTTTTGCCCGGAACGAGGGTGTACTCCTTTGCCGCCGTCGGCTGCAATTTCCGCTGCCAATGGTGCCAAAACTGGGAAATATCCCAAAGTCCCAAGCCCGACCTGGATATTGAGGGCGTCGATATTTCGCCGACGGAACATGTTGCGCAAGCTATCGAATATGATTGTCCATCCATTGCCTATACCTATTCCGAGCCCACCATTTTCCTGGAATATGCTCTGGAAACGATGAAACTGGCCCATGAAAAAGGATTGAAAAATGTCTGGGTTACCAACGGTTACATGTCCTGCGAAACATTGGACTGCATCATTCCTTGGTTGGATGCGGCCAACGTCGATTTTAAGGGACCGAACGATCATGTCTACGAGAAGTATTGCGGCGCTACGGCGGAACCGATAATGGAGACATTGAAATATCTACGGAAGGCAGGCGTTCATCAGGAAATCACCACCCTGATCGTACCCGGGGTCAACGATCAGCCGCGTCAGTTGGAGATCATCGCCCGGTTTATTGCCACGGAACTCGGTCTCGATGTGCCATGGCACGTGACGCGATTCTTTCCGGCGTGGCGGATGATGGATACGCCGATTACTCCCTTGAGCGCGTTGTATTTGGCGAGGACGATCGGGGAGCAAGTTGGGCTGCAATACATCCATGTCGGCAATATATGATACTGGTCAATTTCTTTGTTAATTTTCTGTAAATTTGCAGGAGGATCGGAAGCATTCGCGAATAAATAACGGAAATGTTTTTTCAGGTGCACCAAAGGGAGGAGGCGGACCAGTTTGCGGATAGCGCCTGAACGTGACTCATCCGGGGGAAGAATAAAAGGAAGAAGGAGGACTTTTCTATGAAACGATTTACAGTACTGTGCCTGATTCTTATCTTGAGCCTCAGCGCCGGCGTTGTCTCGGCCAAGGGCGCTCCCAAACCGGCCGAAATGCTTCCCAACTATAATTACACGTTACTTGGTTCCTTTGAAGTGAAAGGTCGCCAGGGCATCGCGACGGACGGTGAATTCTTTTATGTCAGCGGCAGCAAGGCTTTGTACAAGTATGACAAATCCGGGAAACTGCTTCTGGCGAATGAAAATCCCTTTGAAGGGTATGCGATTCCCTCCAACCATATTGGAGACATTGACGTTTTCAACGGCGAAATTTTTGTAAGCGCGGAAAACTTTATGGATGGCGTCGGCAAGGACATCCAGATCGCCATTCACGATGCAAAGACATTGAAATTGAAAAGAACCTTCCGCTTCGAACCGTCCAGCGGGCAGGAAGAAGTGTCCGGAATTACGGTCGACCGCGATAAACGAACGGTTTGGATGTGTTCCTGGGTCGGCGAAGAAAGCGGCAGATATCTTTATGAATACAGCTTGGACACCGGCGCCTACTTGCGCAAAATTCACTTGCAACCCGTTCCGCAATGGGTACAGGGAGTATTTTACTGGAAGGGCGCATTGTATTTGACAGCTGATGACGGGACCGCTGATCTGGAAGAACCGGATCATCTCTATCGCGTCAATGTAACCGATAAATCGTATGCCAGTGTTGTTCTGGAAAAATCGTTCACCCAAGTCAAAAAACAGGGCGAGATCGAAGGCCTGACCATAGATCCGGCAACCAATGAATTGTTGGTGTTGTTCAACCGCGGCGCCCGCATTGTTCTTGGTATGGGCAAGGGGCTCTATCCCGGTTATACGCGGGAAATCTCCGAAGTTTACCGGTATAAAATGACTCCCTTTCAAAAATAACATCTGACTTGCCTGATTCTCCCGAAAAGCCAGCGGCGGTCGCCGCTGGCTTTTCGTCGGTATACGGCCTGCAGGCAGGAAAAACACTCCACCGAACCGAAACCATTACAATGCTCCGATTAAATATGAGTAGACGGAAGCATCGACAGGAAAAATGCAGACAAGCTGTGAAAGTAGTGGAAGTATTGAATCGCATTGCGGAAGTATGTGTCAATGTTCAGGCCAGTAGTATCCGTAGGGCTTTTTCGTATCGGATTCCGTCGGAATTCTCTTATCTGGCGGCGGGATGGCGGGTTGTCGTTCCTTTCGGCCCCAACGCGGCGGAAGGCTTTGTGTTAGAGGTTCGGGAAGCATTGCCCGATGAAGATCTGACCAGTCTGAAAAGCATTCAGGACGCGCCGGATGCCGAAGCTTGGTTTGATGAAGAAATGCTGTCGACAGCCCGTTGGATCAGCGAGTATTATGTTTGTTCGCTCGGAGAAGCGTTGCGCTTGTTCATTCCCGGAAAATCCGGCGTTACATCGGAACTCTTCTACCAGGTGACCGCAGAGGACGGCGAAGTCGACGTTTCCTGCGGCGCCGTCTTCGAATTTATCCGGCAGAAAGGCAAAGTCGGTTTTCAGCGGTTGCGGGCTGAGTTTGGCGCCGCATGCCGCGCCGAACTGGCGAAACTTGTCCGGGAAGGATTGATCGTCGCCTGCCGCCAGACTCGTCAACGGACCGTTGCCAAATGGATCCGCCAGATCACTTTGGCGGTCGATTTGACTGAGCTAAAATCGGCGTTGCAGGAATGGCGGGGCAAACCGGCGCAAAAGCGACTTCTGGAACGACTGCTTTCGGCAGGTCGTCTGACGGTGTCGCGCGATCCCGGCGGGATTGCGTGGGATGCCTCCGTCAAAGCGTTGTTAGCGGCAGGATGGGTTCGTGAAGAAAAAATCAGGCTCCAGCGGGACAGTTATTGTGAACTGACCGGAGTCTGCCCATCCGTTCAAGCTACCCCGGCGCAACAAGACGCTCTTAATCTCATCCTGCCGGCAATCCGAAAGAAGCAGTCAAAAACGTTCTTGTTGCATGGGGTAACCGGCAGTGGGAAAACCGAAGTTTACCTACAGGCTGCTGCGGAAACTCTGGCGGTTCGGCGTCAGGTCCTGGTGCTGATTCCGGAAATTGCCCAAACGAGCCAGCTTTTGCGTCGCTTTAAAGCGCGGTTCGGTTCCGACGTTGCTGTTGTTCACAGCCGGTTATCGGTTGCGGAACGGCGGGATGTCTGGGACAGTTTTCGCAGCGGCGATATCCGAATCGTAATCGGAACCCGCTCCGCCTTGTTTTTGCCTGGAAAATCACTCGGTTTGATCATTATTGACGAAGAACATGAATTTACCTATAAGCAGGAAGAATCGCCCCGCTATCATGTGCGGGATACCGCCCTGATGCGGGCGGCTTCCCTGAGCGCCACGGTCGTGCTCGGCAGCGCCACGCCGGCGGTAGAATCTTATCATGCCGCGATGACTGGACAGTACGAACTGATCGAGCTGCCGCAGCGTGTTGACGGATCGACCCTGCCAACCGTAGAAGTCGTGGATATGCGGGAACAGTTAAAAGCCGGCCGCAAAAGCGTCCTTTCGGAACCGCTGGTCCAATTGTTACAGGAAACGCAAAACAAGAATGAACAGGCCATTCTATTACTCAATCGCCGGGGTCATTCCACTTTCGTCATGTGCCGGGAATGCGGCTATGTCATGCGCTGCGCCCATTGCAGCGTCCCATTGGTCTATCACATGCACGGCGGACAATTGCGCTGCCACTATTGCGATGCTGTTCATGCCGTTCCTATGAGTTGTCCCTCCTGTCACAGCAAATACATCCGCTATTTTGGCGCCGGAACGCAAAAGCTGGAAGAGGAGTTAATTTCATTGCTGCCGGGCATACGACTGACCCGGATGGATCAGGATACTACCGGCGGAAAGATGGGGCATGAGTACTTGTTGGATAAATTCCGCGCCGGAAAGTCGGATATTTTGCTTGGCACACAAATGGTCGCCAAGGGGCACGATATTGAAAACGTGACGGCGGTCGGCATTCTGGCCGCGGATTCTTCACTGAATCTTCCGGATTTTCGGGCAGCTGAGCGATCTTTTGCCCTGGTGATGCAGGCTGCCGGGCGGGCAGGCAGGGGATCCAAACCCGGTCGGGTGGTTGTCCAGACTTATCATCCCGACCACTATGCGCTGCAAGCGGGAGCAGCGCAGGACTATGCGATGTTTTACAGCCAGGAAGCCATTTTTCGCAAACAGTTGAACTATCCGCCATTCGCCAGCTTTATAAAGCTGACGGTTACGGGACGGGATGAAATTCGGACAATGAAGTCGGCGGAAGAAATGGCCGCGTCTCTTTCCGAACGGTTTGCCCAAATGCAGGTTGAAGTCGAGATCATGGGGCCTTTTGTCGCGCCGGTTTCAAAAATCGGCGATGTGTTCCGCGTCCATACTCTGTTGCGCGGCCAAGATTTGACTGTGGCCAAGTCCGTTTTGGTGGAGACTGGGATTGCCTATTCGCGTGATGTCATTGTGGATGTGGATCCGCTGGGCATGATGTAACACGTGGTTCATGGTGTTTTTTCATTCGGTGTGATAAAATTTAGTTTGAATCAAAATTTCTTTCAGGAGGCTCTTCATGTCGGTTCTAGATATACGCCGGGCCGGAGATCCGGTATTAAAGGAAAAAGCAAAGCCTGTGGCCAAAATAACCAAAACGGTACGTTCTTTGCTTGACAATATGGTACAGACAATGCAAGAAGCGGACGGGGTGGGTTTGGCCGCACCGCAGGTCGGCGTATTGTTGCGCGTTGTTGTCATTGATGTTGGCGAAGGCCTTATTGAATTGATCAATCCGGAAATTGTCGCCTCGGAAGGCTGTGAAACCGGAACGGAAGGTTGCCTCAGCATTCCGGGGATGTATGGTGATGTAGAGCGCTTCACAGCCGTGACAGTTCAGGGGATAGATCGCCATGGCGCGCCGATTACCGTGCAAGGGTCCGGCCTATTGGCCCGGGCGTTGCAACATGAAATCGACCATTTGGAAGGCATCCTATTTATCGAGCGCGCCCAATCCGTTTTTCGGGAGCGAAAGGAATGATCCGGGGTCGGGTCGTTTTCATGGGAACGCCGGATTTCGCCGTTCCCTGCCTTAAAGCAATCGTCGCAGCGGGATATGAGGTGTGCGGTGTTGTCAGTCAACCGGACCGTCCCAAGGGCAGGGGGCGAAAACTTTGCCCGTCGCCGGTGAAGGAAGCTGCCCTCGCTTTGGGGTTGCCGGTTGTTACAGTTGAACGGGTGAAAGCCCCTGCTTTTTTAGCACAGCTGCAGGAATGGTCGCCGGATGTTGCCGTGGTGGTCGCATTCGGCCAAATTTTGCCGGAATCCGTGTTGCAGACGCCCCGCTTGGGCTGCATCAACGTGCATGCGTCTTTGTTGCCGAAATATCGTGGCGCCGCACCGATTCATCGTGTTTTAATCAATGGGGAAAAACAGACCGGCGTTACGACGATGCAGATGGATCGAGGCATGGATACCGGGGATATGTTATTGACGGAAACGGTCGACATTCTTCCGGACATGACAATGGGAGAATTGCATGATCTTCTCAGTGAACGGGGGGCTACACTGATTGTCAAAACCTTGGAGCAAGTATTCGCCGGTAGAGCCCTTCCTGTACCGCAAGATCCGGCCGGAGCCACCTATGCGCCGATGCTGGACCGGGCCCTGGAACGAATCGACTGGAAACTTTCGGCGCAACAGATTCACAATCTGGTTAGGGGATTGAATCCTTGGCCTGGCGCCTATTGTATCTGTGACAACTTGACGCTGAAAGTGTGGAAGACCCGTGTTGTACCTTTCTCAGGTTCATTGCTGCCGGGACGGGTAAATGCATTGACCCCGACAGGTCTTCTGGTGGAAACCGGCCGGGATCTGATCGAATTGAACGAAGTCCAGCCCGAATGCAAACGCCGCATGGGGGCGAAAGACTGCGCCTGTGGCTATTGCCTGACGCCCGGCGCTATTTTACAGTAGGAGAACGATATGCATCTGGAGATTTCCTCCCGCCCTAAAAAACGCCTGTTTTTAGCCCTGATTCTGGCCAGCCTCCTGTTAGCCGTCGTGTCTACGATCGGCCTTTGGGCGGTCAGTGTACCGGGGTTGGCCGATATTAGCCGTTATCTGCCGGCCATTTTAGGTTTGCTGATTGGAGCCGTCGCCTTGATTGCGCTCGGCGGAATCGCCGGAATCATTCTGGCGATCATGGGATTTCATACGCCAAGATTTTTCCTCGGTCAGGCTTGGTCAGTCATCAATCTGTTTTTTCCGATGGCGATTCGGATTGGCAAACTTCTGGATATTGAGAAGGAAACGGTGGAACGCTCTTTCATTGAAGTCAGCAATCATCTGGTGCGGCAAAAGCTTGTAAAGGTCAGACCGGAACGTCTGCTCATCCTGAGCCCGCACTGCATTCAAAAAGATACCTGCCCCCATAAAATTACCCGGAATGTGAATAACTGCAAACGTTGCGGACAATGTCCGGTGAATGATCTTCTCAACCTGACGGAGAAATATGGGGTAAATCTGGCGGTTGTCACCGGCGGCACATTGGCGCGAAATGTATTGAAGAATCTGCGTCCCCAAGCCGTACTGGCCATCGCCTGTGAGCGCGATTTAACCAGTGGGATTCAGGACGTCTTTCCGTTGCCGGTTATTGGGGTTCTGAACCAGCGCCCATTTGGACCGTGCTTCAATACCCGGATCGATATCGAACAAGTTGACGCTATATTGCAAGATATGGTGGAAATTCGGGAAGTGAAAGTTTCATGAGCGTCAAACTCGGCCATACCTCACGCTCACTGGCCTTGGCTGTATTGCAGGACATATTTCAGGCCGGAGCCTATGCAAACCTTTCCTTATCCAAACGCTTGAACGAATCGAAACTAACTCCGTTGGACCGGCGTTTTGCAACAGAACTGGTTTATGGCACGGTGAAAGCCTGTGGTACGTTGGACTGGATTTTGGGCCATTATGTGAAAAAGCCTTTATCGCAGACGGATGCGCTGGTAGTGAACATCTTGCGTCTGGGTATCTATCAACTATATTTTCTGGACCGGGTGCCGGATTCCGCCGCTGTCAACGAATCGGTGAATTTAGCCAAAGCTTTTGCTCACCCTGGCGCCAGCGGATTTGTTAACGCTGTACTGCGTTCCGCCCTGCGGGAACCGGAAAAAGTTCGCTATCCCAGTCTCGCCAAAGATCCGGTGCGACATATCGCATTGCGGGAACTCCATCCCGAATGGTTGGTCCGACGCTGGCTAGATCGATTGGGAGTCGAAGAAACACAGGCGCTTTGCCGATTTAACAACTCCACTCCGCCACTTTCCCTTCGTACCAACACGTTGCGGATCTCCCGGGAAGACTTGCTGCAAAAAATGATTGAATCCGGAGCGGAAGCGGAAGTATCCGCCTGGGCCCCGGAAGGAATCGTATGCCGCCAACCGGGGGACGATCCTTTGCGGTTTTTGCGGAAAGGATTGTGTCAGGCGCAGGATGAGAGCTCCATGCTCGTCGGACACATCGTAGCGCCGCAGCCGGGAGAATTCATTATCGATGCCTGCGCCGCACCGGGCGGAAAAAGTACGCATCTGGCAACGCTGATGCAAAATGCCGGACGCGTGCTGGCCTTGGATATTCATCCCCATAAGATCGCTCTCATTGAAGAGAACCAACGCCGGCTGGGTTTGAGCATTATTGAAGCAAAACAGTTGGACGCAACGGAATTGCATCTTTCTTATGCCAGGCAGGCTGATCGGGTGCTGGTCGATGCGCCGTGTTCCGGACTGGGAGTGTTGCGCCGCCGGCCGGATGCCCGCTGGCGCAAGGAATCTTCTCTCACGGACTTGCCGCAAATTCAGAAGCGGATCCTCGCCAGCGCCGCACAGTGTGTAAAGGTTGGCGGGGTTCTCGTATACAGCACCTGTACGTTGGAAGAGGCCGAAAATGAAGCGGTGGTCCGGCAATTTCTGGCAGACCATCCCGAATTCGCTCTGGACGATGCCGGCAGCTTTTTGCCGCAGCCCCGTCCGGAAACGATGGTTACCCTATGGCCACAGAGAGATGGAACGGATGGGTTTTTTATCGCCCGAATGACGCGAAAAGCGGAAGGTGTTGCAATATAAAATGAAAATGAATTTATACGGACTGTTTATCGATGAAATCGCTTATGAATTCGAGAAGATTGGCATTGAAAAATATCGGGCTTCACAGGTTGCCGAATGGATGTACAAACGCGGAATCCATGATTTTTCGCAAATGACCAACTTGCCGAAGGAAGTTCGTTCCGCCCTTTTGGGCAGTTTCAGCGCGGCTATTCCTGAAGAAGCGGCGGTACGGAATTCTGCGGACGGGAAAACCACCAAGTTTTTACTGAAATTCAAAGATGAAGCCGCCGTGGAAACGGTTCTGATGCGCCAGCCCTATGGCAACAGCGTCTGTGTTTCCACGCAAGTCGGTTGCGCGATGGGATGCAAGTTTTGCGCTTCCACACTGTCCGGACTGGAACGGAATCTGACCGGCGGCGAAATTCTGGCGCAAGTTCAGCATGCGCAGAAGGCTTTGGGGGAAGGACAGCGAATCACTTCCGTAGTAATCATGGGCGGCGGCGAACCGTTGATGAACCTGGACGAAGTACTGCGGTTCATGCGCCTTTGCCATGAACCGTATATTTTGGACATGGGATATCGTTCTTTCACGGTGTCCACTTGTGGCGTGGTGCCAGGCATTCGGAAATTGCAGGAGCAGGGCCTGCCGGTAACTTTATCCATTTCGCTCCATGCCCCAAACGACGAAATTCGTTCCCGGGTTATGCCGATTAGCCGGAAGTATTCCGTGCCGGAACTGATGGCGGCTGCCAACGAATACGCCCTGACAACCAAACGTCGGGTCACTTTTGAATATGCGTTGATCAATGGCGTAAATGATAGCCCGGAGCACGCCAAGGAACTGGCGAATTTGTTGCGCGGCAAGCTGGCGGCGGTAAACCTGATTCCGTTAAACCCTGTGCCGGAAAGCGGGCTACAGCGTTCCACGCCGGAACGAATTGAACGGTTCGAGGATATGCTAAAAGTGCGAAGAATTACCGTGACCGTCCGTAAGGAGATGGGCGCGGACATTGAAGCGGCTTGCGGCCAATTGCGGCAGAGAACTGGAAAAGGAGGGGTTCGATGAGCCCCGAAGGCTTGCTTGACCATCGCTACCAGCTCTTGGAACGTATTGGCGGCGGTGGCATGGCCGAAGTTTTTCTGGCGGAAGATACGCTTTTAACCCGCCGGGTAGCTGTCAAGATATTACGTTCGCAATATACCAGCGATGAAGATTTCGTTGTGCGTTTCCGCCAAGAGGCCCGAGCGGCGGCGCGTTTGTCGCATCCAAACATAGTCAGCATTTTTGATGTCGGCTGTGCCGAGGATACTCATTACATCGTCATGGAATATGTTTCCGGCGAAACCCTGAAAGATTATATCAAGAGGGAAGGACCCCTTTCGCCGCAAATAGTTCTCGAACTGGCGTATCAAGTGGCCGCTGCCCTGAAACACGCCCACGACAACAAGATCATCCACTGTGATATCAAACCGCATAATATTTTGATCAGCCGTGACGGTTTGGCCAAAGTGACGGATTTTGGCATAGCCCGGGCGGTCTCATCCCAAACCAGCACGCAAGTAGCCGGCGTAATGGGATCCGTGCATTACTTGTCGCCAGAGCAGGCGCGCGGTTATGGGGTGGACGCCCAATCGGACATTTATTCCCTCGGTGTCGTCATGTATGAAATGCTGTCCGGTGCGCCGCCTTTTGATGGGCCTTCCGCCATATCCATCGCGATGAAACACTTACAGGAACAACCGCGGTCGCTCGTCGAAACAGCACCGGCAACGCCGAAAGCATTAATATCATTGGTCCAAAAGGCGATGGCGAAAAAACCGCAGGAACGGTTTGGCACTGCGCAGGCTTTGCTTCAAGAGTTGGAGTCTATGATTCGACAACGTCAAAATTTTGCCGCCGAGCCTCGAAACGCAAGACCGACCGGTTCAGCCCAACACGGCCGAGTTGGAATAACGCCGAATATTTGGCGGCGAATCCGCCAATTGCCAAAATGGGCTTGGGGCGTTGCGGCTTTATTGTTGTTCAGTTTTCTGGGAGGCCAAATTTTGGCTGACGGTGGATTTATCGGTGGCAAGGAAGTCATGGTGCCGGATGTTGTCGGAAAACCTGCCGAAACAGCCCGATCCCTGTTAACTAACGAAAACTTGCGTGTTCAGATTACGGAAGCCTTTAATGATCAGGTTCCGGCCGGCTATGTCATTTCCCAGCAACCCCAGGCCGGACAGATCGTGAAGGAACGACGCGCCATCCAGATCGTACTTAGCCGTGGTCTCGACGTTGCCGCCATACCGGACCTGAAGGGATTGCAACGCCGGGAAGCCGAAGCTCGCATCCGCAGTACGGGATTGAAGGTAGGAATTATCAGCGAAGAGTATTCCGCCACCGTTCCGGTAGACGCCATCATCAGCCAAAACCCCAGACCCCCCGGACAAGTAGCTAAAGGCATATTAATCGACATCGTGGTAAGTAAAGGGAAAAGTCCGCAACAGATTACCGTTCCAAATTTTATCGGTGAAAGCATGCAGAGTGTGTTGGCCCGGATTGAAGCCTTGCACCTCAAGGTCGGCAGAATTCGGGAAACCTCCACAACGCGTTTTGCCCCGGGAATGATCAGTGCACAAGCGCCACCTCCCGGCAGCAGCGTTTACGAGGGAACAACCATTGACCTCGAAGTGGCCCGTAGCGAATCCGGCATTCCCAAACGGGCCCGTATCCAATTTGTTGTGCCGGATGGACCGATCCGACAAGCTTGCCGGATTATCGTCACCGATGCCAACGGGGAACGCGTGGTCTATGAAAATGTGCATAAACCAGGAGAGCGCGTCGAAAAAGTGGTGGAGGGTACGGGGCAGATGACGGTTAGGGCAATTGTGAACAACAAATTGGTTCAGGAACAAACCTTCTAGCCTATGGAGAAAAATCGACTGACCGGAGTTGTGATTCGGGCAACCAGTGGCTTTTATTATGTTCAGACGGGCGCCCGACTGCTGTCCTGCAAACTGCGGGGACGATTGAAGCAAATCCGGTATTCCGTCTGCGTTGGCGATCATGTACACTATTCTTTGGCCGGTGAAGGGGAGGGAAATATCGAAGAAGTCCTGCCCCGGGAATCTTTTTTGCAGCGGCCGGAAGTCGCCAATGTAAATCAGGCGATTTTGACGTTTGCCGCCAGTCAACCGCAAATCAATTTCGGCCTGTTGGATCGTTTTTTGGTATTGGCCGAGTATTCGGAGATATCTCCCGTGATTTGCATCAATAAAATCGACATGGCGGACCCGGAGGAGCTTCGACCGTTTCTTGCCGTCTATGAAAAAATCGGTTATCCTGTTCTGCAGGTTTCCGCAAAAACCGGCGCGGGCATTCCGGAATTGCAAAAACTGTTATATGAAAAGGTCAGTGTTTTTGCCGGCCCATCCGGGGTCGGCAAATCTTCTTTGCTCAATGCGGTGGAGCCGGGACTGCAATTGGTCACCGGCGAATTAAGCCAAAAAATCGGCCGGGGCAAGCATACTACGCGTTGCGCGGAATTGCTGCCGCTGGCGGGCGGCGGGTTTGTCGTCGATACTCCGGGGTTCAGCCTGACCGAATTTGTGGAAATGGCTCCGGATGAGCTGCGTTTCCAGTATCGAGAATTTCGCGATAAGCTGGCGGGATGTCATTTTTCTTCATGTCTCCATCACCGCGAACCGCAGTGCGCGGTCAAGCAAGCGGTGCAAACCGGTGACATCGCTCCCTGGCGTTATGATTCCTATATCGAACTGCTGAGGGAAATCCAGCAGACACAGCAGAGGAGGTTTTAATTTGACCATCATCGCTCCATCTTTGCTGGCCGCAAATTTCGTGCGCCTTGCGGAAGACATTGCTAGAGTGGAAGCGGCCGGCGCCGACTGGTTGCATCTGGATATCATGGACGGCCATTTCGTGCCGAATCTGACATTCGGGCCGCCGATCGTGGCGGCGATCCGCAAAATTACCAAACTCCCGTTGGATGTCCATCTGATGGTTACGAACCCGTCGTCTCTGATCGATGACTTTGCCGCCGCCGGCGCCGATTGGTTGACAGTTCATGGGGAAACCGAACCGCATTTGCATCGGCTGATTACCCGCATACGAGAATTAGGGGTTCGTCCGGCGATCGCCTTGAATCCAGCTTCACCGATCCATTCATTGGATGAAATTCTTCCAGAAGTGGACATGGTGTTGATCATGAGCGTCAATCCCGGTTTTGGCGGTCAAAAGTTCATTCCCTCGTCCATTGACAAGATTTGGCGTCTGAAAAAGCAAATTAACGGCTTGAATCGGGAAGTCCTCATCGAAGTGGATGGTGGAATCAATGCCGTGACCTCGCCGCTGGTCCGAAAGGCGGGGGCAGATGTTCTGGTTGCGGGCTCGGCGATATTCGGCAGCGACAACCTGACCGAAGCGATTCGACAGATTCGGGGATAAGATAAGAACGAAAGCTTGTGTGAGCCGACAGTATTTTGCTGTCGGCTCAATTATTGATTGGGAAGGAATACAAATTCCGAAAAAAATTGCTCATAACGCTTGACAAGGAATAAGTCCAAAGTGTATTATTTGACTGAAGTCAGTCGGAGGAATATAAAATGGCACGGATCACCAAGGACCCAATGGTGCGAATGACCGAAATACTAGATGCCGCCGAAGAATTGTTCTATGCCCGCGGTTATCACGAAACGGCGATCAGCGACATTGTAAAATCGATCGGCGTGGCGCAGGGGACTTTTTATTATTATTTCAAATCAAAGGATGAGATTTTGGAAGCGCTTATCAATCGACGAATCTCGGAGTTTTCCCATACATTGGAACAAATATCGGCGTCATCAACCTTAAACCCTTTGGAAAAACTTGAAAAAATCATTCAGACGCTGCTCTGTGCACTTCGATTCAAAGACGGCTTGCTGTTCGGTTTTTTGTATAATGATCGGACTTTGCATCTGATGGATAAATTGGCTCAACAGGGAATAAAAGTGCTTTCGCCATTTTTGCAAAAAATCTTTGAGGATGGATCACAGCAAAAAATGTTTCAGATCGTCCATCCAATTATGGCGGTTAATTTCGTTCATACCGTCATCACGGCAATGTTCCAGGCAATTTATGAGCGACTACCGGCCGATCAGATCCAAGCTCATATTAACATGACGGCAGTGCTGATCGACAGAATCTTGGGCTTGCCGGAAGGTTCGGTCCATATTCCACCGTTTGAAACTGCCGGGTTTGGCTCTTTGGGTAAATAATTAAATAAGGCAGTTAACGATTCGTTCTGACAACACAAGCAGAGCGAATTTATTTAAACAACAACTGACTTAAGTCAGTCAATATATTATGAACCAAATCATTTGAAACGGAAAGTCAGGAGTGAACACGATGCAAGATCTTGTATTGAAGTTGTGTGGCAAAATTGGCAAAATACTCGAAGTCATTCCGCAGTACAAACAAGGTTGGCAGAGCCAATCGGCGCACACCCGCAAATGGGTAAAATTGCTGATAACGGGATGTTTCCTGATCGTGCTGACCGGCGGCGGTTGGCAGTGGTATTCGCATACTCAGGCGAAATCGGCGAATCAGCATGTCGTACTAGTGCGAACCCAGATTGTCGGGAACAAGAATGCCCGTCAACAATTCACCTATTCCGGAGAAGTGCATGGCCGAGTCGAGAGTCAGTTGGCATTTCAAGTAAGCGGCAAAATCGTTAAACGAAATGTGGAATTGGGGAGCCGGGTATCTCCCGGCGACGTTTTACTGCAAATCGATCCGAAAGATATCCAGCAAACGGTAAACAGCACTTCCGCCCAGGTTTCCTCGGCGCAAGCTCAGCTTCGTCTGGCGGCAAGCAACTTGCAGCGATACCGGCAACTCTATGAACAGGCGGCGGTCAGTCGAGCGCAGTACGATCAGTATGTCAATGCCTACGAAGCCGCCCTGGCCGCCAGCCGGCAGGCTTCCGCCCAATATTCGCAGGGATCGAACCAACTGGATTAAAGCAGTTTGCGGGCGAGCGCCGCCGGGATTGTATCTGCGGTCAACGCGGAAGCCGGACAAGTCGTTTCCGCCGGCCAACCGATCTTGACGCTGGTTCAGGACGGAGATCGTGAGGTGGAAATCAGCGTCCCGGAAAATCGGGTCGAAGAAGTTCGAACAGCCCAACAAATCAATGTATCTTTCTGGGCATTACCAGATGTAGTGATTGAGGGAAAGATTCGCGAGATTTCGCCGATTGCCGACGCCGCAACCCGCACCTATAAAGTCCGGATTACACTGATGAATCCGCCGGAAACAATCAAATTGGGGATGACCGCTTCGGCCCAGATTGCCGGAACAGGTATTAAAAATCAAGCCGCACTGGAAATTCCCCTGTCTGCTGTATACCAAACTGACGGATCAACGGGGGTATGGGTCGTCAATAACGAAATTGTATCGCTGAAGTCCATTACGGTCGGTGAATACGGCAATGCCAAAATCCAAGTTCTTTCAGGATTAACTCCAGGGGATACGATCGTGACGGCTGGCGTCCACAAATTGCGGGAAGGGCAAAAGGTTCGACTGGCTGCAGGTGTCAAACCATGAAAATTTTCAATATGACGGAATGGGCTCTGAAACATAAAGAATTGGTTTTGTTTTTTATTGTCATCGTTTTTATCGGCGGAATTTTTTCGTATCAACGGTTGGGGCGTTTGGAGGACCCGGACTTTACCATCCGCCAGATGGTGGTCAGCGTGTATTGGCCGGGGGCCAGCGCCCGACAGATTGAAGAGCAGGTAACCGACAAGATCGAAAAGAAACTGCAGGATACGCCGGGGCTTGATTATCTTAAGAGCTATTCCCGGCCAGGAGTAGCGGTAATTTTTGTTTCCCTCAAAGACGATGCTGTGGTTGAGAGTCAGATCCGGCCGACTTGGCTGGAAGTCCGCAACATGGTGAATGATAGCAAGGGAACATTGCCATCGGGAGTGCAGGGCCCTTTCTTTAATGACCGCTTCGACGATGTGTTCGGCTGTGTTTACGCTCTGACGGGCGATGGTTATACCTATGAAGAATTACGGGAACAGGCGGAAACGATCCGGCGAACCCTATTGGGCGTTGCCAGTGTAAAGAAAGTGGAACTGGTCGGCGTGCAACCGGAAAAAGTCTACATCGAAATCGAAAGCGGCAAGCTGGCGCAGCTGGGCATTCCTCCCGCCGCCATCACCAGCGCCGTTTCCGCCCAGAATGCCATGACTCCCTCCGGTATGTTGGAAACAACGTCCGATAACGTATATCTCCGGGTAAGCGGTCTTTTTGAAAATCTGGATGATCTTCGCAGCCTGCCGATCCGTGCTGATGGACGGACCTTCCGTTTGGGAGACATCGCCCGGATCGAACGCAGTTATGAAGAACCGGCGGAACCAAAGATGTTTTTTAACGGTCGCCCCGCCATTGGCATTGCCCTGTCGATGGAAAAAGGCGGCAACATCCTGAGTTTGGGAAAGAACTTGGAACAAACGATTGCCGCAATCCAAAAGAACTTGCCGTTGGGCCTGGAAATCAACGTGGTAGCCAATCAGCCCGAGGTCGTGAAAGAATCCATCGGCGAGTTCACAAAATCCCTGGGCGAGGCTGTCGCCATTGTCTTGCTGATCAGTTTGCTTAGTCTCGGCGTGCGTTCCGGCCTGGTCGTCGCGTTGTGCATTCCATTGGTATTGGCAGCCGTATTCGTCTGCATGGCAATTGCGGGGATCGACCTGCACAAAATCTCGTTGGGCGCCTTGATTATCTCTTTGGGGTTGTTGGTCGATGACGCCATTATCGCCATCGAAATGATGATCGTAAAGCTGGAGCAGGGGTGGAGCCGGTTTGACGCGGCTTGTCACGCCTATACCGTTACGGCCTTTCCAATGTTGATCGGGACCTTGATCACTTGCGCCGGTTTCATTCCGGTAGGTTTTTCGAAGGGCAGCGCTTCGGAATTTGTCGGCAGCCTGTTTTCGGTCATTACAATTTCGTTAGTGATTTCCTGGTTTGTTTCCGTACTCGTTACACCGCTGCTGGGATATTTTTTCATAAAACAGCCACCAGTTAAATCAACTTCCGGTCATGAAATTTACAACACCCGGTTTTATGTCCTGTTTCGCAATATCCTTTCCTGGTGTCTGACACATCGAAAGAAAGTTATTGGTGCAACCGTGGTTTGTTTTGTCGGGTCTGTTGTTTTACTGGGTTTGGTCAAACAGGAATTCTTTCCGGCCTCTATCCGCCCGGAACTGGTCGTTGATCTGAGGTTGCCGGAAGGTTCGTCCCTGAAAGCGACGGAACAGGTCGCCGCACGGTTAGCCAAGCATTATGAAGGAGACCCCAATATCGCCAACTATTCCTACCATGTGGGGCAAGGGGCGCCGCGTTTCGTCCTGACCTTCGAACCCGTTCTGCCGGATAAGTCATTCGCGCAATTTATTGTGGTCGGCAAAGACCTGAAGGCGTGCATTGAGCTAATAAGCAAAACCAATCAATTGCTTGCCACCGAGTTCCCGGAAGTTCAGGGAAATGTCCGGGTCATTCAAACCGGTCCCTCCAGCCCTTACCCTGTAATGCTGCGGGTCAAGGGCCCCAATCATGAACAAGTCCGACAAATCGCGTCGCAAATCAGGGAACGGATGGCTGCCGACCCCAATTTGGTCGATATCAACCAAGACTGGAATGAAAAAAGTAAAGTCATGCACCTGCGAATCAATCAAGATAAGGCCCGCGTATTGGTGCTGGACAGTTCTACATTGTCCGGAAATCTGCAAGCCATGATCTCTGGAATGTCAATTGCTGAATTCCGGGAAAAAGACAAAACCGTCGGAATAGTGTTTCGGGTTGATTCTCAGAACCGAAACGATCTGTCGCAGATCAAAAATCTGAATGTGCATATCGGGAACGGAAAATACGTTCCGTTGGATCAGATCGCTAAAATCAGTTATGAGGCGGAAGAAGGACTCATTTGGCGGCGCGATCTGAAACCGACGATTACCCTTCAGGCCAATACAATACCGGGCGTTCTGGGGAACAGTGCAACTTTCGATCTTTACGACAAGATTAAGGATATCCGTGATAAATTGTCGCCGGGATACAGCATTGAACTCGACGGACCAACGGAATCAAGCGAAAAGGCGACTGTTTGGCTGATGCAGCCCGTACCGGTCATGTTGATCAGTATCCTGATATTGCTGATGCTTCAGTTGGAGAGCGTTTCAAAGACGATTCTGGTACTATTGACTGCACCGCTGGGGGTAATTGGCGCCAGCCTGGGATTGCTGGCAACCGGCAAATCGATGGGTTTTGTGGTACAGCTGGGCTTGCTGGCGTTGGCCGGGATCATTATGAGAAATTCGGTAATCTTGATCGACCAGATCGAACAACATATCAAAGCCGGCGAACATCCCTGGGATGCCATCATCAACGCAGCGGTGACACGATTCCGCCCGATCATGCTGACGGCCGCAGCGGCCATTTTAGGAATGGTGCCGTTGATTTCCAGCGTTTTCTGGGGACCGATGGCCGTGGCCATCGCCGGCGGACTATTTGTCGCCACCATACTGACTTTGTTGGTTCTGCCCAGCATGTACGCAGCCTGGTATAAAGTGCAGCCGGTCGAAAAGTCTTCCCTAAATGAACCTGATTGATAATATGTGCCTGATCAAGCAAATCCATTGCTGGAAGGGAGTCGATTTGCCATGTACGAGATTATTGCCGTTTCCCAGTTGGCGAATGCACTTCGTTATGAAGTGAGTGAAATGTTCGTGTCAGGTCGGCTTGCAATTCAAATTCATCGCGTCATGACAAAAAAACGATCCCTGCAAGAATGGCGGACGCTCTATCGAAACATTTTTGATCTTCTGCAAACGCAGTATGACATTGTAATCTTTGATGACAGCGACTGTGTGCCATATCTGCTGCTTCGACGCAAACCAGGAAATTTTTCAAGGTTCTCGACGGAACAGGAAGCCTCTTTCTGCGAGCGATTTACGAAATAACCGAATATGTAACAGTTGACGACAGAATTTGATGATGAAAGGGATGGATTGCCATTCGACAAGTCATATCAAGTGGAAAGAACAAACTGATCAAAAAACACTTCAGACTCAATCTTCTAGTTCTAGCCATGGCGTTTATTTTACCCTCTGCGTCTCTACACTCGACAATGGCTCAACCGGCGCCGGTAACGGAAATCACGCTGGATCAGGCCGTCAATATGGCCCTGAGCAACAATCCGAGCGGCAAGATCGCCGGTTTCGAATTCGAAGCCGCCAAGGGCACGCTGACCGCCGCCCGTTCCTATCGCTGGCCGACCCTGAGCTACAATCACAAGGACTCCTGGACTTGGCACGGCGAAAAGTATAATGACCGGTATTACAGCGGCGACCGCAATTTCATTGACGACCAGTTTACCAATGCCCTGACCCTGAACTGGACCGTCTGGGCCGGCAACAAGATCGAGAGCCAGGTGAGTCAGGCGAAACTGGCCCTGGATTCCAGCCAATGGGGCGTCGCCGCCGCCCGGCAGACCCTCAAATACAACGCCACCGACGCCTTCTTCAAACTGATGGCGGCCCGCAACTCCGTCAAGCTCAGTGAAGAATCGGTGGAACGGCTCGAAAAGTATCTGCAGGATGTCCAAGTCCAGTTCAAGGTCGGCGTAGTCGCCAAGGTCGACGTGCTGCGCAGCGAAGTATCGCTCGCCCAGGCCCGCCAGACCCTCATCGAAGCCCGTAACGCCTACGACCTGGCCATGTCCAACCTCAACAACATCATTGGCTTGCCGCTGACCACCAATCTGGGAATCAAAGGCGACCTGACCTATGAAAAATATGAGCAGCCATTGGCCGCCTGTGAAGACACCGCGCTGCGGCAACGGCCGGAGATCTTCCAGTACACCGACGCCGTCAAAAGCGCTCAGGAAGCCATTACCATCGCCCGGGCCGGCTACCTGCCGACCGTGACGGCCACCGCCCAGGCCGCCTGGTACAACGACCAGTTCCCTGGCGGCAAGAACTACAATTGGACAATCTATCTGACGACCAACTGGAACATTCTGGACTCGGGCTTGACCGCCGGCAATCTGAAGAAAGCGGTGGAAACCCATAAGAAAGCCCAGGAACAGCTGCGACAAACCGTGGACAGCGTGCGCCTGGACGTTCGTTCAACTTATCTGAGCCTGCAGTCATTCGATCAGAGCATTCAGACCAGCAAGGCCTCGGTGGGGCTAGCCGAAGAAGACTACCGGATCAAAGTCATCCGTTACCGGGCTGGCGTGGGCACCAACCTCGACGTTCTGGATGCCCAAGTCGCCCTGACTACCGCCAAAAACAACTACCTGCTGGCGATGTACAACTACAACAACTACCGGGCCAAAATCGACAAAGCCATGGGCGTTCCCGTCAAGTAGTATAGCAATGCTTGCCCACGGCGCCCATACATGCTGGATTCACCAATCATCGTTATATTTTTTCACAACTGAAAGAAGGTAAGACCTGAGAAGGAAGGTTTGATCATGAAAAAATCACGGATTCTTTTTCTTTCGATGTTCCTCATTTTTTGTATCTCTTCAACCTCGTTCGCCGCCGTCAACAACAAGTTTTTCCGGGCAGACAAGCAGACTTTCGATCCGGAGACCGGCTTGTATACGATCACCGGCAATATCGTCATCAATGTCGGCAGTGGAACCATCATGGGGGATAAGGCGCAGGTCAAGCTTTCCACGCTTGAATTTTTCGGCACAGGCGGTTGGTTGTTGACGCAAGAAGGAGTCTCCTTCCGCGGGGAACGCGTCTATGTTGTTTTTAACAACAGTGTAGCCATGATTGAAGGCGGAGGCGATTTTGAGCGCGGCAATTTACGAATCATCGCCGACAAAGTGGATTATAACTGGAAAACAAAAGTCGCGAATTTTAAAGGAAATGTCAAGGTGATCCGGACGGGCGTGGTATCGGAAATGTCGGGTTCGATAAAATATAACGTGGAGACTGGTGAATTTCTCGGCTGAACCAAACATCACTCTGCCGAATGCTTGCATTTTAATAATTCCAGTGTTATCCTATATACGAACAGGACAACTGAATAGCGCCTTTGGGGCATGGTGAGAAGGGAAACCTTCAATTCCTGACCGGCGGTTAAGCCCGCGAGCCGAGAGGTTGATCCGGTATGAATTCCGGAGCCGACAGTAAAGTCTGGATGGGAAAAGGCAAAATATGACCTGTTACAGGTCTGTGGTTATTTTCCCAAAGAATTTTTTCTTTGGGATTTTATTTTTTGGGGGAAGGTTTATGCAGCGGGAGACAGACGAAAAGTACATGCGGGAAGCGCTGGAGCTGGCCCGACGGGGCCGGGGACGAACCAGCCCCAATCCGGTCGTGGGCGCTGTCATCGTGAAAGATGACAAGGTCATTGGCCGAGGCTGGCATCAAAAAGCCGGTACCGCCCATGCGGAAGTCCACGCGATTGCCGATGCCGGAAATGAAACCAGAAACGCGACTATATATGTGACATTGGAACCATGCTGTCATTTTGGTCGGACGGGCCCCTGCACGGAAGCGATTGCAACCGCCGGTATTCAGCGGGTGGTCGTGGCCATGACCGACCCCAATCCATTAGTTGCCGGTTGCGGCATTGAAACACTGCGACAACGTGGGATCCGTGTCGATACGGGCGTATTGGCCACCGAAGCCGCCAGTCTGAACGCCCCGTTCATCAAGTGGATTACCTGCAAGTTGCCCTTTGTCACGTTGAAAAACGGAATCAGCCTGGATGGAAAAATTGCGACCCGCACCGGCGACTCCCGGTGGATCACCGGGGAAGCGTCCCGGCTGGAGGTTCACCACCTGCGTGATGCCGCCGATGCCATCATTACCGGTGTCGGCACGGTTCTGGCCGACGACCCGGAACTGACCACCCGTTTGCCGGAGGGTGGAAAATCGCCAGTCAGGGTTGTTGTCGACAGTCTGGCGCGAACCCCGTTGTCAGCGAAACTCGTTAACGACGGCAAAGCGCCGACGATTATCGCCATATCTAATAAGGCTCCCATCGAGAGGGTCGCTGCTCTGAAAGCAAAGAATATCGAGATTTTGCCGCTTCCCGAAGACTCGAACGGGCGGTTGAATCTGGGCGCATTGTTACGGATTTTGGGAGAACGCTGTTTAACCCACGTCATGGTAGAAGCCGGCGGAACCCTGAATTCTTCGTTCCTGTTCGGCAACTATGTCGACAAAGTGGTGATGTTCGTCGCCCCAAAAATCATCGGCGGCGCCGGCGCACCCGGACCCTACGGCGGAACAGGCTGCGACCGTTTGTCGGAGGCCGTTGAATTGGAAGATGTGAGGGTTCAAAATACCGGCGATGATCTGATGATTGAAGGATGGGTAAAACGAAGGGAGGCTCGCGATGTTTACAGGACTTGTGGAGGAATTGGGTAAAGTTCGGGCCGTATCCCGCGGCGCCCATTCCATCCGTTTGACGGTTGGTGCAGAAAAAGTACTGGCGGATGTGAAGATCGGCGACAGCATCGCCGTAGATGGCGCTTGCCTGACGGTCGTGGAATATGATTCCCGCAATTTCACCGTCGACATCATGCCCGAAACATATGATCGAACAACGTTGTCGTCGCGAAAACCCGGTGAATCTGTCAATCTCGAACGAACGCTCCGCGTAGGGGACCGGCTGGGCGGCCACATTGTCAGTGGTCATGTTGACGCCACTGGAACAATTGTTTCGGTCACACCGCGGGACAATGCCAACATTTTGCGAATCCAAATCCCGGCCTCTTTGGGGGCCTTCGTCATCCCGCAGGGATCGGTGGCTGTCGACGGCGTCAGTCTGACCATCGTCGATTGCGGTGACGATTGGTTTGAAGTTTCCCTGATTCCCCACACGTGGGATGTAACGGTGTTGTCCCGGAAACAAGCCGGCGGTCGGGTCAACGTCGAAACGGATGTTTTAGGAAAGTATGTTCATCGGTTGCTGCGTTGCGGCGAACAGACAGGCAAAACAAAACCGGCAACCACACCCATCGATACTGGTTTTTTAATGAAACATGGGTTTATGGATTGAAAGGGGAGAAAAGTTATGGCGTTCCAATTTAGTACTGTGGAAGAAGCGGTTGAGGATATCCGGGAAGGCCGGATGGTCATCGTAGTCGATGACGAAGACCGCGAAAATGAAGGCGATTTGGTGATCGCCGCGTCCAAGGCGACACCGGAGATGATCAATTTTATGGCCAAAAACGCCCGGGGATTGATCTGCGTTCCCATGAAGGGCGAACGACTTGATCAACTGGGAATCGGTCCCATGGTCTGCGAAAACACTGATTCGCATTGCACCGCCTTCACCGTATCGGTCGACGCTTACGAGGTCGCAACTGGCATTTCGGCTTTTGAACGGGCCCTGACAGTAGAGACATTGATTGACCCAAGCAAGGGACCTGAGCACATACGTCGCCCCGGACACATGTTCCCGCTTCGTTATCGTGAAGGCGGCGTTTTGCGGCGGACCGGCCACACGGAAGCCTCGGTCGATTTGGCGATTATGGCGGGGTTATATCCGGCGGCTGTCATCTGCGAAATCATGAATGAAGACGGAACAATGGCCCGGGTGCCTCAATTAATGGAGTTCGCCAACCATCATGGCCTCAAATTGATTACGGTGGCCGATTTGATCAAGTACCGCAAACACCACGAACGGGTTGTGGAAAGAGTGGCGGAAGCTAATTTGCCGACCAAATACGGTTCGTTCCGGGTGATTGCCTATGAAAGTTCAATTGACCAACAATGCCATCTTGCTTTGGTCAAGGGGGATGTAGAGAATCAAGCCAACGTTTTGGTGCGGGTTCATTCGGAATGCCTGACCGGCGATGTATTGGGCTCTCTACGCTGCGACTGCGGCGATCAGTTGGGGGTCGCCATGAAGCGGATCGAGCAGGAAGGCTCCGGCGTACTCCTCTATATGCGGCAGGAGGGACGGGGGATTGGGTTGGCGAATAAGATCCGGGCCTATGCGTTGCAGGATCAAGGCAAGGACACCGTGGAAGCGAATGTCCTGCTGGGATTTGCGCCGGATATGCGGGAATATGGGATTGGCGCCCAGATTTTATCGGATCTTGGACTTACCACCATTCGCCTGTTGACCAACAATCCGGAAAAACGCGCCGGTCTGGAAGGCTATGGCCTGACAATCACCGAGCGGGTTCCAGTGGAAATCACGGCGAATGCCTTCAATAAAAAATATCTGGCAGTCAAAAAGGCCAAAATGGGACATTTACTGAAAGTGGAGGGTGAGTCGAAATGAAAGTATTGGAAGGAAAACTGACGGCGGAAGGGTTGCGAATCGGAATTGTCGCGGCCCGGTTCAACGAATTCATCACCAATAAACTGGTTAGCGGAGCAATCGATGCCTTGACCCGACATGGCGCGTTGGAGGACAATATGACGATGGCCTGGGTGCCGGGCGCGTTTGAAATCCCGCTGGCGGCGCAGAAAATGGCCAACAGCGGCAAGTTTGACGCGGTCATTTGTCTGGGCGCGGTGATTCGTGGCAGCACTCCGCATTTTGATTACGTCTCGAACGAAGTGACAAAAGGGGTAGCGCATGTTGGCCTGCAAACCGGCGTACCTACCGTATTTGGCGTATTGACCACCGACACTATCGAGCAGGCGATTGAACGGGCCGGAACCAAGGCCGGCAATAAAGGATTCGATGCGGCCATGACCGCAATCGAGATGGCCAACCTTCTCAAAAGTTGGGAACCCGGCAATGTCTGACCATATCGTGACGGCGATTGCGCCGGGAGTTCGCCTGGTAGCCGCCATTACCACGGAGTTGACGGAAGAGGCCAGAAAACGCCATCATTGCAGCCCACTGGCGACTGCGGCAATAGGACGAGCGATGACGGCGGCGTTACTGCTCTCGGAAAACCTCAAGGGCGATGAATGCATCACAGTTCGGCTATCCGGCGATGGACCCCTGGGCGATGTTGTCGGCGATACGCCTTCGAGGCATTGTGTGCGCGGCTATGTTCACAACCCCGCTGCCGATTTGCCGGCCGTAAATGGAAAACTTCCGGTGGGCGAAGGAATCGGATGGGGGATGCTGTATGTAACCCGGTTCAATCCACAGCGTGAAGTATTCACGGGAACCGTGGAGCTCGTTTCCGGTGAAATCGCCGAAGACATCACCCGGTATCTTTTGGAGTCGGAACAGATTCCGTCCACAGTTGGGTTGGGCGTGTTGGTCGATTCCGACGGCCATGTCGCCGGCGCCGCCGGATTTTTGGTGCAGGTGATGCCTGATGCCACGGAAGAGGTATTGGGCGCCATTGAAAAAAATCTGATTCTGGTTTCCTCACCTTCCCAGCTGGCCTTTGAGGGAGTGACAGCAGCCGGAATGATTCGGCTGCTGCTGGCGGGAGTAGCCGACGACACCGTCTATGACCCGGAACCGGTTGCTTTTTCCTGTACGTGCAGCCGGCAACGCGTAACTGCGATGATCAACAGCCTGGGGGAAGCGGAACTCACCGCCATGTTACAGGACGGGCAGGCGGAAGTTCGCTGCAATTTCTGCAACGAGCTTTATCGCTTTGATGCGGCGGAATTAAAACAAATTCAGTCAGGCAAGAAAAAAGCCGACCAGTAGGTTCGATTGTACCGATGCAATACAATGACAATAAAAAAGATTGTGCCGAAACAAATTTTCAGCACAATCTTTTTTAATTCGAATTTAATGGAAACTCGAAAAACTAGGGACGAACGACTTTCCCGGAGCGCAGGCAACGGGTGCAAACATTCAGACGAGTGATTTCACCTTTCACCAAAGCGCGGACGCGTTGAATGTTCGGTTTCCAAGTCCGTTTGGTTTTAAGGTGGGAATGGCTGACATTAAATCCGCTGCGTTCACCTTTTCCGCAGACTTCACACAAATTGGCCATCAATTACACCTCCTTCAATCTTGAGGGTTAAGTACGTATTCACGCTGAACAACGAAGTAATTTTAACATAGGCAGAAAGGAAAAAGCAAGGCATATCGCCTTGCTTAAGAATAAATCCGGCATGTTTTTATTACGCGACCGATTTTATGGGTTCGGCATCTTCCTTCCGCTCGAAATTGCCGGTTACCGCGACTGGATTGCTGCCGCAAAAAGGGCAGAACACGGCTTCGTCCCGGATATCTTTGCCGCAATATTCACAGTAACGTTCCATAAAGCTTCATCTCCTTTAAAATTGGCAAGTGTTGATATTGTGGTAACGTCGCATGATTTTGTCCAGTAACGTCGCCAAATTGGTATAAGCAATCAGTGTGTTTTTGTCCATCGGTCTACCTCCTCGAGTTCTTCATTTAAATACTCTTTTCTTTTAGTGTACTTCCAGCAATAATATATGTAAAATGAATAGTATCAATGGCGATCATTCTCGATGTCTATTTTAGGAGGATGAGATGGAAATCCGGCATTTGCTTTATTTTACGGAAGTAGCCAGAAAACGCAGTTTTTCGGCTGCGGCCGAAGAACTGTTTATCACGCAACCAACCATAAGTAAAATGGTTCGCAATCTGGAAGAAGAACTCGGCGTCGCGTTATTCAACCGGGCGACAAAAAAAGTGGAACTGACCGATGCCGGCAAGGCGATAATAAAACCGGCCCAAGATATTGTGAAAGCATTTCAGAATCTGAGCGCAGAACTGGATGACGTAGCGAATTTACGAACAGGAAACATTCGGATCGGTATGCCGCCGATGGCTGGCGTCGGATACTTCTCGAAGATAGCCGGCGAGTTCAGTAAGAAATTTCCCCAAATCTCGATCCAATGGCTCGAATTCGGTTCCAAACGGGTAGAGCAGGGATTATTAGCGGGGGAACTGGATTTGGGCATCGTGCAGTTGCCGTTGCGGGATTCTCATTTCGAAGTGTTTGAGTTTGTTTGTGAACCGGTAGTTGTCATTGTTGGTCCCGGACATCGCTTTCACGGGGAAACGAGCGTGTCCATGAAAAGTTTGTCGATGGACAAGTTCATCATGTTTCGCGAAGATTTCACGCTCCATGATCAAATCATCGATCAATGTCGAGAACTGGGTTTTTCTCCACAGATTGCCTGTCAGACTTCCCAATGGGATTTTATTGTCGGTATGGTTGCGGAAAATTTAGGAATCGGCTTTCTGCCGCAAAAAGTATGGGAAATGAACGCAAAAAATCAGGTTCAGATGCTCATGCTGGAAGATTCTCCATTACGCTGGAACTTGGCTGTTATTTGGGAGAAGAATCGCCATCTTTCTTTTGCGGCGCGTCAATGGCTGCGGTATGCCCAGAAATCATTACAAGGAACAATACCATCCAACCAGGCAGACGAGGAGCGTAATCATGGGTAAAGAATCGATAAAAAACCTTAAGGGCGTCGGCGAAGCCATGGCTTTCCGGCTGCAGCGGCTGGGCATTCACACCATCGACGATTTGTTGGAACATTTTCCGCTACGCTATGAAGACCGGAGCCGCCTGATCCAAATCAATCAATTGCGCCATGGTGACTTCGCTACTTTTACCGCCACGGTGGAGCGGGGAGATGTGCAAAGGGTTCGGGGAAAATCTCTTGCCCGCGTTTTTGTTCAGGATGAAACAGGAGTCGCCGTGTTGGTCTGGTTCAACCAGCCCTATCGGGCGACTGCCTGGAAAAGCGGCGCCAAGCTCATGGTATACGGAAAAGTCAATCGATTTCGAGATAATTTGCAGATCGAAGCGCCGGAAGTCGATCCGGTTTCTGATGCCGAACTTTTGAACTCGGCGCGGATTGTTCCGGTATATCCTCTGACACAGGGCCTCGGCGCCCGTGTCCTGCGAAAGCTGATTTCCGCAGCGCTGCACACTGAGCGGCAAATTGCCGAAACGTTGCCTGAACAAATCTTGCAAGATCATCGACTGATCGACCGAACCAAGGCGTTGAATGAAATCCATTTTCCTACCGATTGGAACTTGATGCAGCAGGCCAAACGCCGGATTGTCTTCGAGGAATTGTTTTTTCTTCAATGCGCGTTGGCTTTTCTGCGTCGACAGCGGGTGGAAGACCGGCGCAGCAAGGCCCACTCTCCCGATGGCAAGATGGTGAGAATGTTGCAGTCGCTTCTGCCATTCCAGCTTACCGCCGATCAGCAGGCGGCTTATCTGGACATTGCGCGAGACATGGAATCAATACGTCCCATGCTTCGACTGTTGCAAGGGGATGTCGGATCCGGCAAAACCGCCGTTGCTCTGCTGGCGCTCGCCAAAACGATCGAAAATGGTTTTCAGGGAGCCTTGATGGCGCCGACCGAAATTTTGGCGGAACAGCATTATCGAACTTGCGCTCCTCTTTATAAACAGCTCGGTCTGGAAGCTGCATTATTAACCGGGCGGGTCAAAGGAAGCAACCGTCAAAAGCTGCTCGATTCTTTACAGAATGGAGAAATTCAGCTATTGATCGGCACTCACGCTTTGCTGCAGCCCGATGTCATTTTTAATAATCTGGGCTTGGTCGTCACCGATGAACAGCACCGCTTCGGCGTGGGGCAACGGGCTGCATTGCAGGAAAAAGGTCCGGTTCCCCACACCCTGGTGATGTCGGCTACGCCGATTCCCCGAACCATGGCGCTAACTCTTTATGGGGATATGGATGTTTCCGTCATTCGTCAGCTTCCGCCAGGACGTCAGCCGATTGTTACGGCGATTCGGTCCGGTCAGGCCGCACGGGAAAAAGTATATCGATTTCTGGAGACGGAAGTCGCGGCAGGGAGGCAGGGATATGTTGTCTGTCCGCTGGTGGAGGAATCCGATAAGTTATCCGCCCAGTCGGCGACGGAAGTGTTCAATGAACTGACTTCCTCGATGTTGCAACAGGTCCGTTGCGGGCTTTTGCATGGCAGAATGAGCGCGGCGGACAAAGAGGCGATCATGCAGGACTTCGCCGGGGGACGCATTTCGGTACTGATTGCCACTACGGTGATAGAGGTCGGGATCAATGTCCCGAAAGCGACAATGATGATCATTGAAAATGCGGAGCGATTTGGGCTGGCGCAATTGCATCAGCTGCGCGGCCGGGTTGGCCGGGGCGCCGACCGATCTTACTGCGTCCTCTTGCATGATGATAAAACCGCAGCCGCGCCAGAACGCTTGAAAGTGCTGGCGGAAACCGGCGATGGGTTCATTGTTGCCGAGAAAGATTTGTTGCTGCGCGGTCCGGGACAGTTCCTCGGGTATCGGCAACATGGCCTGCCGGAAATGAAAATGGCCAACCTGGCCGATGACCTTCACGTTCTGGAAGAAGCCCGGCAAGCCGGCCTCATGGTAATGAACACCCCAGGACTGTCATCGGAAATTATGCCGCTTCTCCAACAACGGTTCAACAGTTTTTTTGGCGTTCTGTTCGCCGGTTGAAGGGATATAGACAACTGCGCAGAATAATAAACTATTAAACACCCCAGTAATTATTTCATTTGAAGGAGGAACCCCCATGCCCATCGTTCAGATTGATTTGCTGGAAGGACGGACAGTGGAACAAAAACGCGCCATGGTCGCCAAAGTCACCGAAGCAATCCAGGAGACCGCCAAGTGTCCTGCCGATGCAGTGACCATCATCATTCGCGAAATGCCTCCCACACATCTGGGTAAAGGCGGCAAGCTACGTTCCGACGCTTAGGCCTTCACCGTGGGAAAACTCATTGACGTGACGGACAGGGAGAAGAGACCAACAGGGGACCGATATCGGTCCCCTGCGGATTTTAGGAGGTTGAAGATATGCCCGACGGATCGGAATTGGAAATTAAACTGGCGATACCGGAGCATCGATTCTTTGACCTGATTTTGAATGATCCGGAAATTGTGGCGATGATGCAGGAGCAAAAACCTGTTGTTCGCGCTTTTGAAGCTTTTTATTATGATACACCGCAATTTTTGCTGCAAAAGACCGGGTATGCCTACCGCATCCGCCACGAAGGGCAGGATTGGGTCGCCACGGTGAAAAGCGATCTGTTGAGTAGCGGTGGTCTTTCGGAACGGGAAGAATGGAATGAAAAGGTCGCCGGACCGGAGCCGTCGCCCAAGCCGTTCGCCGGAACCAATGTGGGTGACCGCCTTGCGCTGATCCTTGGCGCGGAAAAGTTGAAATTGCTATTTTCCACCCGGTTCTCACGAACGACGGCGTGTTTGCTGACTGACGGCGGCGCCACCATCGAGATGGCGCTGGATAAGGGTTCAATATGGAGTGGGCTGGCCGGAATTCCGATTAGTGAATTGGAGCTGGAACTGAAAGAAGGCTCGCCAAGCGAATTGATGAAATTGGCGGCCCGGATCGCCGGGCGCTGGCATTTGTTGCCGGAAATAAAAAGCAAGTTTGCCCGCGGTCTGGAATTGTTGCAAACCAGCAATCCCGAACTAAAAGAGATTTGTAATCAAATCATTCCCGAAAGAATGCCGGAACCAACACCGATGGTCTTGCTGAATGCCCAAATGAAGGAATTGTTTCTGCTTCAATCCGACCTGTCCAATGCAATGTCCACACCGGAAAATATTAAGGCTCTGCGGATTCAATTCCGGCGTTTGCGATCTCTCTTGAAATTTTTTCAACCCTGCTTTGTCAAAGAATCATTTCATATGTATTCAGAACGTCTGCAACAGTGGGGGGTATTGTTGGGCCAAATTCGTGATCTCGATGTACTGATCAATTCGTGGGAAAAATTCACGATCCGGTTTCAGCCGATTGTCTCGACATCCTCATCGTGGTTGGACCCCGTTCGGGAACGACGAGAATTCTTGGCGGAAGATGTATTTCACCGCCTGCGCCTGGGCAACCTGACACAACTCCTGCTGGAGATTCAAGGATGGTTGTATCAGATGGAAGAACAACAGCAATCCGGTCGGGAAGATCATTGGGCGGATCATTATGTGCAAAAGTCATTTTTTCAGACGATCAAGGAGCTGAGGGAAGATGTGCAGGAGCTGAGAAGTCTGGAACCCATCAAGGTGCTGCATCGATTTCGTATCCGCGTCAAAAGACTACGTTATATTCAGGAGTCATTCAATTTCTACCCTCGATATCATGATGACGAATTCTGCGCCGCATTGAAAAAGTTGCAGGGACAAATGGGCAAAATCCACGATGCCGCCCAAATTAAATGCCTGCTCGATCAATTCGATGCAGGCGGTGAAAATGATGTTTTGCGATTGGAAAAAGAACTTTTTATCAGTTGGCGTACACGTGATCTTTTGAGTTATTACGACGAGCTTCCCAAAGCGGTGGTGACCTTCCGTCAATCGGCCAAACAACGTTTACGAACGTTGGCGGCGATGCGGACAAACCGGGGGGCAAAGACGCGCCAAGATGCTGGAACGCATGAACCATGCAAGTGACCCTTTCGGTTGAGCTGGGTCTGCAAGCAGAATGGCCGTTGCACTGGCCGGACGAAATGTCAGGCTGGCGTCGCTAAGTTTTTTCGTCCATTCACTAAGTAACGGCTCATGCCCGACGACAATCAACACATCCTGATTGGAGATTTTTTCCCACTCGGTCTGTAATTCCGCAAAATCTCCGTTGGCAATGGCATCTATGACCTGAATCTTGTTTTTTCTGCCGAAAGCGCTGCGCAGTAGATCGGCGGTTTGAATGGCTCTTTTGACCGGACTGGACCAAATAATGATATTGCGACCGTAATACAGGCAGTGCGCCAATCCGCGCGCCGCCTGTTTCACTTTTTTACGGCCGATCGATGTCAACTCTCGTTCATAATCCGGTTTCGCATCCGAACGCGGCTCGGCCTTGCCGTGGCGCATAAAAACCAGTTCCATAAAAATTCACCTGCCTTATCGTTGTTCCAGGGTTTTGTTAAGCGGTACAACCTGCCAGGTTGCCGGCGTGGCATCAACGGCATTGTCGCGGGCTTGACGAAGCAATTCATCCTGCGCGCCGATTTTAGGTTTTCCACTGAGCTTCCGGCGTCGATAGGAGCCATCCTCTCGCATTTCGTACGCTTTTTGATTGTCGGTGAGAAGGAGTTCCAATACTCCCAGAATACGCTTACGGTGCACTTCGGTTTCCACCGGAAAAAACAACTCCACGCGACTGTTCAGATTACGCGGCATCCAATCCGCGCTCGACAGAAAACATTTTTCTTCGCCGCCGCCGTTAAAATAGAAGATGCGGCTGTGTTCAAGAAAACGACCAACGATACTTCGGACCAAAATGTTGGCGCTGACGCCGGGCAGACCAGGACGCAGAACGCAAATTCCCCTGACAATCAGATCGATTCTGACGCCGGCGGCGGAGGCCTCGTACAATTGGGCAATAATATCCTTGTCCACGAGAGAATTCATCTTGGCAATGATCCGGGCCGGTTTTCCTTCCCTGGCAAATTGGATTTCCTGGTCGATAAGTTCAACGATCCGGTCCCGTAGGCCCAGCGGGGCCACAGAAATCTTATTCCAGACCGGTGGATCGGAATAGCCGGTGAGAACATTGAAAAACCCAGAGGCATCGGCGCCAAACTGGTCATTGGCGGTAAAAAGACCCATATCGGTATATACACGGGCGGTTGCGTCATTATAGTTGCCGGTTCCCATGTGAACATAGCGGCGGATTCCACTGTTTTCACGACGGACGACGAGACACATTTTCGCATGCGTTTTCAACCCAACCAGACCGTAAATCACGTGGCATCCGGCCTCTTCCAACCGACGAGCCCATAAAATGTTGTTTTCTTCATCGAATCGCGCCATGATTTCGACCACGACCGTAACCTGTTTGCCGTTCTCCGCCGCCTGGGCCAGCGCCCGGACAATGGGGGAGTTGCCACTGACACGATATAAGGTTTGCTTAATCGCCAGAACATCCGGATCCTCCGCCGCCTGCCGGACGAATTCGACAACCGGACGAAACGATTCATACGGATGATGCAACAATAGATCCCGTTCCCGAATTGCATCGAACAGATTATCCCGGTATAACAAATCCAAAGGACGCTGGGGCTGCAACGGCGCCTGCCGCAAATGATCCAGGCCGGCGATGTCGGCGAATTTATTAAAGCAGGTCAAATCCAGCGGACCATGGATTTCATACAAATCATCCTCGGATATCCGAAGTTCGGCAAGCAAAAACTTCTTCAGAGATTTGTTATCAACGGCGCCGATCTCCAGACGAACCGCCCGCCCGCGCTTGCGTTGACGCAGAGATCGCTCAACCTCCAGCAGCAGATCATCCGCTTCTTCTTCATCAATGAGAAAATCGGCATTTCGGGTGATCCGAAAGGGTACGATGTTTTTAATTTTATACCCGTGAAAAAGTTTCCGGCAATATAGGCGGATTACATCCTCCAAAAAGACAAAGCACCGTTTACCTTTTTCTATCGGGATTTCCAACAGTCGGGGCAAAACGCTGGGAACCTGGATCACGGCAATATTTGCCTCTCCCGTTTTGTCCAGTAGTGTTACGCCAAGGTTCAGGCTTCGATTCGATAAAAACGGGAAAGGGTGGCTGGCATCGACTGCCAATGGAGTTAATACCGGCGCAATCGTGCTCTCGAAATATTTGCGGATCCACTCGGCGGAAATGGGTGACAAATTTTCGGCGTTAAAAAACACAATTTGCTCGGATTCCAATTTTCGCCGCAATTCTTTGAGCAGGCGATATTGCTGCTTTACCTGTTTATGCGTGGATTTGGCAATTTCCGAAAGTTGCTGGGCCGGGGACATCCCTGCGGCGTCAAGCCAGTCCGGGGATTCTTCCTGTTGGTTTTTCAACGTGCCGACTCGCACCATGAAAAACTCATCCAGGTTGGAACAGGCAATGGCGATAAACTTCAAGCGTTCCAGCAGGGGAGTGACGGGGATCGACGCTTCGCCCAGAACCCGTTCGTTAAATTTCAACCAACTTAATTCCCGATTCAGATAATATTCCGGTTTGTTAAACTCCATACGCGCCTCCAGATTTAAGGATCAGAACCGGTTTGACGCCGTGAACATGCTCGAAAAAATCGGCCTTGTCGTCAAAGGTCCATTGTTCCAGGGAAAAATCCTCCAACGGCAATACGATCACTTCCAAATTATCGCCATGCAGTCGTATTTCGTAGGAAGATGCTTTTTGCCTGTGACTTCGGTCAATCGCGTCGGCTAGCCGAATCATGGAGGCTAATTTGGCCACTTTGACTTTTTCTTCCTTGCCAAGACGGGCAAAGTTCGAATCCATGTCCGAGGGGGTTCCTTTGGAATGATAATGGGCGATATTGGCGATCATAGCCTTTTCTTGTTCAGAAAACCCGATAATGTCAGATGACAGGATGAGGCGGTAAGAATAAAAGTAATGTCGTCGCAAATTTACGAATTTACCGATGTCATGGAGTATCGCCGCCACCTGTAACAGCAACCGGTCGCGTCGCTGCATGCCGTGCAGGGATGCCATGGCGTCAAAAATTTTCAGTGATCCTTCTTCCACGGCTTCGGAATGGGGGCGTTCATAGCAATATTTTGCGCCAATATTGCGAACGAGTGACAAGACTTGCTGCTCCAACATGGCAATTAGCGAATCATCAACCTTTTCCGCCGCATGCAACAACGTAACCCCGTCAACCAACTGCGCGTCGGGGAAAATGATTTCCGGCGCGTTGGTAATGGATAAGATTTGACTATAGAGAACGATGGTCGGTAAAGCCATCTCCGCTTTATTTTCGCTCAACCGATAAGTTTTCATCAGTTGGGGAAGATTCAGACTCTGAACATTCTCGTAAAGGGACTGAAACTCCCGGCGGCTTACACAGGTCAGTCCATCGGCGGCGCCACGGCCCAGCATTTGGAGTAGCAGATGATTTTCATTTCCTGAAGTCACGATGTATTTGATGGAGTGTTGGGACAGTCCGGATTTTACCGATTCTATCGAACTATATATATACTCGGACAATGCCTGGTGAAAATGAATCGAATCCCTTTCGTTCTTGTCAAAGCTTTCTTTGATTCTGACCGCACCGATATGGATATTTTGCTGATAGTGAATGACTCCGTTCTTGAGCAGCGTAAAGCCCAGTCCACCGGAAGAAATGTCCACAAACAGAAGAGCTTCGTCGGATCGTTCGATCCGATGTTTGCGAATCATGTGATAGAGCGCGGCATACTTGAAGAAAATTTCCTGCAACATGTCGACGACTTCCAGTTCAAATCCGGTTCGGATCCGGATCTGATCGACAATGTAATGCTGATTTTCGGCTTCACGCAAGGCTGTCGTGGCGATCACCCGATAATCCTTCACGCCGTATTCGGTCATCAAACGCTTATAACTGCGCAGCAATGAACACAACTGTCCAGATGTGGTAAAGCTGATCCGACCGGTTTTAAAGGTTTCTTCCCCTAAAAAAACTTCCCGGGACGTTCGTTCGATGACATGCAGATCGCTCAAATCGGAAAACTCGCTAATTTGGAAGGTAATCTGCTCGGAGCCGATATGAATGATCGCAAATAAACGGGGGGTGTTTTTTTTGGCCAAATGCGTCAGCCTCCTTACCCTAATATTGTATAATTCGACGGTTTTGAAGCAAACCCTTGCCCAAAACGTTAAGTTTGCGTTAACCCGTAAATATTCCTTGGTAAAATTCCGGCATTTCCCTAGATACCGGAATTTTGTTGTGATATACTATTTAAAATAATTAGAGGGGGGTTGCCGCATGATTGATGAGAAGTTTGGCCCGGAAGCGCTCACGTTTGATGATGTGCTTCTGGTCCCTGATCATTCGGAAGTTTTGCCAAAAGATGTGGAGATTTCCACAAATCTTACGCGCAATATCCGGTTAAATATTCCGATTATCAGTTCCGGGATGGATACCGTCACGGAAGCCAGAATGGCGATCGCCATGGCGCGCGAAGGCGGGCTGGGCATTATTCACAAAAACATGACCATCGAGCGCCAAGCCGAAGAAGTCGACAAGGTAAAACGATCGGAGCATGGCATTATTGTGGATCCGATTTTTCTCGGCCCGGAGAATCGCCTCCAAGATGCCCATAATTTAATGGAAAGATACCGGATTTCCGGAGTGCCGATCACGGAAAACGGCAAGTTGATCGGGATTATCACCAACCGCGACCTCCGGTTCGAAACGGATCTGACCCAGAGGATCAGCGACTGTATGACCCGGGAACATCTGATCACCGCGCCGGTCGGCACTTCGCTGGAAGATGCGAAAAAAATCCTGGGCAAACACCGAATCGAGAAGTTGCCGTTGATCGATGCCGACGGCAACTTAAAAGGCCTGATCACGATCAAAGATATTGAAAAGGCGCAAAAATATCCCAATTCCGCCAAAGACGGCAAAGGGCGTTTGCTAGCCGCCGCCGCCGTCGGTGTGGGCGCCGATTTGATGGACCGTTTGGATGCGTTGGTCGGGGCGAAAGTGGATATCCTGGTCGTCGATACGGCGCATGGACATTCAAAGGGCGTATTGGAAGCCATCCGCAAGATCAAGCGGACTTATCCGGCCATTGAACTGATCGCCGGCAATATCGCTACCTCACAGGCAACGACAGCTCTGATCGAAGCGGGCGTCGACGCCGTAAAAGTCGGCATGGGTCCTGGTTCAATCTGCACTACACGGGTTATTGCCGGAATCGGCGTGCCCCAGATTACGGCGATCTATAATTGCTCCCAAGCCGCCAAACCGTTCGGCGTTCCCGTAATCGCCGACGGCGGGATCAAGTATTCCGGCGATATTACAAAAGCAATCGCCGCCGGCGGCAATGTGGTCATGGTCGGCAGTCTGCTGGCCGGCACTGAGGAAAGTCCTGGCGAAACGGTCATTTTTCAGGGCCGAAGTTTTAAAGAATATCGAGGAATGGGTTCACTCAGCGCCATGGCGTTGGGAAGCAAGGACCGTTACTTCCAGGAAAACGCTGAAAAATTGGTTCCCGAAGGCATTGAAGGCCGGGTGCCGTTTAAAGGAGCGGTTGCAGATACGATCTATCAACTGCTGGGAGGCTTGCGCTCCGGTATGGGCTATTGCGGCGTAAAAAACATTGAGGAATTGATGAATAATACGCGTTTTATCCGGATCACTTCCGCCGGTCTGAAGGAAAGCCATCCCCATGATGTAACCATCACCAAAGAATCACCGAACTATAGTCTGTAATCAGGATATTGTCAAGCATGAACAGGGTTCAGGTAAATATTCTGGGAATCAGGGTTGATGCCATAACAATGGCCGAGGCCCTTAACCAGGTCGAAACCTTTATATGCGAACGCCAGCCCCGTCTGGTAGCGACTGCGAATGCGGAAATGGTAATGCTGGCGCAAGAAGACCAACTCTTGTCCGGTATCCTCAATTCCGCCGACTTGGTTCTGGCTGACGGAGCAGGGGTCGTTTGGGCTGCGAAACGTTTGGGTACGGGAGTGCCGGAACGTGTGGCCGGGTTCGACTTGACACAGGAACTGCTGGCGCGGGCCGCCATTTCAGGGTACCGAATTTTTTGGTTGGGCGCCGCGCCGGGAATCGCCGAAACGGCGGCGCAAAATGCGTCGCGGCGTTATCCGGGATTGATCACGGTGGGAATCCATGATGGATATTTTGCATCGGAGGATCGAACGATCATACAGATGGTCCGGGAAACCCGACCAGATATTCTGCTTTGCGCACTGGGCGTCCCCAAGCAGGAAAAATGGCTGCGGGAACATCTGGCCCAACTTCAGGTTCCGGTCTCGATCGGGATCGGCGGTACTTTTGACGTCATGGCCGGAAAAGTGAAACGGGCGCCAGTTTGGATGCAAAGAGCGGGGCTGGAATGGTCCTATCGTCTCATTCGCCAACCCAGCCGACTGATTCGCATGCTGGCTCTGCCAAAATTCGCCCTGAGAGTTCTGCTGGCCTCATGGACAACCCGATGACCAATGGTTTATAATAATTGTGAAATTGATAAGAGCAAGTGGCCACACTTGCTTTTATTCTGCTGTTTAACGAATACGAAAAGGTTGGAGGCGAATAGATGACGGCTTTCCCGATTGTGAAAGAAGGCTGGTCTTTTATCGGCATCATGATTTGCGTCACAGCCTTGGTGGCGACGGTCGTGAACGTTTATTGGGCGATATTGCCCGCCGTTGTATGCTGTTTTTTTACTTATTTTTTTCGCAACCCTCCCCGAAGAGTGGACTATAATCCATCGCATTTGCTTTCTCCGGCTGACGGAAAGGTTATGAGCATCACCGAGGTCCATGATGATGAATATCTCGGTGAGGACGGAAAAAAAGTTACGATTTTCCTTTCTCCATTTGACGTGCATGTCAACCGTAGCCCCATGGAGGGAACGATCAAATTTCAACAGTATGTCTGCGGACGATTCCGACCGGCCTACAAGGCGATCGCGGCCTGGGAAAATGAGCGGCACGCCATTGGTATTGAATCCGAACATTGCCGGATCCTGGTTACCCAAATCGCCGGCATTCTGGCCCGACGCATCGTCTCCTGGGTCACATTGGGAACGGAGCTTTCCCAAGGACAACTATATGGAATGATCAAGTTCGGTTCCTGTACGGAACTTATCGTTCCGAACAATGTGGATATCCTGGTTCACAAAGGCCAGCGCGTTCGGGCCGGGGTAACGATAATAGGGAGGCTTCCATCTTGAGCAAAGCCTGGATTCCCAATGCGTTAACAGCCATGAACCTTGTATTTGGCGTATTTGCCGTGCTGACCGTTTTTCACGGAGATTTTACGTTTGCGGCGTATTTTGTGGTTGCCGCCCTCGCGGCCGACAGTCTTGACGGACGAGCCGCCCGCTATTTTGGCGTTAGCGGAGAGTTTGGCAAAGAGCTGGATTCTTTGTGTGATCTGGGTTCCTTTGGCGTTGCCCCGGCGGCGATGGCATACATGTTCGCCTTAAAAGACTTTGGCTGGATCGGTTACGCAGTTGCAGCGTTTTTTGCCTGTTGCGGCGCTTTTCGGCTGGCGCGCTTTAACGTGAATGTCTCAACAGTCAAGGGATATTTCATGGGATTGCCGATTCCCTGCGGCGGAGCCTTGGTCGCGACCGGCACGATGATTCCGAAGCTGTTACCTGGCTGGCTGTTCGTCGGATTTGTCGTATTTGTCGGCTTTCTGATGGTCAGCAAAGTGAAATATCCGGACTTCAAAGGCCACGGAGAAAAAATCAAGCGGGCGCCTGTGATAATCACGTTGATGATCGTAATCGCAATGGTGTACTATTTCCCGCAAAGTTGGTTGTTCGCCCCATTTTTAACGTTTATGCTTTTCGGACTAATCAACAGTTTATTCTCAATAAGCAAATAGGTAGGTATTAGAAAGGACATCCTAAATGAATTTTCCTTTGGATCTCATCATGATTCCCGTACAATTGATCGTAGTGTTCTTTACGCTATACTATTTTGTATTGGCATTTTTCGGTTTGTTCCGTTCGCCAAAAAAGATCACGGCCGCCCCTCAAAAAAGATTCGCGGTGCTGGTCGCCGCCCATAATGAAGAATCTGTCATTGGCCAGTTGGTTGAAAATTTCAAGATCATGGATTACCCCCGACAATTGTTCGATGTGTATGTCATTGCCGACAACTGCACGGACAAAACCGCAATCGTCGCCCGAAACACCGGCGCGATTGTAATGGAACGGTTCGATTCCGAAAATCGCGGCAAAGGTTTCGCCATGGAATGGGGATTCGCCCGATTATTTGCGTTGGATCGTCAGTATGACGCCATTGCGGTCTTTGACGCCGATAATCTGGTGGATCCGCAATTTCTGCGGGTAATGAACCATCATCTTCTGAACGGTGAGTTGGTTATTCAGGGCTATCTTGACGCCAAAAACCCCACCGACACTTGGGTTGCCGGAACCTTCGCCATTTGCTTCTGGGTGGTTGATCATATCTGGCATCTCGCAAAGTACAACATCGGCTTGAGTAGTTGCCTGGGCGGTACCGGCATGGTGATTTCCACCGAGCTGCTGAAACGGCATGGTTGGGGAGCGACCTGTCTGACCGAAGATCTGGAATTTACGATGAAATGTTTGTTGGAAGGGATTCCGACTTCGTGGGCGCACGATGCGGTCGTCTACGATGAAAAACCGCTGACCTTCATGCAATCCTGGAATCAGCGCAAACGCTGGGCGCAGGGTCATTTTGACGTTGCCGCCCGATTTATTCCGCGTTTGTTTGCGGAAGGAATCCGGCGCCGGGATATCCGTCTGTTGGATGGAATCCTGCATTTGTTTCAGCCGCATTTTCTTATTCTGTCAACCTTTTTTGTTCTTTTGAGTATGATTCATCAACACGTTCCGTTTTACACCAACATTCTCTACACGATTCTTCCCGGAGAAGTGTGGGCGGTAGTCGCCGTCGGCCAATATATTTTCCCGCTCATTGTGCTCACAAAAATCCGGGCGCCGCTGAAATCCTGGTTCTACATGCTGCTTTATCCGGTATTTATTTACAGTTGGGTGCCGGTTACCTTCATTGGTTACCAACAGCGGCATGATAAGAACTGGAGCCATACGCCGCACTCGCGGAGCCTGAGTTACCAGGAAGTTCTGGGAACATTTCCAAAAGAAAATATGCTAACCAAACAGGCGGCAAATGAAAGGTGAGTGCATGGCTCACTTTTTGCATTTCATTGCGAATGGAGAAATCAGATGTTTGAACTGACCATTATTGAAGAGTTTGAAGCGGCACATCGTTTGCCCGATTACGAAGGAAAATGCTGCCGTCTGCACGGCCACAACTGGAAGGTGGAAGTGTCCGTACGGGGATCGACGCTGGATTCCTCGGGCCTGTTAATGGATTTCAAGGTTCTGAAATCCCATGTGGCGGAGGTCCTGGCAACATTGGATCATTATTACCTGAACGAGACGCCGGTGTTTTCATCGCTGCCGCCAACTGCCGAACATATCGCTAAATATGTGTATGATACTCTTGCCAACAACCCGGCCTTCTCGGACCGGGTAAGGGTCTTTGCCGTAAGAGTCTGGGAATCCCCTCGTTCCTGTGCTTCTTACATTCCGGAGGCGTGATTCCCATGCAGGAAAATGTTGTCTCACCCATGAACTTAGTAGAAATCTTTTCATCGATTCAGGGAGAAGGGCTATTTGTAGGCTGCCGGCAAGTGTTCGTTCGCTTGGCCGGCTGCAATCTTTTCTGCCGGTATTGCGATACCCGGGACTCTTTCGCCGTTCCGGCGGCGGCACGCGTCGAGACGGAGGCGGGAAGCAGGATGTTCGGATCCATTACGAATCCAGTCGCAGCCTCCGAACTGTTCGCTGCCGTCGCCAATCTCTGCCGCACCCCGCATCATTCCATCAGTCTGACTGGCGGTGAACCCTTGCTGCAGCCCCAGGCGGTTGTTGCATTATCGCCGTTGCGGGACAAAGGTGTAAGGCTATATCTGGAAACGAACGGAACTTTGCCGACGATATTGGCGCAAGTGATTCAACATATCGATATTGTTTCCATGGATTTTAAACTCCCCAGCGAATTGCCGGAACAACAAGAGTATTGGCAAGAACACGCTGAATTTTTAAAAGTGGCCTGCCAACGCGAAGTCTTTGTAAAAATCGTGCTGAGCGGGCGGACATCTCCGAGCGAACTAGAAAGAGCCATTGCTTTGATTTGTGATATTAATCCCGCAATTCCCCTGATTCTCCAGCCCGTCACACCGGTCCACGGCGTCACGCCGGTAGTTCCGGAGCAAGTCTTGCGGTGGCAGGAGCTGGCCTTGGCGAGCCTCCAAAACGTACGGGTGATTCCGCAGACCCATAAACTGATGGGACAGCTTTAAATACTACAAGCAAAAAGGCAGGGACAAAAATTGCACATATTACTAACAAACGACGACGGGATCCGGGCGCCGGGAATCCAGGCGCTTTGGGAGCAACTAAAATCAATCGCTGAAATTATAGTAGCCGCGCCAAGCCAGCAACAAAGCGCCACCGGTCATTCCATCACAGTCTACCATCCCATCTGGGTCAATAAACAATCATTTGAGGATTCCCGCATCACCGGTTGGCGCATTGGCGGCACTCCGGCCGACAGCGTCAAAATTGCCCTGGACACGTTAATGACGGAGAAGCCTGATTTGGTGATCTCCGGAATCAATCACGGTCCGAATCTGGCAACCGATGTCTTGTATTCCGGCACGGTCAGTGCGGCCGTGGAAGGGGCGATGCACGGGATTCCGGCCATCGCTGTTTCCCTGGCCACAGATGGTGAGCCGGATTTCGCTCCGGCGGCCGCCTTTTGTCGTAGTGTTGTGCAGCAAATCATCGACAAGACATTTCCTGCTTTTAGCCTGATCAACATTAACGTACCACCCGTTCCGACGACAGAAATCCGTGGCGTATCGATCACCCGGCTGGGAAGCATAGAATATGAAAATGCTTTCGAAAAACGGGTTGATCCGCGTGGACGGATCTATTACTGGATGGCGGGAACACCCATGGAAACGCCGAATTCCGACGATACTGACGTAGCTGCCATCCGAGCTAATCAAATTTCCTTGACGCCGATTCATTTTGATCTTACGGATTATTCACGTCTTAAAAATCTGCAACAATGGAACGAGTCGATTAGCAGGATTTTTTAAGTTTTGCGAGAAGATAAAAAATTTGGGCTTAAAATTCCGATTTCGTGAAAAGAGGGTGGACGTTATCAAAAAATTGTTGACCGGCAATGAGGCCATCGCCCGGGGAGCCTATGAGGCAGGCGTTCGGGTTGCCTGCGCCTATCCCGGAACACCGAGCACGGAAATTTTGGAAAACATCGCCCGATATCCGGAAATTAATGCGCAATGGTCCACCAATGAAAAAGTTGCCGTGGAAGTGGCGCAGGGCGCTTCGATCGCCGGCGCCCGCGTCCTTGCCGCGATGAAACACGTTGGTGTGAATGTTGCAGCCGATCCCTTGTTCACGGCGGGCTACAATGGAGTGAGCGGCGGATTTGTTCTGGTTTCCGCCGACGATCCCGGCATGCACAGTTCCCAGGATGAACAGGACAACCGCTATTACGCCAAATTTATGAAGATTGCCCTGTTGGAACCTACCGATAGTCAGGAAGCCAAAGATTTTGTCGCAGCCGCCCTGGAAATCAGCGAATTGTTTGATACTCCAGTTATGTTGCGGACCACCACACGGATTTCACATTCCAAAAGTCTCGTGGAATTACAGGAACGAGTGGAAATCCCGGTTAAACCCTACAAAAAAGACTCCGCGAAATATTTCGTGGTACCGGCGAATCAACGTCCAAAACGCCCGATCATTGAAGACCGGGTACTGCGTCTGTCCAAGTATGCGGATCGTTTCCCCGGCAATCGCGTGGAAGGCGACGGCAAGGAATTTGCGGTCATTACCAGCGGTCCCGGCTATCTGTATGCCCGGGAAGCGCTCGGCGACCGGGCCACGTACCTGAAACTCAGCTTGACCTGGCCATTGCCGGAAGGATTGATCCGGGATTTCATCGCCAATCACGGCGAGGTTTTGGTGATTGAAGAAGGGGAACCATTCCTCGAAGAGCAAATCAAAGCCTTGGGCTTGCCGGTAAAGGGCAAGGAGATTTTTCCCCGGATCGGCGAATTAAGCGTGGCGATAATCCGCGAAAAATTGCTGGGTATCCGGTTGCCTTTGTTAACCGTGGATTGTTCGGAAGTGCCGGGCCGGCCGCCGGTATTATGCGCCGGGTGCCCACATCGGGGAGTGTTTTCCGTCATCGCAAAAATGGCGGATATCATCACCAGCGACATCGGTTGTTATTCATTGGGATACATGCCGCCGCTCAGCGCGGGCGACACCTGCATCGACATGGGCGCCAGCATTCCAAATGCCCTGGGGTTTTCCAAAGTCCTGCCGGATAAGAAAATCGTCGCCACCATCGGCGATTCGACATTTTTGCATTCGGGCATCACCGGCCTGATCGATGTGGTCTACAACAAAGGCCTGGTTACGGTCGTTATTCTGGACAACAGCATTACCGGCATGACCGGTCATCAGCAAAACCCCGCCACCGGCTTCGACATTTCCGGCAAACCGGCTCCGCAAGTCCGTATAGAAGAAATTGTGCGCGCCTGCGGCGTCGAAAAACTGTGGATTGTTGACGCATACAACCTGGAAGAAACCGCTTCGGCGCTACGGGAAGCGCTGGTCGCCCGTGAGCCGGCAGTCATTATTGCCCGTCGCCCCTGCATGTTGATTCTGCGCAATCCCGTTCGCGAATCGTATTGGATCGACTCCGACGCCTGCAAACTTTGCCGCTCTTGTCTGAAAATCGGCTGTCCGGCGATTGAACTGAAGGACGGCAAGGTGCGCATTGAAAGCAAAATGTGCACCGGTTGTGGCGTCTGCCAACAGGTTTGTAAATTCCAGGCGATCCGGAAGGCAGGTGGGGAAAAATGACGGACACCATTAATGTTCTGATTGTCGGCGTTGGCGGACAGGGGACCCTGTTCGCAGGCAAAGTGATTGGCGAAGTTGCCGAAAAAAGCGGCCTGTCTGTCAAGCAGTCGGAAGTCCATGGTATGGCCCAACGCGGCGGCAGCGTCGTGACCTATGTTCGGATCGGCGATCAGGTGATATCGCCGCTGATTGAAAAAGGCGAGGCGGATCTCATTGTAGCCTTCGAGCAATTGGAAGCGCTGCGGTGGATAGAATTTTTAAAACCAAACGGCATCGTCATCGTGAACGAGCAGATGATTTCGCCCATGCCCGTCATCATCGGCGCCGCCAAATACCCTGCCGATGTTTTTGACCGGTTGGACAGGGCCGGCGTCCAAACTGTGAGGGTCGATGCCCCCGCCATTGCCGCCCGGTCCGGCAATCCCAAAGCAGTCAATATCGTATTGCTGGGAATGCTGGCCAAACGTTTGCCCATGACCCGCGAGTTATGGTTGGATGCTATCGCGGCCAAAAGCCCGGCGGCATTTGTAACCGCCAATCAAGAAGCTTTCAACAAAGGATGGAACATTTCGTGAGTTTACCTTTTTTTCGGGGAGTTTTTTTTGATCTTGACGGCACATTGCTGGACACCACACCTCTCATCGTCAAGTCGTTTCAGCACGCTTTCCAAACCCATTATCAGCGTTCAATCACTTTGAAGGACATCCAGCCCTACATGGGAAAACCTCTGCGGGCCGCCATGGAAGTATTGGCGCCTGGCGAAGAGGATGCCGTGATCGCGACCTATCGTGCCTTCAATCATATTCATCACGATCAGTTGGCCGGCATTTTTGAGAGCGTGCCGGAAACCATCCGCGCTTTGCATGACGCCGGTGTAAAACTGGCGATCGTCACATCCAAAACTTCGGTCATGGCCCGGCGGGGCTTGAAGCTGTTCGACATCGAACAGTATTTCTCGACGGTCATCGGCGTCGATGAAACCGTTCGTCACAAGCCCGAGCCCGAACCGGTGCTAACGGCCCTGCAACATACCCGTCTCGACGCGGGAGAATGCATCATGATCGGCGACAGTGCCCATGATTTGCTGAGCGGGAAGGGCGCCGGCGTGAAAACAGCCGCCGTGCGTTGGACCCACGTTCCCTGGGAAGAACTGATCGCAGTCAATCCCGATTATATTCTGGAAACCATGTCTGATTTGCTGAAGATCGTTTTCGCGGAGCAGAAGGAGGAGCAAAGTTGAGCATCAAGCCGTCGCTTGCCGTCATTGGCGGTACGGGAGTTTATGATCCCGCCGTGCTGGACCAGGTTTCCACCGTTGTTGTCGATACACCCTATGGCGAAGTATCCTGCCAGACCGGACTGCTGGAAGGCCGACCGGTTGCCTTTATTCCGCGACATGGCCGCCATCATTCCATTCCACCGCATTTGATCAATTATCGGGCGAATATTTGGGCGCTAAAAAAACTGGGCGTGCAGCAAATCCTCGCGACTACGGCTGTCGGGTCGTTAAATGCGACCATGAAACCGGGCGATATTGTATTGCCGGATCAGTTTCTCGATTTTACCAAACTCCGGATTCCTACTTTTTACGAGGGCAGCGATCGGGGTGTCGTGCATGTGGACATGACTTCCCCTTATTGTCCGACCCTGCGGCAAGCGATTGCCGCCGCCGCCGCGACTCTGGAATTGCCCCTGCATGGAAACGGCTGTTATGTCTGCACCGAGGGCCCCCGGTTTGAAACGGCGGCGGAAATCAAAGCCTATGCAATGCTGGGCGGTGATCTGGTGGGAATGACCGGTGTTCCGGAAGCCGGGCTGGCGCGCGAAGCGGAAATTTGTTATGCAACGATTTCGATGGTTACCAATTTTGCAGCCGGCATCAGTTCAACGCCGTTGACCCATGCCGAAGTGGTTGACACCATGAAACAAAATGCCGCCAACATTCGGGCTTTGCTGAAACAGACCATTCTTATCGCGACCCGGACGGATGAATGTTCCTGCCCGCATGCGTTGCGTGAATTCGGCGGGTTCAAACTCTGATATGGCCATGACAGCATCTTTGCGTTGGGAAAACGGAGTTTTGATTCTGTTGGATCAAACCCGCCTGCCATTAATGGAATCTTATATTGATTGCCATGACTACCGCAGGGTGGCGGAAGCCATCCGGCGGCTGGAAGTGAGGGGCGCTCCCGCCATTGGCGCGGCAGCTGCGTTTGGCTTGGTTCTGGGTGCAATCGAACTGGTGAGATCCGGAAAATCCCTACGGACGGAACTGCCCGGAATCGCCGCCGAGTTAAACGCAACCCGTCCCACGGCGGTGAACCTGTCCTGGGCGCTCCGCCGCCTGATGCACGTCTGCCGGGAAGCGGGGGAGCAAGTGTCGGATGCCGAACTTCTCCGTCGGCTGGAAGCAGAGGCGGAAACCATCGCTCGCGACGACCGGGCCATGAACGAAAAAATTTCCCGTTATGGAGCTACGTTGTTCAGTCGGCCGACGACCATCCTGACGCATTGCAATGCCGGAGCTCTGGCGACCGTCGCTGTCGGCACCGCGCTCGGCGTCATTCAGCAGGCCTGGCTCGACGGAAACGTGACCGGCGTCTATGCCGATGAAACTCGTCCGTTGTTGCAGGGCGCCCGCCTGACTGCATTTGAACTGTCACGGCAGGGAATTCCCGTCACCTTGATTACCGACAATATGGCCGCCTGGGTCATGAAAACCGGCCGGGTGCAAGCGGTGATCGTCGGCGCCGACCGCATCGCCAGCAATGGCGATGTCGCCAACAAAATCGGCACCTATGGTTTGGCCGTATTGGCTCAGGCGCATGATATTCCATTTTATGTCGCGGCCCCGTTGTCAACGTTTGATTTTTCATTGCCGGATGGGTCCGGCATCCCGATCGAGGAACGTCATCACGATGAAATCTTCCAGTTTGGCGGAGTCCGCACCGCGCCGTATGGAATCCAGGCTTTCAATCCGGCGTTCGATGTAACTCCGGCGGACTTGGTGACGGCCATCATTACTGAAGCCGGCGTTCTGAAAGCGCCTTATGATCTATCCATTGGCAAGTTGGCCACGAAACATTCTGAGGAGGAAAAACAATGAAATCAATTATCCGGGATCCTAAACTTGCGCCGCAGGGATGGGACAAAATTCACTGGGTTATGGAGCATATGCCGGTACTGAATTCCCTGAACGCCGAATTTACGAAAACCAAGCCGCTGGCCGGCATCAACATGGTTGTGACGGTCCATTTGGAAGCCAAAACAGCCTATCTCTGCATGGTATTGAAAAATGCGGGGGCCAATGTAGTGGTCACCGGCAGCAATCCCTTGTCCACGCAGGATGATGTGGCGGCGGCGCTGGCTGAATCCGGAGTCGGGGTGTTCGCTTGGTACAATACTACGGCGGCGGAATATGATCAATTTTTGCATCATGCCCTGGACACCAAACCGCAAATTATCATCGACGACGGCGGCGACCTGGTATCCCTGCTGCATGGCGAACGCGCCGACTTGGCCGTCAATGTGATGGGTGGATCGGAAGAAACCACCACCGGCGTATTGCGTCTGCGGGCGCTGGCGGCCCAGGGACGCCTGAAATTCCCCATGATTTCAGTGAACGATGCCGATTGCAAACATTTGTTCGACAATCGTTACGGTACCGGCCAGTCCGTATGGGATGGCATCATGCGAACGACGAATCTGTCGATCGCCGGCAAAACCGTCGTCGTCGCCGGTTACGGTTGGTGCGGCAAAGGCGTGGCGATGCGGGCCCGTGGTCTGGGAGCTCATGTCATCGTAACCGAAATCAATCCGATCAAGGCGGCGGAAGCGGTTTTTGACGGATATCAGGTCCTGCCGATGCTGGCGGCGGCGGAAACAGGAGACATCTTTGTCACGGTTACCGGCTGCAACGATGTCATTCGACGGGAGCACCTGGAACGGATGAAGCCGGGCGCCATCATGGCGAATGCCGGTCACTTCGACGTAGAAATCAACAAGATCGATCTGGCGGCCTTGGCCAAATCGACCCGTACTGTGCGAAAGAATATCGAAGAATTCGAAATGGCCGATGGCCGAAAAATTTATTTGCTGGCGGAAGGCCGACTGGTGAATTTGGCGGCCGGCGACGGCCATCCGACGGAAATCATGGATCTTTCCTTTGCAATGCAAGCGCTGGCCGCGTTGCATATCTTGAAGAATCACGACGCCATGACCAATGAGGTTCATAATTTGCCGCACGAACTGGATTTGCAGGTCGCCCACCTGAAGCTGGCGGCAATGGGCATAAAAATCGACGCATTGACCAGTTGCCAAACCGACTATCTCCATCAGGCGTAACCCAAATGAAGAGTTTGTCGGAAATCAAACAGGCCGTCATCGATACCGGGCGTCAAATGATCGAGCGGGGCCTGGTTGCCGGAACCTGGGGAAACATCAGTTGTCGCGGCGACCGGGACAATCAGGTCGTGATCACGCCGTCGGGCCGTCCATATCCCGAGTTGCAGACCACCGACCTCGTCGTGGTCGATTTGGCCGGTAATATTCTGGAAGGCGAACGCCCTTCCTCCGAATTGCCATTGCATTTGGCGATTTATCAAGCCCATCCTGAAGTTCAGGCTGTCGTCCACACCCACAGCATTTATGCAACGGCCTGCGCTGTCGCAGGAAAGGCGATTCCGCCCAGTCTGGAGGAAATGGTGCAAGTCGTGGGCGGCGAAGTGGCTGTCGCCCCATATGCGTTGCCGGGAACACCCGAGCTGGCCCAAAACGCCGTCTTGGCGCTTGGCGACAGAACAGCGGTATTACTGGCGAATCATGGAGCGGTTGCTTGCGGGCCCTCCCTGGCGGAAGCGTTGCTAGTCGCCGAATTGGTCGAAAAAGCAGCGCAGATCCATGCCATCGCCAGCCAACTGGGCGGCGCCCGCAGCCTGAACGAAGAAGATATTCTGCAAATGCGCCGGTTTTACGTGGAAAACTATTGTCAGTTGAAACGGAAAGGATGATCGTATGAGTAGATTGCTGTTGCACTCCGGGCGCTACCTTGATCCAGCCGGCAAAATTATCGACGGCGATATCGGCATCGAGAACGGCCGTATCCTGTTCTGCGGCGAAGCTCCGCCGAATTGGGAAGCGGAAGAGAAAATCGATTGCGGGAATAAACTGACGACCCCGGGTCTGGTGAACGCCCATACCCATGCGGCTATGACTCTGTTCCGCAGCTATGCCGACGACATGGCCCTGATGGACTGGCTGCAAAAGAAAATCTGGCCGGCGGAAGCCAACTTGACCGCCGAAGACGTATATTGGGGAACGCAGCTGGCCATTGCCGAAATGCTGGCCTCGGGCACAACCGCTTTTGCCGATATGTACTTTTTTATGGATCAAGTGGCGAAGGCCTGCGTCGAGACTGGAATGCGGGCGTCGTTGTCCCGCGGACTCATTGCGGTCGACGGTCCAGGTCAAGAGGAACGATTCGCCGAGAATGAACAATTGTTCCATGACTTCCATGGCGCCGCAGACGGCCGGATTACCGTGATGTTGGGGCCGCATGCCCCGTACACCTGTCCGCCGCGCTGCATGGAAAAAGTCGTTGGCATCGCCCGGCGGATCGGGGCGGAAATTCATGTTCATTTGTCGGAAACCAAAGATGAAGTCGAAAAATGCAAAAACATCTATGGAAAATCGCCGGTTGCCTTGCTTGACGGCCTGGGAGTGTTCGATTGCGGCACTTTGGCAGCGCACTGCGTATGGGTTTCCGAAGATGATATCCGAATTCTCGCCGAAAAAAAAGTCCGAGTGGTCCACAATCCTTCCAGTAATCTAAAACTGGCCAGCGGCGCCGCACCAGTCGCCGCCATGCTGAACGCCGGGGTCACCGTCGCGCTGGGAACGGACGGCGCCACCAGCAACAATAAACTGGACATGCTGGAAGAGATCCGGATGGCCTCATTCCTGCAAAAGCTTGACCGTATGGATCCGACGGTACTGCCTTCCAGCCAGGTATTACAAATTGCCCATCAAGGCGGCGCCGCCGCCATTGGTCAAAGTGACGCTTTGGGTCGTATTGAGCCGGGTTATAAAGCTGATTTGGCGATTTACGACATCACGGCGCCCCATTGGTACCCCAAACACGACCTTGCCTCCATCCTAACGTATGCGGCGGCTTCGGCCGATGTCAGCCATACCTTGGTCGATGGACGCATTCTTTATCGCAACGGGGAATTCACCACTCTCGACATTGCCAAGGTTAAAGCCGAAACCAACGCACGCGGGTTACGGCTGGTTAAATAAAGGAGGAATTCAATTGTACAAAATTCTCAGTGCGGAAGAGCTGTCCGCCGGCGTGAAGTCCTTTATCGTGGAAGCGCCGATGGTTGCTCGCAAATGTCAGGCCGGACAATTCATCATCCTGCGGATTGATGAAAACGGCGAACGGATTCCCTTGACGATCGCCGACTATAATCGCGAACAGGGCTCCATTCACTTGATTTTTCAAGAAGTGGGCGACACTACCCGTCAACTCGGCACACTAAAAGCCGGTGATGCGCTTCTGGACGTTGCCGGACCGCTCGGCAAAGCAACTGAAATTGAAAATTTCGGCACGGTGGTTTGCATTGGCGGCGGCATCGGTGTCGCGCCGGTCTATCCCATCGCCCGTGCTTATAAGGAAGCAGGCAACCGTGTAGTATCCATCATCGGCGCCCGTAATGCGGATTTGTTGATCATGGAGAAAGAAATGCGTTCGGTCAGCGATGTTCTGCACATTACCACCGATGACGGCTCCGCCGGACGCAAGGGATTGGTTGTCGATCCCCTGAAAGACATGATTGCCGCCGGCGAAAAAATCGACCGGGTCATGGCGATCGGACCAATGATCATGATGCGGGGCGTTGCCGAGGTAACCCGTCCCTATAAGATTCCCACATTGGTCAGCCTCAACCCGATCATGGTGGACGGAACCGGCATGTGCGGCGGTTGCCGTTGCAGCGTTGGCGGCGAAACCAAATTCGCCTGTGTGGATGGACCGGAGTTTGACGGTCATGCCGTCGACTTCAACGGACTGATGTCCCGGGCGCGCATGTATCAAACGCAGGAACGGCAATGCAAGGGGGATGGATCATGTCACAACAAGTAAAACATAAAATGCCGGAACAGGAAGCCAACGTTCGCCGGCATAATTTTAACGAAGTTACCTTGGGTTATGATGAAGAAACCGCCAAAGCCGAAGCCGCCCGCTGCCTGCAGTGCAAAAACTCGCCCTGCCGTAATGGCTGCCCGGTTGGAATTGATATTCCCGCATTCATCAGTAAAGTTAAAGAAGGCGATTATATCGCCGCCAATAAAATCATCCGCCAGTATAACAATCTGCCGGCGGTCTGCGGTCGGGTCTGCCCCCAGGAAAATCAGTGCGAAAAGCTCTGTATCCGCGGAATAAAAGGGGAACCGGTCGCCATTGGCCGTCTGGAACGGTTTGTCGCCGACTTTTCGTTGGGCGGAAGCTGCCCGATGCCGGAATTGCCGCCCGAGAAAAAAATCGGCAAAGTGGCGGTCATCGGTGGGGGACCGGCCAGCCTGACCGCGGCCGGCGATTTGGTCCGCCTCGGGTATCAGGTAACCCTGTTTGAAGCATTGCATACGCCCGGCGGCGTTCTGATGTACGGGATTCCCGAATTCCGGCTGCCGAAGGAAATCGTAAAATGCGAAATCGAAACCCTGAAATATCTCGGCGTCGAAGTGGTAGTCAATGCCGTCATTGGCAAAACCTACACCGTCGACGAACTGATGGAAGAAGAGAAATATGACGCGGTATTTATCGGCACCGGCGCCGGATTGCCGCACTTCATGAAAATGCTGGGCGAAAATCTCAACGGCGTTTATTCTGCCAATGAATTTTTGACCCGCGTGAATCTCATGAAAGCGTACAAGTTCCCGGAAACCGCCACCCCGGTTCGCGTTGGCCGAAATGTCGCCGTCGTCGGCGGCGGCAATGTCGCCATGGACTCCGCGCGTACCGCCTTGCGTCTTGGTGCGGAAAACGTCTATATCGTGTACCGCCGCTCCAAGGATGAAATGCCGGCAAGGGCCGAAGAAGTGGAACATGCTCACGAAGAAGGCGTCGATTTCCAATTGCTGACCAACCCGATTCAGGTGATTGGCGATGAAGCCGGCTGGGTCAAGGGACTGGAATGCGTTCGGATGGAGCTGGGCGAACCGGATGCGTCGGGTCGCCGTCGTCCGGTAGAAAAAGCAGGATCCAACTTCGTACTGGATGTGGACACCGTGGTCATCGCCATCGGTCAGGGCCCCAATCCATTGATCCAGAACACCACCCCGGGGATGGAAACAAATAAGCACGGCAATATCGTCGCGGATGAAAACGGCAAAACAACTAAAGAAGGGGTTTTCGCCGGCGGCGATATCGTTACCGGCGCCGCCACCGTCATTTTGGCCATGGGCGCCGGGAAAAAGGCGGCCGAAGCCATTCACGAATACGTGCAACAGAAACAAAACGCCAAAAAATAATTTTTTTCGGTCAAACTCAAAACCATACTATCCTGGCAGCATTTCAATGATCGCCAGGATAGTATTTTTCTTCTCCGGAAAACAAGGATTTTCTCTTTGCGCCGAGAATAATACATGTAGAAATCCATTACCAATGGGCATGAACAGATGGGAGAGAATGTGATGTTTCAACAGGCTGAACGACTTAAAGGACTTTCTTCCGCCATATTCACGCAAGTGGATACGATGCGAAAGCAGGCGATTGCGGAAGGAAAGGATGTCATTACCCTCAGTTTGGGCAGTCCCGATTTGGCTCCGGCGCCCCATATCGTAGCCGCCATGAAGGACGCCCTGGACAACGATGCCAGTTATGGCTACACCTTGTCGAAGGGAACGCCGGAATTCCTTCAGGCAGTCGCCAATTGGTACCAAAGAAAGTTTTCCGTCGGTCTGGATCCCGCCACTGAAATTCATTCCTTAATGGGATCCCAGGACGGCCTGGCCCACATCGGGTTATGCTTGGTCAATCCTGGTGATGTCGTCCTGGTTCCCGATCCCGGGTATCCGATTTTCTTCGCCGGACCGCTGGTTGCCGGCGCGGAAATCGTAACGATGCCATTGAAACCGGAAAATGCGTACCTGCCGGACCTGGACGCGATTGATCCCGCAATCTTGCGTCGAGCCAAAATCATGATCCTGAATTATCCCAACAACCCGCTTGCTGCAACCGCGCCCCGGGATTTCTTCGTCAAAGTTGTTGCCTTGGCAAAACAATATAATTTCTTGGTGATTCATGATTTCGCCTATAGCGAACTGGTGTTTGACGGTTATCGCCCTGACAGTTTTTTGTCCATTCCGGGCGCCAAGGATGTGGCCATTGAATTTCATTCCCTGTCCAAAACCTATAGCATGGCTGGCTGCCGGGTAGCTTTCGTCGTGGGCAATGCGGAAGTCATCGCCTTGCTGGGGCGCTTGAAATCCAATTTTGATTATGGGATCTTTTATGCGATCCAACAGGGGGCTATCGCCGCATTGAACGGTCCGGACGATTGCATCCTCGAAACTGCCCTGCGTTATCAACGGCGAAGGGATGTCTTGGTAGACGGTTTTGCCCGGTTTGGCTGGAAAGTGGAGCGACCCAAAGCCTCCATGTATATTTGGGCACCCGTGCCAACTCGCCAAACCTCCTTTGATTTTGTCGCTGATCTACTAAAGAATACGGGGGTAGCGGTGGTTCCCGGCATTGGTTTTGGCGATTGCGGCGAAGGTTACGTTCGAATCGCCCTCGTCCAATCCGAAGCTCGGCTGGCTGAATTTGTTGATCGGGCCGAAAAATGGCTGGCAAAATAAGAGCTCCCATGTGAAGTAAGGAGGGTGTTAGTTTGCGCGCGTTGAATTTCTATTCTTCCACGTATCACAATCAATTGATTTGTCGGCGCAAAACGTGTACGATTCGTATGGGCGACAAAACGGACAAATATGCCGAAGGCGACATCGTCTGGGTTACCGTTGGCAAGAAGTTCGCCCAAAAGAAGCGTATTTACACGGCCATGATTGACCGCGTGCTTGTGAAGAGCATTTCGGAATTGACGCAGGATGATCTGCGGGGCGAGAATCCGGACATTGAAAACGTGAAGGATGTCATTTCATTTTTGGAAGGGATCTATAATAAAAAGATCCTGGAGTCCGACACGGTATCCGTGGTGTATTTTTCCGAAATCATCGAGTAATCGCCAAAAGAAAGATGGAGGGATCAACAACGTGACTGAACCAAAAATCACCGAGGCCTGTATTCCGGTAGGAGTATCCGGAAGACACCTACACTTGAGCCGAGCTCATCTGGATGCCCTGTTCGGACCTGGTTACGAACTGACCAAGAAGAAAGACTTGTCACAACCCGGGCAATATGCTTCGGAAGAAACGGTAGACATCATGACTACGAAAGGCGCCTTTACTCGTGTCCGGATTCTGGGACCAGTCCGAAAAGATACCCAAATCGAACTATCCTTGACGGATGCCGTTAAGTTGGGAATCAATCCACCGATCCGGGATTCCGGAAATGTCGCCGGTTCACCGGGCGTCGTGCTGGTCGGACCGAACGGAACGATTACTCTGGATCAGGGCGCTATCGCTGCTTTGCGTCATATTCACATGACCCCGGCCGATGCCGAACGTTTTGGCGTCAAAGACAAGGACATTGTTCAAGTGGAATGTTCGGGCGAGCGAGGCATGATCATGGGGCAGGTTCTGGTTCGCGTCAACGATCAGTATGCCCTGGAAATGCACGTCGATACGGACGAAGGAAACGCGGCCTGTCTAAAAACGGGGGATAAAGTCCGCATCGTTTGATCCGTGAATATTCTTCGACTTTTTTTTGTAAACCATGCAGGATTTTGCAAGGAAGAGTCGAAAATTATTTTATGCCCAAAAATAAAAACACTGTTCATTATAGATGAACAGTAAGGAGCTAATCACAGAGGATGAACCTTTCCGAATCAATCGACAATCCGATCAAACCTATAGCGCAAAAAAAAGAGTTTTCCTATACCATTGCCTCCGTCGACAGGGCCATTGAACTGTTGTTGCTTCTTGAAGCCTCTCCGCGCGAAATCGGAGTTACGGAATTGAGCAAGCTGTTGGGTGTGCAGAAAAGCACGGTTCATAATCTATTACAAACTCTGTTGGCCCGCGATTTTGTCCGACAAACCGAGTCCGGTCGCTTTACGCTTGGCTTTCGCCTGATGAGGCTTGGCGCAGCGGCGGCGGACCGGCTGGATATCCGCCGCATTGCCGATCCGGTGTTGCGTGAGTTGGCGGAAGGTGCAAACGAATATGTTCTATTGGGTGTGTTGAATCGGGATGAAGTTGCGATCATTGATAGTGTGGCGCCGCCGCGCAGCACGTTCATTGTGCCCCGAATCGATTTTGCCCGTACCTTTCATTGCACAGCCCTTGGTAAGATCTTTCTGGCCTTTGGCGGCGAGCAGATTCGCCGGACAATCCTTTCCCAACCGTTATCACGCTACACTCCATTTACATTGAGTACGGAAGAAGAAATTTCGGCGGAAATACAGCAAATTCGAAAGCAAGGTTTCGCCGTGTCCTGTAATGAAACCATTGAAGGGTTGACCTGCATGGGAGCCCCAATTTTCGGCGCCCATGGCAAACTGGCGGCAGCGGTATCCATATCCAGCGCATCGGCCCGCCTGTCAGTCAATAAATACGACGAAATGGCCAACATCCTGAAAACCAAAGCCGCAGAGATTTCTCGGATGATCGGCTTCTAATGCCGCCAAAATCGCGGCAAAACAGCATAATCCAGTAGGGTAAAGGAGGCGAGATGAATGCCAAAACCAGTATTCAACGAAGAACGATGCAAGGGTTGCGGACTGTGCACAGTTGTCTGCCCAAAAAAAATCATCGTTCTGGCGGACCACTTCAATAGCAAAGGGTATCACCCTTCCAGCTGCATTGACGAGTCCCAATGTATCGGCTGTGCAATGTGCGCCCGGACTTGTCCGGATGTAGTGATCGAAATCTGGAAATAAGGAGTGAGAGATTTGGCGGAAAAAGTCCTGATGAAGGGAAACGAAGCCATCGGCGAAGCCGCTGTTGTTGCCGGATGTCGCCACTACTTCGGTTACCCGATTACACCTCAGAGTGAATTGATCGAATATATGGCCAAACGCCTGCCACAGGTTGACGGAGTATTTTTGCAAGCGGAAAGCGAGATCTCGGCCATCAATATGGTTTATGGCGCCGCAGCCGCCGGCTGCCGGGTAATGACCTCATCATCAAGCCCCGGGATCAGCTTGAAGCAGGAAGGGATTTCCTATATCGCCGGCTCCCAGCTGCCTTGCGTGATCGTGAACATGCAACGTGGCGGCCCTGGTCTGGGGAGTATCCAACCGGGTCAGGCCGATTATTTTCAGGCGACCAAGGGAGGCGGACACGGCGATTATCGAAACATCGTGCTGGCGCCCAATTCGGTGCAGGAAATGGCGGACATCACGGTCGAAGCTTTCGATTTGGCGGATAAATGGCGCAATGCCGTGATGATTCTCGGCGATGGTGCACTGGGTCAAATGATGGAACCGGTCGAATTCAAGGAGAAAACCGGTGCGCTGCCGGAAAAACCGTGGGCAGCAACCGGGCTTCATGGAAGAAAAAAACACAATGTCATAAATTCCTTGTATCTGCAGCCGGATTTGTGTGAAAAACACAATCATGACTTGCAGGAAAAATTTGCCCGCATTCAGGCCGAGGAAACTCGTTGGGAGACGCTTCAAACCGACGACGCCGACATTATTGTCGTCGCCTACGGCATCACCAGCCGAATCGCCCAGACCGCCATCGCCAAGGCGCGGGCAGCCGGCGTGAAAGTCGGCCTGTTCCGACCGATAAGCCTGTGGCCATTCCCGGAAAAACCTTTGGCTGATCTTGGCAAAACGGCCAAAACCTTTATAGTCTTCGAGATGAGTGCCGGCCAAATGGTAGAAGACGTAAAGCTGTCGCTGAACGGCGCCTGTCCGGTGTTCTTCCATGGACGCACCGGCGGCATGTTGCCGAATCCCAAGGAACTGTTCGATTTCATTATGTCCGTCTCGCGCGGCGAAGGAGGGAAGTAAGATGGCGGAAAGAGTATTCGGCCGTCCCGAGTCGTTGGCGGATATGCCAACACACTATTGCCCCGGCTGCCATCATGGCATCGTCCATCGTCTGGTGGCCGAAGCCCTCGATGAGCTCAAGGTGATGGACAAGGCAATAGGGGTAGCTTCGGTCGGTTGTTCGGTGCTGGCCTACGATTATTTCAACGTGGATATGGTCGGAGCCGCCCATGGTCGGGCGCCCGCCGTCGCTACCGGGGTCAAACGGGTGCATCCCGACGGAGTCGTCTTTACCTATCAGGGAGACGGCGACCTTGCCGCCATCGGCACGGCGGAAATCGTCCATGCCGCCGCCCGGGGCGAAAAAATCACCACCATCTTTGTCAATAATGCCATCTACGGCATGACCGGCGGTCAAATGGCGCCGACAACCTTGGTGAACCAGGTCACGACCACATCGCCTTACGGACGCAAACTGGAATCCGCCGGAATGCCGATCCGGATGACGGAAATGCTGGCCACGCTGGATGGCGCCAAATATCTGGCTCGAGTAGCCGTAAACACTCCTGCCAATATGGCCAAAGCCAAAGCCGCCATCAAAAAGGCGTTCGAAATTCAGATCGCCGGTCTTGGGTTCAGTTTGGTCGAAGTGTTGTCGATTTGTCCGACCAACTGGGGTATGAGTCCACTGGAAGCGGTTGGCTGGATGGAAAAGAACATGATGCCGTATTATCCGCTCGGAACCTTCCGCACCGGCGAGGAGGTGGTGAAATGAATAAGGAAATGATTTTTGCCGGATTCGGTGGTCAAGGCGTCATGCTGATGGGACAAATTCTGGCCTATGCTGGAATGCTGGAAGGCCAACAAGTTTCTTGGTTTCCCGCCTATGGCCCTGAAATGCGCGGTGGCACCGCCAACTGCTCGATCATCATTGGTGACGAACCCGTAGGAACTCCCATCGTTACTGAACCCAGCGTGGTCGTGGCGATGAATCTGCCGTCCCTGGATAAATTTGAGCCGATGTTGCCCGTAGGGGGAACCCTGCTGATAAACAGTTCGCTGATTGACCGCAAACCGCATCGCACGGATGTTAAAACGCATTATGTTCCCTGTAATGATATTGCGCAGGAACTCGGAAACCTGAAAGTCGCCAATATGGTCATGGTGGGAGCGATCATCGCCGCCAGCGGGGTAGTGAACATCGATTCGGTTATCACGGTTCTGGCCAAAAAGATCTTCAAAAATAAACCAAAAGTGATGCCTATCAATGAACAGGCAATCCGACGCGGTTTGGAATGTGTAACCGGTAAATAAACTTCACTCTCTCATAAAGAAAGTGACTGGGATTTTGTCTCAGTCATTTTTTTTATGAATCGATCAATTTTCGGTTCGCTATTTAAGCCCGGCATTTTTCCGCATTTTGTAAGAGACGAGCAGGAAAGCGCCGGAGAAGCGGCGAACGAATAGTTATAGCCAGAAAGGTTGGGAAGAAGAATGACTTTTGATTTTCATACGCACTCATTTTTCAGCGATGGAGTCCTGTCACCGATTGAACTGATTCGACGCGCCCATGTTGCCGGTTATCGCGCCATCGCAGTAACCGACCACATTGGTCTGGCCAATATGGAATCAACGATCCGGGAAGTGGCAAAAGATTGCGCCTTGGCGGAAAAGCACTGGGGTATCAAAGCGTTGCCTGGTGTTGAGTTGACCCATGTTCCAGCGGCAGCCATCAATGAATGCGCGCGGCAGGCCAAGTCGTTCGGTGCACGAATTGTCGTCGTTCATGGTGAAACACCGGTTGAGCCGGTTGAACCAGGAACCAATCGAGCCGCTTTGATGTCTTCCTTCGTCGATGTGTTGGCTCATCCAGGTTTTCTTACGACAGAAGAAGCCCAAATTGCCGTAGTCAACGATATCTTTCTGGAGGTTACGGCCCGGGCCGGTCACTCCTTAACGAACGGCCACGTCGTGAAAGTTGGGCTCGCGGTCGGAGCGAAACTTCTGGTCAACAGCGACGCCCATTCGCCCGATAATCTAATGAAAGAAGGGTTTGCCGCCAAAGTCGCGCAAGGCGCAGGCATTCCCGTCGAAATTTTGGAATCCGTTCTGCTGGAACATCCGATGGAATTGCTCCGACGGCTGGAAAAAAGCGAAACCAGTTCAGCCTCCTGATCCGGCAACGCTTTTCATTGTACCGAAGTTGAAAGAAAGGCAGGATAAGATAATATGATATGCCCACGATGTGGCCGGGACAACCCTCCAGAGGTATATTACTGCCAAGCCTGTGCAACCCCGTTGACAACCGCTCCGCCGCCAATGCCGCCGCCCGGGTATCCAGGATATCCACCGCAACAGCCATCTTTTCCTGCGTATGGACCGCCAATGAGCTATGCCGGTATTGGGCAACGTTTTCTGGCTGCTTTGATTGATGGCATCATACTAGGGATTCCCATCGGAATTATCTCTTCAGTACTTAGCGCCATGATGGCAGTGAGAGTCATTCACCGCACCGGTGGTAAGGATACTTCATTTAATCCGGGCATGGCGGCTGACGCCATCGGAACTTTTCTCGCCGGTTTCGGCATGATCATGATCATCTCTTTTCTCTTGACTTGGGCGTATTTTGCGTTAATGGAAAGCTCCGGTTGGCAAGGGACTGTCGGCAAAAAAATAATGGGCATTCAGGTTACCGACTTAAATGGAGCCCGTATCTCCGTCGGACGGGCAACTGCCCGCCTCGTGGTCAAAGCTTGTCTCAGCGGTTGGTTTCTGATCGGTTACATCATGGCTTTCTTTACTCAGCGAAAACAAGCATTGCATGATCTGATCGCCGGCACCCTCGTTCTCACCAAACAGCCCGCCTATGCGTCATATCCGCCTCAACCAGGTTATCAAAACTACAACCAACCGCAACAGCCGTCGTTTGGCGCTTGTCCGCATTGCGGCGCCGCGGTTCCCCCAAATTCACGATTTTGCAGCCATTGCGGCCAAAACTTATAGTCTGGTCTGTAATAGAACAGACAGCAGGGAGGCGTATGCAATGTACTCATCCAGACGACTTGTTCGCCATAGCATCCTGCTCCTGGCTATGCTAATGATTCTGATCCTTACCGCGGCTTGTGGCAGCGGTTCCAAAAGCGATTCGCCCAGACCATCCTCTGCGCCGCAGCCTGCCTCGAAAACCGCCGCTCCAGCGCCAGCTAACGGTAACATCAAACCGCTTCCCGAACTGCGAAAGGTCATCGAAACAGCGCAAGTTGCGCTTGAGACTAAAGATTTGCCGGCCACCGAAGGCCGGGTACGGGACCGCCTGTCCGCGCGCAAGGGAATTCTGAGTTCTGCCAATGTCACGCTGGATGGAAATGGCAGACGAACGGGTAACTTTACCCTGCGAATTCCCGCCGGACAGTTGCAGGATTTTGTCAACGAACTGTCGATCCTGCCCGATGTCATTGTCCGGCAACGCAGCATCTCTTCACAGGATGTCACAGAAGAAGTTGTTGATATTTCCGCTCGTTTGGAAAACATGCAACGACAGGAAAAACGATTGCGCGAGATACTAGCTACCGCCAATACGGTGGAAGAAGTACTCAAGGTGGAGAAAGAGCTGGCGACCGTGCGAACACAGATCGAAAGCACCACTGGAAAGCTCAAAGCGTTGAGCGGAAAAATTGAAATGTCCACGCTTCAGCTTCGAATCAGCGAAGTCGCGGTGATCACGGAAACTAACTTCTTTGGCAAGCTGAAGGCCATTTTGCGTGATAGCTGGGTCGCGGCAGGGGACGTAGTCCTATATCTCATTGCAACGGTTATCGTACTGTCGCCGCTCGGAGTATTGGTGGCCGGGATCTGGTGGTGGTGGAAACGGCGGCAAAAAATGAAGACAATGTCAAATCCTCCCCCTTACGCCAGCAATCAACCGCCAAATCATTGAAAGCAGCAGGAAAACCGGCGTTAAAAGGGGAATACCTAATAAATTCTTGAGTAGGGAGGACTGCTTATGTACGAGGAAAGCAAACTGCACGGAAAAGTTTTGGTTGCCCAGGGCGGCGGCCCGACTGCTGTAATTAATCAATCCATGGCGGGAGTTGTGCTGGAGTCGCGCAAATTTTCTCAGGTCACCCGCGTGTACGGCGCAATTAACGGCGTAAAAGGAATCGTAAACGAAGATTTTCTCGATCTGACGCAAGAAACCACCCACAATCTTGAACAGGTTGCGGTGACACCCTCTTCGGCGTTGTTGTCGACACGCGAGAAACCGGATGAAAATTATTGCGACGCCATGTTTGAAGTGATGCGGGCCCATGATGTTCGCTATTTCTTTTATATTGGCGGCAACGATTCCTCCGACACGGTTCGCATCATCAATGAACGAGCGGAAAACGCCCATTATGATTTCCGGGCGATTCATATTCCCAAAACAATCGATAATGATTTGGTGTTGAATGACCATACACCGGGATACGGTTCGGCCGCCCGCTTTGTCGCGCAGGCCTTTATCGGCGCCAACCTGGATAATCGGGCTTTACCAGGAGTCTATATCGGTGTGGTCATGGGCCGGCACGCCGGCTTCCTGACGGCGGCCTCGGCGATCGCCCAAAAATATCCCACTGATGGACCACATCTAATTTACTTGCCGGAACGTGCGTTCGACATGGATAAATTTCTGATGGATGTCAAAAAAGTGTATGACCGTCTTGGATGTTGCGTGGTGGCTGTTTCGGAAGGCATTCAGGATCAGGAAGGCACGCCTATCATGTCCAAATTGCTCGATTGTGTTGAGAAAGATGCACATGGAAATGTTCAGTTATCGGGAACCGGTATGCTCGGCGATTTGTTGGCCGAACAAATCAAAAATAAATTAAAAATCAGTCGGGTGCGTTCGGACACATTCGGCTATCTGCAACGATCCTTCTTTGGGTGCGTTTCGGACGTTGACCAACATGAAGCTCGTGAAGTCGGGGAGCGAGCCGTACAATTCGCTCTGTGGCATAATATGGACGGTTCTGTGGTTATGGAGCGGACCGGATATTATTCTGTCGACTACCGTTTGGCGGCGCTGGCCGATGTAGCCGGAAAAACCCGTCATATGCCGGATGAGTTCATTAATACGGCCGGCAACCATATCACCGATGCTTTCAAATTTTATCTTCGCCCCCTGTTAGGCTCGGGCTTGGGGTCGGCGACTCATTTACGGGCGCCACGGGCGGAAAAGATTTTAAGAAAGAACATCTAAATTCATTTTTGTTCAGGGCGCAACTCCACTTGAAAATTGAAAGACTGCAACAAAAAAAAACAGTCTGTATCCGTACTAACGGCCACAGGCTGTTTTTTGTTGTGATCTTTTTGTAATCCTCTCTTCACAGAAGAAAGAATGGATAGAAGGAGTTCTATTCGATTTTTTTCCGCAATACAGATAACGCCTGCTGAGATTCTTTTAACCGGGCCTGAGACTGAGCGAAGTATTCCTGCGAGCGTCCAACCCAGTCAGGATTAGGCGGCGCCAGCGACAGCTTTCCATCCAGATAATCCGCCATAATGGAGGAAGACTTGCTGAGCAGGGACAGACATTCTTTTAGCGGCATCACGACCGCTCCAACTTCGGTCGAAGCATCCGGAGGCAATGATAATTGGGCCAGTATGGTATCGCTGCCGCTCTGCACTGAACGATAATTGGCGGCGGTACGTTTGGGATCCCCGGCCACATTGACTTTTCGTGCATCGCTAATTAGCTGGACGGCTTTTTGGGTGCCGACAGACAGTTGATTATAGGCATTCTTCAAAGCAGTGGCGCCGGCGGCCGGATCGACACGCTGAGAAACAGCCTGCGGCGGGAGCGTTTGAGAAGTTGACGCCGACTTGGAGTTGCCGAACGGCCACTTCCAGGAAAACGATTCCGGTGAGGAATAATACAAGAAGGATGCGCCAAACGTAAGCAAAATTGCAAAGAAATAGAATACAATCCATTTTGTAATTGAAGCTGCGCTGCGAACCTCGCGACGCTGCGCCGGTTCGGATGGTAATGGCGGCAAAGCGCACAAATATTCAACCCGAGTGCCGCAATGTTGGCAAAATTTTTCACGGTGCGGAATCTCACGACCGCAATGACTGCAATAATGCAAGAATAGAACACCACCAAATTCAATTTCAAACTATATTTTATCATGTCCGTATAGTTTCGAGAAGCATGTTGGATTTGCTGACAATTCACGATTATACCTTTGCCCCGCATTTACTTTACATAATATATATTATAGGACGTTATTAATATAAAGATAAAAGGGATCAACCTTCATCAAGCCCTTACCGCAATCCGACATTCTGGAGTCAACTACCGGATCGATACTCTATTCTTAAAAATCATTCCACGCTAAATGTATCTTCGGACATCTGGTTCACAGAATCTCTATTTTTAACACGTTCACACATCGAGTATCACTGACGATCATTCCATGTATAGCGCCAGCCCGAATCCTGTAGTTGCTTAACCGGAATCTTAATGACCTGGCCTGGCTGTATCGTTTGATTTGCCGCTAACCCGTTCAATTTTTGAATGGCAATCACCTTATCCCGAACATCCTCATCCGGTTGTGTTATTTGTCCAGCGATGGTCCAAAGTGTATCCCCGGCGGAAACTCTACAAGAAATCTCTTGAATGGTGCGTTTGCCAAACAATTCATTATAAGAAACGAACATACGCTCCATTATGATTTGGCCAACGCAGGCGGTTAATACCAGTAAACTCAGTACAATAACGCAATCATTCCAAAGCCGTTGTCGTTTGATTCTTGATTTCAGTGTCATAGCGCAACCACCTTTCGAACACACGTTCTTGTAAATTATTATAGTATAGAACAAACGTTCTTGCAATAGTTTTTCATGCTTTTTCGAACAAACGTTTGCGAATAAGTGATAATATTGCTATAATACAGATAAGAAATCATCGCGGAGGTATGAGATGGGCAAAGTCGCTTCCCTCAGTTCAAAACAGCAACAAATTCTGGACGTTATTCAAACCTCCATCCGACAAAAGGGTTACCCGCCAAGCGTTCGGGAAATTGGCGAATTAGTCGGCCTCAAATCCCCTTCCACTGTCCATATGCACCTCAGCAAACTGGAGCAGCTTGGCGCCATTCGCCGCGAATCGGACAAAAACCGGGCGATCGATGTTGTAGGTGACGCTTCGATGCGCAATGTTTCCATGGTTTCGGTCCCTTATGTCGGCCGGGTTACGGCAGGTCAGCCAGTGCTGGCAGTGGAAAATATTGAGGAGACCTATCCGATGCCGATGGACTTGGTTGGCCAGGAGAGTGTCTTTATGTTGAAAGTTGACGGTGACAGCATGATCCAGGCTGGTATTTTTGATGGGGACTATATCATTGTTCGCGATCAGGATTCTGCCCGCAACGGTGACATTGTCGTCGCGCTCGTGGATGGCGAAGAAGCGACAGTTAAACGGTTTTTCCACGAAAAGGACCGCGTCCGGCTGCAACCTGAAAATGACCGTCTCTCCCCCATTTATTCCCGGGATGTTTCTGTTTTGGGCAAAGTAATCGGCGTATATCGAAAAATGTAACCATTGAATTACTTATAATTGTTGAATTGTTAGCATTTTTAACTCAAGAAGACCGGATTCGTAGTATTACCTACGAATCCGGTCTTCTTGACTCATTGGTGCGAAATAAATATTTAACGTGCCGGGGATGAGGAAGATTTGTGTGACGGCTGGTTTATTGCTCCATTCAATGTGATTGTTCCGCTTGCGACGGGTTTTTTGACCGGAGAATCGGGTTTCGGTGACGGAGCCGTTTTTTTGGCTGGGTCAGAATTTGCCGATGCGGCTTCGCCAAGAGGTTTTGTGCCCACTTTAACAATTCGATTCACCGGATCATAATCATCCGTGAACAACAATTGACTGACCTGTTTGCCATTGATGGTGCGAATGCGATAGGTGGAAACCTTGAAGCCGCGTTGTGGCGACTCGTCAATCACTTCTTTGCCAATTTCAAGTGTTGGGTCCGGTTGCTTAATCTCCACTGGCTCGATTACTTTATGAACCACGTAGTCCAATTCAATCGGCGGAGGTGAATCCGTCGCATTGCCTAATACCGCAAAAACCAGCTCATCTTCCGTCACCGTTGAGTAAAGGAGGATGGAACGCTTAAGGTTATTCTTGAATTTAAAATCGATCTGCCCGTCCACGACCGTGGCATCGAAGCCAAGCGGCACATAACCGATCGCTCGACCATGATTGCTGCGATCGACGATCTCCAGATCCGCCAACAACGCGGCATTATAAAGAGTACTGCTGACCTGGCAAACTCCGCCGCCCCAATCCGGAACCAGCTTTCCATCCAAGATTACCGGCGCCATGCGGAATCCTTCCTTCTGGTTCCGATGGCCAACAAGCGTATTATAGGAAAACACTTCGCCGGGTTTCAGTACCTTGCCGTGAATCCGGCTTGTCGCAAGGCGCAAATTTGCGTTCCTGTCTGCATCCCACGGTTTGAAATACGTCGAATATGTAGCCAATACCGCATTGATCCCCGCATAATGCGCATCGGTGATCCGGGGAATCTGTTGATCAAAGACTAGATTCAATTGAAAAGATAGCTGTTTTTGCGGTGAGTTGAACGCTTGCGCCAAGGTTTTTTCAATATTGAGTTTGCGCCCTTCCACTGCCGGAATTAGTGTAACCTTCTTGTTTGGGAGCGTTACCTGAAGGGAGGCGTCACGGGCATCACGGTTGGTTTTAAGCGCCAGCGCAGCGAGAAGGCGGCCCAATTTATCACGATTCATACTCACGGATACCGGTACATGGAGTATGGGACGCGACTCTCCCGTCAGAAGGTTCACCCACCGGTGGACAATATCTTCGTCCCGGCCGGACGAATAAGCCGTCGCGACACTGCGTTTGACATCAACGGAAAAATCGATGTCTCCGGGTGCAACCGGCCAAATCTGGCGGCTATCAGTAATCAAAATTGGCGAAGACAATACCGGCTGTATAGCGTCTTTAATCTTGGCTTCCGCTTCGTGGGGCTCCAATCCGCCCACATCCACATTTGCAACATGCACACCCGGCATAATTTTCGAGTCGCGCAGAATCCATTGATCGGCGACAGCGAAGCCAATCACACAGGCTAGAGCCAACGTTGCAATCCCCAACCCGATTTTCTGCTTCCTGTTCACGGCATGCACCCCACTAACATTCAACAGCCCCGCCATTCTCCGGTTTAAAATCCATGATAGGCCATTATCCAGGCGAGCAAGGCCGCCACTACTCCTATGAAGGCCAATAGAATCGCTGTTTCCGAGCTCGGCCAGACCACCACTTGTGGCAAAATCAACAGAGCAATATAAGAAAAAGCTCCGCACCAAAGAAGGGCACGGAGACTCACGGCCCATTGAAAACATCGCATCGTAGCAATCAACAACAAACAGACACAACAAACCACGAAAAAAGCAACAATCTCGTATGCCATATTCATTGGTTCGACAGGCGCAACACGGAGTCCTGCAAACAGGAGATTAATGATTGGTTTCCGTGAACGTTCTTTCCATTTCCTCAGCGGCCCCCAGCAGCGCTAACAGGGCGTGCTCAAAAGTCAGCCCTCCCTGCAGATAGATGGCATAAGGTTCGCGAAGCGGACCGTCGGCGCTCAGTTCAATCGAAGACCCTTGAATAAAAGTACCGCCGGCCATGACGACAGGATCGGCATATCCAGGCATTGGCGCCGGTTCTGGCTTTAAATGGGAGTCGACGGGTGAATATTGTTGCAGTCCCCGGCAAAACGCAGTCAGTTTTTCCGGTGAACCCAGTTCGATAGCCTGGATAATATCATGGCGCGCTACATCGCAAGACGGTTGAACGGAATAACCTTTTGCCGCAAAAAAAGCGGCCGCGAACAAGGCGCTCTTCATCGCCTGGGCCGTAACGTGCGGCGCCAAAAATAATCCCTGGAAAAAAAGACGATAGCCTTCGACAAACGATCCCACTTCGGCGCCGATTCCCGGCGCTGTCAGACGTGCCGCCGCCCTCTCCACCAAATCGGCCCTGCCGGCGATATATCCTCCCGTGGGAGCAATCCCACCGCCAGGGTTCTTGATGAGGGAACCGGCGATCAGATCCACGCCGACCGACGTAGGTTCACAGGCTTCCGTGAATTCACCGTAACAATTGTCCACCATGACAATGCAATCCGGCTTTATCGCCTTAATCGCCGAACAAACGGCGCCAATCTCGGCCACCGAAAGCGATTCCCGCAAACTGTAGCCGCAGGACCGCTGAATCAATACCAATCGTGTTTCCGGCGCCAATATTCCGGCGAATGTTTCGGGCCGACGAATCTGTTCAAACGGAGTTTCCCGATAACGAACGCCATATTCCGCAAGACAGCCCGGTGATCGGGAAGAAGTGCCGATTACGGTGCACAAAGTGTCATACGGGGTTCCGGTAAGCGACAACAATTCATCGCCGGGTCGCAGTGCTCCGAACAAAGCGGTCGCCAACGCATGAGTGCCGGATACAAACTGGTTTCGCACCAAAGCAGCCGGAGCGCCGAAAATATCCGCCCAGACCGCATCCAACTTGTCGCGGCCGCTGTCGCCATATCCATACCCTGTCGTCTGCCGAAAATCATAATCGGATACCTGATGCGTTCGAAAAGCATCCAATATTCGCGCGGTGTTTTGTTGCGCAATCTCGTCAATCGCTTGGAAACGGGAAGAAAGTTGCTCTAAAATTTGATTCTTCAGTTCAATGTTTTTCCGGGAAAATCGCTTCACTCTTTTGGTTCCTTTCCTGAAATAATATATTCCGCCAACTGGCCGGCTACCGCAGGCGTCAATAGCGCCCGGACTTCAATCCCTTCCGGTTTGTATTCCTTTTCCTGAACAACGGCCTGTTCAAACAACAAATTCATCAAACCGGATTCTTCATAGGGGATTAAGAGCGTCACCGCCCGATTCAAGCGGCTTAATACCTCTTCGATGCTTTCAAACAGTTTTTCAATACCGCTTCCTTCTTTGGCCGAAATCCCCACGGCACCAGCCTTCCAGAACAATTGCTGGAATTTGGCCGGTCCGCTAAGGCTGTCGATCTTGTTCATCACGGTGATCATCGGCTTATCGGCAACCCCAAGTTCCTTCAGCACATCATACACGGCTTTGCTCTGTTCCTGCCAATCGGGCGCGCCGGCATCCAGCACATGCATCAGAACATCCGCGTAAACCACTTCTTCCAGTGTCGCCCGAAAGGCAGCAATCAAGGCATGCGGCAACTTGCGGATAAAACCGACGGTATCCGCCAGCAATACTTTTCGTCCGGAAGGAAGTACCAGCAAGCGGATGGTAGGATCCAGCGTGGCGAACAACTTGTCTTCCACCAACACGCCGGCATCCGTCAGTCGATTCAGCAGCGTCGACTTGCCCGCGTTGGTGTAACCGACAATCGCGATACAAGGCAAGCCCGACTGCACCCGGCGGGAGCGGTGTACGGCGCGTTGGGCGCAGACATTCTTGATTTCTTCCTCAATGTCGTGAATCTTGCTGCGAATTCTTCGGCGATCGACTTCAAGCTTGGTTTCCCCCGGTCCCCGCGTACCGATGCCGCCGCCCAGACGCGACAACACCAGGCCCTTCCCGCCAAGTCGGGGCAAAACATAGCGCATCTGCGCCAGTTCCACCTGCAGTTGGCCTTCATGCGATCGGGCCCGTTGGGCAAAAATATCGAGGATCAGAGCCGTTCGATCCAGCACCTTGACTTCGAGAGCCTTTTCCAGATTACGCTGTTGGGCCGGTGAAAGCTGATCATCGAAAATCACGGTTGTCGCCTGTGTTTCCGTCTGTAACGCTTTCAGTTCCTCCAGCTTTCCCTTGCCGATGTAGGTCGCCGGATCCGGCGACTCCCGTCGCTGAATGATGCGGCCCACGGTTTCGCCGCCGGCCGTTTCCACCAGGCGTTCCAGTTCCTGCAGCGTTTCCTCGACTTTTTGTTCCTTGTCAATGTCAGTGCCGACGATTACAACTCTGTCTTGGTGATTAGTATCTTGCTGATCGTACATTCAATCACAGGAAAACCCCAGGCGATCAACCCGGGGCCTCTCTCCTTTCCTGCACCGGCTCATTCGGCCGAGTCCTCACGTTTTTCCATAAAGATCGGCTGCAATGGCCGAATCGGCGTTATGGTGGAAATTGCGTGCTTGTAGACCAACTGTTGTTTTCCATCATTCTCCAGAATCACCGTGAAGCTATCGAAGCCGCGCACCGAGCCACGCAACTGAAATCCGTTGGCCAGATAGACAATCACCGGAATATTTTCCTTGCGAATCTGGTTCAAGAAACTGTCCTGTAAATTCAACAGTTTAACGGTCATAGCACACCTCCGCCAATTGATTCTATGATTATTCTACTTGATTGAAAATTTTTCCGCAACCTGCCGCGTTGCTTCATGGAATACCACTGCGCCGGTTTCATCGTCCGCCGTCCGCTCCAGCCAATGAATATAAGGCATTCGGCGAAACCAGGTCAATTGTCGCTTGGCATAACGGCGGCTCGATTGCTTGATTTGGGAAACCGCCTCTTCCAGGCTGACTTTCCCCTGGAACCAGGCAATCAGTTCTTTATAGCCGATCGCCTGCAGAGCGGTCGCCTGGCCAGTCAAATCCCTCTGCCACAACGCCCGCACTTCCTCCACCAACCCGTCCGCAAGCATCTGATCAACCCTGGCATCAATACGTCGATATAGTTCGCTTCGTTCCATCGTAATCCCCAATACCAGACAGTCGTATAGCAACCCGTGATCCGTGCTTGTTTTCGTTCGGGAAATGGACTGTTCTTCCGTAGAAAAAATCTCCAATGCCCGTAGAACCCGTTTCCGATCGTGGGGATGAATCCGTGCCGCCGTTGCCGGATCAAGCAAACTTAACCGCTGATGCAATGCCGACGTTTCCTCGGTTTCAAACTGATTTTGCAATGCGGAAGCAGGATTTCGCCGGGTGGGGTTAAATTGATAGCCTTCCAGCAATGCCTGCACATATAAGCCGGTTCCTCCGACCAACAAGGGAAGTCGGCCGCGCTGGTTCGAGGATTCGATCGCTGCTGCGGCCAGCTGCTGGAAATCCACGACAGAAAACTCTTCCTCCGGCTGCCGGATGTCGATCAAATGATGCGGAATCTGTTGCCGGTCGGCAATGGACGGCTTGGCGGCGCCAATATTCAGGCCATGATAAACGCACATCGAATCGCCGGAAACGATCTCGCAGCCAAAGTGCTGGGCCAATTGCATGGCCAAACCGCTTTTCCCCACGGCAGTCGGTCCGACAATCACAAGCAGACGGTTCAACTCTGTTCCTCCTTGAGCAAAATTCCGTAATGAACGGAACTATATCGCCCGCCGGCAATCCGTCGGATTCCCAAACGTTCGAATTCCCGGCTGCCTTGCGTTTCCTTGACCACAACCCGCAACCGGGCGACACGAAGCGCTTCCCGCAGGGATGTAATATCCAACGGGTCGGCGGCGGCGAAGTCCCGTAAGGGCTGAATCCCGCAGCTACCGACCTTGGGGCGGCGAAACATGGGGTCAAAGTACACGATGTCAAACGAATTGTCCGGCAGTTCGGCCAGAACATCCTGATGTCGGCCGTTTCTCACCCAAATTCTCCCGGCGGCCAGTTTGGTCTGCGCACGGGCATCCGAACCGGCTGCCTGAAGTTCCGCCAAGCCCCAGCGGGTCAATGCCGCCACAATCGGCGAGGCTTCGACTCCCAGCACACTGCCGGCGTCGCCGGCGACAAAAGCGGCGACCAGTGCATCGGCCGCCAGGCCCAGCGTACAATCCAGCACCGACAGGCCCGCTGACAATTCCATGGCTTTAATCATCGGATCATGGCCGGTGCGGATAAGATTCAGAATCCGCAACTCCGCCATCCCCCGATGAAAGAAAAAGCGGCTGTCTCCCTGATAGGCGACGGGCTGCCCCTGTTCGAAAACGATCATCAAATTCGTATGATATTCCGCCTGCATGACGGCCAGCGGTCGTTCCTGGCGTGGGGCGTATTCCGCACCGAGCTCCTGCGCCAACCGGCAGGCCAGCGTCACATCGGCGGCTAACGCACGCAAAGAAGTGGTAACAATCATATTCTCTTAAACAGACGGGCAAGGTCTTTTTCCGTCAGCCGGATCAGCGTCGGCCGCCCATGCGGGCAGGTATAGGGTCGCTCCGCTTTCATCAAGTCATCCAACAAACCTTGCATCTGCGGCTGATTCAACGTTTGCCCGGCCCGGACCGCCATATGGCAGGCGGCGGTTTCAATCCACAACTGACGGAATGTTTCCGTATCGGGCGTTTTCAAGGTCAACGCCGAGGACAAAATCTGATGAAACAAGCTTTCCGCCTCATCGGGCGGTATATGGGTCGGCAGTTCGGAAATCCGGACGGCGCAGGGCCCCACCCAATCATAGGCGAATCCCAGGCCGGCAAGTTCATGGACATAAGTTTCCGCCGCCTGCACTTCCAATGGATCCAAATCAAACACCCGGGGAATCAGCAACGTCTGAAAAGCGGCCGGCGCCTGTTTTTTCGACAATAGATCAAACAGCAGCCGTTCATGCGCCGCATGTTGATCGACAATATACAAGCTGTCGCCATCGTCCGCGAGAATATAGCACCGGGCATACTGCGCCAAAGCTTTGAGCCGGTTTTCCACCGCCGGCGTTGCGGTGTCCGGTTCCGTTGTCGAATTATTCACGGTATTGATCGGAACTTCTTCCCTGCTTACCGGCGCAGGTACGTAAAAACTTACATCCTCTGCCGAATCAGCAAGGTGAGAAGGCCGTAGGCTCCTCGCTTCCTCTTCTCCTAATGAACGGCCCTCTGTGCCCGCGGCGTCCAGGACCGGCGTTTCGAACGAAAAGCTGGACTGCACGCGAGAAGGCGGCGGGTTTTCCCGCAAGAACGACGCGGAATATTGCGGACGATAGACTTCATGGTCAAAAGCGGCGGCCGCCGCCGCCGGCTGGGACGATATCGTCAACGCTTCCTTCAACGCGGCGTGAACGGCCCGGAACACCGCCCGTTCATCCTGAAACTTTACTTCGGCTTTTTGCGGGTGCACGTTGACATCCACTTGTTCCGACGCCACTTCGATTTGCAAGGCAACCAGCGGATAACTGCCCACTGGCAGCAACGACTGATACGCGGTGTCGACTGCCCGGTTCAGCATCCGGCTGCCGATCACCCGGCGATTTACCGTGAAACTCTGCCACTGCCGCGACCCTTTGCGGACCGAAGGCCGCGCCGCAAAGCCCGTTATGCGGATTTCATCCTGTCGATAATCGATCGGAAATAACAGTTGCAGGGTGTCCGGACCATACAGGGACGACAAGGTATCCGACAGCTGACCGCTGCCCGGGGTATGCAAGGAAGTCCGGTCATTATTGGTCAGGCGAAAAGTGACATCAGGCCGGGAAATGGACAGCCGGACCAACGCGTCATGGATATGGGCGCTCTCCGCCGCAGCCGTTTTCATGAATTTCAACCGCGCCGGCGTATTGTAAAACAAATCGGCGACCCGGACCACGGTGCCGACCTCTGCGCCGCATTCCTGCACATCCAGCAACTGGCCGCCTTCCATCTCCAGTCGTATACCAAACTCGGACCCCGGTTGACGACTCACCAGTTGAAACCGGGAAACCGAAGCGATGCTTGGCAGCGCTTCGCCGCGAAACCCCAGCGACTTCACCATCAGCAAATCATCCGCGCTCCGGATTTTACTGGTTGCATGCCGCAAAACCGCCAACCGGACATCGGCCGCCGACATTCCGCAACCGTCATCGATTACGGTGATTTTTCCCACACCACCCGCGACGATCTCCACTTCAATACGGCGCGCACCGGCATCCAGGGAATTCTCCACCAGTTCCTTGACTACGGAAGACGGACGGTCGATTACTTCGCCGGCGGCGATTTTATTGATCGAGGTATCATCCAACAAAGCAATGATCGAAGTACTCATAGCTTGCCCGCCTCCTGCTTCGCCTGCAAATTCAGTTTGTTCAGCACATTCAGCGCTTCCAGCGGGGTCAGCGTCATCACGTCGATCGCCATGATTTCGTCCGCCAGTGTGGACTGGAACAGCGACAGAGTCGGCTCGGGTTCCGCCGGTTTGCCTGTCGGCGCCGTCGGCGCACAGGGCGATTCCAATTCAATCTGAATCAGGAGTTCCTGGGCCCGTTCCACGACTTTTCCCGGCAATCCGGCAAGTTTTGCGACATGAATTCCGTAGCTCTTATCCGCGCCGCCGGCGACAACGCGCCGCAGAAACATCACATCGTTGCCCCGTTCCTTGACGGCCATGGAATAGTTCCGAATCCCGGGACGCCACTCCGCCAGACAGGTCAGTTCGTGATAATGGGTGGCGAAAATCGTTTTGGCGCGTATTTTTTCCCTGACGTACTCGACCACGGCGCGGGCAATGCTCATCCCATCGAAGGTACTGGTGCCCCGGCCAATTTCGTCAAGAATGATCAGGCTACGGGATGTCGCATGTTTTAAAATTTGCGACACCTCGTTCATTTCCAACATGAATGTAGACTGTCCGGTCGCCAGGTCATCGCTGGCGCCAACCCGGGTAAAGATTCGGTCCACCGGAGAAATGCTCGCTTCTTTCGCCGGAATGAACGACCCGGCTTGCGCCATCAGCGTCAACAAGGCGACCTGACGCATATAGGTCGATTTTCCCGCCATATTGGGGCCGGTCAGAATCATCACTTCACACTCCGCCGGATCCAGAAATGTATCGTTGGGTACAAAAATCTCTCCCGCCAACAGCCGCTCCACCACGGGATGGCGGCCATCCCGAATGACAATGCGCTGATCTTCGGTCATTTCGGGCCGGACATAGCGATGATTCGACGCCGCCTCCGCAAACGACAGCAGGCAATCCAAAACAGCCAGATGTCGGGCGGTTGCCTGAATTTCCGGCAACTGTTTCTTGATGAAATCCCGAACCGTGCAGAACAAATGATACTCAATGTTGACGATCTTTTCCTGTGCCCCAAGAATCTTGGTTTCAAATTCCTTCAATTCGGGCGTGATATACCGTTCCGCGTTGACCAGGGTCTGCTTGCGGACATAGTTGGCCGGTACGGCCGTCGTATTGGCGTGAGTCACTTCGATATAATAACCGAACACTTTATTGTAGCTGATTTTCAGGGATTTGATGCCAGTGCTTTCCTTTTCCCGTGTTTCCAAATCTTGAACCCATTGCCGGCTGTCGCGCGACAAGCTGCGCAATTCATCCAGCTCCAGATCGTAGCCATCACGGATAAAGCCGCCTTCGCGCACGGAAAACGGCGGGGAATCGACAATCGCCGCCCCGATCATTTCCGCGCAATCGACATGAGTCACCATCCCCAACCCGATCTCCGCCAATGCGGTCGTTTTCAGTTCCCGCAGAATCTGTTTCAGTTCGGGAAGGATTTCGAAGGAGCTCCGCAAGGCGGCCAGATCCCGGGCATTGGCGCTGCCTACTTCAATCCGCGTCAAAATCCGCTCCAGATCATATACGGATTTCAAGCGTTCGCGCACGATTTGGCGGACAGCCGGAGCGCCGAGTAACTCCTCAACGGCATCATGGCGACGTCGGATTTCCAGCAAGTTCACCAACGGAGTTTCCAGCCACTGCCGCAACAACCGACCGCCCATGGCCGTCGTCGTGTAGTCCAGAACTCCCAGCAGGCTGCCGCGTTTGCTTCCTTCGCGCATGTTGCGGGTAATTTCCAGATTTCGCAACGTAGTCGCGTCCAACATCAGGGCATCTTGCAGCCGGAACCGCGTCAGCCGGTTCACATGGGATAAATCCGTTTTCAAAGTTTGATGCAGGTATTGCAAGAGTCGAGCAACGGCTGTAAAGGCAACCGCCTCCGCCGGAAGTTCCGCCGTCGGAAAGTGCTTTGCCGGCAATTCCCGCCAGGTATCCGTCGTCTCGTTCACAAAGTTGGTTACGGTGCAGCCGCTTAACCGCGTTTGCAGAAAACGCTCCATTTCATCCCATCGCTCAAGTTTTCCCGTCACCACCAGTTCGGCCGGAAACAACCGCGACAATTGATTCAATAGCGCCGAATAACGATCGGCGCCGCCAAATATCGCCCACAAGAACTCACCGGTTGAAATATCGGCGGCGGCCAGCGCCAGTTCCGCTCCTTCTTCCCATACCAAGGCCAGATAATTATTTCCCCGTTCGGCCAGTACGTTTTCGGACAAAATCGTTCCCGGCGTCACCACCCGGACGACTTCCCGTTTCACGATCCCTTTCGCCTGCCGGGGATCTTCCATCTGTTCGCAAATCGCAACCCGGTAACCTTTGGCGATCAAACGGGCAAGGTAGCCGTCGACAGCGTGGTAAGGCACTCCGCACATCGGAACGCGGTTGTTGTTACCGGCTTCCCGGGAAGTCAGGGTGATTTCCAGCTCCCGCGCCGCCAGTTCCGCATCGTCAAAAAACAATTCGTAAAAATCGCCGAGACGGAACATCAGCAAATCCTGCGGATGTTGTTTTTTTACCTCACGATACTGTTCCATCATGGGGGTGTAATTCAAGGTTGCATCCCGTTCCTTTCCGAAACTGCGGTTCCCTTGAGCAAAAATGTCTGGGCGGAAGTAATCCGTATCCGCCGGAATACACCAGGAGCATCATCCGGTTCCGTAGGCCAAAGAACAATCTTATTCTGAACGGTTCGCCCCGAATAGGTGGCGGCATCCGTCTTGCTCGGCCCATCGGCAAGCACCTCGACGGTTTGATCCAACCACTGTTCGTTGCGACGCAGACTGATCTCATTTTGCAAATCCATCAGCCGCTGCAAACGAGCCTGCTTTACTTCCGGTGGAACTTGCTGTTCCAGGGTTGCCGCCGGAGTTCCTGATCGTTTGGAATATAGGAAAGTAAAAGCGGCATCAAATTTCATTTCGCCAATAAACTGCAAAGTTTCGTCAAACATGGCGTCCGTCTCGCCCGGAAAACCGACAATGAGGTCCGTTGTGAGACTGACTTTGGGAAGAACGGCGCGCAAGGCGGCGACATGACGCCGATATTCATCGGTCGTATAGTGGCGATTCATTCGGCGCAAAATCTCGTCACAACCCGACTGTACCGGCAAATGAAGATGAGCGCAGATATTCCGGCCCGTGGCCATCACTTGGATCAACTCTTCACCGAAATCTTTCGGATGCGAGGTCATGAAGCGGATTCGACGCAAGCCGGGAATTTGGTCCACCGCCGATAACAGTTGGGGGAAACTCCACGGCTCCGGCAAATTTTTGCCATAGGAATTGACGTTCTGCCCCAACAACGTCACTTCACGTCCACCAGACGCTACGAAGTCTCGAATTTCCTGCAGGATCGCCTCGGGAGACCTGCTGCGCTCCCGACCTCGCACATATGGCACAATGCAATAGCTGCAAAAATTATCACAACCGTACATGACAGGAATCCAGGCGCTGATGCCGACATGGCGACGGGAACCCGCCACTTCGCCCAATCCGTCCTCATTATGCGGCTGGGATTCGACAATCCGCCGCCGTCGTTGTTTTTCCCCGAGGATTTCCGCGAGGCGATCAATATTTTGAGTTCCCAATACAATATCCACATGCGGCGCCCGACGGAAAATCGCATCCTGATCCTTTTGCGCCAAGCATCCGGCAATCACGAGGATTAATTCCGGATTATTCTGTTTCCATCGCTTTAAAGCACCAATACGGCCAAAAATCCGGTTTTCGGCGCTTTCGCGCACGCAACAGGTGTTCAGGATGATCACATCGGCCTGTTCCGCCTGATCCACCGAAACGCAACCCAAACTCTCCAGTTGAGCGGCCAAGCGTTCGGAATCGCTCAGGTTCATCTGGCAGCCGAAACTCTCAATATGGTAGGACTGAATCTGCATAGGGACTCCTCTCCATAAAACTTCATAAATGCAAAGTCGCTCTCCCGGCACAAAACCGGCAGAGCGCGGAATGATTTCTTCCTCTAAGATTTCTGGGCGTGAGGAAAAATCATTTTATAGCTGGAGTAAATCAAAAGGATGCCCAAAATACGCATTAGTATCGTTCCATCAATCCGCTGGACCAAATTTAAGCTGACCAGGCTGCCTAAGATTGATCCTGCCGCCAGCAACAATACCATTCATCGGCGCTGAATGTTGGGAACCGCCAGCTACGTCACCATAATCGGAACGAATAAAACACCGCCAACCCTCAGCAAACCAATCAAAATACCTATCAGGACCCCTATCGATATAAAACGACATCTCTTCTCCTGAACAAACAAACAATCAACTACTCAATGAAACTCCGTTTCGGATGCCATTTGCTCCTCCATAAAACTCCGATACTTATCATAAATAATCCGCAGTGAAGTCATAATGGCTTTTTTAGCGCTTCCCTGATAACGTTTGTCCACAATTCGCAAGACGGCGTCTGGTCCGTTTTTCAACGACTGTCCCAGTAAAACCTGGGAAACATATTCCCGGGCAACTTTTGTCGCCAGTGTACAATCAGCTTCCACAATCTCACCCGTTTCCACCCGGATGACTAGAATCATCCCGATCACTTTATACATTTCACTGGCAGTAATTCCAACCGGCAATTTTGCATAACCCGAAAAAAGAACCAACCCATCGTCATTTGTAGCCAAATCGTTACACGGCCCCCTTTCTATCCTTTTGTCTCCGCAACAATGCTACGAACAAAAATGTCAACATCCGTAACCGTCATCCAGGTCATATATTCAACCTGCATTTTGATCCGATCTTGTGCGGCACGAACTGCGTTCGGGATATTAACGCCATATCGAACCGTCACATCCAGACGTAAAACCAACCCACGTTCCGGTTTTTCCATATTTTTTACGGAAATACGCGTTAGCGCGACCCAGGATTTATCTTTTAATAACTCTTCCCGTACAATCATGGCCACAGCGCGTTCCGTAATAATCAGTTTGCCGAATACCGAAAATCGATTGGGCCGGACCACGGATACTTCGCCATAATGATGTCTGGCTTGCCGGGTCGATTTGGCGAACAAGCGCATCGGATCAATCATGAAATTCGGCAGATGCGGCTGAAGTTCAATCTTCGGGACGGGTACAATATGCTTGTTTTGCGTCCGTCTTGTCTCCCGGGCCTTACGGATCGCATCCGGGGTGGAAACATCATGAATATTAATAACTTGCGAGACGGGTGGCAACTTCAGCACACGAATAATTTTTTCCACCATATTTCGGGAAGTTCCCAGCACCAATACACGCGAAATCTGCATTTTCGCCAGTGCGTTTCGCACTTGATCGGCATGATCGTCATCCGCAAAGATGGCCTTTTTTACCGAGCGAATCTTATTCGTCTCATATTTGGCCGACGAACCCGCAATAATTTTATTATCTTTGATTAGCAGCCCATCGTCAATAATTACATCGGCGCCACAATCATGAGCCACTTTCGAAGCCCGATGGCTTTTTCCCGTGCCTGTCGGCCCGATGAATGCGACTACGTCCAACCCATACCCTCCCGGCAGCTACAATATCCGATTACCGGTTTCAATGGAATCGAATCCGCCGCAGGAATTTTCCGATAAAAGCGGAACCTGTCCTCAAACAGGTTCCTCTTGCGAATGATTTATCGCGGCTCGACAATCAATTTAATAGCGGTTCTTTCTTCTCCATCAATCAGAATATCCGCGAAAGCGGGAATACAAATCAAATCAATCCCCTGCGGGGCAACAAAACCACGGGCAATAGCCACCGCTTTGGCGGCCTGGTTTAGCGCACCAGCACCAATTGCCTGAATTTCGGCGGATCCCTGTTCGCGAATCACGCCTGCCAATGCGCCTGCGACCGAATTAGGATTAGATTTGGCTGAAACCTTCAAAACGCCCATGCTTTCGTTGCACCCTCCTCCTCCATATTTCACCGTACTGATTAACGTTTCGTCAGAATTCTCAAAACTCCTGCCACTTACTTGCTAAAAACAAGAACGCGTCCGTTCTCACGTAACGCCGTCAAACTATTTGCCGCCCGTTGCGCCCGAACGACTTCAAACATACTGTCGATCATCTCTTCCGGAATCTCGAAGTCATCAACAAAATCGGCAATGTATTCCGAATCGTCAAGAATCAGACATTCCCGAAAGTTTTCCGACAAAAGCGTGCTTAATAAAGTAATTTCACCTTTTGACAAAGTCGCAATGTCTCGAACAATCGACAACATGCAAAATTTTTCATAAGGCTGTTTAGTAGTAATCTTTAAGCAGGAGGGAGCTTTTCCCGTGATGAAATGATACGCCTTCAGATGAGAGTCTATGGCCATTTTTACAGAATTCAGATCGGTTGCCGACACAGTTTGCGCCAACATAAAGTTCATCGTCAGCAAGCGATGCTTGGAATCAAATTGAAGGGTTCCAATTTGAGGAAACCGCATCAATAAAGAAATTAACAGACTAACGCCATCGGAAGAGCGCGTATCTGAACTATTCGAATTAATTTTAGGTACCATGGTTGCGTCCCTCACTTCAAAAACCAAAAATCGGAAACGACCTTAAACAAGGTCGTTTCCAGATCATCTTCCCTATCGGGAAACCGTTGTTTAAAAATGATTATTTTGCGTAATCAACGGCACGAGTTTCCCGAATTACTGTTACGCGGATTTGACCCGGATAATCCATATCCGATTCGATTTGTTTCACGATGTCCTTCGCTAAGCGAATCGAGGCCAGATCGTCGATTTTTTCCGGTTTGACAATAATACGGACTTCACGTCCTGCTTGAATCGCATACGACTTGTCGACCCCATCAAAGGAATCGGCGATTTCTTCCAGTTTGGTCAAACGCTTGATATAGCTTTCCAAGGTTTCACGCCGTGCACCAGGTCTTGCGGCGGAAACAGCATCTGCAGCGGCCACGAGAACCGCCTGGATTGTTTTGGGTTCCTCATCGCCATGATGCGCAACTATCGCATTGATGACTTCCGCTGATTCCCGATATTTCTTGGCCAGGTCCCCGCCAATTGTCACATGGGGGCCTTCCACTTCATGATCGATCGCTTTGCCAATGTCATGCAACAATCCGGCCCGTTTGGCCAATGTAACATCCACGCCCAGTTCCGCCGCCATCACTCCGGCCAGATGCGAAACTTCAATCGAATGTTTCAATACGTTCTGGCCATAGCTGGTACGATACTTCAAACGGCCCAACAATCGGATCAATTCCGGGTGCAAACCATGGATACCCGTTTCAAAGGTTGCCTGTTCTCCGGCGTCCTTGATCCGCTGTTCCACTTCCCTTTGCGCTTTTTCGACAGTTTCTTCAATCCGTGCGGGATGAATGCGGCCATCACTGATCAGTTTTTCCAGGGCAATCCGGGCGACTTCCCGTCGAACCGGATCAAAACCGGAGATAAGGATCGCTTCCGGGGTATCGTCAATAATCAGATCAATCCCGGTCAGCGCTTCCAGGGTCCGAATGTTTCTGCCCTCCCGGCCAATAATTCGCCCTTTCATTTCGTCGTTGGGCAGACTCACTACAGAAACAGTGGTTTCTGCAGCATGATCAGCAGCACAGCGTTGAATCGCCAACGAAATAATTTCACGGGCTTTTTTCTCGGATTCTTCCTTCGCCTGGTGCTCCAGATCTTTGATCAGAATTGCCATTTCATGACGGGTTTCTTGCTCAACATTGGAAAGCAAAACTGCTTTGGCTTCTTCTTGTGTCAAACCGGCCAAACGTTCCAGTTCGTCGACCTGCTTTTGAAACAGTTCGTTGATCTCCGCCTGTTTGCCGTCTACTTCCAATTCACGTTTGCCGATATTCTCTTCCTTTTTCTCCATGGACTCAATTTTTCGATCCAAGTTCTCTTCTTTTTGCTGCAAGCGGCGTTCCATCCGCTGAACTTCGGAGCGGCGTTCCTTGAGTTCACGCTCGGCTTCCGCCCTAAAACGATGAATCTCCTCTTTGGCTTCAATCAGGGATTCTTTCTTTCGAGCATCCGCGCTGTGCTGAGCATCGTCGAGAATTTTCCGGGCGGCCTCTTCCGCCGAAGCGATCTTGGCTTCCGCCAGTTTTTTTCGAATCCAATAACCGGCAGCCGTTCCGATTGCCGCGGCAACCAATACAAAGATTAACTTTTCAACAATGGTAGTTTGCCTCCTCTCCATATCCGATAGTAAGGGGAAAGCCGAGTACATACTCGGCTTTTCAAAGTAACCTTTCCTCAATCAAATTGTCTCGTGTTACAACTTGACAGTATCCGGTCACACGATTGGCGATTTCATTGTAATTCTTTTTCGCCAAAGTGTCAAGGTTAGAGCCGCATCAGTACTGATGTTTGCGGCATTCGTCGGCAAACCGGCTCACCGTTTCAGCGGAAAAACCCCGGTTGACAAGAAAGCGGGCAATCCGGGGAAAAGCTTCGGAATCCAACAAATGAAACTTTTTTTCCACCAATTGACTGGCGATATTCCATTCTTCCTCCATAGGGCAATACTCCCGAACTTCTTCGTTGGTTACCGTCAGTCCCATTTGTCGAAGTTTAGCGATTATGCCACGCACGCCGCAGCGTTTTTCCGCCACTAGTCGTTCGATGGTCCGCTGCATATACTGGGTGTCATTCAAATATCCCTTCTCTTTCAGTGTCGCCATGACGGTGGAAATCGAATCCGGGTCAAAATTTTGCCGCAACAATTTTTGTCGAAGTTCCTTCTCAGCATATTCCCGCCGGGCAAGCAAACGGACCGCTGTTTCCAACGGTCCTGTCGTTTGATTTCTTGTCATTCTGTTTCCGCCGCATCATCCGTTGATTCCGGCGATTCCGGCATGGCAAGCAATTTTCCCATGGCGGATTCACGGATTCTTGCTTCCAATTCGTCCGTCAGTTGTGGATTTTTGCGCAAGTATTCTTTCACATTTTCCCGGCCTTGGCCGATCCGAGTGTCTTTATAGGAGTACCAGGCGCCGCTCTTGGCGAAAATCTCCATTTCGGTCGCCAAATCCACAACACTGCCCTCCCGAGAAATGCCTTCACCAAAAATAATATCGAATTCCGCCTGCCGAAATGGCGGCGCGACTTTGTTCTTAACCACTTTCACCCGGGTGCGGTTGCCGACCACCACATTATCTACCTTTATGCTTTCAATGCGCCGAACATCCAGACGAATACTGGCGTAAAATTTCAGGGCGCGGCCGCCGGTCGTCGTTTCCGGATTCCCAAACATTACGCCGACCTTTTCCCGAAGCTGATTAATGAAAATTGCCGTTGTCCTGGACTTGGAAATGATCCCGGTCAGTTTTCGCAAAGCCTGGGACATCAACCGGGCTTGCAGCCCGACGTGGGAATCTCCCATGTCGCCTTCGATTTCAGCTTTCGGAACCAACGCCGCAACCGAGTCGACAACGATGATGTCAATGGCGCCGCTGCGAACCAGCGCATCGGCGATTTCCAAGGCTTGCTCGCCATAATCCGGTTGCGAAATCAGCAAATTGTCAATATCGACGCCCAATTTTCGCGCGTACAACGGGTCCAGAGCATGTTCCGCATCGATGAAAGCAGCAACGCCTCCAGCTTTTTGGGCTTGCGCAATAATCTGAAGAGCCACGGTTGTCTTGCCGGAGGACTCCGGTCCATAAATCTCCACAACCCGCCCTCGTGGCACGCCGCCAATCCCCAACGCAATATCCAAACCAATGGAACCGGTAGGAATATACTCCACATTCATTTTTGCGGCGGCTTCCCCCAACTTCCAGATGGAACCTTTGCCAAAATCCTTTTCAATCTGGTGCAAGGCAATGTCGAGCGCTTTGCTCTTTTCTTTATCCATGACATGTCCTCCTCTTCTGAGTGGCGCATTTTAGCTCAATGTCATTATACAAACATACGTTCGGCATGTCAATGCTCGTTAATTGATTAATTTCAGATATCGGCGCACCAAATTCAAAGCGGCATTTACACTCCGAGTCCGGATTCCGCTGCGTTGTCCTGCAAACCGCTGTTCTTCGACGACTGTTCCCTTGGGTCCGGCAACGGCGATATAAACCAATCCCACCGGTTTGTCAGCGGTTCCGCCTTCTGGGCCGGCGATCCCGGTTACGCCTACACCAATAGTAGCATCAAGACGTTGCCGAATTCCTTCCGCCATCGCCCGGGCCGTCTCGGAGCTAACCGCGCCCTTTTCCTGGATTGTTGCCGAAGGTACTCCAACAAAGCTCGTTTTCACCTCATTGCTATAGCAGACAATCGATCCTTTCAGATAGGCCGAACTACCGGGAATATCCGTCAGTCGCGCTGCAATGGCTCCACCGGTGCACGATTCCGCCAGCGCGATCGTGAACTGTTTTTCCTTCAAAGTCTCTCCGACCACTTGTTCCATCGCCTGCTCATCTGTGCCGAAGACAAACTCGCCAATCCGTTCCCTGATCTTCGGTTCCAGCTCCGAAATCAATTGATGCGCCAATTCGGCGGTTTCCCCCTTGGCGGTCAGGCGAACGTGAATTTCGCCGCTGCGGGCCAGCAACGCCAACGTAGGATTATTCTGAGCCAGAATGAAATCGTGAATTCGTTCTTCAAGCGCGGATTCTCCCAAACCAAAGGTACGGAGAACTTTAGAAACAATCTGGCCCTGATCGCCAAATCGATCCGCCAAATAGGGCAATATTCCCTTTTCGAACATGTGTTCTAATTCAATCGGTGGCCCCGGCAAGTGGATGATCGTCTTGCCTTCATGCTCCAAAATGACGCCGGGCGCCGTTCCCCGGTAATTTTTCACAACAATCGCGCCTTCCGGCATCATGGCTTGCCGCAAATTGTTTTGCGGCATGGAAAGGTTTCGATGTTCAAAGAAGCATTTGATGTGCGCCACGCTGTCTTCGTGCAAAGTCATGGGACGCCCCAACAATTCCGCCGTTACTTCCTTCGTAATATCACCACGGGTTGGACCAAGTCCGCCGCTGGTAATGACAATATCCGCCCGCTCCAACGCAATCGCCAACACACCGGCCATCCGGCGCCGGTTATCTCCCACGGTAGTCTGATACACGGCATCGTAGCCCAATTCATTCAGTTTTCGGGCTAAATAGGGAGCGTTTGTGTTTACGATCTGCCCCAGCAACAATTCCGTGCCGGTACTGACAATTTCTACAATCATCCTCGTTTTCTTCCTTTCGTGGGTTCAGCGGGCGACTTCGGCAACCCGGTCGTAACAGAACCCCTGAATGATTCTAACCTTGACGAATTCGCCAACTGTCAGATCCTTCGCATCTTCGACATAAACCGTCCCGTCGATATCCGGAGCTTCCCGTTCCGTTCGTCCATAACCCAATAAAGGCTCCTCTTCATCGTGCCCTTCCAGCAACAGTTCGTATTCCCTGCCTTCGGCCTCTATATTGATCGACTCTGAAATTCCGGCCTGCAAAGCCATCAAGTCATTATACCGTTCTTCTTTGATTTCTTCGGCAACCTGCCCGACAAAAGTTGCCGCAGCGGTTCCTTCCTCCGCCGAGTACTGGAATACTCCGACATGATCGATACGTTTCATTTCCACAAAATCGCGCAAGTCACGATAATGCTCCTCCGTTTCACCCGGCAACCCGACAATGAACGTGGTGCGGATCGCAATATCCGGAATCCGGGACCGCAGGGCGGCAATCAGCCGTTCGATATCGGCGCGGCGATCCGGACGCCGCATCGCCCGCAATAAATCGTCATGCACATGCTGCAACGGAATATCCACGTATTTGCAGATTTTTGGCTGCACCGCCATGAAATCAATCAACTCATCGGAAAAATTTTTGGGATAACTGTACAGAATCCGGATACGAAACCGTCCCGGAATCGCCGTCAATTCCCGCAGCAATTCCAGCAACAAAGGGCGACCGGCAATATCGATCCCATAGCTGGTCGTGTCCTGGGCAATGAGATTGATTTCGCGAACAGCGCCAGCGACCAAGCTTTGAACTTCTGCCTTGATCGATGCAATGGTCCGGCTAAGCAGCGGACCTCGGATCTGGGGAATCGCACAAAACGCGCAGGCATGATTGCAGCCTTCGGAAATTTTCACATAGGCCAGATGCGACGGTGTCGTCAAAACTCGCGGCATTCCCGCGTCCGGCAAAAGCGAGGATCCTTCCGTAAAAACAGGTCGCTTACCGGAAAGCGCATCGCGAATTGCTTCCGGCAAACGATTCCAGGCGCCAGTCCCCACAATCGCATCCAATTCCGGTAATTCCTGCAACAAATCGTTGCTGTATCGCTGTCCAAGACACCCCGCCAAAATCAGCACCTTGCAACATCCCGTCTGCTTGTACTTCGCCAGCCGGAGCAAGGTATCAATGGATTCCGCTTTGGCCGACTCAATAAAACCACAGGAATTGACAATCAATACTTCGGCATCCGCCGGTTCATCCGTCGCTTCATGGCCCTGCTCCCGCAGCAGTCCCAGCATTAGCTCCGAATCCACAAGATTTTTTGAACAACCGAGACTTACCAGTCCAATCTTCACAAAACCAAACTCCTAACAATAAAAAATCGTGATTCTATTCATTCAAGACCTTCGGGGACGTTTTGTCCGTGATTCGTGGGGTTCTTTCGCCGGATGCGGTCGTTCCGGTCGTTCCGGTCGCTCCGGACGCAACAAACAGCTTGGCGAATAACCGATCAGGTCGTTCCGTCCCGCTTTTCGCAATGCCTGTAATACGATGCGCCGATTTTTCGGATTGCGGTATTGTAGTAATGCCCGTTGCATTTGCCGTTGCTCCGATGTCTTCGGCACAAATATCTCCCGGCCGGTCAATGGGTTCAAGCCTGTATAATACATCGCCGCCGACAAGCTGCCCGGCGTAGGAATGAATTCTTGCACCTGTTCCGGATGATAACCGATTTCCTGAAGGAACTCTGCCAATTCGATGGATTCCGGCAGGGAACTGCCCGGATGCGAACACATCAAATACGGCACCAGATACTGTTCTTTTCCCAGACGTTTGTTCTCCCGGCGAAAGGCCGCCAGAAACTTTAAAAATACATCTTTACCGGACTTCTGCATGGCTTCCATTACGGGTCCGGCCACATGCTCGGGAGCCACTTTTAACTGTCCGCTGACATGATGTTCGCAAAGGTCGGACAAAAAAGCCTGATTTTTGCCTGCCATCAGATAATCATAGCGAATCCCGGATCGGATAAATACCTTTTTGATGCCTGGCAAGGCCCGCAATTCCCGTAGCAGCTGCAAATAGTCCGAATGATCCGTATCCAGATGGGGACACGGTTTGGGATACAGGCACTGGCGATCACGGCAGGCTCCGGCCGTCCGTTGTTTAGCGCAGGCGGGATGACGAAAGTTCGCTGTCGGCCCTCCCACGTCATGGATATATCCCTTAAATCCCGGTAAACGAGTTAAAAGCAGCGCTTCCTGAATAATGGACTTATGACTGCGTTGTTGAATAATCCGACCCTGATGCGAACCGATCGCGCAAAAAGAACAGGCGCCAAAACAACCGCGATGGCTGGTGATGCTAAACTGAACTTCGGCAATGGCCGGAACACCGCCGGCTTCATCATAACTCGGATGCCAGGTCCGCTCATACGGCAGCGAATATATGCGATCCATTTCCCGCGTATCCAGCGGCAATGCCGGGGACAACTGAACCAGAAATCGCTCGCCGTGTTTTTGAATGATGGGATGTCCACGCAGCGGGTCTTGTTCCAGATACTCCA
>CAZRLN010000002.1:31900-45803 GCA_964601085.1 uncultured Veillonellaceae bacterium | reverse complement strand
CCGTGTTTTTGAATGATGGGATGTCCACGCAGCGGGTCTTGTTCCAGATACTCCACTTTGAACGCCGCAGCGTAATCCGGTTTGCTGGCCGAAATCTGCTCATGGGAAGGCACTTCCAGCGAATCGACCGGTGTATCCGACAAACTTCCTGTCAAGAAACAGGTTCCGCGCACATTTCGAATTTCGCCGACGGGAATTCCATTGGCCAAGTGCCCTGCAATCTCCAGGATCTGTGACTCGCCCATCCCATAGATCAACAAATCCGCGCGACTGTCCACCAGGATGGATCGCCGCACGGAATCCGACCAGTAGTCGTAATGGGAAAAACGTCGCAAACTCGCCTCTATTCCACCGATTACGATCGGAATATCCGGCCAGCATTCCCGCACGCGATTGGCATATACAATGGTTGCCCGATCAGGACGTTTTCCGGCTTCCCCGCCAGGTGAATAGGCGTCGCTGCTGCGAATTTTTTTTGCGGCCGTCAATTTATTCAACATGGAATCCATGTTACCGGCGGAAATCAACACGGCAAGCCTAGGGCGGCCCATCGCCCGAAAATCACTGGTATCGCGCCAATTCGGCTGTGCAATCACCCCAACCCGGAACCCGGCCTTTTCCAGTAGACGCGTGATAATGGCCGGCCCAAAACTGGGATGATCGACATAAGCATCGCCACTGATAAATAAAAAATCCAACTCATCCCAACCCCGCCGCATCATGTCGGCCCGGGAAACCGGCAAAAAACCATATTTATTCTTCACGTTAGCGCTTGCTCCCCGAAGTTCCGAACGGCGCAGGGCTCCGTGGCGGAGCTGTCGGCGACGATGTCGCCGGCGGAGTCGTTGGGATTGGCGCCGGAGTAACAGACGGTTTATCCGGAGATTCGACCGGTGATGGCGCTGTGGGCGCGGGTGCGACGGGAGCGGAGATCATCCCGGCAACCGTAAATGTTTTAACGACCACATCGCCGCGATCACCAATTTTCCCAACCGGCTGGCCATTGAAAGTCAGTTCCACTGCGGCGGCATTGCCGAAATTGACGACAATCTGACGTTCGGCTTCCCATGTAAAGGTTGCTCCATTACTCGGAATTCCTTCATACAAAGTCTTGCCGTCGGCAATCACGGACGTCCAGCACCGGTCGGTGAAACGGGCCATAAGAACAACGGGGCGGGATGCGGATGGAACCCCGGAGTTTGTCGCAGAAGAAACGTTGCGAACTGGCGTCTGATTCGAACCGGAAACGCCGGCCGGTTTGGAACCGGCGGCGTTTCTCGAAGTTTCGCCGGCCGGTGCAACGGATTTCTGCCAGAGATATAATCCCATCGCCGATATTGCCAAAATTACGATCACTAGGACCGTACTCCATTTTTTCTTGTCGACGGACCGGGTGATCACCGCATTCACTTTATTGGGAACCGGTTCCGCCGGCTCGGTAAGTGGTTGTGAAACCGCAGTTAGCTCGATAGGCGGCGTTTTCTGTTCCGTATATAGCTGAACCAGGTGCGAACCGTCCAATCCCAGATAATTCGCGTAGTTCCTCAGAAAGCCTTTGACATAAACCTCGCCGGGCAATACCTCATATCGACTCTGTTCCAGTGCATTTAGATAAAGGCCCCGGATCCCGGTCGCATGCTCAACATCCGCGATTTCTAGACCTTTCTTCCGTCGTTCCGTATACAACAAGTCGCCAATCTTATCCATGGTAACTCTACCCCCTTATGAGACGGTCGATATATTGGGCAATCTCCACCACGGCCGACTCCAGTCCCTCGGCATCCACAACCAAGTCGAATTTTTCCTGCGCCGCGGTTTCATATCCATATAGCGGATCATAATAATCCACTAACAGCGCCCTCGTAAACTCCGGCAATTCCCCGGCTTGGTATTGTTTGATCAATTCGGCGACCTTTTTTTTGCCGAGCCGTTTTGTGAGGGCTGTAATACTTTTGAGAACCTGTGGGTCTTGCAACTGCATGACACCCGTATACTCGGCGATGAGTCGTTGAACCCGCGTATCGACGCCCGCCCGGACCAAAATTTTTCGTCCGGCCTGCATCGCGGCGCATAGCCGGTCCGGCAAATACACATTACCGACGCGTTTGCTCTCACACTCCACTACGAGAAATGGCTCGTCGTTAAATCGGTTCAGCAGCAGCAAGAGTTGCGCATCAAAGTTTTGCGCCGTAGCCGGCTTGCCCAGTCCAACCTGTCCAAATGCCGAACCACGATGATTGGCCAGCTTTTCCAGGTCAATCACCGGAACCTGCCGCGCCGACAAGAGCTGTAACAGCGTCGTCTTTCCCACGCCAGTCGAACCGCAGAGAACAAGGATCGTCGGTCGTAAGTCAAAATTGGCAAGTTGATCCTGAACATACCGGCGATAGGATTTATAGCCGCCGACAAGCTGAACGCCAGTAATTCCCATGAGTTCCAATATCGTCAATACCGATTTGGAACGCATGCCGCCGCGCCAGCAATAAACGATCAAAGTCGCAGCAGGAGTCGCATTTTTCAATGCCGAGATCGTCTTCACCATGTCCGACAGCTTGCCGGATACCAGTTCCAAGCCTTTTTGCTTGGCCTGTTCCTGTCCGCATTGTTTGTAAAGCGTTCCGACAACGGCCCGTTCTTCATCTTCCAGCAGCGGCACGTTCACGGCCCCGGGAATGTGCCCCTGTTCATATTCCGAAGGAGAGCGGGTGTCAACAAACAGACACTGCCCCCGATCGATTGCTTGTTCAATTATGATTGTCTGCATCAAACGCTCCTATGTGTTGTTGCCAGCTTTTTGAAAATAGCGGCTGAAAACCTGGTCCGAATTCATGATGACTTCGCGTGGCTTGCTGCCATTGGCGGAGCTGACGATTTGCATCTCTTCCATCATGTCGACCAAACGGGCCGCCCGGGTATACCCGATTCGGAATTTTCTCTGCAACAGGGAAACGGAGGCTTGCCCGGTTTCCAGCACCAGTTTTACGGAATCCTCCAACAGGTCGTCTTCAAATTTTGCGGTCTGACTCGGTGCAACGGATTCCTCGAATAAGGGAACCTCGGCGTCTTCCGCAACACTACCGGAATCTTTGATGTACTTGACGACTGTTTCGATTTCACCGTCGGAAATAAAGGCGCCCTGCAATCGCAACGGCTTGTTGGCGCCAACCGGATAGTACAGCATGTCGCCCTTGCCCAACAACTTTTCGGCGCCGGCCATATCCAGGATCGTCCGGGAATCGATCTGTGATGAAACGGCGAACGATATGCGGGAAGGAATATTGGCCTTGATGGTTCCGGTGATGACATCAACGGAGGGACGCTGCGTTGCAATTACCAGATGAATTCCGGAAGCCCGGGCCATCTGCGCCAATCGGCAGATAGAATCTTCGACGTCGACCGGCGCCACCATCATCAAATCGGCCAATTCATCAATGATTACCACAATCAGGGGTAACTTTTCGTCGGGATTGACTTCATTATAGCGGGTCACATCTCGTACTCCGGCAGCGGCAAACAAGGCGTACCGGCGTTCCATTTCCTGCACGGTCCATTTTAGGGCGGACGCCGCCTTTTTCGGTTCGGTGACCACCGGCGCCACCAAGTGAGGGATACCGTTATAGTTCGAAAGCTCCACCACTTTGGGATCAACCAGCAAAAACTTCACGGAATCCGGATGCGCCCGGAACAAAATGCTCGAAATCAGGATATTGATGCAAATACTCTTACCGGACCCCGTTGCACCCGCTACGAGCAAATGCGGCATCTTAGCCAGATCCGCCATAATCGCCTGACCTGCGATATCTTTTCCCAAAGCGACCGTCAGCAACGATTTCGCCGTCTGATATTCTTCGCTTTCCAACACCTCGCGAAGCAGTACTCCAAATGGCTCCCGATTGGGAACTTCAATCCCGATTACGGATTTACCGGGAATCGGCGCCTCAATCCGAATGCTGGGCGCCGCTAGTTTCAAAGCGATATCATCCGACAGGCTCACAATGCGGCTAATTTTTACCCCTGGAGCCGGTTCCAACTCGTAGCGGGTCACTGACGGTCCCTGCGTCGCATGCACAACCCGGGCCTGAATGCCGAAACTCTCCAGCGTTTGCTCCAATGTGCGGGCATGTTCTTCGATCTGCTTGTCCAAACGGGAGTTGCGGGAACCGGTTCCCTTTTTCAGCAACGACAATGGCGGCAATTTATAAATGGAGCCGGCGGAAGAAGGAGTCGTGCTTGCCGGCGCTATCACTTCTTTCGCCAGAGATGGAATTTCAATCGGAACTTCGGGCAATTCCGCAACCGCCGCCAAAGGCGTGTCCAGCGGCAAAGGCGGCAGCGACCGTACCGATTCATCTTTTTCCTGATTATAAAACGTTGGTTTAAGCGTCGACCTTAATGATCCCTTACCCTCAATGCCATTCCCCACCGACAGGCTTGGAGAGCTTTTCATCGGCTCGACCGCAGCTTTTTCCGAACGGGAAAAACGTCGCAGCAATAAAGAAACCCAATGGCTGATTTTCGTTAATAATGCCGACAGGGAAAACTGCGTGGCGACGAGCAGAGTGCAGACAATCCATGCCCACAAAAAAATAGTGGTCCCATCCATGGCAAAGAAGCGACGCAATAGAATGACAATCGTACCACCGGCCAGACCGCCGGCATCCGGCAGGCTTGCCGGTAAAATTTCCTGATCCACCGGGACCAGATAGTGGTGAACCAGGGACAGCGCGCCAAGAAAGGTCAGCACATAGCCCAGAAACCGGCGGGAATACACAATATGGGTATGGGCCGTAATATACCGCAACCCGATGATAAACAGCATTACCGCAATTCCGGCGGCTCCGACGCCAAATCCATATCGCAATACCCGGGCTGAAAAATAGCCGACACGGCCAACGCTGAACCCCAACAAACCTGCCGCCAACAAAAAGGAAACGGCAATAATAATGACCCCGGCGATTTCAAATTTTACCCCGGAAACAGGCGGTGTGTCTTTTTTCGGCAATAAAATTCACCTCTATGCAGATTTTCTACGCCGGGCCCGGAACTCCTGCCGCCGATGCGGTGAGAACCGAGACAATGTCTCGGTTCTCATTCATACTTCAAGGATGATTGGCATGATCATCGGGCGACGGCGAGTTTTCTCATAAAGGAATTTCCCGAGAATATCCCTCACGCTATTCTTGATTGTTCCCCAGTCAGTGGAGCCACTGGCCTCGCATCGATCCAGCGCTTCCTGTATTTTGTTCCGCGCCTCTTCCATCAGTTGTTCGGATTCGCGGACGTATACAAAACCGCGGGATACAATTTCCGGCCCGGACACGACGCACCCGTTCTCTTTGTCCATGGCAATTACTGCGATCAGAATTCCGTCCTGGGACAACTGCCGCCGGTCCCGCATTACAATATTGCCGATATCGCCAACGCCAAGGCCATCCACAAGCAATGCGCCCGCATTCACCTTGCCGACAGTAGCTCCCGATTCGGCGGTAAACTCCAGAACAGAGCCATTTTCAGCGATAAATATATTTGATTTGGGAACACCCAGATCCTGGGCAATCTTCGCATGGCATTTCAGCATTCGGTACTCGCCGTGAACCGGAATAAAATAAGTCGGTCGGACCAGGTTCAGCATCAATTTCAGTTCTTCCTGGCTGCCATGCCCGGAGACATGAATGCCCGATGATGAATCATAGATCACGTCCGCACCCTGTTTAAAAAGGTAGTCAACTGTGCGCGCGACTAACTTTTCATTACCGGGAATGGGAGTCGCAGAAATCATGACCGTATCGCCTGGCAGTATTTCCACTTTCCGGTGATCGGACATCGCCATACGGGTCAGCGCCGACATGGGCTCGCCTTGGCTGCCGGTCGTAAGAATAACAATCCGGTTCGGCGGATAGTTGTTGATCTCAGATATATCAATCAACACACCATCGGCCACTTTCAAATAACCCAGTTCAATTGAAATTCCAACGACATTCAGCATGCTGCGGCCAACGACAGCTACCTTCCGCCCATACTTGAACGCCGCGTCGATCGCCTGTTGCAGACGGTGAACATTGGATGAAAAACTGGCGATAATAATCCGGTTTTGCGCAGCCCGAAATTTCTCGTCAAACGATTCACCCACACATCGCTCGCTTTTGGTGAAGCCTGGACGTTCGGCATTGGTGCTGTCAGACAGCATCACCAACACTCCCTCGTCACCTAGTTCTGCGAACCGATGAAATCCGGTCACTTGTCCATCGACCGGAGTATGATCGATTTTGAAATCACCGGTATGCAAAACAGTGCCTACCGGTGTTTTCAGGTAAATCGCCACAGCATCGGCGATGCTGTGATTCACGCGAATAAACCCGATTGTAAATGGCCCGATTTCGTGTTGATCTCCCGGCTTGATCGGATGAAGATCAGCCGTCGAAACGCCTTTTTCCTTCAACCGTCCCTGCAGAATCCCCAACGCCAGGGGAGTTCCATATACAGGAACCTCAAGATCTTTCAGGACGAAAGGCAACGCGCCGATATGATCCTCATGGCCATGCGTGATAAAGATGGCCCGAACCTTATCTTTGTTGTCCATCAAATACGAATAATCCGGGATAACCAAATCGATGCCCAACATATCGTCTTCCGGAAACATCAGTCCGGCGTCGATCACGATAATGTCGTCGCCATAGCGGAACACCGTCATGTTTTTGCCGATCTCACCCAATCCCCCCAGGGGAATGATTTGCAATTTTTCTGCTTGTTTGCCCAAACTTTCACCTCCAACTGGTTTGATGCCGCGCACTGCATTCATATTATTATAACTCAAAATCGGCCTGCCAACAATAAAAAAGCGGCCTCCTCATCAGGATAGCCGCTTCCGGTGACAAAACCGACAGATCACACGTTGACTTTCAGACTCCGCATAACTGTCCGCAGTTGCTCGGTTTCGGCCGCGGTCGGCGGCACCATGGGCGGACGGAAACAACCGCCGGGCAATCCCATCAGATTTACGGCCGTTTTGATGGGGATCGGATTGGTGGTGACGAAAATCACCTTGAAGAAAGGCATCAGTTCGATGTGGATCGCCTGCGCCAGTTTCACGTCCCCGGCCAGATACGCGCCAATCATCTCTTGCATCCGCTCGGCCACCACATGACCGGCCACGCTGATAATGCCACAGCCGCCCACAGACAGGATCGGCAGCGTCAGGCCGTCATCACCGCTGTAGACCTGAAAGCCGGGTCGGGCAGTGCGTACGATTTCCGACACCTGGTCCAGACTGCCGCTGGCCTCTTTCACTGCAACGATATTCGGGATTTCGGACAGTCGGGCAATGGTTGGCGGCAGAATATTCGAAGCCGTCCGCCCCGGCACATTGTAAACAATAAGCGGCAGTCCGGTTCGCTCGGCAATCATTTTAAAATGCTGATAAAAGCCTTCCTGCGGCGGTTTATTATAATAAGGCCCGACCAGCATCGCGCCATGAACGCCGAGTTTCTCTGCTTCCTGCGTCAGGCGGATGGAAGCCAGCGTATCATTGGAACCGGTGCCGGCAATCACGGTCGCCTTGTCGCCAACCGCTTCAAAAACCGTGCTGAACAATTTCAACTTCTCGTCGGAGCCAAGCGTTGCTGATTCACCGGTGCTGCCAGCAACCACCAGTCCGTCGTTGCCATGCGCCACCAGATATTTTGCCAGCTCGGCCGCCGCCTTGTAATTGACGCTATAGTCCTCATTAAAGGGAGTAATCATGGCTGTCAGTACTCGTCCAAAACTTTTCATTCTTATCCCTCCCATACTAATAAATATTGTTAATCAAGTCCGAACTGGCTGTGTAAGGCGCTCACGGCGATTTCAAGATACTGTCCGTCGATCAGGGCGGAAATCGATGTTTGCGAATCCACCGTCTGCAACAGGGAAATCCCCTGCGCTGTCAAAGCTTCCACGAAGTCGGCCATCACGCCGGGCACATCTCCCATGCCGCCGCCAACCACCGATACCTTGGCGCAATTCTTCAAAACATCAAGCAAATAGCCTGCGTCCGTCAAGCGACGCCGCGTTTCTTCCGCCTCGTCTTCCTGAACGGTGAACAGCACTTGCCCCGGTAAAATGTTGATCAGATCGACATTGATGCCATTTTGGGCCAGCGCCTTGAATATTTGCGAATTGTCGGCCAGCATCTTTTCTTTATCCCGTTTCACCGTAATTTGGGCAATTTTCCGGACATACGTCACTCCGGTGGCGATTCGATCGGACACAGTGGAATCGCAAGTTTCGGAATTCGACGCTGCAGTCGTGATCAAGGTTCCCGGCGCATCGGAAAACGTCGATTTCACGACAAGGGGAATGTTTTTTTGCATCGCAAATTCCACGGCGCGGGGATGGATCACTTTTGCCCCTTGGTGCGCCAGTTGGGAAACCTCGGCATAACTGATCCGGTCCAGAATATGGGCATGCGGCACCAAACGGGGGTCGGCGGTCATAATCCCATCGACATCCGTGTAAATCTCGATCATTTCCGCCGGCAATGCCGCGCCGAGGGCCGATGCCGTGGTATCGCTGCCGCCCCGGCCCAAAGTCGTCAGATCGCCTTCCTCCGATATGCCCTGGAATCCACATACAACCGGGATTTTTCCGGCGGCCAGTTCGGCATGAACCCGTACCGGTTCGACTTTCAAAATGCGGGCATTGCCATGTTGATTGTCAGTAATAATCCCAGCCTGCCCGCCCGTCAGCACAACGGCGTCAAAACCCGCCGCTTGCAGGGTAGACGCCATCACCACGGCGGAAATGATTTCCCCGCATCCCATCATCAAGTCCATTTCACGGCGCGACAAAGCTGAAAATGGTTCACGGGCAATCCCGATCAGAGTGTCCGTGGCATAGGGTTGTCCATTCCGCCCCATGGCGGAAACCACCACGACGGGCCGGAAACCATCGGCAATGGCGCGGCTGATTTTCTCGACCGCCAGTTTTCGATTTTCCGCTGTGGCAACGGAAGTACCGCCGAATTTCTGGACCAGAATTCGCATTTCTTCTCTCCTACAACAAATTTTGCGCAATCATCAGTTCGGCGATCTGCAGGGCGTTGAGCGCAGCGCCCTTGCGGATCTGGTCGCCGACGACCCAGAGGTTCAAACCGTGTTTTACGCTCTCATCCGCACGGATCCTGCCGACAAACACTTCATTGAGACCCGATGTATAGAGCGGCATCGGATACTCCATTTCCGCCGGATTATCCTGAACAACCACACCGGGGAAACCGGCCAGCGCCGCTTTGGTTTCCTCCACTGACAACGGCGATTCCAATTCCAGGTTTACAGACTCCGAATGGCTCCGGTATACAGGTACCCGGATCGTCGTCGCCGTGATCGCCATATCCGGTTCATTCATAATCTTGCGGGTTTCATGGACCATTTTCATTTCTTCCTTGGTGTAGCCATCTTCCAGGAATACATCGATCTGCGGCAACAAATTGAAGGCGATCTGATAATGTTTGGGGAGGCTGGCGCTTGGCAGGATATTGGCTTCGACCGACCGGCCCTCGCTGATCGCCTTTACCTGATTGGTCAATTCGTCGATGCCTTCCTTGCCGGCTCCGGAAACGGCCTGATACGTCGAAACGACCACCCGTTTGATCCTGGACCGGTCATGAATCGGCTTGAGCGCCATCACCATGATGATCGTGGAGCAGTTCGGATTCGCGATAATTCCCTTATGGCTGCGAACCGCGTCAGGATTGACTTCGGGCACCACCAGGGGAACTTCCGGATCCATGCGGAAAGCGCTGGAATTATCGATGACGACCGCACCCGCTTTCACGGCATGCGGCGCAAAGGTCTTGCTGGCCGACCCGCCAGCGAAAAGAGCGATGTCCACGCCCTTGAAGGAGTCCGGAGTTGCTTCCTCCACCGTATATTCCTGTCCGGCGACCGTCAATTTCTTGCCGGCGGAACGAGCCGAAGCCAGTAATTTCATTTCCGAGAATGGAAAATTCCGTTCTTCAATCAGGTTGATGAATTCTTGCCCCACGGCACCAGTTGCACCCAAAATTGCCACGCTATATTTCTTCATCTCGAACTCCCCCTATTCTCCCAATAATTGATCCAGTCCAACGACCAAACCTTTTCGACCGATAATTTTTTTGCAGGCCAGTACGACGCCGGGCATAAAAGATTCCCGTGACAAGGAATCGTGTCGAATCGTCAAAATCTGACCGATGCCGCCGAAAATCACTTCCTGATGAGCTACATACCCCGGCAGGCGGACGCTGTGAATCCGGAATCCTTCATATTCCGCACCGCGGGCACCGGGAATTTTCTCTTCCTCATCTGGATGTCCCTGTTTGCCGCCCTGCCGTTCCGCGGCAATCATTTTCGCCGTCAACAACGCCGTTCCCGATGGGGCATCCAGCTTTTGGTCATGGTGCAGTTCGATAATTTCGCAAGTAGGCAGGTAGCGGGCCGCCTCCTGCGCAAATCGCATCATTAAAACCGCGCCGATTGAAAAGTTTGGACAAACGAAACACGTGACTCCCTGTTCGCTGCAATAATTGCGGATTGCCGTCAAATCCTGCTCCGTGATGCCCGTAGTCCCGACCACCGGAATGATTCGATTTCGCAATGCCGTCATTACATTTCCCACCACCGCCTTGGGATGAGTGAAATCCACCATCACTTGCGGTTTATGAGTCTGGATAGCCGTCTCAAGGTCAGTCTCCACTTTTACCCCGGACGTTCCCAATCCCAAAATTTCGCCGACATCTTCGCCGGCCGACTTAAGATCCACCGCCGCCACGATCTCGCACTCGGGATCCTGGGACAAGGCCCGCAATACTTCCCGGCCCATCCGCCCATTCGCGCCCGACACCATCACTCTGATCACCGATCACACCTCCTTAAAATTAAAGCAGCCGGCAAGAAGATATCTCACCGGCTGCAATCATGCAAACCATGGTAAAGCACAATAACACAACCGCAATGTCATGTCCAATGCTTCTGATGAGATAGCTCTCCACCAATGTTCGATTGGTGACAGTCTCATGCCTGTTCGGCATGAACCCAGCATTGGTCTGCGTGCACATGACCAAAGCTTCGGCAACCGCCCCTTTCCCTGCGAATCATGGATACACGATCTCATCGCCGGTACTATTGTAGGTTGCTCCTCTACTCTGTCCCTTACGGGGTAACCACTATTTAATTTTGTATACATTTTACCTTACGAAATAGAAACTGTCAAATACTTGCACAAAAATATTTTATAAGGTTCCCGTGCTGCCGATTCCGCCAGTTCGTTCCTCTTTTCCGGTTAACTCGTCCCGATCGGTCAACAGGTACTTGCAAAATATCCCCTGAGCAATCCGCATTCCCGCAGAAACAGCCACATCCTGCGATCCGCCGTTGAGGAGGGCGATCAGTATATGGCCTTCATTGTCGGCATTATTGTAATAATCCGCATCAATGATTCCCTGACTGTTCGCCAAAACCAACCGTTGTTTGACTGCCAGACTGGAACGGATATGAATGGCCAGATATTCATCCGGCTGCATATAAGCTTTTAATCCGGTAGGAATCAGCGCCATTTCCCCCGCCCGCAAACAAATGTTCTCCGCCGCGGCGATGTCATAGCCGGCGCTGGCGCAGGTTTTGCGAATCGGCAACGAGAGTCCCCGATCCTGATAGCCCGCGACAATCTCAAATCCACGGACACGACTCATGGCAGCCGCTCCAGACCGGATTCCCCGATTGGACCCAACGCCGTCATGCAAGTTGACTCGTGACGAAACAGCGGTTGCGCCAAATCGAACAAATGTTGCAACATCACCGCATCCACTTTGGCAACCAATTGTTCCGGCGATAAATATTCGCGGGACGAAATTTCCGCCCGTCCCAACCGTGACATTCGGCTGGAGGAACTCTCCAAACTAAACAACAATCCGGCTTTCAGCTGTTCCTTGGCCCGCTTAAGTTCTTCAGGCCGGACCCCATTACTACGGATGTCGCCAATAATGGAACCAATAATGTCCATCACTTCCCGGCAATTTTCCGGTGACACTCCCGTATAGATCGTAAACAGCCCCGTATCGCGGAAACTGGAAGGATAGGAGCAGACCGAATACGCCAAGCCCCTTTCCTCGCGGATATGCTGAAACAGCCTCGAACTCACGCCGCCGCCCAGGATCGTGTTCAAAACATGCGAGGCGTAAAATCGCGGATCATCGTGCGCCACTCCCGGCGTTCCCAAGCAGATATGAATCTGCTCGATTTCCTTTTCCTGAAGATGGCGCCCGGAAGCAAACATTGGCGTCGAATCGGCAGAAACTTTGGCGGCGCCGCGCACATCATCCCAAAAACGCCGGACTTGAGTTACAAGCTGATCGTGGGTCAAATTCCCCGCTGCCGCCACCACGATATTATCTGGCATATAGTGTCGCCTTGTGTAATCCCGAATCATTTCACGGCTCATCGCACCAATGGAATCGCGGGTTCCCAGAATATTACGCCCCAAAGCATGTCCAGGCCATAAGGAATTCATGTGCAAATCATGGATCAGTTCGTCCGGGGAATCTTCATACAGGCTGATCTCTTCGAGAACCACCTGCCGCTCTTTTTCCACATCGGAATCCGCAAACTTGGAATGCAACAGCATATCGCTGAGGATGTCCAAGCCCAACCCAAGATGTTCGGGCAAAACCTTGATATAATAACAAGTATTCTCCCGATCGGTTGCAGCATTCAATTGTCCACCGACATCATCGACCTCTTCGGCGATGTCGCGGGCTGAACGTTTTTCCGTCCCTTTGAACATCAAGTGTTCAATGAAATGGGATACGCCTTGCTCCGGCAAAGTTTCCGAGCGGGATCCGGTTCCAACAAAAAAACCGATGCTCACCGAGCTCATATAGGGAATGGACTCCGATAAAATCCGGAGTCCATTGCCCAAGGTCGTCTTCTGATACAACGAAGTCTCTCCTCTGTTATTCTTTGGATTCTTCGACTTCGACCGGTGCGGTCGGTTCATCCTTCAGGCAATCGCGCCGCGAGAGGTTGATTCGTCCCTGCCGGTCGATTTCGGTAACCCGGACAGTGACGACATCACCGATTTTCACAACGTCTTCGACTTTGGCCACGCGGGTGCGGGCCAACTGGGAAATGTGAACCAATCCATCTTTACCCGGCAGAATTTCAACAAATGCGCCAAAGTTCATCAACCGGGTTACTTTTCCAGTGTAAATACCGCCAACTTCGACCTCGCGAACCAGTCCCTCGATGATGGCCACTGCTTTATTGCCGGCTTCCATATCCACGGCCATAATGAAGACCTTGCCGTCGTCTTCGATATCAATCTGAACGCCGGTATCTTCCACGATCTTTTTGATAATCTTGCCGCCAGGCCCGATGACATCGCGAATCTTATCCGGATTGATCTGCATGGTGATCATCCGCGGTGCATAAGGGGAAAGTTCCGGACGCGGCTTGTCAATCGCCTGCGCCATTTTGTCCAGAATAAACAGACGGCCTCGCAGTGCCTGTTCCAAAGCGCTGGAGAGGATTTCTCGGCTGATTCCGCCAATCTTGATGTCCATTTGAATGGCGGTGATTCCTGCCGTAGTGCCAGCTACCTTGAAGTCCATGTCGCCAAGGGCGTCTTCCATTCCTTGAATATCGGTCAAAATCGAGAAATAATCGCCATCTTTAACCAAACCCATCGCCACGCCGGAAACCGGAGCTTTGATCGGCACGCCGGCATCCATCAGGGACAAGGTGCTGCCGCAGACACTGGCCATCGAAGACGAACCGTTGGATTCCAAAACTTCCGACACCAAGCGCAGCGTATACGGGAAGTCGGTCTCGCTCGGCAAAACCGGCAGCAATGCCCTTTCAGCCAAATGACCGTGGCCGATTTCACGGCGTCC
>CAZRLN010000002.1:0-31800 GCA_964601085.1 uncultured Veillonellaceae bacterium | reverse complement strand
ACGGTGATCATCCGGCGCACGGTTTCCTTCAATACTTTATAAAGAACATAGGAGACATCCTTTTTATTATCGGGATAGATCTCCGCAAAATGTTCGGCGGCGTTCGCCTTGACTTCATCGATTTTTGCTTCGCGGGCCAATTTGTCCGGATTGGTTACCGCTTCGCGCATGTCATCGGTCACATAGGCGCGAACCGCAGCGTCCAGATCAGCCGGCGGTGCATAGGTTTTAATTTCCCGTTTGGGTTTGCCGACTGCGGCAACAATCGTATCTTGGAAAGCGATGATTTCTTTGATGATGTCATGACCGAACAGGATGGCCTCGCGAACCACTACTTCCGACAATTCATTGGCGCCGGCTTCCACCATCAGAACCGCTTCCCGGGTTCCGGCGACAATAAGATCCAGTTGAGTCTCTTCCATCTGTTTAACGGTGGGATTGACCACATATTCGTTGTTGATATAACCGATCCGCACGCCGGCAATCGGTCCGTTGAACGGAATATCGGATACCGACAAGGCGCAGGATGCGCCGACCATGGCGATCACATCGGGAGAATTATCCGGATCGACGGCAACAACGGTGGCAACGATATGAACATCATTTCGAAATCCATCCGCAAACAAAGGGCGAATGGGCCGGTCAATCATCCGGGCGCTTAGAATCGCCGCTTCCGTCGGCCGTCCTTCCCGCTTGATGAAACCGCCAGGAATTTTCCCGACCGAATACATTCGTTCCTCATAATCCACAGTCAAGGGAAAGAAATCGATTCCCTCACGCGGCGCCGCCGATGTCGTCGCGGCGACCACAACGGCCGTATCGCCATAGCGGATCATTACCGCTCCATTGGCCTGTTTGGCAAATTTTCCGGTTTCGACGACCAACGGCCGTCCACCGAGTTCAAATTGAAAAGTCTGCATTCACCTTTTCCTCCTCATCTTTCCTTCTTCACATTCACGTTACAAATTATATCCTATTCAGCGGCAAAAGAAAATGTTCTTTTCGCGTTGCCCAACATTTATTCAGGGAACGGCGAAAAATCATAACAAAAAAAGCGGGTTACCCCGCTAATTTTGTTACTTTCTTAAATTCAGGCGACCGAGCAATGTACGATACCGCTCAATGTCGATATCCTTAAGATAATTCAACAGGCTCCGGCGATGACCGACCATTTTGAGCAAGCCACGACGAGAGTGATGGTCTTTCTTGTGCTCTTTGAGGTGTAGGGTCAACTCATTGATCCGGTCCGTCAGAATTGCGATTTGCACTTCCGGGGATCCGGTATCTCCTTCGTGACGACGGTACTCAAGAATAAGCGACTGTTTCTTTTCCGAAGTAATCATTGTATTTCCTCCTCTAATTTTCGCACTGTCCACTAGCCAAGAATACCGCTGGAGGAGCGGCAATCCTCGCCAGGGAGACTGTACTGATTGCGAATTGTATTGTATCAGAACCGGTGTTGAAAGTAAAGCGTTTTCCGCTGGTTGACCGGATCAGGAAGCAAAATACTCGATTCTGGCCCGCTGCAAATCAAGCTGCATTTGTCGTACCAATGCATCGACCGAAGAAAAGGCTTTCTCGTTTCGAAGACGCCCCAAAAAATACATAGTCATTTTTTTCCCGTAAATTTCTTGATCAAAATCCAGAATATGCGTCTCGATCCGAAACTGTTCCTGCCCAAACGTAGGATTAACGCCAATATTGCACAACCCGGCATGCACCGTCCGACCAATCCGGACCCGCACGGCGTATACTCCTTTACCGGGAATTAAAACATTCGCCGCCGGCTTTAAATTTGCCGTGGGAAAGCCTAACATCCGTCCTCGTTGGTCGCCATATACAATGGAACCGGACATCTCATACGGGCGACCGAGCAAACTGGACGCCGCCGCCACGTCCCCCTCGGCAAGCAAGCGGCGGATCATCGTACTGCTGACCATGACGTCGCCAATCATAATTTTGGGGCAAATCTCCGTTTCGATGCCGTATTTTTCCGCCAAGGCGATCAACATGCCGGGATTTCCCAACCCCTTGTCGCCAAAAGAATAATTAGGCCCGACAACGATATGACGGGGTTGGATTCGCTGGGCCAACAACTGTACGAAGTTTTCCGGCGAAAGATGCAGGAGTTCCCGTGTAAAGGGAACCCGCGCAAGCACCGAAACGCCCAGTTTGCGGATTTGTTCCGTTTTCCCCGCCAAAGTTTGCAACCGCGGCGGTACCCGATGCGGCTGGATAAGCGACATCGGATGGTTGGAAAATGTAAACACCATGCTGGTTCCGAAATGAGCCTGGCTCCATTCGACCGTCCGGCCGATTACATATTGATGGGCCAGATGGACTCCATCAAAGGTTCCCAACGCCAGTGACACATTCTGAAATTGGCAATGCAAATCATTCAAGCTTTTAATCAACTGCATCTTGATCCATTCCATTCCCAAAGATTTTGTTGGGAGACAACAACCCCGTTTCCGACGAAACCTTTCCCATCCCAAAAAAAGCACCCGCGTCCGAATACAAACGTACGATCATCGGTTTTTCCTGTTTCAAATATTCCGGAATCGCCGTCACCCCTTGTCCCTGTTTCAAAAGCCGGGTTAAATTTGCGTCAACATGAACGGCCGGATAATGGGATGCCGCCAGGTCGGCCGGTAACAAGACCGCATCCGGATGCATCTCGATTTCTTCGAGAGTCGCCGCCTGATCAATGGAAAACGGTCCAACGCGGGTGCGCAGCAAAAAGGACATCGTTGCCGGCAGATTCAGGCGGGAACCGATGTCTTCGCACAATGTCCGGATATAAGTTCCCTTCGAACAAGCTACGTGAATCCCCGCCCGATCACCGTTGCAATATAGCAGCTCAATGGCCCGTATCTCGACCGGGCGGGCGGCTCTCGCGACTTCTTTCCCTTCCCGCGCCAGTTCGTACAGTTTTCGTCCCGCTACCTTCAATGCGGAATACATGGGCGGCACTTGGTCATACCCGCCAAGAAACGAATGGACCACCGATTCCAGATCGTCCAGCAACGCTGGATCCACCGGACACTGCCGAAGAATGGCGCCGGTATCGTCACCCGTATCCGTTGCGATGCCAAAAAAAATCTCGGCCCGATACTCCTTGTCGAACGCCTCCCCGTACTCAACGAGACGGGTGGCATGCCCCAAGTAAACCGGCAATACTCCTGCAGCCGCCGGATCCAGCGTTCCGCTATGCCCCACTTTCTTCTGCCGGTAAACCCGGCGAATAAAAGAAACCGCATCATGGGAAGTCATCCCCGGCGGTTTCAGAAGATTGATCAGCCCGGTCGTCATAATCCGCTTTCCCGCAATGCTTCCAGAACACGGCTCAATACTCTGGGTTTGACTTCAACAATCGTTCCCTTCAGAGTGCAGCCGGCGGCCCGGGCATGACCGCCGCCGCCGAGCGACTGGGCCAATTCACTGACGTTGAGTCGTCGGGAACGGAAGCTGATTTTCACCGTTTCTTTTTCGGCGGAAGGTTTAAACATAAGGGCAACCTCTACGCCAGCGATATTGCGCGGATAGTCAATGAAACCTTCCGTGTCTTCCACGTCGGCGGAATGAATTCCGGCCGGAACGGTAATGGAGGCCACTTTGCCGCAATCCGTTACTTCCAAGGTGTCCAGCACCCGTGAAAGCGCGGTGATCTTTGACAGTGGAGTCGTCTGAATCTGTTCCGATATGGAGTGCGGTTCCGCCCCATAAGTGACAAGTCTGGCTGCGGCATGCAGTGTCTGTGCATCGGTATTTGCATAGCGAAAGAAGCCGCAATCGGATGCAATGGCAGTATAAAGGCAGGTTGCCATGTCCTTGTCGATGCGGGCGCCTGCTTCCTCGATCATCCGCAGAATCAAGATTCCCGTGGCAGCAACTGTCTCGTCGATGACGGTAATATCGGCAAAATCGCTGTTGGACAGATGATGATCGATATTCAGGCTACGGCCGCGAAAATGAGTCCAGGCACTGCCGGTCCGGCCGGCGTCGCCGGCATCCAACACGACGATCAGTTCCGCCTGTGTGCAGGATGTCGGCGGCCGAACAATTTTATCCAATTCCGGCAAAAACGAATACATCCCCGGCAAGTCATCGTCAAGCCACATTTGTACCCGGACGCCACGCTGTCGGAGAAACAGATACAGGGCAATCATCGACCCCAATGCATCTCCGTCGGGATTGATATGGGTTGTTATCACAATCGACCGTGCGCGCGAAAGTTCCCGCAACGCATCCGCTGAAGTCCCCCGCATCAACAATTAGTTCCCTTCTGTAGGTTGAAGCTCCCGCAGAAGCTTCTCAATGTGTTCGCTGTTATCCAGGGATGTATCCAGATGAAGAGTCAGTTCCGGCGTGTGACGGATGCCAAGCCGTCGTCCCACTTCTGTTCGTAAAAATCCCAGGGAATGCTGCAAGCCAACCCATGTCGCTTTTTTGGCTTCCTCTGATCCCATCAGACTAATAAACACTTTCGCCGACCGCAGATCTCCCGTTGCTTCTACTCCCGTCACGGTAACAAAACCAATCCGGGGGTCTTTCAGTTCGGTGAGAATAATTTTGCTTAATTCCTGCTGGATAAATTCCTGAACTCTTTCCACACGTTGTTGTCCCATAAATGATCACTCCCCTCTCGTCCTACCGGCCAATCAGCGGGGAATTTGTTCCATAACGAACGCTTCCACGATATCGCCTTCTTTGATATCCCGATATTTTTCCAAAGTAATGCCGCACTCATAGCCGGCAGCCACTTCCTTCACGTCATCCTTAAACCGGCGCAAAGATTCCAGTTTCCCTTCATAGACCACAACGCCGTTTCGAAGCAGCCGAACCTGCGAGGTGCTGGTGATCTTGCCTTCCTGAACATAGGAACCGGCAACCACCCCTTTGGGAATATTGAACACCTGACGAATCTCAACGCGTCCCTGCAAAACTTCACGGAATTCCGGCGCCAACATGCCGGTCATCGCTGCTTCCACATCATTGATAGCATCATAAATAACCCGATAGGTCCGGATATCGACTTTTTCCATTTCGGCTGCTTTACGGGCATTGGCGTCCGGTCGGACGTTAAACCCAATGATCAGTGCGTTCGAAGCGGATGCCAACATAACATCCGACTCATTGATGGCGCCTACGCCACTGTGAACGATGATTACCCGAACTTCTTTGTTCTTCAGGTTTTCCAACGACTGCCGCAATGCCTCAATAGACCCTTGTACATCCGCTTTAACTAACAAGTTGAGATCTTTGATCTCACCAGCCTGAATCTGTTGGAACAAATCTTCCAGCGTTACTTTCTGGGCCTGCGCCACCGCTTCCGCCTTGGTTTTCGCCAGACGTTTTTCGGCAATGGACCGGGCCGCCTTTTCATCCAAAACCGCCAGTATATCTCCCGCCTGCGGTACATCGGACAAACCGATCACTTCCACGGGAGTCGCCGGACCGGCTTTTTTGACTTTTTCCCCACGGTCGTTGGTCATTGCCCGCACCTTGCCATAGGCGGTTCCGGCCAAAATCGAATCGCCAACCCGGAGCGTGCCGTTCTGGACCAATACGGTCGCCACCGGCCCTTTACCTTTATCCAGTTCCGCTTCCACAATGGTTCCGACCGCCGGTCGATTCGGATTGGCCTTCAAATCCTGAACCTCGGCGACCAACAGTATCATTTCCAACAATTCACTGATCCCGGTTTTCTTCACTGCGGATACCGGAACCATGATCGTATCGCCGCCCCATGATTCTGCAACCAAACCATACTCTGTCATCTGCTGCATGACCCGTTCCGGATTCGCACCCGGCTTGTCCATTTTGTTGATAGCGACAATAATCGGAACCTTGGCCGACTTTGCGTGATTGATGGCTTCAATGGTCTGCGGCATCACCCCATCGTCGGCCGCCACCACCAGAATGGCAATATCCGTCACTTGGGCGCCGCGCGCCCGCATGGAGGTAAACGCTTCATGTCCCGGAGTATCCAGAAACACAATTTTTTTGCCTTGCTGAACCACCTGATAAGCGCCGATATGTTGGGTGATGCCGCCTGCCTCCTGGGAGGTCACATGCGTCTGGCGAATGGTATCCAGCAATGATGTCTTGCCATGGTCGACGTGGCCCATGACAGTAACCACTGGTGGACGCGGCAGCAAGGATGCCGGATCGTCCTCGATTTCCGGGATAACCGTCGGGTCAATTTCCGGCGGCAGTTCCTCCACGGTCGCGCCAAATTCCGAAGCAATCAAAGTGGCCGTGTCAAAATCAATTTCCTGATTAATGGTGGCCATCACGCCAAGCATCATCAGTTTTTTAATCACCTCATTGACTTCACGACCGAGCTTGGAAGCCAATTCCTTAACTGACAGCGACTCGCCCACCTTGATATGGGTCGGACGAACCGGTTCCTGTTTAGGCGTTGGCGCTGGCGAAAAACCGGTGGAACGGCGTGACGAAGCACCACGACGACCGGACTGCTGTCCCTGGAAGGGCGGGCGTCCGCCTTGCGTACGTGCTCCCGGCGCTTGTTGCCGGTCAGACCCCACCGATTTGCGATCGCCTTTCGGCCCCATGCCGGGTTTCTGTTGCCCTGATCCTGAAGCGGCGCCGGTCATGGATGGCCGTTGAGCCGGGCGCGCTTGCGCCGGGGCATCTGGGCGAACACCTCCTGGGCGTTGCGGTTTTGCGGGTCCCTGCGCCGGTCCGGATACGGGTTGACGCTGTGTGTCGGCGGGCCGTTGCGTCTGCGTCATCGGCTGCCGAATCAGATTCTTGGGATTAAACGGAGCGGCCGGACGGAATGGATAATTTGGAGTGCCCACTTGGGGCGCAGCGGGTCGGGCGGCATTTCCAGCCGTATTCGGACTCACTGGCGTCGGTTTGGGGGCCGCCGGTTTGGTTGCCAAGTCATCCACCGGTCGGGCAAGTGTAGTTTTTGGCGTTTGCGCCGGCGGCGTTGCCGGCTTGGGCGACGCGGCAGCGGAACTGCTCTGAGGAGCAGTTGGAACAGCAGCTTTTGGATGCGATTCCGCAGGGCGATGCGTCGACGTTGTCCCAGGTTGGTCCATGCGTGGTTTCATGCCGGATCTTTGAGCGCCGCCATAAAACACTTTAGGTGGCGCTGCTGGCGCTTTGGTCGGCTCCGGCTTGGGCGGCTGGACTACAGAGGCCGCCTTTTTCCGTTGCCTTTCCCGAATTTCTTCGGCGGTATCCGGCTTGGGCGCAAAAGTCCGCACCAATACCTGATAGGCTTCTTCTTCGATGCTCGCCATATGGTTTTTCGCCGGCATATTATTGCGGGCCAAAATATCCAAAATCAATTTGCTCTGCGTATTAAATTCTTTTGCTAATTCATAGACACGGTATTTCGACATTACATCGCCTCCAAAAAGTTCTCCGTCAGACGAGGTCGGATGAGACCATTCGCCGTAGGGAGCTGGCAAATCCGGTATCATTAATGGCAAGAGCCGCTTTGGGGCTTTTCCCGACGGCCGTTCCCAGTTGTAACTTAGTAAACATCTTTAGAGTAGGAGTTCCGGTTTCCTCCGTCATGATCGTCAATCGTTTCAGCGTCTCCGGCGCGACGTCCTCGGCAATCAGCAACAGTTTACATTTCCCTGTCATAATCGCCTTTTCCGTTTGCATCGCTCCGGCCGAAATTTGACCGGCCCGATTGGCCAGTCCCAGCAACCCCATAACTTTTTCTGCACTCATGCTGGATTCAACAACGCCGTTAAGGAATCATACACCGTTGCCGGCACAGAAGTCTTCAAAGCCCTCTCCAGGCCTTTACCGGACCGAGCCTGTTGAATGCATTCCACATTTTTGCAGACATACCCGCCGCGACCCGGAGCCTTGCCGGTCGGGTCCACGACCACTTCCCCGGTCGGCGTTCGGACAACACGAACCATCGCCTTTTTGTCCTGGAACGTCTGACAGCCGCTGCATAAACGTTTGGGAGACTTTTTCTGCTTGATCATTCCTGTTCCGAATCTCCCTGCATCATCAATGCCTGGGTTTCGCTCTTGATATCAATCTTCCAACCGGTAAGTTTTGCGGCTAGACGCGCATTCTGCCCTTCCCGGCCGATCGCGAGGGAAAGTTGGTAATCCGGGACGATGACCCGTGACGCCTTTTCATCTTCGAAAATTTCCACGGCAATCACTTTTGCTGGACTCAGGGCGTTGGCAATATACTCGTCGGGATTTTCACTCCAACGAACTACATCGATTTTCTCCCCGCGCAACTCATTGACGATCATCTGAACGCGCAAGCCCTTGTGTCCGACACAAGCGCCGACAGGATCCACATTTTCATCCGCCGAATGTACGGCGATCTTCGAGCGCAGCCCCGGTTCGCGGGCAACAGATTTGATTTCCACAACCCCATCATGAATTTCCGGAACTTCCAGTTCGAACAACCGTCGAAGCAAGCCGGGATGGGTTCGTGAAAGCATGATCTGCGGTCCTTTGGGCAGTTTTTTTACTTCGACGATAAACGTTTTGATCCGTTCCCCGTAACGATAAGGCTCGCCATTGATCTGCTCCGTCGGCGGCAAGACCGCTTCCGCTTTTCCCAAATCCACATACACCTGACGCTGTTCGATCCGTTGCACTACGCCGGTGACGATATCATTTTCCCGGTTGGAATATTCATCGAACACCAAACTGCGCTCTGCTTCGCGAATCCGCTGCACCACCACCTGTTTGGCTGTTTGTGCGGCAATGCGGCCAAAATCCTTCGGTGTAACTTCCTGCTCCACCACGTCACCCGGCTGAAACGCAATATCGATCGTCTTAGCATCAATTAATGAAATTTCCTGCTTGGGATCCGAAACGATCTCCACCACATCCTTGCGCGAATACACGTGGATTTCGCCTGTATCGCGGTCCATTGCCACGCGAACATTTTGCGCAGTGCCAAAGTTTCTTTTGTAAGCAGAAATCAGGGCCGCTTCCACAGCTTCAAACAGGACTTCGGCTGCGATTCCCCGTTCCCGCGCCAACTGTTCAAACGCTGCTAATAATTCTGTACTCACCAAGACGCCTCCTAAGTCTATTTTTTTGTCGATCCCATCGAAACATGCAAACGGATCTGCGCCACTTCTTCTTGTGGATATTCCTGCTCTTTGTCATTCACTGTCACTCGGACATTGCCGTCCCGAAGTCCAACAAGAGCTCCGGTGAGTTGTTTCATGCCAGACTGTGGCTTGAAAAATTTCAGATCCACCAATCTCCCGGCATATCGAACAAAATCCTTCTCCCGGCGCAATACCCGGTCCAAGCCCGGCGATGAAACTTCCAGATAGTAAGCTTGTTTGAGAAAGTCGAGTTCATCCAGAATCGGTTCCACGGTACGACTCAGTTGTTCACAATCGTCGATTCCAACGCCGCCTGGTTTATCAATGAAAATTCGCAAGTACCAATCCCGTTCCTGCACATATTCAACGTCCACCAGTTCCAACGCTGTTCCCTGCAACAAGGGATCAACAATTGCAATGACCTTGTCTTCAATTTCCGTTCGCGTCATCGGACACTCCCTCCAAATTACGCGGAAAGAGTGGGCAGTACCCACTCTTTCACCAGCTTCCACAAATCTTCAAATTGATTATATCACCATAGAATCGAATTTACAACACTACTCCCGAAGAAACAGCCAAATCCGTTTCCCCCTAGCCACCACTTCAGCCAAAAAGTTGCAGTTGGTCCGATTCTGGCAAGTCCCCCAGACAACCTTGTTGGGCCAAAAGATCGACAATGCTTTTGGAAACGTGTCCACGAATTCTCAAGTCTTCCTGTGACGAAAAGAGTCTCTCTTTTCTGGCGTTTACAACGCTTTCCGCAGCTGCCGCTCCTAATCCCGGCAATGCCGCCAATGGCGGCAGCAAAGCTTGCCCGCTGATCAAAAATTCCGAAGCATGGGACTTGTAAAGATCGACTTTCAAAAAGGAAAAACCGCGCAAAACCATTTCCCGTGCTGTCTCCATCACGGCCAGCAACGCCTTTTCCTTGTGACTGGCTTCATTCCCCTTGGATTCCAGATCTCGGATAACCATGGTCAATGCATTTTCGCCCTGGGCGGCGGAAATGCTGTCAAATTCCTCGGCGCGGATTGTAAAGAAGGCGGCGTAAAAGGCCAATGGCATATGCACTTTGAACCAGGCGATCCGGAATGCCATCATCACATAGGCGACTGCATGGGCCCGGGGAAACATATATTTGATCTTCTGGCAAGACTGGATAAACCAATCCGGAACGCCTTGTTCCTGCATCGCCTGAATCTGGTTAGGTTTTACACCTTTACCCTTACGGACGCTTTCCATGATCTCAAAGGATGTTTTGGGAGCGACTCCTTTTTGCATCAAAGTCACCATAATGTCGTCCCGCGCCGAAATGGCTTCCGACAAAGTCGCCACTTTATCCCGGATTAAATCCTGCGCGTTATTGACCCACACATCCGTGCCATGGGAAAAACCGCTGATCCGAACCAGTTCGCTGAAACAGGCCGGACGGGTTTCTTCCAGCATCTGCCGCACGAAACGGGTGCCATATTCCGGTATTCCAAGCGTACCTACCGGACTCTTCAACTGCTCCTGCGTTAATCCCAAAGCATCCGTAGAATAAAACAAACTCATTGTCGCCGGATCATCGAAAGGCAATTTTTTCGCATCGATGCCGGTCAATCGCTCCAACATCCGAATCACCGTCGGATCGTCATGACCGAGAATATCGAGTTTGACCAGGCGATCACTGATGGAATGATAGTCGAAATGTGTCGTCACCGTACCGGATGTGCGGTCGTCCGCCGGATGCTGAATCGGCGTGAAATGATGTACATCCATCTGTCTGGGCACAACCATGATCCCGCCGGGATGCTGGCCTGTCGTCTTTTTGACCCCGGCGCAGCCACGCACCAAGCGGTTGGTATTGGCTTTGGTGCCGGGTAGCTTGCGCTCTTCCAAATAGTTTTGCACATACCCGTAAGCAGTTCGCTCCGCGATCGTACTGATCGTCCCCGCCCGGAACACGTTATCGCGGCCAAAGAGTTCCTCGGTGTATTTATGGGCGACAGCCTGATAATCGCCGGAAAAATTCAAATCAATATCCGGTACTTTGTCGCCTTCGAAACCCAGGAAAACGGCAAAAGGAATATTGTGGCCATCTTTTTTCAAGCTGGCTCCACACTGCGGGCATGCCTTATCCGGCAGGTCAAACCCGCCGCCGTACACTCCCGCGTCGGCGAATTCGCTATACTTGCAGTCGGGACACCGCCAATGCGGCGGCAACGGATTTACCTCGGTAATTCCGGTCATCGTGGCGACAAATGAGGATCCGACCGATCCCCGCGATCCAACCAGATAGCCGTCATCGGTTGATTTCTTCACCAATTTGTGAGCGATCAGGTACAATACGCCAAACCCATTGTTAATAATTGAATTCAGTTCCAGTTGCAGTCGCGCCGCCACAATCTCCGGCAGTGGCTCCCCGTACAATTCCCTGGCATGATCATAAGACATATTGCGGATGTCGTCATCAGCGCCCGGAATATCGGGCGAATAAAGGTTGTCGGGAATTGGCTCCAATTTTTCAATGCAGTTGGCGATTTGTTGCGGAACACGGATGACGACTTCTTCCGCCAATTCTTGGCCAAGGTAGTCAAATTCCGCCAGCATTTCCTCGGTGGTTCGAAAAAACAGAGGCGCCTGCAAATCCGCATCGCCATATTTTTGACCGCTCATCAAAATTCGGCGATATACTTCATCTTCGGGACGTAAAAAATGAACGTCGCATGTCGCCGCAACCGGCTTGCCAGCGAGCCGGCCAATCTCGCAAATTTTCCGGTTCAGTTCTTGAAGTTCCTTTTTTCCGGAGACTTCGCCATTACGAATCAAAAATTCATTGTTTCCGCAAGGCTGTATCTCAAGATAGTCATAGAAAGATGCGATTTGCAGCAGATCATCCATTTCTGCGCCATTGAGCATCGCCCGGTACAGCTCTCCCGCCTCGCAGGCGGACCCCAAAATCAGGCCTTCCCGGAATTCGATCAATGCCGAACGGGGAATTCGGGGTGTGCGGTGAAAATACTTGATATGGGCCAAAGAAACCAATCGGTACAGATTCCGAAGCCCAACCATATTTTGAGCCAACAGGATAATGTGGTTGCTGCGGTTGATGTCTTCATCAAACAGATAGCCTTCCATACCATAAATTACTTTGACCTTGCTCTTGCGGGCCAGTTTTTGGGCGTTGGGGAAAGCCTGGATTACACCATGGTCCGTAATCGCCACGGCGGAATGTCCATACTGTTCGGCGGCAGAAATCAGCGCATCGATTGAAACCACCGAATCCATGGCGCTCATCTGGGTATGGGCATGCAGCTCCACCCGTTTTTCCGGCCGCTGATCCGTGATCACCGGTGTAGTGATTTTCGTAACATGATCCGTCTGTAACACAAGTTCACGGGCATATTTGTCAAACATCACCGCGCCTTTGGCTTTGACCATGATGCCGTTCTTCAGGGTTTCCGTTTTTTTGCCGGCTTCCGCCAGATTTTCAAAATAACTCTTGCAACTGATGGCGCTCGTCCTGTCTTCCAAATTAAAGGATAATAGACAGCGGCCGCTTTTCAGTTCCTTGAGTTCGCAATCCTGAACTTTCCCTTCCACGACGATGCCCCGCTGCTCCTCGTTGATTTCCTTGATATCCACGCTCTTGCCCTTAATCAGCGATCCGAAAATCGCTTTTTCGCCGTTGCCGGAAACCGGCGAATCGCTTGCTGTCGTTTCTCCCGTTTCCTGCGGCAAAGACTGCAGCATACAATCCAATTGATCATAACAGGTTGGATCTTCTTCCACCAATACTTGCACGTTGAGCACAATCCCAAGTCGTTCCTGGATAAATGCGCTAAACTTGGCGTCAAACTCTTCCCGCAGAAGAATATCCTGTTCCAACAGACGCCGCAAGGTAATTACAAGCCCGTTTCCGTTCCATTGCCAATCAGATGCCAGCAGGGCCCGACGCGCCAGAGGAGTGGCATGGGGAAACTCGCGGATCAGAAAATCTTTTTGCTCGCAAAGCGAGGCGGAGTTGGTGATCAGGCGTTGTTCCAATGTCAACGAATCAAGGCAAGTCGCCATCCGCAGAAAATCAGTCACCTGATTCAAGTCATCACCGTTCAAACACTCCGGGACGCAAAAAATCAACCGGCAGTCGCCGGAGTTTGGATCCAGGGCAATCGACTCCACGCGGCTCTGGTTCAATACGAACTGAGCAGCTGCCGATAACGGCAGCTGCTGGGTAAGTTTTTGCAATATATTTTTATCGTCCGGTGCAATGCAATATGTCAAAACCCGACACCCCAAAACTGAAGATACTTAGGCGAATTGTATCAGAGAGTCGCCAATAGCCGACAGATCTGTTCCACATGATCCCCCAGCGGGAAAAGGGTTGTTTCCTTTGTCCGACGGTTTTTGACTTCCACTGAATTTTCTTTGATGGCTTTGGGGCCGATTGTAATTCGCAGAGGATAACCAATCAGGTCGGCATCCTTGAATTTGACACCCGAACGCTCGTCCCGATCGTCCAAAACCACTTCCACTCCAGCCGCTGTTAAATCGGCGTACAATTGATTACACAACGCCATTTGCGCCTCATCTTTGATGTTGATCGGTACAATGACTGCATGATAAGGGGCGATAGACGCCGGCCAGATAATGCCATCCTCATCATGATGTTGTTCGATAGCCGCCGCCATGGTCCGGCTGACGCCGACGCCGTAGCAGCCCATCACCATCAGGTTTTCCTGACCGTTCTCATCAAGGTACGTCGCCTGCAAGGCTTTCGAATATTTGGTATGCAACTTGAATACCTGTCCCACTTCGATGCCCCGTGCCGTTCTGACTTTGGCGCCGCAGCGCGGACAAGGATCGCCTTCGCGGATCATGCGCAAATCAGCGATATGATCCGGTTTGAAATCCCTGGCCGGCATCACTTGTATCCAATGTTTATTTTCGGCATTAGCGCCGCAGACGGCATTCAGCATATTCATCACACTGGCATCGGCGACGATGGTTACGCCGGTTAATCCAACCGGTCCGATATATCCCGGCGCGCTCCGGAACACCTTGCGGATGTCCGTTTCGCTGGCGAGTTCGAGTTGCAACACATTCAGCAAATTCAAAAGTTTGATTTCATTGACTTCATGATCACCACGGACCAGCGCCAAAACCGGCCCCTGTTCCGTCATGTAAGCCATTGATTTTATCAAATGGTCGGAAGGAGTGGCAAGAAATTCGGCGACTTCCTGAATCGTGCGTTGACCGGGGGTATCCTTTTCCAGCATCGGCAGCGAACCTTCGTCGTTGGCGGCGATAACCGCCAATTCCGCCTTTTCCACGTTGGCGGCGTAATCGCATTGCTCGCAATAAGCAATGGCGGCTTCACCGGAATCCGCCAACACCATGAACTCATGAGTCCCGCTGCCGCCTATGGCGCCGGGATCCGCCTCCACCGGTCGGAATGTCAGTCCGCAACGGGAAAAAATTTGCGTATACGCATCATACATTTTCTTGTAACTGATATCCAAACCCGCTGCATCGCGGTCAAACGAGTACAAATCTTTCATAATGAACTCGCGTCCCCGCATCAATCCAAATCGCGGGCGAATCTCGTCCCGGTATTTGTTCTGAATTTGATAAACCAATAACGGTAATTGCCGATACGAACGAATATCCGCCTTTACGAGGGTCGTCACCATTTCTTCATGAGTCGGCCCCAGGCAAAAATCCCGTTGATGTCGGTCTTTCAGGCGAAACATTTCCTCGCCGTAAACATCCCAGCGTCCCGTCTGTTGCCAAATCTCCGCCGGCTGAACAATCGGCATGGCGATCTCCTGACCGCCTTTCGCATCCATTTCTTCCCGAACGATCTGTTCAATTTTGCGCAACGTGCGCCAAGCCAGCGGCAGATATGAATAAACTCCACCCGTCGCTTTGCGAATCATCCCGGCGCGCAACATCAGCTGATGACTTACGACTTCCGCTTCGGCGGGCACTTCCCGCAACGTCGGCGCGTACAAATTCGACATTTTCATGATTGAATTTCCCCCTTGTCCAGTCGATCCATTTCTGCGAATAATACTTCCATCAGTCGTTCTTCCGGCACTTTGGCGACAATCTGGCCTTTTCGGAACAAAATTCCCTCGCCTTTGCCGCCGGCAATCCCCACATCCGCTTCCCGGGCTTCGCCCGGTCCGTTCACGACGCACCCCATCACGGCAACTGTCAGAGGCCGGGAAAGAGTAGCGAGACGTTCTTCCACTTTCGTCGCCAAAGAAATCAAATCAATGTTGCAACGTCCGCAGGTCGGGCAGGAAACCAATGTCGGCGTAAATCGGCGCAATCCCATGGTTTGAAGAATATCACGGGCCACCCGGACTTCTTCGACTGGATCCGCCGTCAGAGAAACACGGATCGTGTCGCCGATGCCTTCCGCCAACAAGGCGCCAATCCCCACGGCCGATTTGATGATGCCGACCCGGGGCGTACCGGCTTCCGTAACCCCCAAGTGCAGGGGATAATCAACCTGTTCCGACATAAGGCGGTAAGACTGAATGGTCAACGGCACATCATTGGCTTTCAAAGAAATCTTAATGTCGTGAAAATCCAGCTGTTCCAAAATCGCCACATGTTGCAACGCACTTTCCACCAAAGCGTCCGGTGTGGCGTGGCCGCCGAATTTTTCCAGCATCGCCTTGTCCAGTGAACCCGCATTCACGCCGATGCGAATCGGAATCTTCTTTTCCTTCGCCGCTCTAACCACTGATTTCACCTGCTCACGGTCGGTGATATTGCCGGGATTCAGGCGAAGGGCGTCAATTCCGCGGGCGATGGCTTCGAGTGCGAGGCGGTAATCGAAATGAATATCCGCCACCACCGGAATCGCGGCGGATTCCTTGATCGTCGACACTGCACGGGCGGCATCCATATCCGGAACCGCTACCCGGACAATCTCACAGCCCGCCGCCGCCAATTGGCGAATCTGATCAAGGGTGGACAACGCATCCGCCGTTTTTGTCGTCGTCATGGACTGCACGGAAATCAGCGCGGTCCCTCCCACGCCGACCGAACCGATGTTCAGGGTTCTGGTTGGTTTACGAACCGGAAAATCCTTCATCAACAAAACTCCCGTCAAAATACATTCAGTCGCAACAAATCCTTAAACGTGGCAAACAGCATCAACAACCCCAACAGCGCCATACCCACCATTTGCGTATACCGGATTTGGTTGGCATTCAGCGGTTTGCGTCGGACCGCTTCCACCAACAACGTGACAATATGTCCGCCATCCAATAATGGCACAGGCAACAGATTGATCAAGCCAAGATTGATACTGAGAAACGCGGCGAACTGCAGTAGCGGGATAAAGCCGAGTTGGGCCATCTCCCCGGTAAGACGCATTACGCCGATCGGCCCGGCGATGTCGGCTTCCGCTTTGCCGGAAAACATCTGGCCCAGACTCAACAGCATTTTGCCGGCAATATTATAAGTATGGCTGACCGATAGGGAGGCCGCTTCGAAAAATCCGGGAATCCGCCGGTCGATCACCGGCACTATGCCAATCAATGCCCGACCGGACTTGCTATCAATTTCCGGGATCATTGTGACAGTACGTGTCTGCCCATTCTTAGTTCGAAGTTCCAATTGCACTGAGTCTTTTGAAACCCGGATGGCTTCCACCACATGACGCCAAGTAGCGATGGACGTGCCATTGACCTTCATTACCGTATCCCCGGAGGCGATCCCGGACTGAATGGCCGGCTTTCCCGGAATCAATGAACCAATAACGGGTTTGTCCGAAACCGTTTCAATGCCATTTGAAAGGAATACCATCATAAACAGCAAAACCGGCAACACAAAATTCATGCACGAGCCGGCGGCAATCACCAGCGCTCTCGCCCAAATCGGCTTGCTGGAAAAGGAACGTTCATCCTTTTCTTCCTCCGGGTCCATGCCGTCAATTTTGTTATATCCACCGAGAGGAATCATTCGCAGGGAGTATTCCGTTTCCCCCCGCTTATTCCACAGCAATTTGGGGCCAAAGCCGATCGCAAATTCACTGACCCGCATTCCGGTTAATTTGGCCGTGATGAAATGTCCGAATTCATGCGCCAGTACCAACATTCCAAATACAAAAACGGTTGCAACGACCGTAATGAGCATTATTGTACCACCTTGTCGATATATTTTTTTGCGTCGTTCCGCGCCCAGGCGTCGGCCGCCACATAGTCTTCCAGCTTCGGAGCGTTTATTCCCTGATGATGGTCCAATACATGCTCCACGACATCCACCATTCCGTCAAAGCCAATTAATCCGTCAATGAACGCCTGAACCCCAATCTCATTGGCGGCGTTCATCACGCAGGGAAACGTGCCTCCCCTGCGACCGGCTTCGTAAGCCAGCGGCAGCGCCCGGAACGTATCCAGATCCGGCGGCTCGAAAGTCAGCGCCAAAGCCTGGGTGAAATCCAGTCGCGTAAATGCATTATCAAGACGCGCTCCCGAATTCAGCGCATATTGGATGGGTAGTTTCATATCCGGCAGCCCCAGTTGCCCCTTCACGGATCCATCAACAAATTCCACCATAGAGTGGACGATACTTTGGGGATGAACCACCACATCGATCCGGTCGTAATTGATGTCGAACAACCAACGGGCCTCAATAACCTCCAGTCCTTTGTTCATCAAGGTTGCCGAATCGATGGTAATTTTCCGTCCCATCGACCAGTTGGGATGTTTCAGACATTCCGCCACAGTGACCTGACGTAGTTCCGGCAGTTTCCGACCGCGAAATGGACCGCCGGAGGCTGTCAGCAACAGGCGTTTGATCGAAGCCGGTGATTCGCCGGTCAAACACTGGGCAATCGCGCTATGCTCGCTGTCCACAGGAATGACCCTGACCTTTTTTGCGGCCGCCCGCTTCATCACCAAATCACCCGCAGCCACCAATGTTTCCTTATTCGCAATGGCCAACGTTTTTCCGGCGTCTATGCAGGCAATTGAAGGTTTTAGGCCAGCAAACCCCACTAATGAATTGACAACGACATCTGCTGTTGGCCAGGCGGCCGCTTTCAGAATCGCTTCCTCGCCTACCGCAAATTTCAATCCGGCAGGGATTCCCTCCGCTAAATACTTCTTTCCGGCGGCCTCGCCTGTCAACACCGCAAAATCCGGCCGAAATTTCTCAATCTGTTGACGCAACAGAGAGTGATTTGAAAAAGCAGTCAATACGCATACCCGAAACAAGTCCGGATTGGCGGAAATGACCTCCAACGTTTGCGTACCGATCGAACCGGTACTGCCAAGAATTGCAACATTGATCATAAGGGAACCCCTTCCAGCTGCTTAACGGTGCGCCACCAAGATAAGATAATAATATACCGCGGGAACGGAAAATAAAAGACTGTCCACCCGGTCCAACACACCGCCGTGGCCTGGAAAAAACTTTCCTGAATCCTTTACTCCCATATGCCGCTTGACGGCAGATTCCACCAAGTCCCCCAACTGGCAGGAAATACCGATCACAGCGCCGCAAATAAGAGAATCCCATAATACAACCTGTAGATAATATCCGGCAATCAAGGTCACCCCGAGGCAACCAAAAAAGCCAAAAATCGCGCCCTCCACACTTTTGGCCGGGCTGACGCTGGGACATAATTTGTGACGGCCCCAACGAGTTCCGCCAAAATAAGCCACAGTATCGCAGGCCCACGTTCCCAGCATGGCCAGAGCGAAAAATTTCATTCCAAGACTATCGGGATATAGACGTAAAGCGACAAAATGCGCAAAGGGAATGCCAATATATAGAATGCCAAGCAAGTTATAGGCGGCGTCCGCCATGGTAAACTGCTTGCAATTGATCACTGTGAGCGAAAGAATGACAAACAGCGTGACAAAAGAAAGCGGTGTCAATTGTGCAAGCCCATGCAGCCAGGAAATGATAATCATGACCGCAACGCACACACCACCCAAAATGGCCGTCGGCCGAAGAGATTTTTTCCCCATCATTTGTATGTATTCAAACCAGGCAGCCAGCGCCAACAACAGCATGACTGCAGCAAACACGGTTTCACCTTGCCAAAATACGTACAACGCAATCGGCGTCGCAACCAGCGCGGTCAATATTCGTGTTCCCAGTACGATTCCTCCTATTTTTGGGGCGTTAAGCCGCCAAAACGACGATCCCGTTTTTGAAAATCATGAATGGCCTGCCGAAATGTCATTGGAGTAAAATCCGGCCACAGTACGTCGGTCAGCCAAAACTCCGCGTACGCCAATTGCCAAAGCAGAAAGTTGCTGATGCGCATGTCGCCGCCCGGACGAATCAAAAGATCCGGGTCCGGTTGCCCCTGAGTAAACAGATGATCGGCAAAAGCCGGTTCATCAATCTCTTGGACGGACATCTCCCCATTCCGGACTTTTTGCGCAAGTTGGCGGGCTGCATGAACGATTTCCGCCCGACCGCCATAATCGACAGCCAAATTCAGGGTGATCCCCGCCCCTTGGGCGGTCCGGGCTTCCGCATCCGCAATTCTCTCACGCAGAGCCTGGCTTAATCGTTCCTGTGTGCCAATAAACCGCAGTTTCACCTGTTGCTTGATTAGCGCATCCACTTCATTGTCCAGATAGGTGGAAAACAAATCCATAAGAAAATCGACTTCTTCATGGGGACGACGCCAATTCTCCGTGGAAAAAGCATAAGCTGTCAAATATCTTATACCAAGTTCCGATGCTTCTGTCAAAATGGAACGAAGAACTTCCGCGCCGGCTTTGTGGCCAAAAGTGCGCGGCAAGCCGCGCTTCTGCGCCCAGCGTCCGTTTCCATCCATAATAACCGCCACATGTTGCGGCATTTTTTCCGGCGATAATAGAAGCGCTTCATTCGCCTGTGTAGATTTACGACGTTGCCAAAACTTCGGACTCAAGCAAATCTCTCCTTCTTATTATCCCCGTAAGGGGAAACCCCCTCTTGAGAGGGGGTTTCGATCAAGGAGCCTCAATTGCGGATACCGGACAAACCGCCGCACAAGCTCCACACTCAACACATACGTCTTCTTGGATAACGTAAGGAGTGCCTTCCTTGATCGCGCCAACCGGACAGGTTGATGCACAAGTGCCGCACGAGACACAGGTGTCTGTAATTTTATAAGCCAATTTTCATTGCACCTCCTTTCCCATTTTTGCCGCAACCACCAAGTAGCAAACGCCATGAGAAAATGTTTGGCGCAATACATACCGGCAATCACCCATTAATTGAAACTTATTGGAACAGGGGACGGTATTGACAATGTGAACCGCAATGTTCGCATCCTGCAAAACCGCAACCGCTGCGGCAACCGGCAACATCAATACATCCGGCAAAACCATCAGACTTCCATGATTTCCTTTTCTTTGGCAGCCATCACCTGATCGATTTCCTTGATATACTTGTCTGTCAACTTTTGAATATCTTCCTGCGCCTTTTTTACTTCATCCTCCGAAGCGGTTTTGTCTTTTTCCGCCTTTTTCAAAACTTCGTTGGCATCGCGTCGGAGGTTGCGTATGGCCACCCGGCTGTCTTCGGCGCCCTTATGGACGAGTTTTGTGAGTTCTTGACGACGCTGTTGCGTCAGTTGAGGCAAAATCAATCGGATTACCATCCCGTCATTATTGGGGGTCAACCCAAGATCCGATTTTAAAATAGCTTTTTCAATCGCCGGCAAAGTTTTTTTATCCCAAGGCTGGATAACGATCGTCCGCGGCTCGGGGATCGATATATTGGCCACCTGATTGATTGGCGACTGAGCGCCGTAATAGTCAACCGTCACTTTATCCAGCAGCCCGGTCGTCGCCCGGCCGGCGCGGAGTGAAGAGTATTCGCGTCGCAGAACCTCAATCGCCTTTTTCATACGATCTTCATGGGATGCATAAATTGCTTTAATCGGCATGCTCAATTCCCTCCCACAACAGTTCCAATCGGATGCCCCATTGCCGCTCTGACAATATTTCCTGGTTCATCAATGCCGAATACAATAATGGGAATATCATTGTCCATACACAGAGACGTTGCCGTGGTGTCCATGACGCCCAATCCCCGCTGAATCACTTCCAGATACTTCAGTTCTTCAAACTTGACGGCTTCCGGATTCAACTGCGGATCACTGTCATAAACGCCATCCACGTTCTTTTTAGCCATCAAAATCACATCCGCCTCGATCTCCGCCGCCCGCAAGGCTGCGGTAGTATCGGTGGAAAAATAGGGATTACCGGTGCCGGCCGCAAAAATAACGACTCGGCCTTTCTCCAGGTGTCGGATCGCCCGTCGACGGATATAGGGTTCCGCGATCTGTCGCATTTCAATCGCAGTTTGCACCCGCGTATCCACGGAACATTGTTCCAAGGCATCCTGCAAGGCCAACGAATTGATCACCGTGGCCAGCATGCCCATATAATCAGCAGTAGCCCGATCCATTCCCCGGGAACTTCCGGCCAAACCACGCCAGATATTGCCTCCACCGACAACAATCGCTACCTGCAGTCCCTGTTGAACCGTTTCCTTGACTTGGCGCGCCACGGAATCAACGACAGTTGGATCGATACCATAGCCTTTTTCTCCAGCCAGCGCTTCCCCGCTGAGTTTAAGAACAACCCGCTTGAACGTCTTTTGCCTCAAGATACGACCCCCCGTTCGCTTCTATAATAATTCTACGAGAAGAATGGAATTCCTTCCAAAAAGAGAGAACACGGCAGTGTTCTCTCTTTCGTTTTGATTATTTTTTTACCGCATTGGCGACTTCGGCGGCAAAGTCCGTGACTTTCTTTTCCAGCCCTTCACCCATCTGATACCGGACAAACCGGCGAACCACGATATTTTCACCAATTTTGGCAATCTGGGCATTCACAAGATCCGTTACCGATTGATCCGGGTCCTTGATAAAAGCCTGTTCCAGCAAACAATTTTCTTTATAATATTTTTCGACTCGCCCTTCGACCATCTTTTCGATAATCTTGGCCGGCTTCCCTTCGTTCAAGGCCTGCGCTCTGAGAATTTCCCGTTCATGATCCAGAATCTCGACCGGTACCTCATCCCTTGACAGGTACGACGGATTGGCCGCAGCGACCTGCATGGCTAGATCCCGTACGAAAGAGTGAAATTCCGGAGTCTTGGCAACAAAGTCCGTCTCGCAGTTTACTTCGATCATAACGCCGATCTTGCCGCCGCCATGAATGTAAGATTCAACAATGCCTTCCGCGGCGATCCGGCCCGCCTTTTTCGCCGCAGCCGCCAATCCTTTTTCCCGGAGATAATCAACGGCTTTATCCATATCACCATTTGTTTCAACCAGTGCCTTTTTGCAATCCATCATGCCGGCGCCGGTTGCTTCACGGAGTTCTTTAACCTGCTGTGCCGATATCATTTCATACTCCTCCTATTTTTGAACGAAAAATACGGATTATTCTTCGTCAGTTACGGTTTCTTCAATTGCATCTTCCATCTGTTCACCCTGACGGCCTTCCAAAATCGCGTCAGCCATACGGGCAGTCAACAATTTTACCGCACGAATCGCATCATCATTGGCCGGGATGACATAATCAATCAAATCCGGGTCGCAGTTGGTGTCCACGATGCCAACAACCGGGATCCCCAATTTCCGGGCTTCCTGCACCGCAATTTCTTCTTTGCGGGGATCGATGACAAACAATGCGCCTGGCAACTTATTCATAAGTTTGATGCCGCCGAGGAATTTTTGCAGACGTTCCATTTCATGCCGCAATTGCAGTACTTCTTTTTTGTGCAAACCGGCAAAGCCATCGTTCGAATCCATGTCTTCCAGGTAGCGCAACCGGGCAACACGACGCTGAATCGTCTGGAAGTTGGTCAGCATTCCGCCAAGCCACCGTTCGTTCACAAAGAACATGTTGCAACGCAATGCTTCGTCGCGCACCGCTTCCTGCGCCTGTTTCTTCGTACCGACGAACAGCATGGTTTTGCCTTCCTGGGAAAGGCTTCGGACAAAATTATAAGCATCTTCCACTTTCCTTACAGTTTTCTGCAAGTCAATGATGTAGATGCCATTTCGCTCCGTAAAAATATACGGAGCCATTTTGGGGTTCCATCTTCTGGTCTGGTGACCAAAATGCACCCCCGCCTCGAGAAGTTGTTTCATGGATATTACTGACATAAGGCACCTCCTGTTTTTCCTCCGTGGCGTCTTGGCTCCGTCCGCACCGCATGGTCGGCACAGGATTGACGGAAGACTGCCACGTGTGTCTTTAACACGTTCGGAGTTTATTTTACCACACCCGTACTGCAACAGCAAGCCACAAAAGGGATCAGGTCGCAACCTTTTTTCGCAGTTTTAACAGCAGCATGACTTCACCTTTGCCGACCCCCATCTTTTGCGCGATATCTGTGACGGCATACCCTTGTTCCGCCATTTCCAGAATTGCGGTCCGTTTGTCCGGTTGCGGGGAACTAACCTTCACAGGTGTTTCCTTTTTTAGTTTTGTTTCTTTTGACCGTGCCGGCGGTTCCTGTCGCGGCTCCGGGTTTGCAGTAAAGTCTCCACGCACCGGCGAATCCGTTCGGTTCGGTTCCGAATCAGTTGGCAGCGTCAAGGGAATATTTGCACCTGGTATCGCTGAATGGGCGCTTGTCGCCGGCGCTCTTAAGAACGCCTGTTGCCGTTGCTGAAACTCCTTGTCAAGATTCTGACGTTGTGTTTGCAGCCAAACAACGAGCTGTTGTTGTTGTTGCTCGATCTGCAACTGATTCATTTGTTGTTGCTTGGTTTGCTGCACCAAAGCCGTACTCCGGCGGTCGATTTCCGCCAGTAAAATCTCCATTTGGGCAATTTTCCCGTCCAGACGATCGACTGCCGTATCCGCCGTCAGTAAAATCTGTTCCTGCATCTGTTCCACAGGCCCGGACAAATTGCCGGATACGCGTTGCACAATCCTGGTTCGGCGGGCAGCGATCCAAACAATAACACAAGCAACAGCCAAGGCAATTACAGTCAGCACGACAGTTAGCATATTTCCTCCAGTCATGTCTTTATATCGATGGTATGCCCCAACATAGAAACGGGCGGAATCGCCGATGAACCGGTTTCCTGTTCGGATTCTTGATTCTCCCGATCATTCCGTCCTTCGTGTTGGCGGCGACCTTTCCGTTTTTCCTGGTCCAGCTCTTGCATGCCGACTCTGCCATCATGCTGTGCTGAGAGCGCAGTCTGAACCTGGCGTTGTTTTTCCGCAACCGCTTGTTTCAAACGCGTCGATACTTCCTGTTGCTGCGTAGCCGCCTGATGATCATTCACGGAAGCCATTTTGGCAACGTCTATTGTTCGGGGAACCAGCACCTGCAAATCCACCGGTCGGATATTCACCCTGTCATCCCCTTGCCTGTTCCCAAATCGCACGTCATGCTCATTTATAAGGACGGAACTTGATTTCTCCAGCTTCGGCATAAAACGTCACAAATCGCAATTCTTCCTGAATCGGTTTAACCAATGCGCCAATCGTGATTTTTACACCCGGATAAATATAATCTGAAATCTTGATCTGCCCGCCCTTGAGCTCTTCATAGGCGGCCTCCAGTTCGCACAATCGCTTGCGCATGGTTTCGACTTGACCCATCGTTGTAAATTGAGCGCGGGTTATCTTCAGAAGAAGCTCTTTTTTTTCCGGCGGCAACTGGCTCTGATCCATCGACCGCAACGTGAACAATCCTTTCTGAATCTGATCCAAACTGGCTTCCATGGTTTTCAGTTCTTTGCGCAAATTCAGATACTCTTCCCGCAGCTTTGGATTAACCCCTGCCTGCAAATCGGTCGGAGTCGTCGAGGTGTTTCCGGCTGTTTTGGCGACAATTTCATCGCCGGCGGCTATCACGCCGCCAACAATTTGACCGCGGCGGCCTTCCACCCGGACTTTCTTTCCCGCACTCAAATGACTATGCAAAACGACGTCCTGGATTAGTATGTCCTGATCAGCGAAGATTCTGGCGTTCTCCACAAACTTGGCCGCAACCGTGTCCATAGCGCAAATCACGGCCTTATTCAACCCTACGATCCCTTGTCGCACCGTAACATTAAGGCCTTCAACCGTCCCGCCGCTGACCATTCCGGCAATGTCGACATTGCCGCCGGCTTTGACCGAGAAACCCTCCGTGACCGATCCCTGAATCACAACATCCCCGGCAAAATTGATGTTGCCGGTGGAAAGATCCACGCTCCCTTTAATTTGCAGAATCGGCGATATGGAAATTTTACCGCCGGTCACTACGAGATTGCCGCCAGCAGCCGCCACCAGCTTCACATCATCCACGACATGAATATTGGCGCCAGGATGCAATACAATATCTTTCCCCGGTTTCGCGGGAAGGGGATTGCCGCAGACATCCACACCGGCAACGCCAAGGGTGGCCGGTGATTTTTCCGCCAATACCTGTCCTTTTTCAACATTGATATATAAACCAAGATCCTTGAAGTTCACGCCGCCATCGACCAATTCAGCCGGTTTCCCGCGTTGGGAGAGATCGATAAAATATCGAACTTGCGCATCTTGACCATTTTCCGGAGCTTTTCCTTTGGCGCAGAGAACCCGCAGGTTTGACTGTCGCAACGCCGCTGGAATCGCCTCTTCCAAAATCCCATTCACCACACCGGCTTTACGAAGTCGATCTAGGATCATATCCGGACTGGGCCTTGCGGCATCACCGCCCAGATTAATCTGCAGAAACGCCTCCATCCGATCCCGGGAAACAATCACATTGATTTCCGCATCCGGCTTTTTATGGGGCGCTTCCCCAATCTTAACCGGCGAAGCGTCATGCGACCGAACCGCTTCTTCCAACGCCTGCCGGTTGTACTCAAAAATCTGTTGGTTCGCCAATGCGTCCAGAATCTGCCCAACTTGAACAACCTGACTGTCTTCCGCCGGAGGAGCCACGGTCAAAAAAACCCCTTCCTCGCGTATCTGAATGGAAAACCTCTCCTCATTCAAATCCACAGCACAGCCTCCTCCCTGAACCTTACAATAAACTGGTCTTAATTCGAGCCAGTGCGCCACGGAGGCGAAAAACCGCCTTCGTATGCAATTGCGAAATCCGTGCTTCCGACAGTTTCAAAATCAGACTGATTTCCTTTAAGGTCATCCCTTCATAATAATAAAGGGACACAACAATTTTTTCCTTTTCCGGCAACCGATTGATCGCACCGATCAAAGTATCCTTCACTTCGCCAATCTCCGCCTGTTCACTGGGACTTTCGGCGGAATCCGCCAATGTATCGCTGTGCGTATAGTCTTCCAGCGGCATGATGGTGGTTGCCTGCAATTGTCCGATAAACTGATTGAATTCCTGCGCATTCATGTTCATCGCCGCGGCAATTTCGCCATCATTGGCCGATCGGCCCAATTGCTGCTCCAACTCAGCCATAACCTGGGCATAGTTGCGCGCCTTCTGTCGAACCGATACAGGAATCCAGTCCTGGGCGCGAATTGCATCCAGTATGGCCCCGCGGATGCGGACCACGGCATAGGTTTCGAATTTGAATCCCCGCTGGGGATCAAACCGTTCCAAAGCCTCCAGAAGTCCAAAATAACCGTTGCTGATGAGTTCTTCCCGTTCGACATACTGCGGCATTCCCATAGCGATACGACCTGCCACGACCTTCACCAACGGCAGATAATGATTCACCAGTTTTTCACGTATCTCGGGATTGCGGTCTTTTTGATAAACCGCCCACAGCGTATCCAAATCCTTGACCTGTATTTTCTCCACCTCCGGCGTACAGTTGACGACAACCGTTACAAACGATTATCCCCCTTGTTCACCGTCTTGATCACAAAAATGCCCGTATCCAGCTGCAACTCTACGGTTCGGCCGTAGTTCCCGCCCACATCATCCGCAAGAATACGGATCGAGAGAGACTTCAAAACCTCGCGAACCGCCTCAACGTTGCGATCGCCAATCCGCATGACGTCAGACGCCTGAGCAAAACTGAACATCTGCGATCCACCGGCAATTTTTGCGGTAATCCGGTTTTTTGCCGCACCCAAGCGTACAACTTGATCCAACAAAACGGGAATCGCTGTATCGGCGAATTTGGCGGTGTTATCAGTCGCCCGGGCCTGCGTGCTGTCTGGCAACATAATATGAGCCAACCCGCCAACTTTGGTCTGGGCGTCATACAATGCAATCCCGACACAGGAACCCAATCCGTATGAAATAATGCTGTCCGGACTTTTTCCAGTTTTCAGGTCGGCCATGCCAACCTTAATGAGTTCCGGCATTATTCGCTCACCCCTAAAGTGCCGAGAATAACGCTGAGTGAGCCAGGATCCGGAATAAGAAAGAAGTGGCCACGAACATCATTTGCTTCCGTCGCGAACTCCGTTTCGATCACCAAGGCATAATCGCCAACCTGTCCCAGTTGAATCAGAATTACACTAAGGATCGCTCCGGCCATGTCCACAGCTAACGCCGGCAAGGAAGGCAGCAAAGTCATTTTGGTGAAATAAGACAGCGCGTTCAAAAACGACCCTGCCAGAATATTGCCGATCTCCATTAATGCCGATTCATCCATCGCGCTCAGGGATTCCGTGGTTCCATGTTCACGGCTCATCGCCATGTCAACCAATGAAAATGCGCTATCGCGCGGCAACAAAAACAGTATGCTGCTGGGCGCCGGCCCGAAAACCCGCAAATAAACCCCTGCCACCATCGTATCGGCGCCGCCAACAACCTCGGGTACTTCGCTCAGCGGCAAGATATTGAGACGGGGAACGGACATGTCGATTTTTCGGTTAATGATCTGCGACAAGGCCGTAGCGGCATTGCCTGCGCCGATATTGCCGATTTCACGCAACGCATCGAGCTGCATTGGCGTAAGCATCATGACTTCTTCTTTTTCCAAGCCAATCACCTCATGACTGTGCGATATTTACAATGGCATCAGGATTCAGCATGATGTATAGACGATTGTCCGCCTTGGCGATTCCGGTGATAAAATCAGCCGAAAGACCGCTCGACAAAGTTTGCGCCGACTCCACATCCTGTGTGCTGATGGTCGTGACTTCCACGACTTCATCGACGATAAAGCCTACAATACCGTCGTTCACCAGCACCACAATAATGCGCGCGGCTTCCGTCAGGTCATTTTCCGCTAGCCCCAGGCGGGTTCGCAAATCAATGACCGGCAGAACGCTGCCACGCAAATTGATAACTCCCCTGATGAACTGTGGAGTGGATGGAACGCGAGTAATCCCCATCATCCGTTTAATTTCCTGGACCCGGAGGATGTCCATCCCATATTCTTCCCGACCCAATTTGAAAATAATCAACTTTAGCTCGTCATTGACTGTTTCAAGATCTGCCATCATGTAACCTCCTCATTATCCAAGCGCATTGACGTCAAGGATCAGTACGACCTGTCCGTCGCCCAATATGGTGGCGCCGGCAATTTGTCGGATCCCGGTCAGGATTTTACCCAATGATTTTATGACGATTTCCTGTTGTCCGACCAATGCGTCCACGAGAAGTCCGATCTTGTGATCTCCGGACTGGACAATGACGACATAAAGTTCCTGACCGTCTTCAAAGCCAGCGGCGTCCAATATGCCCAAGCTTCGTCCCAGCCTGACCAGCGGGATAATCTGTCCTCGCAGTAAGATCACTTCCTGCTGTTGAATGGTCCGGATGTCTTCCGGTGTAATGTTAATGGTGCTGTCGATGGATCCCAACGGAATCGCATACGTTTCTTCATGGACCTGAACCAGCAACGCCTGAATGATCGCCAATGTCAATGGCAGACGAATCCTCACCCGGGTTCCCTGTCCCGGAGTTGAATCCAGTTCCAACGCTCCGCCAAGGTTCTCAATCTTTGTCCGTACCGCGTCCATTCCCACACCACGTCCGGACACGTCGGTAACTGTTTCCGCCGTCGAAAATCCGGCCATAAAAATCAGTTTCAATATCTCATTGGGTTCCATTGCGTCAAGTTCCGTTTTGGTAACCAAGCCTTTTTCCAGAGCTTTTTGTTTGATCACTTCGGGCTTCAGGCCCTTCCCGTCATCGGTGACCATCAGCAAAATATTATTGCCTTCATGGCGGGCGATCAAGCGAACTTCACCAACAGGGTTTTTCCCTGCCGCAATTCGCTCTTCCGGTTTCTCGATGCCATGATCAATGGAATTTCGCAACAGATGAACCAACGGATCGCCGATTTCATCAATCACCGTCCGGTCCATTTCCGTTTCTTCCCCTTGAATAATCAAATTAATCTCTTTCCCCAAGCTGTGGGACAAATCCCGGACCATGCGGGGAAAACGGTTGAACACATTGCCGACAGGAACCATGCGCAGTTTCATCACAATGCCCTGCAAATCAGTAGTAACACGGTCCATCTGTTCGGTCGCTTCACTTAGTTCCTGCAATTGATTGGACAATCCGATCTGCTGCAAACGCGTTTTATTGATCACCAGCTCGCCCACCAGATTTAAGAGCGAGTCCAGTTTTTCGGCATCAACCCGCACCAGCGCCCGCCCCTTGTTTTTGGCAGCAGTGGAATCACTCTTGCTTTCATGGACGGAATCCGATGCCCGCGCAGCCGAAGAAGAATTAGGCGCCTCGATCGTTTTTTTATCGGGTTCCAACTCATTTCCGGCTGTAACGGTTTTAACGCAGGGCGTCGCCGTAACTGTCTCAATTTCGGCAATGGAGAGAATAGTATCCCGGACCTTGTCCAACGGAAGATCTGTGATCAATAAAACGCTGAACTCTTGCCCAAAATTATCTTTTTCCAGGTCTTCCACCACGGGGTCGGTTTTTATGACCTCGCCCATTTCATCCAGAGCTTTCATGACCATGTATGCGCGTACGGATTTTAGCAGCGTTCCCTGCCGCAACCCAATGGTTAGCTCCAGAACCTTCATTCCCTGTGAAATGGCGGTATTTACCATCTCAGTTTCAGTATCATTCATCGCCATCTTCGCATGAGAAGAAGTATCCACCGAAGCCGGCGCTGCTTTTTCCGCGGGTGTAGCTGTTTCCAGAGATTCACCCTTGGCCAAAGCGGCCAGTTTTGCGGATAATGCCGAAACATCCACCCCACCGGTTTGTCCGTTGGCGACTTCTTCCACAAGTTGCTCCAGTCGGTCCACACACTGAAATAACGTATCAATGATTTCAGTGTGCGCCGTTAGCGTTCCTTTTCGCAACAGATCCAGTACATTTTCCATTTCATGCGTCAACTCCGCGATCGCAGAATATCCCATCGTTGCCGACATGCCTTTAATCGTATGTGCGCTCCGGAAAATTTCATCCAGGATATGCAAATCACCGGGCTCATGTTCCAAATCCAGGACGCATCGATTCAAGGTCTGCAAATGCTCCCGCGCTTCTTCCAAAAAAATGCCGAGGTACTGGTTTACATCTACCATTATTTGAGTCCTCCCTTCCTTAAACACTGCACGATACCGTCAGCGACTTGCGATAACGGCAGAATATTGTCAACAACCCCGGCTTCGATTGCAGCCTTGGGCATTCCGTAAACAACGGCGGTCGACTGATCCTCGGCGATCGTTAACCCACGCAACCGTTTGATGGCCTGCATCCCCTTCGCACCGTCATGTCCCATTCCCGTCAAGATAACCCCTACCGTTTTGGCCCCATATACATCGGCTACGGAAACCATCATGGGATCAACCGCCGGCCTCAGTCCGCCAATCGCCGGCTCCTTGTTCAGTTTGATAAAGGCGCTGTTGCCTTCTTTACGGATGGTGAGATGAAAGTCCCCCGGCGCTACATATACTGTACCGGACGTCAAGCGATCATTGTCCGCTGCTTCTTTAACTGTCAGAGCGCAGAGGGAATTCAGTCGATCAGCCAACGATTTGGTAAAACCCGGCGGCATATGTTGAACAACGATTGCCGGACAGGGGAGATTGCCCGGTAATCGGGGCAATACTTCCTGAAGGGCTCGTGGACCACCAGTCGATGTCCCGATCGCGACAATCCAGTCGCTCATTCCCGTAAACTCTATAGAACGTATGGGGGGCGAAGGAGGTATTACCGCTGGAACGGCGGGTGTTACCGGCGCCAAAGGAATCGGCGGTTTCGGAACAGGAATCGACTGAATTTCCTTGGGTTGCAAGCGCTTACCGCTGATTCCCCGCGCTTCCCTACACTTCTGCAACAATTCTTTGGCGATATCATCAATCCGAGAAATTGAACCGGCGCTCTTGGCGACAAAATCGACGGCGCCGAGGCTGAGGGCCCTGATCGTGGCATCAGCCCCCGCCTTTGTCAAGCTGCTGACCATAACAACTGGAGTGGGCTTCACCGCCATGATTTTTTCCAGTGCGGAAAGACCGTCCATGACCGGCATTTCGATATCCATCGTCACAACATCCGGCGAATGCTGCAAAACTTTTTCGATGGCTTCCGCGCCATTTCTGGCCACATCCACCACTTCAAAATCATTTTCGTTTTTGAAGAGATCCGACAAGACCTTCCTCATAAAAGCGGAATCGTCAACAACCAGAACCCGAATCAAAGCATATCCCCCCATAAAGGTATTCGACCCTTTAACTGTAATCTCTTCTTTCTTGCGTCCAACAATCAGGAGCCTCGCGCCAATAAACGTTGAAACAACCCGCGAATCCCCCGCGGCGCCGGCAGATCCTCGCCAAACGCCAAAGAATGGGCAATCCGGTCAATACAACGGGCAAAGACACTGTCAGGGTAAGCAATCATCA
>CAZRLN010000001.1:0-216648 GCA_964601085.1 uncultured Veillonellaceae bacterium | reverse complement strand
TGGGCAATCCGGTCAATACAACGGGCAAAGACACTGTCAGGGTAAGCAATCATCAAAGGAACTTGGCTTGTCACTGCTTTTTGCACCAAACGGTCTTCAAAAACGAAACCCAGATGGGAAACTGTCAACCCTAAAAAACGTTGCGACACTTTTGACAATTTGCTGACTACGCCTTCCCCTTCAACCACTTCCCTGACCCGATTCACAACCAACCGAACCGGGGAAACGCCGCCATGCGCGGCATAGGTCTTGATTACCGCATATGCATCCGTAACGGCTGTCGGCTCCGGCGTCGTGATGACAATGACTTCATCCGCTGCCATGATAAAATTCAATACCATACGGTTCAGTCCGGCGCCGGTATCGATCAAAATGATATCCGCCCAGTTGTCAAACTGTCCGACTTGGCTTAAAAAATACTGAAGCTGGACATCCGAAAGGTTTGACAAGTCATAGATTCCGGATCCACCGGAGATGAATTTGATGCCCAACGGCCCATCCGCCACCACATCGTTCAGGGAATATCCCCCTTGCATCACCTGCAATAGATTTCCCGGCGGCGAACTACCGAGAATCACATCGACATTCGAAAGGCCCAGATCCGCATCGATGACCAGCACTTTTTTCCCCAGGCGGGCAAAAGCAACTGCCAGGGCGACCGTAAAATTAGTTTTGCCCACGCCGCCTTTGCCGCTGGTCACCGTGATGACCCGCGCCTGGGTTGGGATCGGCTTCAAAATGGGACTGCGCGAATACCCCGCCGCTTCATTCAATTGGCGTAATTTGCTTGCCTGATCATTCATTTGACGCCTCTCAACATTAAAGTTGTCAATCGCTCCGGGTCGGCCAATTCAATGTCATCCGGGACGTTTTGGCCGGTCGTAATATAAGATAAAGGTTTTGGCGAATGATAAAGCAGGCTCACCAAAGTACCCAGGTTACAGGCTTCGTCAATCTTGGTAAACAAATATTTTTGCGGGTTGGCTTTTCTAAAGCGCTGAACCGCATCCAAACACTCCGTAAATTTCGTAGTCGCACTCAAAACGAGCTGTTTTTCAATGCTGTCGTCAACCGCCATCAACGACTCCAATTCTGCCATTTGCGGCTGATTGGCCGGGCTTCTTCCGGCAGTATCGACCAGTACGAGCTGTTTGTCCTGATGCTGAACCAAAGCATTACGCAACTCCTGCGGTGTATAAATCACCTCAAGCGGAATCCCGATCAGCTCGGCATAAGTTCTAAGTTGTTCGACTGCGGCAATCCGGTAGGTGTCTGCGGTGATCAAGGCCACCCGATATTTTTCCCGTAAGGCGAAATTCGCCGCCAGTTTTGCCAAGGTTGTCGTTTTCCCCACTCCGGTCGGTCCCACCAACGCAACTACTTTACAATAACCGGGACGCAGGGCAATCCCCGCCGATTTTTGGAAAACCGAGAAAATCCGTTCCCGCAACAGGGGATACTGCCGCTCCAACGCCGCCGCATTTGTCGCCGGAATCCCCTGGAACAAAGCTTCAGCTGCCATTGGTTCAATATCATTTCGCCGGGCCCATTCTTGCCAAACAGCAGCTTGGGGGGCCTGCGGCGTAGTATCTGTTTTCGAGGGCATGCCATGCTGCATCGAGGCCATGGCGGTTTCCAACGTTTTACGCAGGCTGGCCAATTCCAGATGAACCGCCAAGAGTTTCGCATCGTCGTTTTTCTCTTCCTGAACCGCTTGTTCCCGCGATGGCGCAACCGCTTTGGAACGCTTGGCTGACTGAGTCGGTGTCGGATCAACCGCTGCCGTGACTTCAACGATCTCTGTCGCCAACATCCCCAGGATTCCGCCTTGACGCAATCGCCGGGTTTGCACAATCACTGCATCGTTGCCCATATCCGCCTTCACTTCGGCCAAGGCTTCCGCCAATGTCGGCGCACGATAAGTCTTGACTCTCAACTAAACCTTCACCATCCCTAAAGACTGTACTTCCACCTGATTCTCCAACTCGGCGAACGACAAGATCACCAAATTGGGAGCTATTCGTTCTGTAAGTTTTCGGACATATAATCGGGAAGCCGGACTGGTCAGCAAAATCGGGTGATAACCAGCCGAAGATAATTTTTGCACCTCTTTCGACAAACTATTGATGAACTGTTGCATAGTATTGGGATCCAAGCTGACAAAACTACCCCGGTCGGAATGCTGAACGGATGAAACGATTTGATTTTCCGTTTGGGGATCCAAGGTCAGGCAGGTCAGCACATTGTTCTGGAGATATTGCCGAGTGATATTCCTTGCCAAGGCTCTACGCACATATTCGGCCAATACCTCGGGGTCTTTGGCGAACGATGCATAATCCGCAAGCGTTTCCAGAATGGTGACCAAATCCCGAACAGGCACTCGTTCCCGCAACAAACATACCAGCACTTTTTGGATCTCGCCCAAAGACATCATGGCGGGCACCAATTCGGAAACAACCGCCGGATGATCCTGCTTGACCGAATCGATCAAAGTCTGAACATCTTGCCGTCCCAAAAGTTCATCCGCGTGTCCTTTCACGATTTCCGTCAAATGCGTTGCCAAAACAGAGATTGGATCCACCACGGTATAACCGCATAATTCCGCTCGTTCCCTGAATGCCTCATTGATCCAGATCGCCGGCAAGCCAAACGCCGGTTCGACCGTTTCTTCACCGGGAATTTCTTCGGTAACCGTCCCGGGATTCATGGCTAAGAAGTGATCAAGTAATAATTCGCCCCGAGCAACCTCAATTCCCTTTATTTTTATGACATAGGCATTAGGTTTTAATTGAATATTATCGCGAATCCGGATGGTTGGAACCACAATTCCCATTTCCAGCGCACACTGACGCCGAATCATGACCACCCGGTCCAGAAGATTGCCGCCTTGAGCAACATCCACCAAGGGAATCAGACTATAGCCAATCTCCAGCTCAATGGGGTCAACTTGTAGCAGAGATACAATGCTTTCCGGCTTGCGGACTTCTTCCCGTTCTTTTTCTTCTTGTTTGGTAACCGCCGTTTCCTCAGCGGTTTTGGCCGTTTTTTGCAAAACATAGCCAACGCCGGCCACGATCATTGCCAGGGCCACGAACGGAATTCCCGGCAACCCCGGAACGGCCGCCAGCAACGTCAGCACCGCCGCAACCAGGAAAAATACGCGGGGATACGCCAATAGCTGCGCTGCAATATCATGCCCCAAATTTTCATCCGAAGCGGCCCGGGTCACAACCAGACCTGTCGCCGTGGAAATCAGCAACGCCGGGATCTGATTGACGAGACCCTCACCGACCGTCAGCAGTGTATAAGTCTGAAGGGCCTGCAGGATTGACATATCCCGCTGTACCATACCAATGATAAACCCGCCGATAATATTTACGACGATAATCACTATGGCGGCAATGGCGTCCCCTTTAACAAACTTGCTGGCGCCGTCCATGGCGCCGTAAAAATCGGCTTCACGCTGCACATTGCGGCGACGAGTCCGGGCATCGGTATCCGAGATCAATCCGGCGTTCAAGTCCGCATCGATCGCCATCTGCTTGCCCGGCATGGCATCCAAAGTGAATCGGGCGGCGACTTCCGCGACCCGTTCGGCGCCCCGGGTAATCACGATAAATTGAATCAAGATCAGGATAATGAACACAATGAAACCCACCACTGCATTGCCGCCAACAACGAAAGTCCCGAACGCCATGATCACCTCGCCGGCATACCCATACAACAGGATCAACCGTGTGGAAGAAACGTTAAGGGCAAGCCGAAACAAAGTCGTAACCAGCAACAGCGAAGGAAATACAGAGAACTGCAAGGGCTCCACATTGTAAATGGAAATCATGACAATGGTCAGAGACAGGGTAATATTGAGCGCCAACAACAAGTCCAGCAGAAATGGCGGCATGGGGATGATCATCATAATGACGATTGTCACAACACCCAACGCCAGAATTACATCGCTAAACTGATTCAGTTTGCCGATGATCGTGTTTTTATCAGCCATTCCCTATCTCCAACCTACAGTCATTCCGATATTTTTCGTTTCAACCGATAGACGTACGCCAATACTTCAGCTACTGCCTTATATAAATCCGGCGGGATCAAATCGCCGATTTCCGCACTTTTAAACAACGCTTGGGCCAACGGTTTATTTTCTACGATCGTTACATCGTTTTCCTTCGCGATTTCACGAATTCGCTGCGCAATAAAATCCGAGCCTTTGGCAATGACCGCAGGGGCTTCCATTCCCGCTTCGTATTTGATTGCCACTGCAAAATGGGTCGGGTTTGTGATCACCACGTCCGCTTTCGGCACTTCCGTCATCATGCGACGCATTGCCATCGCCCGCTGCTTTTCGCGGATCTTGCCTTTGATCTGCGGATTCCCCTCGGTCTGCTTCATTTCTTCTTTGACTTCTTGCTTGCTCATTTTGAGATTTTGCATATGTTCCCACCACTGGTAGCCATAATCAAGAATGGCCAGAACCAAAATGACCAAAGCGATCTGAAACGCCAGATCGTAAATTATGGCGGCCAGTACTGCAAATGAAGCTTCCAGTTCGGACATCATCAAGGCCGGAATCCGAATCGTTTCCTGTCGAAGGTAGCGATAAATGAAATATCCGACAACCGTTATTTTCAGCAACGATTTCAGAAGTTCTACAACCGATCGTTTGGAGAATATCCGGCCGAAGCCCGAAATCGGATTCAAGCGGCTAAATTGCGGCATAATCAGTTCCGGCGCAAAATTAAAGCCGACTTGCAGGAAAGACACCACAACGGACACGACCAACACCGCCAACAATACCGGCATCACTGTTTCCAAAAATACCATTCCGGCGTTCAGAATCACCCAGTGAATCGACTCGATATTGAAGTCGCCGTGGACATTTAACTCCCCAAACATAACCCGCATATAACCGGATAATTTCCCATACATATAGGAACCGGCTGTTTTCAAAGCGACAAAAGCGGCCAAAATCACAAAGACCGAACTTAGTTCGGCGCTTTTTGCGACCTGTCCCTTTTTGCGACTCTCCTCTTTCTTGCGTTGGGTCGGTTCCTCGGTTTTTTCCGAGGAATCGAATCGCTGCAAATCAAAAACAAACTGTTTATTGGGTCTGCTTGCCAAGCACCGCCAAAATTTTGGAGAAATCTCGATATATGCCCTCAAAGCCGACCTCCAAAAACGTGACATAAAACGGCAGAATCAAAAACAGCATAAACAAACCGACAACCAGTTTCCCCGTAATCCCCACGACAAAAACATTCATTTGCGGCATCAGCCTGGCTAGTATTCCCAGCGCGACGTCGGTCATGAGAATCGTTCCGAGGATAGGCAGAGAAAGCCGTAACGCCATCACAAACATATTGGCGACCACATCGACCAAAAACTCAGCGGCGCTGCCAAGTTGCGGCTGCACACCGAGCGGAACCGCCCGAAAATTGTCCGCGAGGGCGGAAATCATAACGTGATGCCCCTGCAGGGCAAGGAAAACAGTCAGTGCAATCCAATATTTAAAATTCCCCACCAAGGGGACCTGTTGTCCAAACTGCGGGTCAAATACATTCACCATGCCAAAGCCGATTTGCATATCAATCAGTTGTCCCGCCATCTGCACCGATTGCAAAAACAAGGATGCCACAAATCCAGCGGATAAGCCATAAATCAATTCCAGCATCAGCCACCAGACCAACATTGGCAGCGTTGCCGGTTGCCGTTCCGGCGCCAGCGCGGACAGCGGCAACATAAACAGCGACAATAACACAGAGAGTCCCACCCTGCCGAAAACTGGAATCGTCTTGCTGGCAAATACAGGTGCGCTTGTCAGAGTCCCGGTTACCCGGGCAAAAACCAATAAAAACTGAATAAATTGATTAGCAAATTCTGCGGGAAAATCCATTTTTTCCTCCAAAACTAGCGAATGACAGAATTAAAGGAAGTAAAGATTTCCCGGGTGTAATCCACCAGCATTCCCAAAATCCATGGCCCAAAAAGGAGAATCGCCACAAAAGTGGCGATAATTTTGGGGACAAAAACTAATGTTTGTTCCTGAATTTGGGTAGTTGCCTGAAAAATGCTTACAACCACTCCGACAATCAACCCCATCCCCAGCATTGGGGCAGAGACAAGCATCACCATGAACAAAGCTTCGCGTCCAACCTGTATTGCCATGTCCTGAGTCATGCCCGCAGTCCTCCTCTAATTAAATGACAACAACAGCGAACGGACCACCAGATGCCATCCATCCACCAAAATAAACAACAGCACTTTAAACGGCAGGGAAATCATGACTGGCGGCACCATCATCATCCCCATCGACATGAGCGTGCTGGCGACAACCATATCCACAATAATAAATGGAATATAGATCAAAAAACCGATCTGGAAAGCGGTTTTCAGTTCACTGATTACAAAAGCGGGAATCAGAACCGTGGTCGGAACATCATTTTGACTTTCCGGCCGGGGACCATCCTTCAGATTGATGAACAGGGCAATATCGTTTTCCCGGGTCTGTTTGAACATAAACTCGCGTAATGGCTGAAGCGCCGCTGTTGTAGCCGCTTCCTGCGAAATCGTTCCGGCGATGTAGGGCTGCCAGGCATTCTTGTTGACCTGCTCAAGGTAGGGGGACATCGTAAAAAACGTCAAAAAAAGCGCCAATCCGACAATTACTTGATTCGGCGGCATCTGCTGGGTCGCCAGGGCGCTGCGCAAAAATGATAACACAACTATAATGCGCGTAAACGCCGTCATCATGATGATTATTGACGGCGCTAAAGACAAGATAGTCAATATCAGTAAAATTTGCAGACTTAACGCCACATCCTGCGGCTTACTGGCGGGTTCGACTCCAATGTTCACATTGGGGATCGGAATCAGCGGAGCCGCTTCCGAAATCGACATTCCCCATAGGACCAGCAAACAGGCTGTCAGCGGCATTATCCGTTTCCAAGTGAAAGCTTGACTCAACTCGCTAATCAACGACAACCGATCCTTACCTCTTCTCTTGGTCATCATTTTTTTGTGCGCCGCCCGGCGGCGAAAACATTCCGGGGAATCGATCCCGGATTTGCTTTAATGCCGATATTTGGCCGCCGAGAGCCATTTCAAACGAAGGGGATGCAGCTTGAGTCGTTTCCCGAATCTTGGCAATCTGCTCCGGCGATTCGATTTCAAACAACAATTGGATAGAATGTTCGGTGGCGCCGACGACAAAGAACCGTCCCGCCATCTCCACAAGATGGATATTGCGATTCGGTCCCAAGGCAAGTGTCGTATGTATCGCTGATCCGGCGCCGTGGCCCATGCCTCCCATTTTCACAGCCAAAAAACGGGAAGTCAAATAAGCGAGAAAAATAACCCCGATAAACAAGAGAATCAAAGAAAAAACGTAGGCAATAGTGCCCCACGCCGTTCCCGCAGGTTTAGCCGTCGGATCCTGGTATTGCAGATATCCGGAGGTTGTCGCCGGAGCAGTAGGCTCCGCCGCCGACGCCATGCCGACTAATCCGCAAAGCAGAACTAACCCCAGCAAACAGACGAGCCCGTGTCGGGAAAACACTCCCCGGATCATTCAACCAACGGCCTTGCGAATCGCTTCCAGCACCCGATCTGGCTGGAATGGCTTGACAATGAAATCGCGGGCGCCGGATTGAATCGATTCGATAACCATAGCTTGCTGTCCCATAGCGCTGCACATGATGATTTTCGCCTGCGGGTCAAACTTTTTGATCTCCTTGACGGCGCTGATTCCATCCATTTCCGGCATCGTAATGTCCATTGTCGTCAGATCAGGCTTCAGTTCTTTATACTTCTCCACTGCCTGCAATCCGTTGGCGCCCTCGCCCACGACTTCGAATCCATTTTTGGAAAGAATGTCCTTAATCATCATTCGCATGAATGCCGCATCATCGACTACCAAGACTCGCAATCCCATCAGCAATCCCCTTCCTTAATGTCTTTGATCTACTGTAGTGTGCTGGCTCTTTCCTGCATGCTGACAATGCCTGTAATCCGAACGCCGAAATTCTCATCAATGACCACGACTTCACCTTTGGCGACGATTTTGCCGTTGACCAGAATATCCACCGGTTCGCCGGCCAGCTTGTCGAGCTCCAGTACCGAACCGGGCGCCAACTCCAGAATTTCGCGAATCAGTTTGCGGGTTCGTCCCAATTCAACCGTCACCTGCAACGGCACATCCATAATCATGCCGATATTGGAATCGCCGACATTGAGAACGGTTTGTTTCAGGGGGGCAAATTGCGCCGGCTGCACCAGTACATTCTGATCCATCGCCATAGCGGCAGGAGCTCGTTGTTGCGGCGGCGGCGTGACATACATCGGCTGGGCCGCCGCAACAGGAGCGGCAGCCATCGGCGTCGGCTGCGGAGCAGCCGCAGGTTTCGCCGGTTGCGGCGCCGGAGTCGGCGCCGAGGAATGCAGCAAGCCATCGACCATGTCCCGAGCAACGCCAAGCGGCAATATCAACATAATTTCGCTGTCGATGAGTCCATCCACCACCATGCGAAATGCGATTCTCGCCAGCGATTCTCCATCTTTAACGCTATCTGTAATATTATCATTTCCCGCCAAATCTATCAACCGTACTTTAGGCGGAGCCAAATCCACACGGTTTTTAAAAATGCTGGAAAGCGAAGTTGCGGTGGCTCCCATCATCTGATTCATGGCTTCAGCCACGGCGCTCATATACAATTCACTCATGTCTTCCGGCGGATTCGACCCGTCATTCCCCATCATCAGATCCGCAATAATCGCCGCATCCTTCTCTTTCATCGCCAACAGATTAGTTCCGTTGATTCCCTCGGTAAAGCGCACCTCAACGATAATATAGGGCATGGGATATTCTTTGCGCATTTCTTCCAACCGACCGATGGAAACCCGCGGCGTAGTGATTTCCACGCGGCGCGACAACAGCACCGACATGGTGGTGGCCGCGCTGCCCATCGAAATATTGCCAATTTCGCCCAGAGCGTCTATTTCAACATCAGAAAGCAGATTGGCGCTGGCGGGAGCTGCCGCCGGTGCGGCTTCGTTCCGCAGCAAAGCATCGATTTCTTCCTGGGACAAAAAACTATCACTCATGTCCATCCTCCTCTTCAGCCACAGCCTGGGTGATTTGAACGGCAATCCGGTTGTTCGAACTACCGGGTTTGCATTTAAATTTTTGATGTTGGCCGATGATAACCGATAATTCGTCGTTAACCCGAGTGTCCAGGCGAACCACATCGCCGACCGTTAAATCAAGCATTTCACCAACCGTCACGGTGATTTTTCCCAACTCCACGGTCAGCGGCACCAGTGTCCGTTCCAATTTTTTCTGCAGAACCGCAGCATTGGTTTGTGATCCGGCCCGGGCGATGGAAGACGCAACCCAGAACGAAGTGGTCAATTTCGGCATGATCGGTTCCAAAACCAGATAAGGAATGCAAAGATTGATGAATCCTTCCGTCTGCGCAATCCGTGTCTGCAATGTAATAATGACCACCATATCATTGGGCGGCACAATCTGCGTAAACTGCGGATTACTTTCTATGGCCTCCAATCGCGGTTCCACATTTACCACCTGGCGCCAAGCTTCTTGAAGGGATTCCAGGGCCTTGTTGACCAATCGCGCGACAATGGATTGTTCAATATCCGTCAATTCGCGGGCTTTCGCCGGCGGTGTTCCCACTCCGCCAAACAGTCGGTCGATGATCGAAAACACGATCGCCGGATTGATCTCCATCAACGCGTTTCCAGAAAGCGGCCGCATTTCAAAGATACTGATCACACTGGGATTCGGCATGGACCGAATAAATTCCTCATAGGTCAGCTGGTCGACCGAGGCGACGCTAACCTGAACCATGGTCCGCAAATGCGCCGACAGATACGTATTCAACAGTCGGGCAAAATTTTCATGAAGCATGTATAATGTCCGGATCTGATCTTTTGAGAACTTGTCCGGTCGTTTAAAATCATACAGCTTTATCTTTTTCTGCTTTTGTTCTTGTTTGATGTTTTCCGCACTGACAACACCGGTTGATATTGCGGACAACAACTCATCGATCTCATTTTGCGAAAGCACATCCGCCATCAGTCACCACCACCTTGTCCAAAGGCTTGCACCGACATTTATCCGTTACTGCAACAGGATATTGGTAATATAAACCTCGTAAACAGATTCCCGCCCCAACACTTTATTGACTTCCTGCTTGATCAATTCTTTCAGGCGGTCCTGTTTTTGCGGATCATAGTCTTCCACGCGCTGCGAACGCAACACATGAAGCACGGCATCCTGTATTCTTATTTCCTCGGGTGACATCGTTTTTCCTGCCGCCTGCAGCTTTTTATCCGGCTTTAATTCCAGAATAACGCCAATTTTTAAGTACCGTCCGCTGGTCGCGGAGCCGATATTGACAATAAAACCTTCCTTGGGGTCGCCCAGCTTCATCAAAAAACCGGGTTCCCGGGTTGCGGCGGTCTTGGCTCCGCCCATATAATTGGTCACGACATAGTAGGCGGTCCCGCCGGCGAGAGCCAATACGAGCACCAAGCCCACGGCAACATATACAAAAATCGGTTTTTTTGCGGATACGACTTTTTCTTCGACTACTTCATCCGGCATTGTTACTCCCTCCCTGGTGTCAAACGACTGGTCATCAACGGCCGAACCGGTTTAAGGAACGCCGATATTCGATGACAAGTCGCATAATTTCATCCATGTCTTCTTCCACGATCACTTTGTTGCCGCTCACAAGGGTAATCACCGTATCCGGGGTTTCTTCCACCGTTTCGATCAGTTCAGCGTTCAACAGAAATTCGTGATCCTTTGTCTTGAAACGTGTCAATTTAATCATCGCCCATCGCCCCTTCAGTAGTAATGCCTCTCCAGAACAGTCATCCCGCCCTGGAGAGGCGTATTGTCATCGATTATCGTTTCAGATTGACCAATTCTTCGAGCATCGTGTCCGAAGTCGTAATGATTTTCGAGTTGGCCTGAAAGCCGCGCTGGGTAATGATCATTTTACTGAACTGCTCCGCCAAGTCAATATTGGACATCTCCAGGGATCCCGGCGTCAGCGTGCCGCGACCGCCGGTCCCGCTGGTCCCGACCGAGGGATTGCCGGAATTGTTGGAAGTGGAAAACAGGGTATCGCCGACGCGGGTCAAGCCACCGGGGTTGTTAAACGTTGCCAACGCCACCTGCCCCAGGTTTTGGGTACGGCCGTTGCTGAACTTTCCGACGATGATCCCACTGGTGTCGATCGTGGTCGAGTCCAAGCTGCCGGCGGCATAACCGTCCTGGGTCGCTGCCTGCACGGTCGAGGCGCCGCCGTACTGGGTCAGCGCGCTGACATCCAGCTCGATGCTGGATTGGGCAGCACCGGGAGCAGTAAAAGATACAACAGGACTCACCGTCGATCCTTGAGTATAGGTTGCGGCCGTCGAACAGGAAAAAGCACCTTGTGCAGCAGCAGTTCCTGTCACAGCAACATCTGTTATATCAATTTGTCGCGCAGAAGTGCCAGAACCAACAGTAAAATAATTCGTCGGCAAGGCAAAATTATACGTATCTGTTCCGTTCCAAGTTACCGTGCCAGAAAGCAATGCGGCGGAACTGGAAGATCCAGCATCTTTAAAATCAACTTTCCATTGATTCGCGGTATCCGTCTTCGTAAATTGCACCTGAATCACATATGGATTTGGCGTTGGTGATGTACTATCAAATACAGTAACATATTTTCCTTGAACAGAGTCATCCGTGCTATCCAACTGAAGTCCGCCATCATTAAACACTATGTCCTGAGTACCTAGCGTCACTTCTCTTACTGTAGGATTTTTTCCTGTCGATTCAAAGGATATCTCAGTCAAAACGTTTCCTGTTAAGCCCAGTGTCGAATCTGCCAGGCTGGCTTTGGCCAGCCAAGTATTTTCTCCAACTTTCGTGAATGCCTGTCCCAAGTCGTGGGCGTTGCCCAGAGAATCATAGACCGTCAACGAGGATACCGCGCTGGAACCTGGCATCTCGTCGCCGGACAGATTGTTCTTGAACACAAGTTCGGTCGAAGCCAGCGCCGGCATCATCGTTCCTTTGGGAACCGTGATTCCCGTCACCGCGCCGGTCGTATTGATGGCGCCGTTGGCATCCGCCTGCCAACCCATGACTTTCATGCCGGTTCCCGGCACGATATAGTTGCCGGCGCTGTCGAAGTCAAAATTGCCGGCCCGGGTGTAATACTGATTGGCGCCGTCGGCAAGAATGAAAAAGCCGTCATTTTGGATCGCCAGGTCGGTCTGTTTGCCGGTCGACTCGTAACTGCCATTGGTGAAGATCGTCGAAACAGCGGCCAAGCCCATCCCCAGACCGATCTGCAGCGGGTTGGTGCCGCCGCGGGTCCCGGTGGCGGCCGCCGCGCCCTGCAACGTTTGGCTGATGACATCGGAGAATGTGGTCTGCGACCCTTTGTAGCCGACAGTATTGACGTTGGATATATTGGAACCTACGACGTCCATGGCGGTCTGGTGGTTTCGCAAACCGGACACGCCGGAGAACAATGAACGCATCATAATGAATTGACCTCCCTCAAATTTTGATATACCGGAAAGTTGTGCGTCGTGCGGCTGCGTCGATCCTTCGGCAGCCGGGGACTTCCCCGAGAGGTCCAGTCCTATACAATCACGGCGCTGTCAATATTGGTAAACACATTGTCCTTGATACTCGAACCGTCCATTGCGGTAATGACGGTCCGGTTGGTCACACTGACCACTAGCGCCAGATCGTTGTTCATCAGGATCAACGACTCCCGGGCGCCTTTCTGAGCGGCCTTGTCCACCGCAGTTTTCAGTTGATCCATCTGAGCCGGCGTCATATTGATGTTTCGGGTTTGCAGGCGTTGCATCGCATGCTGAGAAAACTTCACTCCGCCCATGGCCTGATTCAGCGCCTGCTCGAATCCGCCGTTTACTGCCGTATCGTTCCGCAGGGAACGGGAACGGTTGACCGAGGACGGTTGAATCGGTTGGATTGGTTGATTCGCCAGGTAGAAACGATTATCCGTCATTATGCTGTCGCCCCCGTGCCGGAAGTCGTCGTTGCCGCCGGAGCGTCGGTAACCGACGTAATCTTGTCCAGCGCCAGGCTTTGGTCACCGACGACAATTTTCGGTTCCCCGCTGGCGATACGCACTGATTTTACTATGCCTGTCTGCTGGACACCCTTCTCGTCGTCCCAAGTGACTTGTTTGCCGATATAAGCGGTAGCCTGCGTGATCTGTACGGCATTGCTCACATTTTTCATCTGTTCCAGACTGGTAAACTGCGCCATCTGAGAGATAAACTCCGTATCATCCATCGGATTCAAAGGATCCTGGGACTGAAGCTGTGCAACCAACAATTTCAGAAAATCGTCTTTTCCCAGTTCCTTATTTTTATCGGTGGTGGTTGTCGTAGTTGCGCCAGTAGCTGTCGTCCCGGTCGTACTGGAAGTTGCGGAAACACTCATCTTTTTCACCTCCTCATCTTTCGAATTAAATTCGGTAATCCACTGCAGCCGCCGACATCACCTGCACGCGCCCGGTCGGTGTGAACGCTGCGGCATCCCCATATTCTTCCCGATTCAATCGCCGAGACACGGGAATCAGCGTCTGCCCCTGCTCGGTCTGTCGCTGTTGTTGCTGATCGGCAAGGAATTGTTGCATTCCGCCGTATACTCCGTCGGAATCAAACTTCCATCCGTTTTGCGACATTTCCTGTCGCAATTGTGGCATGGAGCTTTCCAGTATCGCTCTGACTTCAGAGCTGGCGGCGTGAAATGCGGCTGTCACCCGGTCTCCGTCAACATTGATCTTCACCGTGACTTCTCCCAAATGTTCCGGTCGTAATGTAATGAGCACCTGGGAGCTTTTCAGCCGATCCGTTGACGCGGTCATCCCGTCCATGACTTGTCGCGCGACTTCATTCAAATCTTGTCTTGATTGTTGCACTGCCGGGTCTGGCGCCGACGGCGCATTGACACTGCTTAAGGCTTTTTCAAAAGGAGCGATAGTTACTGCAGCCGTTTCGGTTTTATCCGTCGAATCCAGTGCCAGTGTGTCTTTTTCTGATCGCCCCAAATTCTGTTCGGCCGGTTCCTGTTCCGTCTGCTCTGTCTCAACCGGTTCCGGTCTTGCTTCGCCTTTGCCAACTATGATCGCCGGCTCAGTCTCAGCGGGTTCAGGCTCGGATATCGGAGGCGCTTGGGGTCCCACGGACGGCTTTGACAAAATCGTTGCTCCCGCTGCCGTTGTCGCCAATGCATCCGGTGCTGTTTGAGCGATTATCGCTGCTTGCTCAGCAGGCTGAGCCGAAACCTGGACGGCAACAATGTCTTGCTGGATGCGAGAATCGATGGGCTTGGAGTCCGGACTTGAACCAATCTCAGCAGAAACATTTGGGATGTTTGATTGAGGACTGATTGGTTCTTTCGCAATTGCTGCCTGAATGTTCACTTCCGGTAAAGAAACTTTGGATCGTTGCGTTTGGATCGGTTCCGCCACTTGGGATTCAGTTGTGGCGGTTTGATTGCCGGTTATATGTGACGCAACTATTTGATTTTCCATTATCGGGGCCTGTGGCGCAAGCACTTCAGTAACTCCTTGTTGCCCGGCTCCGAGTAGCGGATTCCCTGTTCCCGGTGTAATCACTGGTACACCTTGCGTGAATGCGCCGGAAACATCCACCGGATTCATTGCGACTGGAACAGTGGGATTTGCCGTGTTGGGGGCGCTGTCGACATTCGGCGGAACCTCCGGCGGCGGCAAATTCGCTGCCAGTCCGACCGCCAACCCGGTTGGCGCCGTCTCCGCTGCCGGTTCCTGGCCACTGGATTTTTGCGTTTTTGGCCCTTTCTTGGCAGCAATCGGTTCCGGTTTCGCCGATTTGTCAATCGCGTCCGACAATTTTTTCGAAAACCCATTGTCTGTTGAAGAATTATTGACCGTTTTCCCCGATCCGCTTCCGTTAATGGGCAATTGTGGCAAAACGGATGCGCTGGGTAAGTTTGCAGTCATGTCTTTGGGAATGGATACGGACATCTCCATCGTCTCTTTCACCTCCTTTCTGCGCGGTCCTTGTCTTATTTCCTTTTTATCATAGCCTGAGTCAGGCGGGCCGCCCGTTTCGGTTCAATCGTCGCAAGCACTTTGCTTGCGGCTTCTTCTTCCATGCGCGCCAAAATCATAATGACCTGTTCGTCTTCCATATTATTAAATACAGCCACGGCTTCTTCCGGTTTCATCGAGCCATATAACTTCGACAATTTGCTGTAAATTTTAGCCGTATCCGTACCGGTTGCAGGCGCTGTCGACGGTTTTCCTCCACCGGCCGCCGTCTGGGCCGGCGCCGCCGACGCAACAGATGTCGATCCAATCGAGGTAGGGGAAGGCGCCGCTGGTTTGGGACTTTCATTTAAATCTACCAACGGAAAATTCGTTTTGGGCTTTCCATTGGCCACCTCTTCTTCTGACGATTTCCAAACTTTGAGTTTCTCCCAGTCGACTGCGGCGATATATTCGCCGGTGCTTCGGGCAATTTCTTCCGCCTTAACGATATAGGGCTCGACTTTTGCCGCCGTTTCATCATCCAGAGGGATGAGTCGGTAATAGAACCCCGCGCCTACGATGCCCCCCAACAAAAAGAGAAATAAAAACAGCCAAAGAACGATCCGGCGCTTTTTTCGCGCGGGTTTCTGTGGCGCACTACTCTTTTCTGTTGCGGCCTTCGCAGGTTTAAGGGTTTTTATATCCATCACTGAAACGACTGCCTTTCATTCTGCTTATCGGTGTGAAAAATCACGTGTTTCGAATATATCGTTGACCGGACAGTTCGTCCAAAAATGCTTGTTCTTCCCGTAAGGCTTCTTCGTGATATTGCTGCAGTTTCTTTTCTTTCAGGCTTTCGACGCCTTTACGTTTGCGCGCAGCCTCTTCCAGTTTTCGCAGGCACTGTTGTCGTCGGTCGGCAGCGGCGGCTACTTTCACCGCCTGCAACTTTATCCCTTCTCTAGTTGTATCGATGTAATCCTGAAACAACTTAAGCGTCAAAAGTGAGCTGGGTTTCTCCTGCTCCAGCTTCAGACGGGAAAACGTATCGGCCAGCTTGGTCTCCAACTGACGAAGCAGTTCTTTTTCATGCAAAAAAACGCGAGTGGCTTTGGCAAATTCAGCCTCGGCCTGTTCCTCGCGAATTTTACGAAAATCGAGCAATCGTTGCAATTTAAAACGGAATTTTTGCATTTCACTTTTTCCTCAAAGAAGCTTCATTGTACCAACCGCTTCATTCGGGCCACCGTATCGGCAAAATCGACCTTTTCCATGACTCCTTGCCGCAGGAAGTCCCGAATCCCGGGATTTCGCTCGATCGCCCGATCAATTTCAGGATTGCTGCCAGCCGAGTAGGCACCGATGTTGATCAAATCTTCCGCTTCCTGGAACGTCGCCTGCAAACTTCGCAAACGCTGCGCCGCCTTGAGGTGCTCCGCATCCACGACTTCATTCATCACGCGGCTCAAACTGGACAAGATATCGATGGGCGGATAATGGTTTTGCGCCGCCAATCGCCGTGATAATACCACGTGCCCATCCACAATGCTCCGCACATTGTCGGCAACCGGTTCATTCATATCATCGCCGTCGACCAGCACCGCATACAAGCCGGTAATCGATCCTTTATCACCGGTCCCAGAACGTTCCAGGAGCTTTGGCATCATTGCAAATACGGACGGCGGATAACCTCGAGTCGCCGGCGGCTCCCCAATCGTCAGCCCCACTTCCCGTTGCGCCATGGCAACCCGCGTCAACGAATCCATCATTAACATGACATCCAATCCCTGGTCGCGAAAATATTCCGCCACCGCCGTCGCCGTATTGGCGCCTTTGATTCGAAGCAACGCCGGTTGATCTGAAGTCGACACCACAACCACCGATTTCTTCAAACCGACTTCTCCTAAATCCCGCTCAATAAAGTCCAATACTTCCCTGCCTCGTTCGCCAATCAGTGCGATCACATTGATGTCGGCGCTGGTGTTGCGGGCAATCATCCCCATCATGGTGCTTTTACCCACTCCGCTGCCTGCCAGAATCGCCATACGTTGTCCTTTTCCCAGCGTCATCAGGCCGTCCACCGCTCTGATTCCGACAGAAACCGCCTCGCAGATCCGGCGACGCGACAACGGAGCCGGCGGCGGATTTTGAATGTGATATTCCGTCTCCGCAAGGATGGGCCCTTTTCCGTCAATCGGATTTCCCAGCCCGTCCAGAACGCGTCCCAACAAAGCCTGCCCCACCTTGACGCGCAAAAGATTGCGCGAAGATACCACTTCACTGCCCGGACCAATTCCCTGCATTTCCCCCAAAGGCATCAATAATACCCGGTTTTCCCGAAACCCCACCACTTCTGCCGGCAACAGCGGCGCTTCAATCCGGGGGTGGATATAACAAAGTTCACCAAGATTGACGCTGGGTCCGTCAGACTCAATGACCAGACCAATAATCTTGGTGATTTTTCCTTTGAGCAACACTGTTTCTGTTGATTTCACCGCATTGAGATAGGGTGTGGCATCAAAAAATTTCACGGGAGCATTTCCTGCAACGCTTTTCGAATCGACTCCAGTTGGGTGTCGATCCCAGCCTCCACCGTGCCAAAAGAGGTTTCAATCAGACAGCCCCCCCTCTCAAGAACCGTATCCGCTGTGACGGTAAAACTTTTTTCCGAACCTACAATGCTCTGCAATTCATTGCGCGACTGCAAAATTCGTTCATAGTCATCCAAACTGACATGAATATTGAGATGATCCTGATCACGCACTCGCCCCAAAGCTTCGCGAACGACTCCTAAAATTATTTCCGGACGCTCCTCCAGTTCATCCGAAATAATTTTACGGGTAATCGTCATCACCAGTTCGACTATTTGTCGTTCAGCGGCCACTACGATCTGTTTTGCTTCTTGTGTCGCCGCCGCCATTAATTCGTTGCAACGCTCCGCCGTCTGTTGGAGTTGATCCAGCATCTGTTGATTGGCCTCAGTCAATCCTAGCTGACTACCCTCGGCAATGGCTTGCTTCTTTAAAGTATCCGCTTCCCCTGCCGCAATGGCTTTCAAGCGGGCAATTTCTTTCATTGCATCCGCATATAATTGATCGGCTCCCGCCTGCGCATTTCGCAGGATAATATCCGCAGCAGCAGTGGCCTTTTCTTCGGCGGACGGTTTCGGCGCAACGGAAACAGGCTCCGTAATGGCTGTTGCTTGTTGTATTTCAAGCTCCGGGTCAACTTCGATATCTTGCTGAGGAGCAACCGGGACTTCGAGTTTTTCAAATGTATGCATGGCAATAACAACCGGGTCTTGAGAAACTTTGGCATCTTTTATTATTCGCATATCAGACGAGGACGTCTTCGCCCCTTCCTCTCGAAATTACAATCTCGCCGGATTCTTCGAGTCGTCGGATCACCGCCACAATCTTCTGCTGGGCCTCTTCCACATCCCGAATCCGTACCGGCCCCATGAAGTCGATTTCTTCCCGCAACATTTCCGAGGCGCGTTTGGACATATTCTTGAACACCTTGTTGGCAACCTCCGATGAGGCCGCTTTCAACGCCAGCCCAAGCTCCTTGCTGTCCACCTCGCGCAACACCATCTGCAGGGAACGGTCATCCAACATGATAATGTTTTCAAACACGAACATTCGTTTCTTGATGTCTTCGGCCAATTCCGGATCCTGGACTTCCAGACTTTCCACGATCGTCCGTTCCGTCGTACGGTCCACACGGTTCAGCACGTCCACCACGGCGTCTACCCCGCCGGCGGAAGTAAAGTCCTCCGTCACCAAAGAAGACAATTTTCGTTCCAATATTTTCTCCACATCCCGAATTACTTCGGGAGAAGTGCGGTCCATGGTCGCCATGCGTCGGGCAACGTCAATCTGCCGATCCGGCGGCAAGCCGGAAAGAATAGCGCCGGCCTGATCTGGCTGAAGATAGGCCATGATTAAAGCAATCGTTTGTGGATGCTCATTTTGAATGAAATTCAGGAGCTGGGAAGGATCCGTCTTCCGGGCAAAATCAAACGGACGGATTTGCAAACTGGAAGTCAGTCGCGTAATAATCGCACTGGCCTTATCCGCACCCAACGCTTTTTCCAGAACATCCCTCGCATAGTCCAAACCGCCGGATGAGAGGTACTCTTTGGCAATGCACATTTCATGGAATTCATGAATAACCTTGTCTTTTTGATCCTGCGTCAACTTACGCTGGTTGGCGATTTCCAAAGTCAGTTTTTCGATTTCTTCTTCATTTAAATGCTTCAAAATCTGGGAAGATACATTCGGTCCCAAGGTTATGAGCAAAACAGCGGCTTTTTGTTTGGGGGTCATCTCTGCTGGTTGCGCCATTCAGACACCTCTTGAAAATTAATCTTCCGCCAGCCATGTCTTCAGCAACATGGCTACTTCTTCCGGTTTTGCCTTCGACAACGTTTCGATCGCTTCCTGCTCGGCATTTCTTGCTTTTTCTTCCGGTGACAGTTCCCGTATCGTCGCAATCGCCGCCTCGCTTGCTTTTTCCAGATCGGCTGCCGAAACCGCTTCCGCCGCTTCCCGTTCGGCAAGTTCCGCTTCCATGTTCAACACTTCGATTTCTTCTTCCCGACGATGCTTCAAGAACCAGAACCCGATCCCCGCAATGAGCAGCACCACTCCAACTCCAGCTCCAACTTTCGTCCATTGGGCCCGTTGCTGTTCCTGCGCCTGATCTTGTTCTTCCTTCTTGATTTTGTCAGCAATTTCAGTGCTAAATGGCACAGCCTCGACAGAAATTGTGTCCCCTCGGGCCGGATTGATTCCCGCCGCCGATGCGACCGTTTTCGTTACGCTCTCCTGTTGCGCCCTGGTTAACCCTGCGTCTACAAGAACGCCGACAGAAATCCGTTTTATCCCACCGGGCGCTACGATAGTTTTTTCTTTTGTCTCATTAACTTCGTAGTTTTTGGTCGCTTCTTTCTTTTCCATCGTGGAGGTCGACTGTGCATTCGCGCCGCCGGTAACATACCCGGGAATATTCGAGGTGGTCCCGGGAGGACCGCTTGAAGGCGGAGGATTAGTTCCTTTAAAGGACTCGTTTTTTTCCTGCGTGCTTCGCAGAATTCCTTTATCATCCACTACCGGTTCAAAGGTTTGTTTGTCGACTGTTTTTTGGTCAAAGCTCAATTCCAAACTAACCCGCACAGCCGCTTTATTGGGGCCCAAAACTTGCTCCAACAAAGATTCCAATGCCCGTTGCATTTCATCCTGCTTCTTGCGGGTAAGTTCAACCTGTTTGATATTAACCGTAGCGTCCAATCCCGATGAATCGGCTTTGACGTTCAACACCCGGGCAAAATTATCGACTACCGTAATATTATCCGCACTCAAACCGCGGATGCTATGCGCTGTCAAATTTACGACGCCTGTAACCTGCTCCGGAGACAAATTCGCTCTTGGTTTCAACTTAAGCATAATCGAAGCTGTCGCCGGCTTTTCGTTCTTTTTGTACAAGCTGTCTTCCGACAGGACAATATGCACGCGAGCCTTCTCAACTTCCGCCATTCCTTCGATGGTTCTCGTCAGCTCGCCTTGCAACGCCTGCAGATACTTAACCCGATTCTGAAATTCGGTGGTTCCGAATTTACTTTCGTCAAAAATTTCAAAGCCTTTATTGCCGCGGGGCAATCCCTGTCGTGCCAGCTCCAGCCGGGTCTTGTATACATCTTTTTCGGAAACGCCGATCGCCGTGCCGTTCCCCAAGATCTCGTACGGGATCTTCAATTCTTGAAGCTTCGCCACAACGTCGCCGGCATCCTTGCTTTCCAGTTCCGTAAACAAAGGAACGTACTTCGGTTTGCTCCCAGCCCAGTAACTGGCGCCAAGCACTGCGATAAAGAGAAGCAACGCGGAACCCAGCATGATCCAGCGTTGTCTTGGTGTAAAACGATCCCATAAATTTTTTAGCTGCTCCCGCAGTTCCGCCATGCTTTCTTACCTCACCGCCATCAGACTGACATCCGCATCATTTCCTGATACGACTCCAACACCTTGTTCCGCACCTGAATTGTCAACTGAAGAGCAACGGAAGCTTTTTCTGCAGCAATCATAACTTCGGATATATCCTCAATACGGCCCGTCGCCAAATCAACAGAAGCCTGATCCGCCTTCTGCTGAAGATCGTTGACATTCTCCAGCGCGTCCGAAAGAAACTTTCCAAAGGACTTTCCCGCCGTCTCACCAGACTTGGTGGCTCCAGCGCTTGGCGTCATAGCTAGTTTGGCTGCCCCGATTGCTTCAATCGGCATATTTTCACCTTCTTCGAACAAATCCAGTCAGTGGATTCATTCCTATTTTCCGATTTCCAGAGCCTTGAGCATCATACTCTTCGCTACATTCACCGAAGTCACATTCGCTTCATATGCCCGGGAAGCAGTCATCATATCCACCATTTCCGTAACAATATTGATGTTTGGCATTCTCACATAACCTTCCGCATCCGCATCCGGATGTCCCGGTTCATATACCATTCGCAGCGGCGAATCGTCCTTGCGAATTCCGGACACTCTAACTCCGTTCAGTTGGAGCTGTCCGGACATAACCTGCGAAAAGGAAGACGCATCGCCCTGCCGGGGTTCAAAAACCACGAATTGTCGGCGATAGGGACCACCATCGGCGGTTCGGGTCGTATTGACGTTGGCAATGTTATTGGATATGACATCCAGACGCAGGCGTTCCGCAGTCATTCCCGAAGCCGCAACATCAATGGCGCCAAAGATGCTCATCTACCTCATCCTCCCTTGATGGCCGACTTGATATTGGTATAATACCCGTTGATCCGTTGAGCAATTGCGCTGTAGTAAATCTGGTTCTTGGTCATGGCCGCCATCTCGGCGTCAACATCCACATTGTTGCCGTCCGTTCGCAGTGATGTGGCGTCAATAGTTCGAATGCGACTGGATGCAATGGGTTCCGATGTTGGCAGAAGGTGTTTGTCATGGGTTCGGGTCATCGCGGCGGATGTGCGCTCGCTGGCGGCGTTGCCCGCTGCCGCTGCGGCAAGTTCCGATTCAAACGATACTTCCATCCGTTTATATCCTGGTGTATTAATGTTGGCAATATTATTGCTAATCACTTTATGTCGCAGTGACGATCCTTTCAAAGCCTTCTCCAGCAAATTTCCCGGCACGGAATCAAAAATCCGGTTGAACAAAAGAATCATCCCTCCTTCACAAGAGCGTTATACGCTGCATTATAACATACCAATGATTTAATTCAACATACGAAAAAAAAGTCCTGCCAAGGGAAGGAAACCACCCGCCAGGGTGGTTTCCCAACAAATTACCGCTTGAGTTTTTTTAGTTCATCAATCAGTTTTTCGTTCAAAACTTTAATGTAAGTTCCCTTCATTCCCAACGATTTGGATTCGATCACGCCGGCGCTTTCGAATTTTCGCAAGGCATTGACGATCACGGAACGTGTAATCCCGACACGGTCGGCAATCTTGCTGGCGACCAACAGCCCTTCGTTACCATCCAGCTCTCCCAAGATGTGCATAACAGCTTCCATCTCCGAATAAGACAGGGTCCCAAGCGCAACCTGGATCGTTGCCATTTTTCGGGCATCATCTTCGATTCGCTCTGTCCGGTCACGCAAAAACTCGATACCGACGACGGTTGCAGCATATTCAGCCAAAATCAGGTCTTCATCCACAAAAGGTTCGTTAAAAGTAGCCACAATCAATGTCCCCAGGCGTTCCCCTGCGCCATAGATCGGCACAACGGTCGTGAATTTTTCGTTGGCGATACACGGAGTATCGGTACTGAAAGCGCACATTCCATTATTGAGAGTCAAATTCTCGGAGGTTTCCAGAACTTTCGACAACCAGGCCACATATCGATCCGGAAACCGTCCAAGCTTCAACACTTTTTCCAACATCAGTTCGCACTCAAAATCGCCTACAATGCTGTATCCCAGGATTATGCCGTCCCGGTTCACCAGATACACGTTCGCCCGCATTACTTCACTCAGGGTTTTGGACAAATCACTATAGGAAATTTTTTCAACCTTTTCGAGTAACCGGCTAATTTTTCTCGTTTTCTCCAATAATACGCTCGCCACTTAAAATTCCACCTCTCAAATACTATTTCGACAATTCTCGAAAAAACCATAAGGGGCCTCACGCCCGGGGATGAGCGTTCCGATAGACCGATAACAACCGTTCACTGGATACATGGGTATAAACCTGCGTGGTTTTGAGACTCACATGTCCCAACAGTTCCTGTACAGATCGAAGATCCGCGCCATTGTCCAACAGATGAGTTGCGAAGCTGTGCCGTAATGTGTGGGGTGTCACCCGTTTGTGTATAGCCAACAATGCAACATATTTATCCAGTATCCTGCGGACACTTCGATCGCTCAAAGGAGTTCCGCTATGATTAAGGAACAACGAATCCGTCGTTCCGGCATTTTTTCGCGCCAATAAAGGACGACTTTCCTGCAAATAAGATACTAACGCGCGGACCGCCATTCGTCCGATCGGAATAATCCGTTCTTTCGATCCTTTGCCGAAAACCAAAATGTACTGTTCGGACAAATCGATACTCTGCAATGAAAGTCCTGTTAATTCCGAAACCCGGGTCCCCGCTCCATACAGCAATTCTAAAATAGCGGAATCACGTCGACCAAGCATCGTCCGCCGCGGAAGTTTCATCAAATCCTCAATTTCCGGCACATCCAAAAATTGTGGCAAACGTCGCTCCAGCTTTGGAGTTCGAATTCCGACAAATGGATTAGACTCGATGATTTGTTCCCGGCAAAGATAGCGAAAAAACGATCGCAAGGCGGCAATCTGCCGGGCCATCGTTTTGCGGGAATAGTCCCGTCCGACCAGCGATGCCAGATAGCGTCTCGCCACATAGGCATCCACAGCGCTGAACGTAAAATCGCCGGTTGTTAACCGGCGTAAGAACTCCAAAAACTGTTCGATATCCCGGCGATAGTTACGGACAGTATGGCGAGATACATTTTTGGTTCCCTGAATAAAGTTCAGATAGTTGTCCAACTCGATCAGCCAGACATTACTCATACAAATGCCCCACTATCCTATACTGAAACATATTTTAGCACAATTAAAAAAGTGTGGCAATAAGATTGTCACACTTTTCATAATTGTTTTTGAAAACGTTCATTTTTCTCCTGACTTCTTCTTGGCGGTTCCGGATGCTTTCGTGGATTTGCGCGCCGCTTTGGTCGGGGCGGAATCCGTTTTTTCGCTTTTCAGTGCCCGCTTTGCCTTGCTTGTCGAAGAAACAGCTCCGGGCGTTGCTTTGACAGTGGGCTTTTTCGTCGATATTTTTCTCGGCTTTGTTACCGTTGCATTGTCATTTCCTGCACTCTCGGTTTTTTCCTTAACCGATTTGGTATCCCCGACCCGGGTTGGACATTCCGTGTTGCTGCATTCGGAAACAGCCGGTTGATTCTTGTACTTCTTCTCCACCAAATAGTTTCCGCAAACCGGACATAACTCGCCAGTCGGTTTGTTCCAGGAAATGAACTTGCAGGCGGGATAATCACTGCACCCATAAAATAGGCGGCCGGTTTTTGTCTTCCGTTCCACGATCGGTTTTTCACACATCGGGCAGGCCACACCGATTTCTTTGATTAAGGGGCGAGTCGTCCGGCATTCCGGAAATCGGGTGCACCCCAAAAAAGCTCCAAATCGGCCATGTTTGACGGCCATTGGCGCACCGCAGTTTTCGCAGGCGATATCGGTGATTTCCTCCGGAACCTTGACACGCGGTGCTTCTGCTTCCGCCTGGCCAATCCGCTCAACAAACGGACCATAAAACTCCTGTAGCAGCGTCCGCCAGTCCTGTCCGCCCTGGGCGATTTCATCCAGATTGGTCTCCATTGCCGCCGTAAAACCGACATCAACAATTTTCGGAAAATATTCCTGCAAAAGATCGTTGACAATAAAGCCCAACGGCGTTGGCTGAAATTTCTTTTCCGCTTTTATCACATAACCCCTACCCTGAATTGTATCAATGGTCGGCGCATAAGTGCTCGGTCGGCCAATTCCCTTTTCTTCCAGCAGTTTGATAAGGGCGGCCTCGGTAAATCTTGGCGGCGGTTCCGTAAAGTGTTGGACAGGGCGAATCTCAGTCGCTCTCAATTCTTCACCGACCTCCAACGGGGGAAGCGCCTTGTCGCCATCCAGCTTGCCGCCATTATCGGCCGCATCGGCATAAATTGCCATAAATCCGGAAAATCGCAGCACGGAGCCGGAAGCGCGAAAACCGTATTTGCTTGCGGAAATTTCAGCCGTGACCGTATCGAAGATTGCCGGTTTCATCTGACTGGATACAAAACGTTTCCAAATCAACTCATACAAGCGTTTCTGATCCCGGCTGATCGCCGCAGGGAGCTGTTCGGTGGTAATCTGGGGTAACGACGGGCGAATCGCTTCGTGCGCATCTTGCGCACTCTTCTTTGCATATTGCGGCGCAGTAGGGGGCAAATACGATTGTCCAAAGTTCTTTTCCACCCATTCACGGGCTTCGGCCTGTGCAACCGTGGAAATCCGGGTGGAATCTGTTCTCATATAAGTAATATGCCCTTCCTCATATAGCTGCTGGGCCAACATCATGGTTTTTTTGGCGCTGAAGCCAAGCTTATGCGAAGCGTCCTGCTGCAGGGTGCTGGTGATGAATGGCGGATACGGCTTGCGTTGGCGGTCACGGCGTTTAATATTCTCGACCCGGAACGATTCTGCTCCTTCCAGATCGCGCTGAAGCAACGCAGCCTCTTCCGCATTCGTTATGTCCATCTTCTTGCCGTCCACTGTCGCCAAATCCACTTCAAACAACAGCGGCGAATCTTGTTTCTGCAACAGGGCGTGAATGGACCAATATTCTGTGACTTGAAATGCTTTGATTTCGCGTTCACGATCACAGATCAGGCGAACCGCCACGGACTGAACTCGGCCGGCGCTCAGGCCACGGCGCACTTTCTTCCAGAGCAGCGGACTCAGTTTGTAGCCAACAACCCGGTCGAGGATGCGACGAGTCTGTTGTGCATTGACCATGTTTTCATCAATTTTCCGAGCGTGTTTGATCGCTTCCGTTACGGCCGCTTTGGTAATTTCATTGAACTCAATACGGCAAGCGTTTTCCGAAGTTATTTTCAGCAATGCGGCCAAATGCCAGGCGATCGCTTCCCCTTCGCGGTCCGGGTCAGTTGCGAGATAAACTGTTTTTGCCTGGCCAGCCAGCTTGAAAAGTTCATTCGCCAAAGCCGTTTTCCCGCGGACTGTGATATATTTCGGTTCAAAGCCATTATCCACATCAATGCCGAACTGGCTTTTGGGCAAGTCGCGCAAATGCCCCATGGTCGCTTTCACGAGATAATCCGACTTCCCAAGGTATTTTTCTATTGTGCTTGCCTTAGCAGGCGACTCAACAATTACGAGATTTTTGGCCAACTCTTTCACTCCTTGGCAACTCTGCCATAACCGGCTCCGGAGAAGTTCACAACATATCCGGCCATTTCCAGTTGCAACAGAACTACTGCAATATGTGACGCATCCATTTTTAGCCGCATCACCAGCTCGTCAACCGGTGTCGGTTCCGTGTATGATAATTCCCTGAGCACCTTTTTTTCATCAGAGGATAGTTGCCCATTGGCTTCTTTGGGGGAAGACGCAAAAGTCAGCCCCAAATCTTCCAACAATTCTTCCGCTGTATTGATCAGACGCGCGCCTTGCTGGATCAGGCGATGGACGCCCCGACTGGCGTTGGAAAAAACACTGCCGGGGATCGCGTAAACCTCCCTGTTTTCATTCAGGGCAAGGTCGGCGGTAATCAGAGCGCCGCTTTTCTCAGCCGCTTCCACAACCAGAACGCCAACGGCCATCCCAGCCACGATCCGGTTGCGAGCCGGAAACTGTCCGGGAATGGGCGGCGTGCCTGGTGGATATTCGGAAATCAGACAACCTGTAGATGCAATCCGATCCAGCAAGCATCTGTTTTCCGGCGGATACACGATATCCACGCCGCACCCCAGAACGGCTATGGTCGCCGCACCAGCCGCCAAGGCGCCTTCATGAGCAGCGGCGTCGATCCCTTTGGCGGCGCCGCTGACGATCGTAACCCCGGATCGGGCGATTTTTTCACTGAATGAACGCGCGACATTGCGGCCATATGGCGTGGAACGCCGGGAGCCAACAACGGCGAGATTTAAGGAATCGCCGATCATGCGGCCGCGATAGAACAATACCGCCGGCGGATCATAGATGTTTCGCAGCAACTGTGGATATTCCGGATCATTGAAGCCGCAAATATGAATCCCTTGGCGTGTCCATTGTTTGGCAAGTTCCGATGGGTCAAGGCGGTCCCGCAGGGACAAAATCGCTTCAATTTCCCTACCATTAAGAATATGAGAATTGTTCAGTTCCTCACCGGTAGCATTCCAGGCTGTCTCTGCGTCACCGAAATAATCTGTTAGTTTCCTTTGTTTTAAGCTGCCGATTCCCGGTACCATCAGGAGCATTGCCGCTGGCATATGTTCCATTTCCATTTCATCTCCAGATATGGACCGACAAACTATGGTCCTTATTATAGTCCTGTATCAGAATCGGGGTCAAGTTGTCCGAATAAAGTTCAGGCGGACAAGCTGAGCTTGCCCGCCTGACTTACGCAAAACATTTATTTCGCGAATCCCATCGCACGCGTTTCCAAAGATGAAGTTTCTGGTTGGCAAGGAACGTCAACTTCTCCTCAAGATTATTTAACGGCTTTCCAGCAATCCGCATGTCCGGCGGAGCGATATCCAAAATCGGAATCAATACAAAAGCGCGCTGAAATATTCCTGGATGAGGTATTTGCAAGGCTGCCTCACTCAACTGAACTTCGTCAAACACAAGCAAATCAATATCGATCACTCGCGGCCCCCATCGCCGGGTCCGAATTCTTCCCAGCAAATCTTCCACTGCCAAACACTTGGCCAGAAGTTGATAAGGCGAAAGCTTCGTCGTGATTTCAGCTACCATATTTAAGAAATCGGCCTGGTCCGTCACGCCAAATGGCGCCGTTTCATAAATCGCGGAAATCCGGTCGATGGAAATACTGCGGTCCTCTTCCAATAAACGCAAGGCGGTTTCAAGGTTTTTCTCACGATCTCCCATATTGCTGCCCAAACCAAGCAAAATCATACAGTTTGCTTCCGATGGATTTCCACCTGAACTCCGTCCAACAATCCCGGCAGGGGCACCGCCGGCTTTCGCACCCGGACCGCCGCCGAAACGATGCGTTCTTCTTCCAAAACAACATCGGCGATGCGCTGGGCAACCCGTTCCAGCAAACGATAGCGTTCTTTTTCCACAACCGATTTTATTCGTGAAAAGATCTCTACATAATTGACGGCATCCGCCAAATCGTCCGTTTGTCCCGCTGCTGTCAGGTCCGTTTGAAATTCGACGTCGACTTCGAAAACCTGTCCATTCCGCTGCTCAAATTCTTCACAACCATGAAACCCAAAAAACTTCATATTATATAAGGTAACCTTATCCACGATCAAATGTCCTCCATCCCTGCAATGCATCCGTCATCATCGCCATCCGTTTCGCCTGCTTCACGTCATGCACACGTAAAATCGAAGCTCCGTTCATAACGGAATGCACCACTGTGGCGCCGGTCCCTTCCAGCCTTTCTTCAATGGGTAAACCCAAAATGTCCCCAATGAACCGTTTTCGTGAAGTTCCCACAAGAATTGGCTGTCCCAACGCGCTGAGCTCCGGCAGGCGTCCCAAGACCTCCAGGTTCTGAGCCGTGTTCTTGCCAAACCCAATTCCGGGATCAATAACAAACTGGTCTTCGGCCATCCCGGCGTTTACACCGATTTCCAAACTTCGCCGAAAAAAGTCCGTCATTTCGCTCATGATATCCTGCGAGGAATCGGTCGAGCGCCGATTATGCATCACCACGACGGGAACTCCATACTTCGCCGCCACCTTCGCCATGGCCGGTTCTTGTTGCAATCCCCAAATATCGTTGAGAATATGGGCGCCCATCTGTAACGCCCGATCCGCAACTTCGCTTTTATAGGTGTCAATCGATACGGGGATCTCCACCGCCGTCAAAACTTTTTCCAACACGGGCAACAGACGGTTCATTTCTTCCTGGACCGTAATGGGCTTCGCCCCATAAGGGCGGGTCGATTCGGCGCCAAGATCGAGCAAATCGGCTCCTTCGGCCACCAATTGTATCGCCCGTTCCACAGCCGCTTCCAGTTCATTATGCCGTCCGCCATCAGAAAATGAATCCGGCGTCAGGTTTAATATTCCCATCACAAGCGTCCGCCCCGGTTCTATCGACCAACTGCGATCATGAACCCGATATTGGCGGCGCACTGAAGATGAATTGATCGTCAATACCTGTTCGACCGCCTTTGCCAGGTCCGGCAACCCCCACGGTTGCTGACGCAACTGCGCCAAGGCCAGACGAAAATGTTTCAGCGTTCCGCAAATCAGCACATCCGTATATTCCACGCTCAAATCGGCGGTTCCCCGGGCAACGGCGACTTCAGCGCCTTTGGCCAAAAAAGTCTGCTTCAATAAATTAGCGGCCTTAGCTGGGACATGCTCAACGCAAACCGAACGGAATATTGCTTTGGGCGCCATAATGGCAATCCCCGTCGGATCACAGTTCAAGCGATGCAACCAAGCCACAACATGGTTAACATCGTTAAATTGGATCACTCTTGCTTGATAATCCATCAATCTCCTCCTGTTGCAGGCAACCTCGCGATATTGTATCATAGAAACAATTGATAAGTGTAGAATTTTCAAGGAGGCGCCCAGTATGAAACAGCGATTGCCCATCACCCAATTTAATTTGCCGGTGGAAGAAATTCGGAACGGTTTCTATAGCGACAGTTATTTCGTGCGGTCCCAAACCATTCTGGACAAAGATCATTATAACCCCTGGGTCACGATGCAGGTTTTCCAGCGCCAGCCCGCTGTCTTATGCGGCATCGACCATGCGATCGCCATTCTAAAAACGTGCGCCCGCCAACCGGAAAAGCTTAAAATACGCGCCTTGTTTGATGGCGACAGATTGGATCCATGGGATACTGTGATGACCATCGAAGGGCATCTGGCTGATTTTGTTCATTTGGAAACCGTATATCTGGGAGTTCTTTCCCGTCAAACAAAAATCGCCACCAACGTTGATCGCGTCGTTAAAGCCGCAACCGGCAAACCGGTTCTGTTCTTCCCTTCCCGTTTTGATCACTACGCGGTTCAGGCGGAAGACGGTTATGCCGCAAAGATCGGTGGCGTGATCGGAGTATCCACTCCAGCCAATGCCGCGTATTGGGGAGGAGAAGCACTGGGCACGATTCCCCATGCGCTGATTGCCGCCTACCGCGGTGACACGCTGGCGGCAACCGAGGCATTTGATCGCCACATCGATGCATCGGTCAACCGGGTCGCCCTGGTGGATTTCGATAATGACTGTGTCCGCACCGCTCTGGAAGTGGCCCGAAAATTCGGCTCGCAACTTTACGGCGTTCGGCTGGATACCGCCGACACTTTGGTCGACGTTTCCGTACTCCCCCATATGGGAACTTTTAAACCGACAGGGGTTTGCCCTTGCTTGGTCCAAAACGTACGAAAAGCTCTGGACGACGAAGGATTCAATCATGTTAAGATCATGGTATCCGGCGGGTTTACGGCCGAAAAAATTCTGGCCTTCGAAGCGGAAAGAACGCCGGTCGACGTGTATGCCGTCGGCGCCAGTTTATTTACGGACAGTGTCAACTTTACCGCCGACATCGTTGCGGTTGACGGAAAGCCTTGCGCAAAGGCAGGACGTCACTATCGGGATAATCCCCGTCTGCAGCCCGTCGAATAATTCACAACGGTTACTCTTCGTCCAAAACAAGAGTCCCTTCGCGGGTTTCGCTGTCCTGAAGGAAAGAAGCCAACCTTTGCTGCAAAGTCGCCGTCGTGTCATCCATTCGATTGATCACGCCGGCCATGCTTACCTTTAATGCTACATCGTCCGAGCCTTCCATATTTGCGGCGCGCAATGCAATCGGCCGTAATTTTTCGGCCAACAAAAGCAGCAATGTCTTTTTTGTGTTGGGAGTCATCACTAAAAACCGTGTTCCATCCCAGCGACAGACAACATCATCCGGCCCAGCCCCGGCTGCAATATTGCGAGCAACCGAACGCAAAACCTGATCGCCGACTTCCGGTCCGAATTTATCGTTCAACGTCTTAAAACCCAGGATGTTGATCAATAAAAGGCCGAACGGCGACAGGTTTTTTTTATACTCAACCAGCATCGTGCCGATCCGGCTCTCCATGTAGCGGCGGTTAGGCAATCCGGTAACGAGGTCGAAATAGGCCAATGTAGCTAAAGCTTTTAATTTTTTCCCATGTTCGCTGCTTGGAGTCAGATCGGAAAAAATCTCTACCGCCCCGACAATTTGCTTTGACATGTTGCGCATTGGCAGAATTCGAACCGCCACGGGTACGCTATATCCCGCCTTATGCTGAAGGAACAGGGTTTCTTCGCGAATCATTCCATCCGTCAGTGTCTTGGCAAGCGGACATTTACCCTGACACAAATTCGTGCCATTGCCGTCCGTATGCATCAAAAGGTTCCAGTGGCAAGGCTTGTGAAGCACTTCAGTCTCGGAATAGCCGGTAATTTTTTCGGCGCCAGTATTCCAGAAAGTGATCGTTCGGTTTGTATCAACAAAGTATACGCCTTCCTTCAGGTTGTTCAAAACAGTGCGATAAAAAATCGGCGCGTTGTTCAAACTTTTTCCCTCCGATATCCAGGTCGTCCTGAAATCCATGATTTAAATTCAGCGCCAATCTTCTATTCTCCTGCCACCGCTGCAATTATTTACAATTCAAAGCCGAATTTCCGTCATTGGCAGTCGGAGCTGAATCGCTTCCGCCATGTGCTCGGCCCGAATCTGTTTTTCGCCAGCAAGGTCGGCAATCGTTTGCGATACTTTGATGATTCTATCATAGGAACGTGCGTTCAGCTTCATTTTTTCAAACGCGTTATGCAGAAGTGTTTGCGCTTCTGCACTGACATGGCAAAAGTCCCGGAGTTGCCGATGGTTCATTTGCGCATTGCAAAATATCCCGGTTCCCATTAATCGGTCGGACTGTCCCTGCCGCGCCGACTTCACCCGTGCAGCGATGTGCTTCGATGGCTCGGTTTCCGACACCGCTACCATTTCCTCATATTTCACCTGCGAGATACGAATATGGATATCAATCCGATCCAATAACGGCCCGGATATCTTTTTCAGATACCGTTTGATCTCCAAATCGCTGCAAGAACACTCATGCGCCGGATCGCCAAAATAGCCGCAGGGGCACGGATTCATCGAAGCGATCAACATGAACCGCGATGGATAGGTATAGGCTGCGTTAACCCGTGATACGGTAACTTGCCCGTCTTCAATCGGTTGTCGCAATACTTCCAGAACCTGGCGGGGAAACTCCGGCAATTCATCGAGAAACAATACTCCATTATGCGCCAGGGTAACCTCGCCGGGATGAGGGATTCTGCCGCCGCCAGCCATTGCCGCCGCTGAAACCGTATGATGGGGAGAACGAAAAGGACGTTCCTGAACCAAACCGGCGGATGACCCCATCAACCCTGCCACACTGTATATTTTGCTGACTTCCAGGGCTTCCTCCATCGTCATGGGCGGCAAAATCGAGGACACACGCCGGGCCAGCATCGTCTTGCCCGCTCCGGGCGGACCACTCATCAAAACATTATGTCCGCCGGCGGCAGCAATTTCCAGGGCTCGTTTCGCGGCAAACTGTCCCTGTACATCCCGAAAGTCTTCCTGCCGGGAATGCAGAGGAATATCTGCCGTCGACTTGACCAATTCGGTTTTCTCCGTGGCATTCCCGCTAATTATTGCCACAGCCATTGTCAGGCTGCTCACGGCATAGACGTTGTTCGGCTCGACCACGAGCGCTTCCGCCGCATTGTCAAGCGGTACAATGAACTTTTCAATACCCTGTTCCCGGCATAAAACCGCCATCGGCAGCACCCCGGCGATCTTCCGGACTTGGGCGTCAAGCGACAATTCGCCCACCATGACCACCCGGCTGAGATCGCAGTTTCCCAATTGTCCGGTTGCCGCCAGAATCCCTAGTGCAATCGGCAGATCCAGTGCCGATCCATCCTTTCTCAGATCAGCCGGCGCCAGATTGACCGTGATGCGCCTACAGGGAAACTCGAAGCCGGCATTGCGAATGGCCGCCTTGACTCGTTCTTTCGCTTCCCGAACCGACGCATCCGGCAATCCTACGATGTCAAGGCCGGGAATCCCGTTGGCAATATCGACTTCAACGCCGATGATCGCGCCGTTCAATCCAAAAATCCCCGCACCAAAAACCTTCGCAAACATTAGCAACCCTCCTCACCCGCCAAAGGCGTTGGGAATGTGACGTACCGCCGGAAGATTCGGACCGGAAAAATCAATTTCGATCACATCAAACCGGCAGGGTCGATCTACTAGACGAAAATATTGCAGATACAACAACGCCGTTTGAATAATCCGATGTTGTTTTCGAGCATCAACCGCTTCCGCGCCGGCGCCGAATGAACAGCCCCGTCGACTTTTTACCTCGCAAAAAACCAACATGCCGGATTTATCGGCGATAATATCGATTTCCCCTGTCTTTTTCCGCCAGTTTCTCTGCAGAATCCGATATCCCCGTTCCAATAAAAAAGCCACCGCGAGGTCTTCGCCGCGGCGGCCTTTTTCCACACCGTTCATTAAATTCATCTTCTTTTTCCCGTTTTCTCCGCTGCCCGGCCATCCAATCGATAAACATACGCCAACACATTGGCCACGGCCTGATACAATTCCGGCGGAATTTCACGGTCAAGTTCCACAGCCATTAATAGTTGCGTCACCGTTTGGTTTTGGTACACCGGAACTGCGTGTTTTTTGGCAATGGCCATCAACTGCTGGGCAATGACCCCACGCCCTTTTGCGACCACACGCGGTGCATTTTCCCGTTCCCGGTCATAGCGGATGGCTACCGCCTCCGGAACCGGATTTCGTTTATCGTCATCCATATGTCATCACCCCGATTGGCTCCGCTGGGCAATCGCAATTTTCTTCACTTCAAATGAACTATCCGCCAGTTCGTTTTGAATCTCCGGCAAGTATTCCTGAAAATCGGCGGCAACCGCTGAATCGGCGAATCGGCTGTAAACTGACAAATATTTCTTGTCCTGCAACTTGAAGCTTAGTTCAACCATGCCAATATTATGTGTTTCCAGAGAAAGCCGGATCCAGATTTCCTGTTCCGGCGGCTTCGAAGCGCCACGTTCCCTTTTTTCCTCATAGATCTGTATTAGCGCTGGATAGGGTTTCTCCTGCCCCGGTGCATATAATACCGTCTGTAGTGTCAGGCTGTGGGAATTGGCGTCATCATGGCGTTGCCGAAACGCCTCCGGCTGTTCAAAAGAAACTGCCAATTCCTTTAGTGCATCCATCGAAAGTTGTCGTTCTGTCGGACTCAGTTCAAGCCAAGGCGCCAAATCCGAGGCTTTAGCGGCAACCCAAAATTCCAGCAGTTCTGGTTTATTGAGGCGTTCAGACAAGTCAGTCAGCCATTTTGGTGCTGTGGCTAGAATTTTCTCATATCCGGTCATCCCGACAGAGTCATCGCTGCGCACGGAAAAGGACGATTTCACATTTGTCATGACCATAGGCAAGATGGCCAGTAGAGAGTCCAGTGTTGCCGGCTGCGACACGGCAACCGTCACCAACATCTCCAACTGGGTAGATCGGGGATAAGATCCCATGAGTCCAGCTGACGGCAAAATCGCTGTTTTCGCCGCCACCGTATTGGCCAGACCCTGTAATACTGTCTGCAACGCACCGATCGTGTCGGGAGTTTTCTCTGCTGCCAAGCCTAATTTTGCAGTGAGCGTCGTCGTTTCCGCATTGTCCAGCACCTGCGTAGCCGCCCAAATCCGGACCAATTCAGGCCGTCCGGCCAATTGCGCCGCCTGTGCGATCTGCGGTTCCACCGATTTCATCACCGAATTAATTTGCATAAATAAATTTGAATCATCCGGCTGTGAGTCCACCGCCGCACCGAGGGTGTCGATCCACGCGGATAGTTCAGCGCTTATCGTTCCGGTTTGCACCGCTTTATCAATCAATCCGGACAATACAAGCGCCGGAGTCGGCAACTGGCTGCTGGTCAAAGTCAGCTCGTCGCTCAGTCTTGCCAATCCATCGTCCACAATAAGCTGCAAAACTTCAGGAGTGACTCGCCCTGCACCCGTAGCGGACAAAAATGTTTGCGGCAAACTCGGCGTATGTTCAACCAGTTTCAATTCCGAAACTAATTGTCGTATCGCATCTGGAATGAGTCGGTTATCTCGTACCAGGCCAGCTATTCCTTCACCGATTGCCGCATGCTGATTGCTTGCCGCTTCTCCCTGCAGTGAGAAGGATGTTAGTGTCCCCGTCAATCGCTGCTGCACACTGGTCGGCAATCCCGCCGACAATGACTGTCGTTTCGCGATCAGCTGCGTGAAAGCTTGCAGCAAATCCGGCAAAAAAAGTTCCGCATCTCCGGCAATCGCCGAAAATGCGGCGCCGTTTTCCTGGGGCATAATTGTCCCTGATTTCCCGCTTCCGCCAACTGTCGAAGATTCAGGTTTTGTAACCGCGTTACGCAGGAGATCATCAATTTTCATCCGTCAACGGCCTCCAGAATTTTATCGGCGCAAAGGTTTGCCGGTGAACGGCGCAAGGGCCAAGAACCCGGATTGCTTTCATATGCTCTGCCGTTCCGTATCCTTTATGTTTCTTGAATCCATATTCCGGGAATTCTTCATCGATCTTATTCATGATCCGGTCACGAACAACCTTGGCAACGATGGAAGCCGCAGCAATACTGGCGCTTCGGGCGTCACCATGAACAATCGGAATGCAGGGAACCAATAACGAGGGAAGTGGCATCGCGTCGGACAAGACCAAGTCGAAGGCATGCTCCAAACCTGCCAACGCTTGCAACATCGCCAACTGTGACGCCTGATAGATATTGATTGTATCGATTTCAGCAGCTTCGACCCGACTCCAGGAACACGCGATCGCTTTTGCCAGAATTTCATCAAAAAGCAATTCCCGTCGCCGCGCCGTAACTTGTTTGGAATCATTCAAGAAAGGAATCTCCAACCCCAGCGGCAAAATCACCGCTGCGGCGACAACCGGTCCGGCCAATGGCCCGCGCCCCGCTTCATCCGTTCCGGCAATCGCGTCATATCCCTGCGTCGACCAGAATTTTTCAAAGGCAAACAAGCCATGGGATGGCTGCAATTCGCTTTCCGAAAACAAATTGGGTTGTCGGTCGCTATTTTCCCCACGGTTCTTCAAATGAAATCGGCCCCAGTCTGCCCTGGCGAAAATCGGCAAGAATCATGCGCGCCATATTGTCAATTTGCGGAGTACCCTCTTTGCCAAGCAGGCCCTGATTACGTGCGGCTTCCGATAACAACTCTTCCAGCGAAGGGGACTCCATCTTCTTGCCTTTCAAATATCGGTCTTGAAATCGACCGGGATATCTTCCTTCCAGCTGATGGATCAGTTCCATGGCGGCTTCATCGGTATCATAAATCGTATCTTTCAATGCGCCGCACAGACCGAGCAGTAGCGCGCTCTTCTGGTCAGGCAGGCTGGGTGGCAATATGCCTGGAGTATCCAGCAGATCAACGTTGGCATCAACCCTGATCCACTGACGACCACGCGTCACGCCTGGTTTATCACCGGTTTTGGCGGACGCGGTTCGAACCACCCGATTCACCAGTGAAGATTTTCCCACATTGGGAATCCCAATGATCATGACTCGTACCGGGCGAGGGCGTAATCCTTTGCCAGCCAATTTAGCCATCGCCGCCGAACCCGCCTGGCGGACTTTTTGCATCAACATTCGGATGCCTTTGCCATCCACAGCATTGATCAAAGCCGCCGCCCGTCCCGAAGACTCGAAATATCTCACCCAAGCCTCGTTTACCAGCGGATCCGCCAAATCCGACTTGTTCAAGGCAATTACGACCGGACGCCCCCCGATCAGTTCCTGCAAAACCGGATTAGAGCTGCTGCGCGGCAAACGGGAATCCAGCACTTCAACCACGACATCGACAAGTTTCAGATCTTCGGCTACAATTCGTTTCGCTTTGGCCATGTGGCCGGGATACCATTGAATCGTCTTGCTATTCATCGGCGGCCTTCACGGTAAGGTTTTGAACTGGGATGGCGGCCAGAATACCAACATGGCTTTCCCTTTTACCATATTGAGCGGAACAAAACCCACCGCCCGGGAACGGCTGTCTTCCGAGTTGTTTCGGTTATCGCCCATGGCAAATAAATGACCCTCCGGCACTTTGGCGGCCGGGAAATTCCCCCGCGTCATTTCCAGAATATAAGGTTCGTTCAATAACTCGCCATTTCGATATACTTGGCCTTGCCGAACTTCAATGGTATCTCCGGCAACCCCAATGACCCTCTTGATGAAATCACGGCTTGGATCCCGGGGATAACGAAACACCAAGATTTCGCCCCGCTCCGGGGTTCGGATATAGTAAATGAATTTATTTACGACAAGACGCTCGCTGTTCACCAATGTCGGCCGCATCGACGGCCCTTCAACCAAATACAACTCTACGATGAAATAACGGATAAACAAAGCCAGCGCCATTGCGATCAGAATCGAAACGACCCAGTCTTTGATTTCTTCCCCCCAGTTTATCGTTGCCAAACAAACACAACCTCTCGTGAATGAAGAAAAAGGGACTGCATGCAGTCCCTTTCCCGTCGATTTCAAACTACCGTTTTTCTTTGATACGGGCTGCTTTCCCCGTCAGATCCCGCAGATAGAAGAGTTTCGCCCGGCGGACTACACCGCGACGAACGACTTCAATTTTGTCCACTCTTGGCGAATGAACCGGGAAGGTTCGTTCCACGCCCACACCGTAAGATACACGACGAACCGTGAACGTTTCGCGGGAACTGCCGCCGCTTCGGGCGATTACGAGTCCTTCAAAAGCCTGAAGTCTCTCACGGGTTCCTTCGACAACCTTGACCTGAACCCGTACGGTGTCGCCTGGCCGGAACTGCGGGATGTCCGTCCGCAATTGTTCCTGTTCCAAAATCCTGATAATATCCATGAATGCTCCTCCTTCTTCGGATGTTCTTGCCGGCTGCAACCGCACAGAGGACCATCCTGTATAAACATGAGAATTGTATCATAAACTTCGTCAAATGACAAGCGGCTTAGGTCTCCGCCTTGTCATCTTTTTTTAAACGCGCCAGATATTGCCGGTCCGCCGCTGTCAGCGGAAATATCTCCAACAGATCCGGTCGGATTTCCCAGGTTCGCCGCAGGGATTCCTGACGGCGCCATTTGGCGATGTCGGCATGATTTCCTGATAACAATACCGGGGGTACTTCCCATTCCCGATAGGTTCGCGGACGCGTATACTGGGGATACTCCAGCAGTCCCGAAGAGTAGGAATCGAGTTCGGCGGCATCCTCCGCTCCCAAGGCCCCCGGAATCAAGCGAACAATCGTATCGGTTACGATCATCGCCGGCAATTCCCCGCCAGTCAACACATAATCACCGACAGACAAGGCTTCGTCACAAAGATGATCCCGTACCCGTTCGTCGATCCCTTCGTAATGACCGCAAACCAACACCAAACGATCATAACGGCTCAGTCGCTCGGCATCGGCCTGACAAAAACGCGGAGCGGCAGGACTCATCAAAACCACCCGGCGAGTCTCCGCAGAAACTATGGGTTCGGAAAGCAGGTTTTCCACGCAGGAAAACAGCGGTTCCGGTTTCATAACCATACCTGAGCCGCCGCCAAAGGGATAATCGTCCACGATATGGTGCTTGTCGGTCGCAAAATCCCGGGGATTGACCACAGAAACATTGATCAGGCCGGCATTGCGAGCCCTGCCAATAATACTGCAGCCCAAAACGCCGCCAAACATTTCTGGAAACAGCGATACGATATCAATATGCATGGTTTTTACCAATACTCCGGAACGACCACACGCATCCGCCCGGCTGCAATATCAATATCTTTTACTACGGAATCGATGGCCGCAAGCAGCAGTTCTTTCCCGTCCATGGATTTAACGACATAGACATCATTGCTGCCCGTTTGCAATACATCCGTAACCCGTCCCAAAATCTGTTCCTGTTCGTCAACGACTTCCAGGCCAACAATCTGGTGGATATAATACTGACCGGCAGGCAACGGCATCAACGCGTCTTCCGTCACAAACAGTTCCTTATTGCGAAGCGGAATCCAGTCTTCCGGGGTATCAAAGCCGCGAATTTTGACCAATATGGCATTTTTCTGCATTCGAACGGATTCAAAATACAACTTGGTCCGATCCGCCAATAGCAAATACTCCGTTTGGGCGAATCGATGCGGAAAGTCCGTGAGAGGCAATAACTTGACCTCTCCACGGACTCCATGCGGCGTCAAAATCTTGGCAACAGCGAAAAGATCCTCTTTCACCGCACCATCATCTCATTCCCGAATGGCCAGGATTTTACCGTCTTCGAGCAAAATTTCCCGACTCATTAACTTTTGCAGATCATCGCCTTCTTGAACCGTAACCAGTTGTTCCATCGTGCCTTGAACAATCTCGGCGCCAATTTCCAACTGGCTGGTTTCCTTAAGTTTGTCCTGCATATGGTTTTTCAGTTCCAAGCGTTTCTGTTTCTCGCCGTCGATTTGCTGCCGCAACGCGGTCAGTCCCTGAACATCGGAACGGACTTGTTCCGTCATCAGGCGTTTGGCGTGAAATTCGATCTGCTGGAGCTCCATGTCGATTTTTGCCATCGCTTCCTTGATTTCCGCGACCAACTGCTCTTTCAGCGTTTCGGTAACCTTCGACTTAACGGTTACCGGGCATTTTAACGTTATTGTATTCATCCGACAATCTCCACCATCACCCTGCGGTTCTCGCGGGTCGCCGCCGCTTTGGCGACGGTCCGGATCGCTTTGGCGATGCGACCTTGTTTACCGATTACTTTGCCCATGTCTTCCTGCGCAACGGTTACTTCATAAATCCAGGTGTCGTTTTCCTCGCGCTCGGCGACGCAGACTTGATCCGGGTTCTTTACCAGTGACCGAACCAGCAGTTCAATGAGTTCCTTCACGCCGGTTAGCCCTCCTTCCGGGCTTGTTGTTTCTGTTCCGCAATTTTTTGCATGGCTCCCGCCTTATGCAGAAGATCTTTGACGGTGTCTGTAACCTGAGCCCCTTTAGCCATCCACTCCAGAGCCTTTTCTTCATCCAGTTTCACAATCGCCGGCTCCGTCGTCGGATCATAATAGCCGATGGACTCAATGAAACGGCCGTCGCGCGGTGAACGGGAATCCGCCACCACGATACGGAAAAAAGAATCTTTCTTACCACCCATGCGACGTAAACGAATTTTTACTGCCATATTTTTCACCTCCTTTTCATAATCAACCGGTAGGTTTTTATCAATGCAACATTCTCAGCGACCGAACGGCAGCCGGAATCCTGACATCTTCTGGCCAAGTTTCTGCATTCCCTGCATTCCCTGCATTTTCTTCATCATTTTCCGGGCTTCCATAAACTGTTTCAACAATCGGTTCACATCCTGTACCCGGGAACCGCTGCCATCAGCAATGCGTTTACGTCGGCTTCCGTTCACAATGGACGGGTCTCGACGTTCCTTTTTCGTCATGGACTGAATAATGGCCTCAATCCGCTTAAAGTCCTTTTCATCGATCTGCATGTCCTGAATCTGTTTCATTTTGCCGCCTAATCCCGGAATCATGCCCAACAACTGTTCGAAGGACCCCATTTTTCGGATCGATTGCATCTGCGACAGAAAATCATCCAGCGTGAACTCGTTCTTGCTCAGTTTTTGCTGCATGGCCAGAGCTTTGTCTTTGTCAAAGGTTTCCTGCGCTTTTTCGATCAGGCTCAGCATGTCCCCCATCCCCAGAATTCGGGATGCCATGCGATCCGGATAGAACGGTTCCAAATTTTCGACTTTCTCGCCGCTGCCAACATACTTGATCGGACGACCGGTGACCGCTCTGACGGAAAGCGCGGCGCCGCCACGGGCATCGCCGTCCATTTTCGTCAAAATCACACCGTCGATTCCCACGATCCCATGGAAGTTCTCCGCCACATTGACCGCATCCTGACCGGTCATGGCATCAACAACCAATAATATTTCGTGCGGTTTCACCAGACTTTTGATATTGGTCAGTTCTTCCATCATCGCTGTGTCGACGTGCAGGCGTCCCGCAGTATCGATGATGACCACGTCGCGCAGCTGCGACAGCGCGGTTTCACGGATGGAACGGACAACGGTCAGAGGATTGGTTTCCCCCGCCACGGCCAAGACCGGAATGTCCAGTTGCTTGCCAAGTGTCTGCAACTGCTGCACCGCCGCCGGGCGATACAAATCCGCGGCGACCAGTAACGGACGTTTGCCCTGTTTGGCAAACTGACGCGCCAGTTTCGCGGCGGTCGTTGTTTTTCCGGAACCCTGTAAACCAACCATCATGATGACCGTCGGCGGCTCCGAAGCCATCGCTATTCCCCGCTGAGCTCCGCCCATCATCTCGGTTAATTCTTCATAAACGATCTTGACAACCTGCTGCGCCGGATTGAGACTTTCCAAAACATCATGGCCGACAGCCCGCGCCTTTACCTTGGCGACAAAATCCTTGACGACCTTGAAGTTAACATCGGCCTCGAGCAAAGCCAAGCGGATTTCCCGCAAACATTCATTCACATCGGACTCGGATAAACGACCCCGACCCCGCAGGTTTTTAAAGATTCCCTGTAATCGATCCGCTAACCCTGAAAACAACACTATTTCGGTCCCACCTCTTGTTCAAGAATTGAATTGATTTCTGTCAATGCCTGAATCACTTTTTCTGACGGATTCTCCCGAAGCGATTCCGCCAGCAGGTTTCTGGCCATCTGCAGTCTCACCGTTCGCTGCGTTTCCTGTTTCAGCAGGTTCAACGCCAGCTCGTATTCTTCCAATGTTTCTTCGGAACGGCGCAAAATATCGTTGACAGCCTGTCGGGAAACGCCAAACTCGGCGGCAATTTCGCCCAACGACCAATCTTGCAGGAAATGAAGTTCCAGGCATTTTCGCTGACGTTCCGTCAACAACGCGCCATAAGCATCATACAGTTGCCCAACCCGGATCATCTTTTCAATCATGAATCGATTATACGGCATCTCCCGCACAGTGTCAAGCCATTAACCTTTACAGTTTCTTTTGTCTTCGCTAAAGGACTCCGAAAGATCTTTCAAGATCATTTCGGCTGAAAACATTAACTAATTACAGTCCAAAGGCAATAATTATAGCGGTACCAAAATCTTATTAGGTATTATTCAAGGTATTTTATCAATTGGATGCCCGGTTCATTCGATCCATCACGTAGTTGCTTCAAGAATAATCCGTCACTGCCAGTCGCAATGCAACCTGTAAAAGTAAGTCCACACCTTTCTTCAATTTCTGATAGTCGGTCCATTCTTCCGGGCAATGACTTCGCCCATCACGACTCGGTACAAAAACCAGCCCAACCTCGGTAAGGGAAGCCATAACCATGGCGTCGTGGCCGGCGCCGCTTCGCATCCGACGCGAAGTGATTCCGCCGATAGCGGCTTCATCCTCGAACAGTTGAAGAATAGCGCTGGATAATGGAGTGGGATCAATGGACAACACCGGCGCCATACGGGTCGAAATGCCCGGATATTCCGTGGCCAACCTGGAAAGAACGACTTTGATCGCTTCGTTAAGTTGCTGAATTTCGGTTGCATTATCAGAACGAATATCCACAGTAAATATCGCTTTACCGGGAACGATGTTGCCCGCGCCCGGTGAAACCTGTAACTTCCCGACAGTCGCCACCGTACCCGCCTCCGACCGGGACGCCAGATTATAGATTTGCTTAATGACATCGGCCGCTGCCACCAACGCATCCGCCCGCATGTTCATGGGCGTCGTTCCCGCATGGTCCGGCCGGCCCTGGATTTCAATCTCCCACTGCTCGATTCCGACTACTGTTTCCACCAGACCGACATCGGTTCCTGTCTTTTCTAGGATCGGTCCCTGTTCAATATGCAATTCCAAAAAGGCTTTGAGTTGATCCGGACTGCGGACCGTTGACAATAGGGCTTCAGGTTTCAATCCGAAGTCTTGCATCGCTCTGGCAACGGAAATTCCCGCATCATCATGAAAATTTAGCAATTCATCTGGCGGGATTTTCCCTGCCATCGCCCGGCTGCCAAACAAACCGGCGCCGAATCGCCCGCCTTCTTCTTCAATCATCGCAATGAATTCCAGCGGATACTCAGTGGCGATCCGATTCTCATCGAGTATCCGGGCAATCTCCAGGGCAGCTACGACACCGGCCGGCCCGTCAAATGGACCGCCGTTTTTTACCGAATCAAAATGCGAACCGATCATGACAGCCGGAGCGGCTGTTCGGCTTCCTTCCCGGCGACCGACGATCGTTCCGGCTGCATCTTCGTACACTGTCAAATGGCTCGCCGCCATTTGGCTTTTTATATATTCCCGCGCCTGCCGATCTTCGGCAGTAAATGAAAAACGTGTTACCCCCGCGCCAGGCGAAGCGGTGAATTGCGCCAGGGCTTCGATGTCCCGCTGAATCCGCTGAATATTGGCTTGAATCCGCATAATATCTCTCCCGTTCACAAATTCGGCCGAAAAGCGTATTCATTACGTTTCAGAATATTTTCATTTAGCACTAATTCCACTTCAAATCCGCAGCCATCTGACGAAATTGTTGCGCCCAGAACTGCCGGTCGCTGTCCGGTGAAAACAACCCCACAGCAAACAATCGGTCCTGATGCAGAAAAACATATACGGTCGCCGTCATCGGTAGCGGCACCTTGTCGGTCATTATCAGCCGCGCCGTTATCGAGGGCACATTGCGTCCACCCAGCGGCGCTTTTTTTGCCGGCAACCACTCCAGAATTTTACCGCCGTTATCCGCCAGACTCTTCTCCAAAAGCGGCCGAGCCAATTCGCCCAACACTTGGGGATTTGCTTCGGCCACGCCAAACAGCAGCGAGGCGACTCCCAAATTCTGATCCATTTTATAGGCGACCAATCGTGCATAATGCCAGGTATCTTTGGAAAAACCGACCAAATCATATTGCATGCCGGCATTCGGCTGATTTTCCAATCCTTTGGCCGCTTTGGCCTCCAGCCAATCTGGCAGGGGAAACGAACCAATTCCGGCGACCTGTAACGCGCCACCGGATTCCGCGTGGGCCACAGAAGCGAATTCCCGCATGCCGCTGACAAAAAGCAATAGGATTGCGAATATGGCAATGACGCCAATCTTTTTGGTCATAGCACACCTCCAGCTTTTATATTATGAATTGGAAAAACGAAACTCCCCCCAGTCAAAACCGAAGGGAGCTTTCATTTATTTTTCATTGAGCAGGGCATGGGCATACGTAACGGCGTCAAAGGGCGCGAAATCGGCTTTTTGTTCACCCAGTCCCACCCAGCGAACCGGAACGCCCAGCTCCGTCCGGATCGAGATCGCAAATCCGCCTTTGGCCGTGCCTTCCAGTTTCGTCAGGATGACGCCGGTCAGTTCCGTCGCTTCGTTAAAAATCTTGGCCTGATGCAAAGCATTCTGACCGGTAACGGCATCCAGCACCAGCAAGGTTTCCTGGGGAGCATCCGGTAACTCCCGCTGAATGACCCGACGGATTTTTTTCAGTTCTTCCATCAAATTGGCCTTGGTATGAAGGCGACCAGCCGTATCCACAAGCAGAATATCTATTTTCCGGGCCTTGGCTGCCAAAACCGCATCATAGACCACCGCTGCCGGATCCGAGCCTTCAGTGTGGCAAACAATGTCAACACCGGTGCGCTCTGCCCAAAGAGTCAACTGTTCGCCGGCCGCAGCGCGGAACGTGTCCGCTGCGGCCAATAGCACGGTTTTTCCTTGGTTTTTGTAGTAGTGGGCCAGTTTGCCGATGGAAGTTGTCTTGCCTGAACCGTTGACCCCCACAATCAGGATAACATGGGTTTGACCCGGCACAATCGCAATCGGGTCCTTCCCCTGCATCAGGGCGGCGATCTCCTGCTCGAGGACCGGCAATAATTCGGCGGGAGTCTGAATTCCCTTGGCGGAAGCAATCTTCCGAATCGATGCAATCAGGCGACTGGCAACGCCAGCGCCAGTGTCCGACATGATCAGAGTTGCTTCCAAATCGTCGTAGAAATCATCATCCAATGCCGAAGCGGCCCCAATTAGAGTGGTAAGTTTTTCCGCCAGACTCCGCCGGCTCTTCTCCAGGCTGTTTTTTAAAGAATCAAATAGTCCCACGCATCATTCGCTCCTCTTCTTTAGGCTTCCCGTCCTCCGTAAATTTCACGGATACCAGACGGGACACGCCGGAATCTTCCATCGTTACGCCGTGCAATATATCCGCCGCTTCCATCGTTCCCTTGCGATGCGTTACGACGATAAACTGACTGCGCTTTGAATACTCGGTCAAAAATTCGCTGAAACGGCGGACATTCGCTTCATCCAATGCCGAATCAATTTCATCGACCACGCAGAACGGAGCCGGGCGATAAGCGAGAAATGCAAATAAGATGGATATCACGGTGAGAGCGCGTTCGCCGCCGGAAAGCAGCGCCAGGTTTTGCCGGCGTTTTCCCGGCGGTTGGACGAAAATCTCTACTCCGGATTCCAACACGTTTTCCGCCGCCGACAACTCCAGCATCGCACTGCCGCCACCGAACAAACGGACAAAAATATCGCTGAAATGCGTATTGATCTCGGCAAACCCTGCTGTGAAACGTTCTGCCATGGTTCGATCAATATCCTCGATAATCTGGCGCAGAGACTTGACCGCGGCATCCAGATCCGTCGCCTGGGATTGCAGGAACTCATATCGGTCCGCTGTTCGACGGTATTCCTCGACTGCCGTTGGGTTCACCGGGCCGATCTCCTGTATTTCGCGTTCGCACTGCCGGGCCTGGGCTTCAATCTCGGTGACCGGCGCCTGAATCCGGTTTTTGGCAGCTTCCGCCAACGTGCTGTTGTACTGGGTTTCGATCTGTTCCTGGCAACTCTTCACCTCAAACTCGTATTTGGCAAACTCCAACTGTGTCGTGTGAAGCGCCTCTTCCAAGTCATGGCAGCGTCGCTTGAGATCACGCAAAACCCGATCCATCTTCTGGGCTTCGGCTACCAGCTGCATTTTGGCCGTGTACAGATCATTGCGGAAAACCCGATACCGTTCATTCTTTTCCGACAAATCCTGCCGTTCAAATGCAGCGTCCTTCAATTCCCATTCGGTTTCGTCCCTCTGTCCGGCGACTTTGTCGGCTTCCTGTCGCAACTGTTGCCATTGCTGATCAATCCGATCCCGTTCCTGCGCCTGACGGCTTTGGTCCGCTACGGCGTTTTCCCGGCGATGTCGGAAATCATTTTGCCGGATTTTCAATGCAGTTACTTTCTTGTCCTGCTCATCCCGCGCCGTTTGTGTTTGCGTCAGTTCCAACTGCCATTCGTCAATCCGGTCTTTGTTGCGGATTTCCTGCTCACGCAATGACTCCAGCCGCTGCCGGGTTGCTTCCGCTAGCCGGGTTTGCTCCTCCGACTGGATGCCTGCCTGAAGGATTTCATTGCGGCAAGTGTCCATCGCCAGCCGGAGCCGTTCCTCGTCTTGCCGCCACCGGATTAACCCGCGCCCAATGTCGTTTTTCTGCAACTCTGCCTGACTCTGACCCTCGCGGTTTTCTTTTGCTTGTGTTTCATTGGCGGCAATCTTGTCCGTTATTTGCTGGAGAATACCGGAAATATTGGCCAGCTGTTGCTCCACGCGACTCAAATCACGGGTCAATTCATCGATTTCATTTTGCCGGCTCAGGAACCCCTGTTCTTTCTGCGACGACCTGCCGCCGGTTATGGAACCGCCGGGATTAATCAGTTCGCCGTCCAGCGTGACGATACGCAGGCGCTGCCCGCTTTCGCGCGATAACTTCAACGCCGCATCCAAGTCTTTGGCGACAACGGTGCGCCCTAAAAGCATATCTTTGAGGATTTTGTAACGAGGCTCCGTATCGACCAATGTCGAAGCTAACCCGACTGCTCCCGACGCCTTGGCGGCCGCAGTTTCAAAGTCACGGGCGCTTTGCGCCCGAATCGACTCCAACGGCAAAAAAGTGGCCCGCCCCAGGCGTCCTTCCTTGAGAAAATTCACAGCCGCCTTTGCCGTTTGCTCATCTTCCGTCACGATATTTTGCATCGCAGCGCCGAGCGTCGTTTCAATGGCCGTCACGTAGGCATCTGGCACGCGCAATAGCTGGGCTACCGCTCCCAGTACCTTCTCCCGCCATGGTTGGGTACTCTTGAGAACATTCCGGCTGCCAAAACTGAATCCCTCATAGGCGCTTTGCATGGAAGACAGTACCTTGCGTTTGGAAAGGATCTCCTGCCGCCGGTTTGCCTGTTCTTTTTCCTGTTGTTGTTGCCGACGCAGTTCCGATTCCAGTTGATCCCGCTCTTTGGTGAGTTTCGTTTGCGTCTGCGCCAGATGCTCACTCTGACGCAAATAATTCTGATACTCGCTTTCCTTGGACTGACACAGTTCGCCGGCAGCCTGCGCTTCCGCCGTCAGCGTTTGCAGCTCACGGTCCAGACGGATTTTTTGTTGTTCCAATCTCTCGAATTCCCGTTCCGCCTGACGAAGGGTGTTGCGTTCGTCCACAACTACCTGCAACTGGTCAAACACCAGATCCCTCGCCTCATGGATCTGCCGTTCCAATGTTTTAATGGATTGATTTCTGGTTTCCAGTAGAGTCGTCGCCGACGCCAGCTCTGTGGTCAGTGTTTCCTCTTCCATCTGCAGGGATATGAGTTTTTCTTCACAATCCGCCAGCGTTCCGGCTAGGAACTCCTGACGTTCCGCCAACCCCTTTTCGTCATTCGCCAGTTGCAACTGCCGTTGTTGAATGTGTTCCAACCGTTCCTTACCGACTTGCAGGCGGCTGTCCGCTTTTTGCAACGCTAGGCTGCCCGTCGCCAGCACCCGGTCGTAGTAAAGCAGTTGTTCATCCGTATTGGCCAGCTCCGCGCCCAACAATTCCCGTTCACTCTCGGCGACCGACAATTGGGTCGAAGCGGCGATCGCGGCATCCAGCGTCTTCTTTTCTTCCGTCGCCAGGCGGATCAGCTGTTCCCTGGCTAAATCGTAACGATTGATAAACAACGTGGTTTTGCATTGCACATAATGGGAATACAGTTTATTGTAGCGGCTGGTTTTCTCGGCGCTCTCCCGCAAAGGCTCAATTTGCGTTTCAATTTCCGCGAGAATATCCCGCACCCGGGTGAGGTTCTGCTCGGTATCCTCCATCTTGCGCACGGCGTCTTTGCGGCGCTGTTTGAAGCGGGCGATCCCAATGACTTCCTCAAACAGCAGCCGCCGTTCTTCTGGTTTGCTGTTGAGAATTTCATCAATCTTATTTTGGCTGATCACTGCCATGGATTCACGACCCAGTCCGGTCCCCGCCAACAATTCCTGCAAGTCTTTAAGCCGACAGTGCGACTTATTGATATAATACTCGCTTTCGCCGGAACGAAACACCCGCCGGGTCACGGTCACTTCACCGAAGTCGAGCGGCAATAAAGCGTCATAGTTGTCAAAAGTCAACGAAACTTCGGCAATGCCGAGCGGCCGCCGCTGTGTCGTCCCCGAAAAAATTACGTCTTCCATTTTCGCGCCGCGTAAATTCCGGATACTTTGTTCACCCAACGCCCAACGAATTGCATCGGACAAGTTGCTCTTGCCGCTGCCGTTCGGGCCGACAATCGCGTTGATTCCGGGGCTGAACTCAAGTTCGGTCTTATCGGCGAATGATTTAAAGCCAAAGACCTCGAACTTTTTCAGAAGCAAACCATCACATCCAGTCTTTCATTTCATATTTACAGAGTGGAAAACCCACTTCACAATAAAAAATTGTAACATGAGAAATCGTGCAACACAAATAAAACCTGTCCGTCAGCGAATGCGGACAGGTATCAAAGCGAATGACGACTCTTATCGTGGCTCAACCCGAAAATGCAAAGCGGTTTTTTCTTGTCCATCAATCTCGATTTCGGCAAACGAAGGAATGGCCACCAGATTGATCCCCGCCGGCGCCAAATAGCCACGGGCAATCGCTATGGCTTTCATTGACTGGTTGACAGCGCCCGCTCCGACCGCCTGCATTTCTGCCGAACCATTCTCACGCACTACCGCCGCCAACGCGCCGGCAACCGATTTGGGATTGGATACCGCGGACACTTTTAATACAGTCATGATCGCCCCTCCTTCATTAGACAGATAATCAACATTTTAATAAGTCTTTCTGCACTTCTGACAGAAATCCTCTAAAAGTAAAAAAGCAGCCAAGATATTCTCCCGGCCGCTTCTTTCTTTGTTTACTCCAATGTAGTCAACGCCGCTTGCGCCGCAACCTGTTCCGCTTCTTTTTTGGACTTCCCGGATCCGGAACCGAACACTTCCCCATCCACCCATACTTCCACCGCAAAGGTGCGGTCATGAGGCGGCCCTGTCTGCGAAATCAGTTGATAAGCGATCGCTCGCGGACCCTCTTTTTGCAATTCCTGTTGCAATTGCGTCTTATAATCCTGAATGATCGAACCCTGCTGTGCTCGCAACAGTTCTGCGCCCAAGAATCGATCGATAAACCTTTGTACCGGCTCCAGTCCGCCGTCCAGGTAAATGGCTCCAATCACAGCTTCCAAAGCATCGGCAAGAATGGACGCCGGATATTTGCCATCCCGTGACCGTTCGCCGCAGCCCAGCAACAAAAAATCGCCGAGATGAAGCTGCTGGGCCACAGCCGCCAGGCTCTTTTCACAGACGACTGCCGCCCGGGCCTGTGTCATCAGACCTTCGTTCAGGTTTGGAATCGCCCGGAACAACCGCTCGCTGATTGCCAAATCCAACACCGCGTCGCCCAAAAACTCCAACCGCTCATTATGCGGCATCGCAGTCTTCGCATGCTCATGTGCATAGGAAGAATGCACCAACGCCTCTGCCAACAGTTCCGGCTGGCGAAAAGAAAAACCGAGAGACGTCGTAAAATATTCCAGTTGACGCTCCCGGTTCTGCTTATTTTTCAAATTTTTTGACCAGCAATGTGGCATTATGTCCGCCAAAGCCGAAGGAATTGGACAATGCGGCTCTCACTTTTTTGGCGCGGGCCTGATTGGGAACATAATCAAGGTCCAATTCCGGGTCGGGAGTATCATAATTGATGGTAGGCGGCATCATGTCATTCACGATCGTCAGCACGGTTGCAACGCATTCGACGCCACCGGCGGCGCCCAACAAATGACCGGTCATCGACTTGATGGAGCTGACCGCGACATTCTTTGCCTGATCGCCAAACAGCGCCTTAATTCCTAGGGTTTCGTTCTTGTCGTTCAGCGGCGTCGATGTACCATGCGCATTGATGTAATCGACATCGGCAATCGTCAGACCGGCGTCTTTGATCGCCAGTTCCATGCACCGGGCCGCTTGTGCGCCCTCCGGCGCCGGCGCCGTGACATGGTAGGCATCCGCATTGGTCCCATAACCGGCCAGTTCAGCGTAGATCCGCGCTCCACGAGCTAGTGCGTGATCCAGCGATTCCAAAACAACGATACCGGATCCCTCACCCATTACGAATCCATCGCGGTCCTTTTCAAAGGGGCGGGAGGCTTTCTCCGGCGCATCGTTGCGCGTTGACAAGGCTTTCATCGCGCAAAAGCCAGCCATGCCGGCCGGTGAAACTGCGGCTTCCGTGCCGCCTGCCACCATAACATCGGCATCGCCACGCTGGATGACCCGCATAGCATCGCCAACGCAATTGGTCCCCGTTGCACAAGCTGTCACCACACAGCTGCTTGGGCCCTGCAGTCCAAAGGCGATGGATACCTGTCCAGCCGCCATATTGGCAATCATCATCGGAATGAAAAACGGGCTGATTCGATTGGGCCCTTTTTCAAACAGTGTCCGGTATTGTTCATGCAAAGTGTCCATGCCGCCAATTCCAGAACCCACAAACGCGCCGATCCGGGAACGATCTTCTTTTTCCAAATCCAAGCCCGAGTCGGTGAGAGCCATCCGCGAGGCTGCAATCGCAAACTGTGTGAACCGGTCCATCCGGCGCGCTTCCTTCTTGTCAATGAACGCCGTTGGATCAAAACCTTTGACTTCCCCGGCAATTTTCGCATCATAATCGGCAGCGTCAAATCGGGTGATCAAACCAATTCCGGACTGACCTGCCAACAGTGCCTGCCAGAACGCTTCCGCTGTATTTCCAACCGGAGTAATCGCGCCTAATCCAGTGATAACAACGCGTTTTTTCAAATTTGTCACTCCTCGTTATTCGGTTTCTTCCGCTTCCTTTACTAACGTGGCAATTATTTCTTTAACCGGCATTATCTTTTTGATCTTGTGAACATTTTCGCCAGTAAAAACCAGACCGGTCTCTACGTCGCCCTGTTGTGCGCGAATCAAGGCCCGGATAATGCAAAACGATTGCGAACAATGCTTAAGGCAACCGTCGCAGGGTTCCGGGCGGGTAACCGTACCATCCGCAATTTTTTCCGCGAATGGATTTCGCACCGCTTGACCCGGTAATCCGACCGGACTCTTGATCAGCATAACATCTTCGGGACGAGCTTTGAGATAAAACTCCTTCAGCGCCGGACCGGCATTGGATTCCTCACTCGCGGCAAACCGGATTCCCATTTGCACGCCATTAGCGCCCAATCGTATCACTTCGACAATATCTTTTCCGGTCATAACGCCACCAGCGCCGATAACCGGGATCTTAACAGCATCCCGCACCTCCGGGACAATAACCCGCATGGAACGATCTGTTCCCAAATGACCGCCGGCTTCCTTCCCCTCAACGATTACCGCCGAAGCACCAAGCATTTCAGAAATTCGGGCCAGTTTTGCACTGGAAACAATCGGCACGATCGGTGTTCCCGATTCTTTGCCCAACCCGAACATATCACGGGAAAATCCCGCTCCAGCCACTACCAGGTCGATACCTTCCTCGATGGCTGTTTTTATCATTACTGCAAAGGAACGAGCCGCCACCATCATGTTGATGCCAATGATCCCGTCTGTCAGGGATCTGGCCAAGCGAATTTCATTGCGTAACTCATCCACCGTCATTCCTGAGGCCGCGATCAAGCCAATGCCACCTTCGCGGGCTACGGCCGCAGCTAACGGCGCTGTGGAAAGGCGAATCGCCATTCCGCCCTGAATGATCGGAACTTTTGCAACCAGTTTTCCTATCCTTAACTCCGGGAGTTTCAATTGATTTTATCCCCCAATCGGTCTCTCAATAAAAAGATAATGTCTTGAGAAAGTCCCGCGAAACAGGTCCACGGGACTTTCTCATTCAACAACGTTTAGGCTTGTTTTTCCTTTTCAATATAGTCCACCGCGTCTTTGACGGTCTTGATCTTTTCAGCGATTTCGTCAGGAATTTCAATGTTGAATTCCTCTTCAAAAGCCATGATCAATTCCACGATGTCCAGGGAGTCTGCGCCCAGATCGTCAATAAACGTGGAATCAATTTTGACGTCGTCGGCAGCAACCTGCAGCTGATCCACTACGATCCGCTTGACTGTTTCAAATGTCGACATGCATTTCACCTCCTTCCAAAGTCCTGTCGGTTCTACATTACCATTCCGCCATCGACATGAATCGTCTGGCCCGTGATATAGTCAGCGCCTGGCGATACCAAAAACAGCACCGCCGCAGCGACATCTTCCGGATTTCCCAACCGTTGCAACGGGATTTGGGATTGCAACTCCAACCTGGCTTGTTCCGGCAAATTCGCCGTCATATCGGTAGAAATGTATCCTGGCGCCACCGCATTGACAGTGATGTTGCGAGAAGCCAGTTCCTTGGCCATCGATTTTGTGAAACCGATGACGCCGGCTTTTGCCGCCGCATAATTCGCCTGTCCGGCGTTCCCCATGACACCGACCACCGATGCCATGTTGATTATTCTACCGTATCTTTGCTTCATCATCAACTTGGAGACGGCCTTCGTGCAATTGAAGATTCCCTTGAGATTGGTATGGATCACCGCATCCCAGTCTTCTTCCTTCATCCGCATGATCAAATTGTCGCGCGTGATTCCGGCATTGTTCACCAAAATGTCAATCCTGCCAAAGCGCTCTACAACCGCCTTGATCATGGCCTCGACATCCGCGGCATTGCCGACATCGGCCTGAACAAGCATGGCTTGCCCGCCGGTGGCTTCGATCATGGACACGACTTCTTCAGCAGCCGTCCGATTTCCGGCAAAATTCACCGCAACCTTGGCCCCGGCTTTTGCCAGTTCCAGCGCCGCCGCCCGGCCGATTCCCCTTGAAGCGCCGGTAACCAGCGCCGTTTTTTCAGCTAATAGCATTCTAACGGACCTCCTTGAAATAATCAAGCGTTTTTTGCAGGGACTCCATATCTTCTACGTTGAATGTGGCAATTTCCGGTGCAATCTTTTTGGTAAAGCCGGTTAAAACCTTCCCCGGGCCGACCTCCACGCTGACGGTGGCGCCATATGCCGCCACCGTGGCTACGCAGTCTTCCCACAGAACCGGATTCGCGGCCTGCGTAACCAATAGTTGTTTGATCTCGTTACTGTTTGTGGAAATCTTTCCGGTCACGTTGGCTACGACCGGTAACTTGGGTTCATGGAAAGAGACTTTTTCCAATTCCAATGCCAATTTTTCCGCAGCCGGCTGCAACAATGTGCTATGGAAAGGCGCGCTCACCGGCAGCATGATTGCCCTCTTGGCGCCCGCAGCTTTCAACGCCGCCGCCGCTTTTTCAACCGCCACCGTCTTCCCGGCGATCACGATTTGTCCGGGGCAGTTAAAATTGACCGCTTGCACGGCTCCTGCCTCTTTTTCCACCTCGGCGCAGATATCAACGACCTTTTCCCGCTCCATTCCCATTACCGCCGCCATAGCGCCTTCGCCCAGCGGAACTGCTTCCTGCATAAACTGTCCCCGCTTGTTGACCAAGCGGACCGCATCGGCAAAATCCAATACTCCGGCTCCTACCAAGGCGGAATACTCGCCAAGACTGTGTCCCGCGGTGATATCAAACGAAATTTCCGCTTGCTGCAAAACACGCAACGCCGCCACGCTAACCGTCAAAATCGCCGGCTGGGTATTGACAGTTTTGCGCAACTCGTCTTCCGGACCTTCAAAGCACAGTTTACTGATGGAAAAACCTAACGCCTGATCTGCTTCTTCAAAGACTTCGCGGGCAACCGAAAAATTGTCGGCCAGATCTTTTCCCATCCCTACCGATTGCGAGCCTTGTCCGGGAAATAGAAAAGCGGTCTTACTCATCAATCTTCCTCCTCGTAACGCATTGTTGAAGGGAATATTATTTCCGATACCAGCGCATGACGGCCGACGCCCATGTCAGTCCAGCGCCAAATCCAACCATCGTGATTACTTGTCCGGATTTGATCCTGCCGTCGTGAATCGCTTCTTCCAAAGCGATCGGGATGGAGGCCGACGAGGTGTTGCCATACTTGTCCACATTGACGATGACTTTTTCCATCGGCATTTTCAGTCGTTTCGCGGCGGACTGGATGATACGAATATTGGCTTGATGCGGAATCAGCCAATCCACTGCCGATGTGTCAATTTGCGCATGTTCCAAGGCGTTGAGCGCCGCTTCGCCCATAACCTTGACGGCAAATTTGAACACCTCATTGCCCGCCATATGCACAAAATGGAGTCGATCCCTGACGGTTTCTTCCGTCGCCGGCCTACTGGTACCACCAGCCGGCAGACACAATAAATCTCCACCCGAACCATCTGAGCCCAAATTCGAACCTAATATTCCATACCCTTCCGGAACTTCCCCCAAAACGACTGCGCCGGCGCCATCGCCGAACAAAACGCAGGTGTTGCGATCCGTCCAGTCCAAGATACGGGAAAGGCTTTCTGCGCCGATCACCAATACATGTTTGTACAATCCGGTTTTTATGAACTGGCTGGCGGTAACGATGGCATACATAAACCCGGAACATCCGGCAGCCAAATCATACGCCGCCGCTTTCGCAGCCTTGAGTTTGTTCTGCACCAAACACGCAGTGGAAGGGAACAACATATCCGGCGTCGCCGTAGCCACAACAATCAGATCAATATCGTCCGCCGTCAGCCCTGCATCCTTTAGCGCCCTCTCCGCCGCTTTGGCGGCAATATCCGACGTATTCTCCCCATCTGCCACGATATGTCGGACCTTGATTCCCGTTCGCTCGGAAATCCACTCATCGCTTGTGTCCACGATCTGCTCAAGGTCTTTATTGGTGAGAATCTTTTCCGGCGCAAAGCTGCCGATTCCAATGATTCCCACCGCTTTTTCAGTTCCTTGTGTCATTGGTCATTCCCTCCATCATCAGGTTTTCCCGAATATGTTCGAGTACCCGCTGCTCGTATAACTCTTTTGCCGAGCGCACAGCGCTTGTGATCGCCTTGGCCTTGGAACTGCCGTGGCAAATCATAAAACCGGCATTGACACCCAACAACGGCGCCCCGCCATATTCGGCGTAATCCAGTTTCTTTTTCAGTTTCCGCATCGCCGGCATAATCAACAATCCGCCTAGTTTTGCCAAATAGCCCCCCTGCACGATATTTTCACGAACCAGTTGCAATAAGGCTTTAGCCAACCCTTCCGAAGTTTTTAGAACGATATTGCCCACAAACCCGTCGCAAACGACCACATCAACCGTGCCGGCCATGATGTCCCGTCCTTCGACATTACCGATAAAATTGATGGTTTTCAACTCACTTAGCAAAGGAAATGTGGCCAACGCCTGCTCATTTCCCTTCGTCGATTCCTCGCCGATATTTAAGAGCCCAACCCGCGGCTTGTCAATTCCCAGCACAAATTCGGCATAGATCGAGCCCATGATGGCAGCCTGCACCAGATGTTTCGGCTTGGAATCAACATTTGCCCCGGCGTCCAGCAGCACGGTGCGTCCGCGTAAATTTGGAATGACCGTGGCAATAGCCGCCCGCTCTATCCCTGGAATCCGACCCAGGCCAAACAACGCCGATGCAACCGCTGCCCCCGTATGCCCGGCAGCAATCGCCACATCGCATTGCTGTTCCTTCACCAACCGTGCCGCAACCACAACGGAGGCGTCTTTTTTGCGCCGGACTGCCGCCCCCGGCTGATCATGCATATCAATGGTCTCCGATGCGTGAACAATATGAATCGGTAAGCGGTCCCATCCTGGCGCTTTTTGCAGCGATTCGCGAATGCGGACTTCATCGCCAACCAAGAAAATCTCGCAACCGTATTGGCGGGCGCCTTCGACAGCACCCAAAACGATTTCATCCGGAGCAAAATCGCCACCCATGGCATCTACGGCAATTTTAATCAATTTTGTCATCCTTCCAACGAAACCATAATAAATTTAGCCCGAAAAACTTCTTGCGTCCCTGAACGAGTCTTCACCCAAATAAAGTTTTTATTGGCGCGGGTGCGAATGATCTCGGCTTTGGCAACCAACCGCTCCCCTTCACGAACCGGAGCCTTGAACTTGATGTTGGCGACTCCCGTGACGGCGGCCGGTGCGTCCATCACAGCCAATGCCAAAGAGTTTGCCTGCGCAAAAATATAATGGCCCCGAGCAACATGAGTTTTTTCGAACACCATATCCGGAGTCACGACCAAGGTAGAAATCCCGGTATGACCCAATTCAAGATCCAATATCTCTCCCGTCATATCATGGCTGGCGATCGCTTTGGGATTGGCATGAGCTTCCTGCGCCGCCTGACGGGTCCGCTCGCGCAGCTCAGGGATCCCCAGCTCCATCCGGTCCAGACGAATTGTTTGGATGCTCACTTTAAGCTGAGCAGCCAACTCCTCGTCCGTAACAAAGGGAGATCGTTCCATCATATTCTTCAATTGCTCGTGCCGCAGTTTTTTTGGTTGTCGCGCCATCTTCTTCACACCAGTTCATATCACTTGATATTATTATCTGCTACTAAAATGATTATAACTGCTGCTGTATCCCAATGCAAGAGATACGAAAATAAAAAAAGTCCGACCGCAAAGATCAGACTTTTTTCGATATGGGAATCTTGATTTTGATTTATGACCGGCAGTACCAAACGATCTCCGGTTCTTCCCGGCGGCGCACCAACCCTTGTCGTTCCAGAAAATGAATATGTGACAAGGCCTCTCCTGTCGCGAAATATTTCTGGGCCGGCGCAACCTCTGTCCAGTCACGGTAAACCATGTCCCAAGTCATCCGGGCTGCCACCAGATATCCGGTTGCAGGAGCGTCCGACAATATCCGCAGAACCTCCGCGGCTCGGCGTTGATGATGCTCAATCAATTCACGGATCCGCCCGCGGCAATCGGTAAAGATACGTCGATGACCTGGCAAGACTTTATCAACCATTAAATTCTCCACCTTCTTCAAGGAGCCGAGAAAATCCGCCAAAGGATCGCCCTCACCCAAAAAATGAGTAATATTGGGACTTATGTCGCCAAGGATATGATCGCCGGAAATCAGAAAGCGTTTTTCAGGTTCATAAAGACAGATGTGGCCCTGCGTATGCCCCGGCGTTGCAATACAAACAAAATGATAATTCGCAACCTGCACTCCATCGCCATCCTCGATAAACGAAAACTCCAGCGGCGCCTGCTTGCCTGCGGCATTGCCGGGATGACGCCGGATGGCCAGTTTCGCTTCTTCCGATGAAAACCCATTTCGGATGGCCGCATGGTACAAGTTTTTCATCGGGTCATCGGCTGTCAACATGTAGTTGACCCGCCCGGCATCTTCCGCGCTGGCATAAACGCGCGTTGTTGCGGTTTTGATAAACGGAAGCAAGCCGGAATGGTCCGCATGCATATGCGTAAGAAAAATATCAGTCACGCCAAGATCAACCGAAAGCTTACTCAGCCCTTCTTTCAGAGCGTTCAAACTTTCCGGCCGATTCTGTCCGGTATCCACCAATAAGTTGCGTTCGTTTCCCCGAATAAGATAGGCGTTGGTTGCTTTCAACGGACTGTGGGGAATGGGAACCTCTATCCGATATATGTCGGGCAATACTTGTTCCAACACTGTTTCACGTCCTATCCCTCGCGCATTCTTTCCATGCAACAAAAAAAGGACCAGGCATGCCCGATCCTTTCTTCCTGTACATAAATCAATACTGATCTTATTCCGCCTGTTTGATTACTTCTTTTCCGTCATAATAACCGCATTCCGGACAAACCCGGTGAGGCATTCTCAGTTCGTGGCAATGTGGGCAGGCCGAAAGATTGGGAGCTGTGAGCTTCCAATTCGCCCTACGCCGATTTTTGCGTGAATTAGAAAGTTTCCGCTTGGGTACCGCCATGTCATTACACCTCCTTCACGTGCCACTCTATAGTAGAGTCATCACAATTCATTTTTCCAGCAACCGTTGCAGAGAAGCAAGTCTCGGATCGATTACCTCTTTGTTACAACCACAATCCGTCTGATTTCTATCAGCGCCGCAATAGGGGCACAAGCCTTTGCAGTCGTCATTGCACAAAGGTTGCATTGGTTCCTGGAAAATCAAAGCTGCCCGAATCGGTTCAGCAATATCAACCCAGTCATCCGGATAACCGAATGCCAACACATCGAATTCTTCCTCGAATTCAAAACTGACCGCTCGCTCAAAAGCCTGGAGACAACGGCAACATTCCAAGTCCGCATTGGCCGTGATAGTCCCTGTCAGACGAAAAACAGTCCCGACATTGACAATTTGACCCGACACCGAAATATCCTCTTGAACCCATGGTTCATTTTCCCCGATGTCTTGCGAAGCAACAACAACGGAAAAAGGTTGGATACCACCAACATGGTCAATTATTTGAGAGATATCCACTCTTACCAAGGGTCAATCACCTTACCCATTATAGCGATGCTCCGCAGGCTTGTCAAGAAAAGTCATTCCACTCACTTCATCAATGGAATGCAAATCTTTTTCGTATCCCGGGCGATCATCAGTTCTTCGTTGGTGGGAATCACCAGTATCTTTACTTTTGATCCGTCAACGCTGATTACCTGTTCTTTTCCCCGAACAGCGTTCTTGACCGGATCAATGCGCGTTCCGAGGAACTCCAGGCCATTACAGATCTGATCCCGCATACGGGCGGAATTCTCACCCAAGCCGGCGGTGAATACAATCGCGTCGACGCCACCCATGGCAGCTGCATAACTGCCAATGTATTTCCGAACCGTATACGCAAATACGTCGATCGCCAGTTGCGCCCGTTCATTTCCTTTATCGGCTGCATCGTCCAGGTCGCGGAAATCGCTGGACAAGCCGGATATACCAAGCACCCCGGATTTTTTATTGAGATAGGAATCAATCTCGTCAGGAGACAAATTCATTTTTTTCATCAAATAGGCAGGAATCGCCGGGTCGATATCGCCGCAACGAGTGCCCATTACCAAACCTTGCAAGGGGGTGAAACCCATGCTGGTATCGATTGATTTACCGTTTTTGACGGCGGAAATGCTGGCGCCATTGCCCAAATGGCAAGTAATGATCCGCAGATTGGTCATGTGATCGCCCACCAATTCGGCAGCCCGCTGGGAAACAAATTTGTGGGATGTTCCATGGAAGCCATACCGGCGGACGCCATATTTTTTATAGGCCTCATAGGGAATTCCGTATAAAAAAGCGTACTGCGGCATAGTCTGGTGAAAAGCCGTATCAAACACTCCAACCTGGGGCACATTCGGCAATATGTCGGCGCAGGCGTTGATGCCAGAAATATTGGGCGGATTGTGCAACGGAGCCAATTCCACGAATTCTTCCAACGCCGCCATGACAGCCGGGGTAATCAAAACGGAATCGCTGAACTTCTCAGCGCCATGCACGACCCGGTGCCCAATCGCATCGATTTCGTTAATATCGGCAACAACACCGTGTTCCGGATCCGTCAATGCGTCCAAAACCATTTTGATGGCAATGGTATGATTTTTGATGTCGGCAGTTAACGGAACTTTTGCTTTGCCAGTCGGCTGATGGTTCAAAATGGAGCCTTCAATGCCGATCCGTTCCACCAGTCCTTTGGCCAATACGCTTTCATCCGTCATGTCGAACAATTGATACTTGAGCGAAGAACTGCCACAATTTACTACAAGAACTTTCACGTTTTTCCCTCCCAAAATGCTAAAATGAATCAGGCGAAAATTGCCCGACTGGCAGGATAATACCCATTCACGCCCGAAACTAATTTCGAAGTAATTATATTATAAAAGGAACCGACTGACAATGCGTGCAACAGGCATTATCGCCGAATATAATCCGTTTCACAATGGTCACGCCTATCATGCGGCGCAGGCGCGCGCCCGCAGCGACGCCGACGTGGTGATCGCCGTCATGAGCGGCCATATTATGCAACGCGGCGAAATCGCTATTATTGACAAATGGCAGCGAGCGAAAATCGCGGTATCCGCAGGAGTGGACCTGGTGCTGGAATTGCCGACGGTATTTGCCGCCCGCAGCGCTCAGTATTTTGCCACTGGGGGAGTTCAACTCTTACACCGGCTGGGGATCGTCGGCCATCTTTCGTTTGGTGCTGAAGAGGCAAATCCGGATCTCTTGCAGATGGCGGCCGAGGCCTTGGACAACCAATCTGTCATTGCCCGGCTAAAACAAAATTTAAAGGATGGCAAACCGTATGCCGCCGCGATGGCTGATGCGTTGGTAAGCCATTCCTTCACAACCGACAATTTGATCAAATCACCCAACAATATACTCGCGATTGAGTATCTACGAGCAATTAAAAACTATGCCCCATATATGAGCGCCTTGCCAATTCGTCGAATCGGCAGCCATTACCACGACACAGCGATGTCCGGAAAATTTTCCAGCGCGACCGCTCTCCGTCATGCACTGCGGCAATCCATCATTCCACCCGCCGATGCACTGAACGCCTTGCCCGACTTCGCACGGCAAAATATCCAGGACCTTTTCGCTTCGGGGTGGGCGCCAACGAACCCCTCTTATCTGGATCCCGCTATTCTATCCAGAATTCGGCGGCTGCCCGACGAGCAGTTGCAAAGCATCCCGGAACTATCTGAGGGACTGGAAAACCGTCTGCGCAAAGCGGCTGATCAAGCGGGAACCGTAACCGACCTGCTGATGCTCCTCAAATCAAAACGTTATCCCTATTCCCGCCTGCAAAGAATTTTGGCGCACTTGCTGCTGGAAACCACATCCTCGCAACTTGCCGAATTTGACGCCGTCGGTCCGTTATACGCCAGAGTGCTGGCCCTGAATTCTCGCGGACAAAAAGCCTTGCGCATCATATCCCGGCATGCCGATATTCCGATCATCACAAAAACCACAAAGTTTTTGAATGTTCGCACGTATCACAACGATATTTTGCCATTGCCGCAAGCCATGCTGGCCGTTGATGTCACCGCAACCAATTTATTCACGCTCTGTTTGCCCAAGCCGGACAATAGAAAAGGCGGGCTCGACTTTTGCCGATCCGCCTTCCATTTGTCCGAGTGATACGGTCTTATTTGCGAAATTGTTGTTTCAAATCGTCATGTCCTTTTCGCACTGTCTCGAGCGACTGCGACAAATTGGCCTCTACCAGCTCAAATACTTGATCCGCATAGCTCGCCGCATCAACCGCCAGTTCCTGGGCGCTTTTTTGCGCCTGATCCATGATTTCGGCAGCTTTTTCTTCCGCTTCACGCAATGTTTGTTCCGATTCCTTGCGGGCGTTGGTTACAATTTCATTGGCTTGCTCCTGGGCTTGACGGGTGATAAGGTTTTCATCCGTCAATTTGCTATGGTAAGCCTTTGCCTGCTGGATAATTTCATCAGACTTTTGTTGCGCTTCTTCCAAAATGCGCTGACGATCGCTGACGATCCGTCCCGCCTCTACCAATTGTGAAGGCATGGCGTCCCGAAGCTCATCAATCAAGCGCGCCATATCATCTTCTTCCACCAACCGCTTGTTCGTAAATGGCACCCGGCCTGATTCCAACAGGATATTCTCCATCTCTTCCAGAATTTCTTCCACTTTCATGAATGCCACATCCTTTCTTACGCCCGGTCATTCAACCGTCGAAAAATCTGTTCTTCCACATTTAGCGGAACAAGTCCGTGAATAGAACCGCCAAACTTGGCAAGTTCCTTAGTCGCCGAGGAACTGACAAACGAATATTCGCTGCTTGTCATCATGAAAACGGTCTCAATATCTGGATCCACGTGCTTGATCAGCAGGGCCCGCTGAAACTCATATTCGAAATCCGTCAACGCCCGCAGTCCGCGTACGATGATGTTGGTATTGCGGCTTCGGACATATTCGTTGAGCAAGCCGGAAAAACAATCCACTTGTATATTCGGGATATGACCCGTAGCTTCCTTCAATAACTGGACCCTTTCTTCCATGGAAAATGCTGGACGCTTGCCAGGATTGTGAAAAACCGCTACGATTACTACATCAAACATTTTTGCCGCCCGCTCGAAAATGTCGAGATGGCCGAGTGTCACCGGATCAAAGCTTCCGGGGCACACCGCAATTCTCACTATGCGTTCCCTCCTGTATCGTGAAAAAACTCACAACTGTTTCTCCATAAGATTCGCTGCGATACGCCACAATCCTCTTTAATCCCTCCGGAAGTTTTTCATGGCGTGAATGCTCCAACACCAACACTCCATCCTCGCGCAGAACATGGCTTGCATCAAGTATTTGCAAAACCTTGGGCGCCAAGCCGAGATTATAAGGCGGATCACAAAAAATCAGGTCAAATGATTTTCCTTCATTGCCGAGCCGCCGCAACGCCTGCATCACATCTTCACGGCAAATGATGGCCAGTCCCGCCAAATCGGTCAATAACGCGTTTTCCATCATAATTTTGATGCTTTGCGCCTGTTTGTCGATGAATAACGCCGAAGCAGCGCCCCTGCTCAGCGCCTCCAACCCCAGATTTCCCGTCCCCGCAAACAAATCCAGCACTTCGGCGTCAATCGGCCGATTCGCCAAAATCCCAAATACCGATTCCTTGACTCGGTCCGCCGTCGGTCTTGTATTCATCCCCTTTGGCGTTTTGAGTCGAATGCCCTTGGCGCTCCCGGAAATTATTCTCATATCTGCCCCATCACCAACTTGTCTTTCGCCAAAATCCCATTAGTACTATATTACCTGAAAAAATGCCGCCTGAAAACAGTTTGGGCAGCGGAGGAGCCATGATTCGAAGATTTTTTCTGCTATTTGGTTTGATTTTTTTCATTTTCGCCGGCTCTTGGTTGACACTACATCAACTGAATCTTGCCAAACTTGCAACGCCGCTTCCCCTTGCCGAGCCGCCGGCGCGAGGCGTGATATTGCTTGTTCCTCTTGACAGTAGGCCGCCCTGCACGGAATATGTCGTCAAGTTGGCCCGTATGGCTGGGTTTCAGATCTTAATGCCGCCGGTGGAAACGCTTGACGACTATCATCGCCCCGCCAACAAAGCCGCCATTGTTTCGTGGATGTTGCAACACGTTTCCCAGGCGGATGCTGCCATCATTTCCGTCGACATGCTCCTGCATGGTGGATTGCTGGCATCACGTCAGGGGGCTGTTTCCGCGGCGGATACCGAGAAAATGTTTGCGCTATTGAACGAGGTTCATCGGCAACATCCGCAGCTGAAGTTGTATGCGTTCAATATTTTGCCGCGCCTGTTGATCGCCGACGACCCGAATACGCAAAAATACAAGCAACTCATGGCAGAATGGTCCAGCCTGCAGGAAACGGCGACAACCTTTGAAAATCCGAAAGATATTCAACGCCTGGCGACTTTGGAATCGTTGATCCCTTCGGAAATGATCGCCCGCTACCGAAAACTGTATGTTGATAACCGGCGCGTAAACCAGCAGCTTATTTTTCTGACGCAGTCCGGAGTGCTCACCGGTCTGTTGCTGGGTCAGGATGACAGTGCGCCATTCGGGCTCGGCAACATGGAACGGCAACGCCTCGAAAACTGGTTGGCCGGGAATTCTGCGCTTCGCAATAAAATTTTCATTACCCGGGGAACGGATGAAGCGGCCCTGACCTTGCTCAGTCAGGCTATCCAATCTTCTTCCGTTGCACCAAACAAGGCTTTCATTTACTTTACCGAACCCCATGCCGCCGCCACAATCATGCCTTATATGCCGCGGCCGTTAGCTCAGACTGTCGAAGAAAAACTATGGATTGCCGCTGCCGAAACCACCACCGACTTGTCGGCGGCCGATTATATTCTGGTGATCCATGCCGGAAACAGGCAAAGTAAAGCACAACATCTGGCCGCCGAGGCAAATAACATTCGTTCCTGGATGGAAGCTGGGCGTCAAGTAGCCATTGTAGACCTAGCCACCGACTGGACCGCCGAACAGACCCTTTTACCGCATTTGCGTCGTGCCGGGGTTCCCATATATCAGTTATTAGCTTACGCCGGCTGGAATACGGCGAGCAATTCCGTCGGGACTGCCGTCACACAGGCCACAATGACGTTATGTGGTCGCGCCGCATCAGATCTTCCGACCCTCCTGTTTCGAGATACGGCTCGCGTCGAGTTTTTAGCGGAGCGACTACTGGATGATTGGTACTATCAAAAAACATACCGTCATCAGTTGAATGATACACTGGTTCGCAAAAGAATCGATCCCTATAACCTATCACAATCGCGAAAACAAGTCGAAAATCTTATCAACCAGCAACTATATGGCGCCCACTTCCGATATATACACAGCGACTGGCGAAATGCAGAGATTTCTTTGCGTCCGCGGTATGCAGCGTCCTATGCAACCGGAGCTTGGCAAATCCGTTCCGGACTCCCGTGGGCCCGTACATTTGAGATTTATGTTGATCTCCAAATGTCACCCGCCCGAATTCTTCAACGGTAACCTTTTCCCTGCCAGAAAAAAAGCCGGGCGATTGCCCGGCCCGCTATCCTTTGATGATCCGTCGCGCTCCAATATACCGATCCCGGTGATAGGGATTGGCCAGCGACGTTATGGTAACATGTCCTGCTCCGGAACTGGCATGGATGAACTGCCCGTTTCCCAAGTAAATTCCAACGTGTGATGGTCCCGGTTCATAGGTGCTGAAGAAAACTAAGTCGCCCGGTTGCAATGCAGCTCTCGACACAGGGATTCCCACTTCAAACTGCCCATCCGCCATCCGGGGCAACCCATATCCCATCTGATCAAACACGTAGTAGATAAAGCCGGAGCAATCAAATCCACTCGGGGACCGCCCCGCCCACACATATGGCACCCCCAGATACTGACGGGCCATGCTGAGTAAAATCTGCGTCTTTCTCGTGTCAGCCCGTCCACGACTAATCGAACTGGCTCCCCGGAAATTTTTCAATGCTTCCCACGTACTCAGACCGACAATGCCGTCGGCATCGAGACCGGCATCCATTTGAAACTGAATGACCGCCCCCAGTGTCCCTGAGCCGAATCGACCATCCACCGGCTCTTTATAATATCCATATTCTTTTAATTTGTTCTGCAGCTTGGATACTTCATCGCCATACATTCCCCGTTTCACAGGCATGTCCGGACTTGCCGGCTCTGCAGCCGCCGGTGAAACCGAAAACAATAGGACCCCAAGCCCCAAAATCATTGTTGCACAAAGGGTTTTCAACGTTACGAACCTTTTCTTCATGACTCACCTCGTTTCTCAATATTACTCTACCTAAATTCTCCGCATCTGAAAAAATTCCTGCCAAATCATTAAAAATTCCTCGAGCAATGTATTATAGCAGATGTGTTTTTTTGTTGACAATCCCCCATATGTTGTGTATAATTTACAACTGTGAACTCCGGGGCGTAGCGCAGTTTGGTAGCGCGCCTGGTTCGGGACCAGGAGGCCGCAGGTTCAAGTCCTGTCGCCCCGACCAATAATAAAAAAGCAGGGAACTCATTCATGAGTTCCCTGCTTTTTTATTATTGGTCAAGACTTTGGGTCAATCAACAATCGTCAACACTTCTTCCATTGGTTTACGCGCCGGCGACGCTCCGCCACCCGCAGGAATTCCCAATGGAGTTAACGCAACCATGCTATATCCTTCTTTTTGAAACCCGACCAGTTGCGCAATTTCCGCTCCGGCATAGTTCGGCCCTGTCATCCAGCAAGTTCCATAACCAAGGGCTGCGGCCGCCAAGTGCAGATTTTGCAGGGCGGCTGCAACGTTTTGAACGCCCGGTTTCGCTTGACCCATCCTGTCAATTTCATTTTGTGTCAAGCCAGGACCGGGAACCAGGTCATCGGCAGGAACCGGATAGGAACCGGCAAAAGCCAATACTACCGCCGGCGCGTTACGGAAAACCGTATGATAGCCGACCGTTTTTTTGAACTCGTTTTGTTTTTGCACATCCGGCATGAACGGCAAAAGCGTTTCGTGTTTTTTCTCGACCATTGCCGCCATTTCTGCGATCATTGCCCGATTGCGAACAACCACAAAGTGCCAGTTTTGCGCATTTTTCCCCGAAGGGGCATGAATCGCGGCATCAATGAGTAACTTTACCACCTCATCGGAAACCGGCGTATCCAAAAATTTTCGGACACTGCGTCGCCGATAAATAAATTCCAATTCTACCCGTTTCTCCGTCATTTTCCTTCACTCCTCCACAGCTTCTCGCACCAGACGATCCCATATTTCGTCAAGCACTTCCGGATCCCAACCCGGTCTATGATCCATAATGGCCTTACAGACATATTCGCCAAACTCGGGCAACCTAACCCACCAATTGCGTCCCCCCTGTCGAATTGCCTCCCGCAACCGCGCAATCTGATTTCGGGTCAGCATACTCCGGAGGAACAATACTGCAGCTTCCACTTCCAACGGATCCAGCTTATTTACGTTCAACAAGACTTTGGCCCGTTCCGGCCCAAGGTGAAGCAGACAAGTTAAACAAATATCATCGCCCTGCAAATTATAGGTCGTTGTAGCGGACAAGCGCTCGCCACAAAGCATACAGGGCGGCCGAACGCATCCGGCAGGGTTCACTGTTTTCCCGGAATTTTCCTTTGCATGATCAACCATAACTATCGATCTTCCTTACTCAATCTCTGGAAAAAACAGCGAGATCCGCTTGGGATCTCGCCGCAGGACCCGACTATTCCTCGTCTTCCTGTTTTTCCTTCTTGTAGGCTTCAATGATTGCCTCAGCCTGGCGTTGCGGAACTTCAGCGTAATGATCGAACGCCATCGTGAAGTTTCCGCGCCCTTGGGTAATCGATCGAAGGTCAATCGCATACCGGAACATTTCCGACATCGGCGCCATGGCCCGAACAATCCCCAGTCCGCCGCCAATCGGTTCCATACCGAGAATCCGTCCGCGTTTCCCGTTTAGATCCCCAATAATATCGCCCATGTACGACTCCGGAATTGTCACTTCAACGCTATAAATCGGTTCAAGCAAGATTGGTTTCGCCTGCACGACACCTTTACGAATCGCCAACGCACTCGCCACTTTGAAAGACATTTCCGAAGAATCCACATCGTGATACGATCCATCCGTCAAGGTAACTTTGATATCTACCACGGGATACCCGGCAATAACACCTTTGGCAAATGCCTCCCGAACGCCTTTTTCAACAGCGGGAATGAACGACTTCGGCACCGATCCGCCAAAAGTGGCATCCACGAATTCAAACGGCGACCCTTGCGGCAACGGATCAAGTTGCAGCCAAACATGACCGTACTGACCATGACCGCCGGTCTGCTTCTTATGTTTGCCTTCGACTTTGACGCCGGTCCGGATGGTTTCCCGATAGGCGATCTTCGGATCGCTCAGTTTGACATCCACACCAAACTTACGTTTTAATCGCTCGGCCATAATCGCCAAATGGAGATCGCCCATTCCGCTCACCAGCAATTGGCTCGTCTCGGGATGTTTCCGGAATTTCAAGGTGGGGTCTTCATCAGCCAAGCGGGTCAGTGCCGTGCCGATCTTATCTTCATCACCTTTGTTCTTGGGTTCAATGCACAAGGTAAACATCTGTCCCGGGTATTCAATCGGCGGGAATATGACAGGTTTATCCTTATCGCACAAAGTATCGCCAGTCCCTGTTTCCGCCATTTTCGCCACTACAACGATATCACCGGCGTTGGCGACGTTTATAACCTCTTGTGTTTTTCCCTTCATGGTAAACAGATTGCCGATCCGCTCCGATTTCTCTTTTGTTGAATTGTACAGAGTGCTGTCCGGCTTCAAGACGCCCGAAAACACACGAATAAAGCTTAACCGCCCAACAAATGGATCGGCTGTCGTTTTAAACACCAGAGAAGAAAACGGATCGCCAATGGTCCGGGTCAGAGGTTCATCCGATTTCGTCTGTTTTCCGGTCACGTTGGCTTTGTCCGCAGTAGGGACATATTGCAGCAAAGCGTTCATAAAATCAGCGATCCCGATATTTTTGGCCGCCGAGCCGCAGAAGACAGGACAAACACGTCCTTCAGCGATTCCTTTGACTAGGCCTGCCAATATTTCCTCATCGGAAAGTTCTTCCCCCTCGAGATATTTGGCCAAGACATCATCATCGGCTTCCGCCGCCGCTTCAATCATGCTCATTCGCGACAGCTCAACGGCATCTTTCATGTCCGCCGGAATTTCCGTTTCCGTCGCTTTGCCGCCTTTATACGTGAACGCCTTCAAGCCTACGATATCCACAACACCGGCGAAAGAATCCTGGGATCCGATCGGCAACTGCAATGGGATTACATTACCGCCAAACTTGGCTTTCATAGCTTCGACGGTTGCATCAAAATCGGCATTCTCACGGTCCATTTTATTAACAAACGCAATACGCGGCAAATTTTGCTCCGCCGCATATTTCCAGACTTTTTCCGTTTCCACTTCCACGCCCGAAGCGGCGCACAGGACGACCACGGCGGCATCGACTGCCCGCAGGGCGCCTTTCACTTCGGAAACAAAATCGGAATACCCGGGAGTATCCACGACGTTAATTTTGTAATCTTTCCATTCGCAGGGAGCCAAAGCGGCGCTTATACTGACCTTCCGTTTGACCTCTTCCGCTTCGAAATCGGTGGTCGCCGAGCCGTCGTCGACGCGCCCCAGACGGGTAACCGCCCCGGCGTTGAACAGCATGGCTTCGGCCAGAGAAGTTTTTCCGGCGCCACCGTGAGCAACAATGCCCACATTTTTGATCCTGTCACTTTTGTACTCTTTCAAATCGGGCCCCTCCTATTTTTGTCAAATTCAACGCATGAAAATTTAAAATATACTTCTCTCTTTGTTTGCCATTTTCCTGCTGATTCTGACGATTCAAAAAAGGAGAATATTAAAATGTTTAGGAAATTTCAACTTCGGCCCGGGCTAATGTGAAACATAGATCGGACAATCGGTTCAACACGACGATGATTACTTCGTCGATTTTTTCCTGCCGGGACAGCCGCCAAACCTGGCGTTCCGCCCGCCGGGCGGTGGTTCGGGCCACATCCAGCGCGGCAGCGCCGGGATTATCGCCAGGAATGATGAAGTGATTCAAGGGCTTCAACCGCTGGGTAAAGCCATCAATCATTTCTTCAAGCCGCGTCACATCTTTTTCCGTCGTATAGGAAGGTGCGCCATCGCTGGCCAGATCCGACATCACACGCTGCATCAGGAGTTTTTGCAATTCCAGTATCGTTTCCTGCACTTCCGGATTCTTAACCAGGGCGCGCGCCATCCCAAGGGCGGAGTTGATTTCGTCCACGTTTCCGTAGGCTTCAACTCGTGCACTGTCCTTGTCGACACGTTGTCCGGTATAAAGTCCGGTTGTGCCTTTGTCGCCCGTTTTCGTGTAAATTTTCATGCAAATTCCCCCTTATCCTTTATCAAATATCAAAAATCTCCGTAGAGGCAAAAAAGGCTTTGATCTCCCGCTCGGCGCTCTCAGATCCGTCAGAACCATGAATCACATTTTCCGACATCACCAATGCAAAATCACCGCGAATTGTTCCCGGAGCAGCCTCCAGCGGATTGGTCGCCCCCATCATTGCCCGCACGGCGCGAATGGCATGATCGCCTTTCACCACCATGGCGACAACCGGTCCAGACGTAATAAATTCTACCAAACTATCAAAAAATGGTTTTCCGACGTGCTCAGCGTAATGTTTTTCCGCCATCGTCCGCGAAATTTGCATTAGTTTCAACGCAACAATCTGAAGGCCGCGGTTTTCAAACCGGGCGATGATCTCACCGCTCAGTCCGCGTCGCACGCCATCCGGTTTCACAAGCACCAATGTTTTTTCCACAGTACACACTCCGTTCAAGATAATAATTCCTGTATCTTTTTGTGATCCAGACTCTTTAACAGTTCAAGAACCAGCTGAACGGCAGCTTCGTAATCCTGTCGGTGAATAATGCCGTTATGGGAATGAATATAGCGGGTCGGCACCGACAATACAATGCTCGGCACGCCTTGCGCATGCAGATGAATCCGGCCACCATCCGTTCCGCCGCCTTCGGAAAATTCCAGCTGAAATGGGATGCCAGCCGTTCGGGCCGTTTCCAGTACAAAATCCCGCAACTTGACATGGGGAATCAAAGAAGCATCATAGATGCAGATTGCAACCCCATTGCCCAATTTCGCCGATGCCTGATCTTCGCTCATCCCCGGCGTATCGCCAGCAATACAGGTGTCAACGGCAATCGCTATCTGCGGTCCTATCACATCGGCGCTTGTTTTGGCGCCGCGACAGCCGACTTCCTCCTGCACCGTCCCGACACCGTATACAACATTCGGATGTTTGACCCGTTCAAGTCGTTGCAAAACATCCGTCACGATCGCGCAACCCACCCGATCATCCCAGGCTTTGCCAATCAACAAATCCGGATTGGCCATGGTCGCGAACGGCGCAAACGGCACGGCCGGAATTCCCGGAGTGACTCCCAGACGCTCTTCGGCGTCTTTTTTGTCGGCGGCGCCAATATCGATGTACATTTCTTTTTTCAGCACAATTTTCTTGCGTTCTTCCGCCGAAAGAACATGGGGCGGCTTGGAACCGATAATTCCGGGGATATCGCCTTTCGACGACATGACGGTGACTCGTTGTCCCAACATGACCTGTTCCCACCAACCGCCCAACGTCACGAATTTTAGGAAGCCTTCCTTTGTCACGGTCTTAACTAAAAAACCGATTTCATCCATATGGGCCGCTACCATGATGGCCGGTCCGTCCACCTGCCCCTGCTTTCGAAAGATTACGCTGCCGATTTTATCCTGAAGGATTTCACATTTTCCTTCCAGACGCCGAATCATCAACTCGCGCACCCTTCTTTCAAACCCCGAAGGACCAGGAACCTCCGATATTTCCCGAAGCCAGTCGTTCAATTCCTTCTCGTTTTTTTTCATAACAAAGACCATTCCTTTCTACGAAAGGCACCAACAAGGAATGAAACCGGGTGGCGCCAGACGCTCTAGATTTTATTCACTGTCAGCATGTGCTAACATTCATTCTGTGGAACGGTACACTACAGAGCACGTGGAGGTGAGTGGTGAAGCGGTTTGCCGCTATCTCGCATAACAATAAGTCGCCGGATGCTCGTTCAAGCACCAACAAGTAGGCCGCCCAGCCTGTAAACTAATTTTTGTAAAGACATTACTCGTTTTTAGCAGAGCATCCAGTCAATGCCGTTCCTCAAATTTGTATGAAAAGAGGAACTTTATGGCAAGAAAAGTCGAAATCGTTTACCCTGTCTGCTGCGGCATGGACGTTCACAAATCATTTATCGTCGCCTGCGTTGCCGTAACGGATGAACACAGCCACACCGAACATCACATCAAAAGATTCTCGACATTTACGGGAGATTTGCGTCGATTGGCGGACTGGCTTGCCTCCTATGATTGCCGCGACGTGTGCATGGAATCAGCCGGCAAATACTGGATTCCGGTGTTCAATAGCCTTGAAAAGACCTGCAACGTCTGCCTGACGCACCCCAAGTACGTCAAAGCGATCAAGGGCAAGAAAACCGACAAGAAAGACGCCAAGTGGATTGCCGAGCTTTTCAAGTGCGACCTGGTGCGTTCCAGCTTTATCCCTCCGCCGGACATTCGCCAACTTCGCGATTTGTGCCGCTATTACGTCAAGCTGACGAGCTTTGTATCCAGTGAGAAGAACCGCGCCCAAAACTGCCTGACGGTTTGCAACTTCAAGCTCGACGATGTGTTCGCCGATGTTTTCGGCAAGAGCGCTACCCGTGTGCTTGACGCCTTGCTCGAACATGGCAACGGCAATTTTGAACTTGACGGATTGCTTAGCGGCAAGTGCAAATCCTCACCGGAAATGGTTCGCGCAGCGCTGGACGGAGAACTGAATCCTATGCAAACCGAGAAACTTTTTCTGATTCGCAGGCATATGAACGACCTGAGCAGTCTGAAAGAGTCTCTTGAAACCTTGATTTATTCCCTTGCCGCGAAGTTCAAGCCCCAAATTGATTTGTTGTTGACCGTTCCGGGTATCAGCACCGAATTGACTGCGATTCGTATCCTGGCGGAAATCGGCGCTAATATGTCCGTGTTTGAAACGGCGAAGCAACTCACCTCCTGGGCAGGGCTGACTCCGCAAAATCAGGAGAGCGCGGGCAAGAAGAAAACCACTCGTATCAGTCGCGCGGGAGCGTATCTCAAACCGCTCCTTGTTCAAATCGCGCTGAGCTGCGGGAAGTCCGACAAATGCCCTGAACTCAAGAACAAGTATCTTGCCCTGAAGAAACGTCGCGGCGGTAAGAAAGCCGTGATCGCGATTGCTCGCAAACTCCTTGCTGCGATTTGGCACATTCTCAGCAAGAACCAGACCTACAACGCTGATCTCTACATAAGGGCCGATAAGCCGCCGGTTGCTCGCGAACTCACTACGGCTCAGGCGGTTGCGTTCTTGCGTGGCAAGGGATTTATGATTGTAGACGTGGAAACCGGCGAAGTCGCGTAGCTAGTCATTTTGTTGTTGACCGTTTATGGACGGTCTGTTTTGTTGTACCATTTTTTATGTAGAAGAATAAACGATGTTTTTCAAACTAAACCTCTCTTCATGAATCAGCCTCAATCGGCTACGATACGGTTAGTCAGCACACCAATCCCGGCAATTTCAACCGATACGGTATCGCCAATATTCATTGGCCCAACTCCGGATGGCGTGCCGGTCAGAATGACGTCCCCCGGCAGCAACGTCAGGACCTGTGTAATAAACTCAATCAGTTCCGGGACTCGAAAGATCAAATTGCCGGTATTCGATGACTGACGGATTTGGCCATTAACCGATCCCGTAATATTCAGGGAATGCGGATCAATTTCTGTTTCGATCCATGGTCCTAACGGCATGAAAGTGTCAAAACTCTTGCCTCTGGTCCATTGACCATCGCTCATTTGAATGTCGCGGGCTGTAACATCATTGGCGCAAGTGTAACCGAACACATAGTCATTGGCCTCGGCTGCCTTGATATGCTTGGCCTTTCTACCGATTACTACGGCAAGTTCTGCTTCGTGGTGAACATTGCGCGAAATGATGGGGTAACGGATCTCTCCTTCGGGATCATTCAAAGCTGTCGCCGGTTTGATAAAAAACAAAGGCTCCTTGGGAAGGTCGTGCTTCATTTCTGACGCATGATCCCGATAATTCAAGCCAATACATACCGCCTTAGAAGGCAGGCAGGGCGCCAACAACTTTACTCCTGTAAGCTTGAATTGTTTCCCGGAGAATGTTGGCTGAGAAAACAAATCTCCGACCAATTCCTGAATTTGATCGCCGGATAATATGCCATACGCTATTTTCCCATCATTTTCAAATCGAACATACTTCATTCTCTCAATTCCTCCCGTCGTATTTTTCAATAGTTACGGCCCCCTGATGCAGCTCAGAGGGCCGTAATGGCTCGTTCGTGATTAGCGCATGGATTGCGCCAATTCCTGCAATTTCTGAATCCGGGCTTCGGTGGAAGGATGCGTACTGAACAAACTCATCAGTGAAGCGCCGGAGCCGGAAAATGGATTGATTATGAACATGTGGGAGGTAGCCGGTGTAGCTTCCGGCATCACCCGATTCTGCGCATAAAACTCAATCTTCTTCAGCGCCGATGCCAATTCCAATGGCTGCCCCGTCAACCGGCCGGCTGACTCATCCGCCATATACTCGCGGGAACGCGATATGGCGAATTGAATTAATGCCGCAGCCAACGGAGCCAAGACGATCATGAAGAGATACCCGACGATTCCGCCGGCATTATCATCCTCATCGTTTCGGCCAAAACCGAACATAGCCGCCCACTGCGCCATATTGGCCAACATGGTGATCGCGCCGGCAACAGAAGAAACCATCGTGCTGATTAATGTGTCCCGATGTTTCACATGACTCAACTCATGCGCCATGACACCTTCCAGTTCCGAAACGGTCAATCCGCGCATCAAGGAAGTCGTCACCGCCACTGCGGCATGTTCAGGGTCCCGCCCTGTCGCAAAGGCATTGGGAGTATCCGTATCAATGATATAAACCCGCGGCATCGGCAGGTTGTCTTTTCGGGCCAAATTTGCCACCAGTCTCACTAATTCCGGCGCGGACTGCGCATCCACTTCGCGGGCGCCGTACATACTGAGAACGATCTTGTCGCTGTACCAGTAGCTGAAAAAGTTCATCAGCATCGACACGATGAACATCACTGTCATTCCCCGTGTCCCGCCGAAGAAACTCCCGGCCGTAATCAGAAGGCCTGTCAAAGCAGCCATCAATACGGTCGTTTTAAGGGTATTCACTGTTATTACACCTCCATGTTTTTGAACAACTGAAACTCGCTGAATGAGTCTCAAAAATTATTATACCATAAATGAAGCCGCAGAAAAATCTGCGGCTTCATGCGTTCCTGTTGCGACTTATGAATTTGGCTGCTTCTGGGCCCGGATGATCCAAACTTCAACCCGACGATTTTTCGACCGTCCTTCCTCTGTAGTGTTCGGACGTAGAGGACGATACTCGCTGTAGCCGATTGCGCTAAAGTTTTCTGGTTTCAGCGATGGTTCCTGCGACAAAATGAACCGCATGAAATTCGTGGCCCGCATCCCGCTCAACTCCCAATTTGAAGGAAATTGAGCCGTATTGATGGGAACATTGTCGGTATGACCGGCAACTACAATCTGCTGTGGCAACCCTACCAAAAGTTTGGCGATATCCGCCGCTAATTTTTGCGATTCAGGGCGCAGATAGGCATCCCCGGAAGGAAATAGCGCCGAATCCTTGATTCGCAGCCGAACGCCATCATCCGTTGATTTCGCTTCCAGTTGTCCAACCAATCCCTGCATTTTAATATAGCGATCCACCGCTTCCTTCAGTTGCAGCAGTTGTATCGTTTCGCGCAAAGCCGCCTGCGTCAGGGGCGAGGACTTGTTGCTGGTTGACGAGGCCGGCGGCGCGTTTGGCCTATTGGGCGGCGTGTCGCTTGTGACGGCAGCAGGGATATTCTCGCTCGGAGCCATCTGAGGCGCCATGTAATCAAATGGCAACATGGAACTGGCGCCACCGGACCCGCCCCCGCCGATGTTTACAGTAAAAGCGCTATGAAAAGACTTCCCGAGCTCTCCCACTTTTTTTTCATCGGTCTTGCTCATGCCAAACAATACGATGAACAACGCCAACAACAGCGTCAACAGATCCGCATAGGGAACCAACCAGGTTTCATCAGCATGCTCTTCGTGATGCTCTGCATGTTTACGGCTCAAAAATCCTCAACCTCCTTCACCGGATTCTTTCGTGGATTTTCGCTTGACCGCTGGCAAGAAAACCAATAATTTCGCCTCTATGGCAACCGGAGAATCTCCTGCCTGTAAAGACAAAATTCCCTCAACCATCATTCGTTTCAGTTTAGCTTCTTCCTGCGACATCAGTTTTAATTTATTGGAAAATGGATGCCACATGACATAACCGGTAAAAATACCAAAAATTGTCGCCACAAAAGCGCCCGCAATTGCATGCCCCAACTTTTCGATATCCGTCATGTCCGCAAGTGCGGCAATCAACCCGATAACCGCCCCCAATACGCCGAGAGTCGGCGCATACATTCCTGCTTGGGCAAATACAAGTGCACCTGTACGATGTCGTTCTTCCATGAGTGCAATGTCCAATTCCAGTACGTCGCGAACAAAAGCGCCATCCATGCCATCGATGACCATCGTCAATCCGCCCTTGAGGAAAGGGTCGTTAACTCCTGACAAACTATTTTCCAACGCAAGCAGTCCTTCGCGGCGGGCAGTCTGCGCAAAATTTACCATAATGGTTACCAGCTCTTCGGGCTCCATCAATTGTGGTTTCTTGAGCAAAAGCTTAAAGAAAGTCGGGACTTGTTTAACGACCACAATGGGAAATGCATTAAAAATTACACCAATTGTACCCACAAAAATAATTAGTGCCGCAGCCGGATTGAGTAGCGCTGTTGGGCTTGCACCTTTGACCGCCATCCCAACAACAACGGCAAAACATGCGACAGCCATCCCTATAGCAGTTGAAATCTCCAAATTCGTTCCCCCCATACCGCAAAAAAACTGCGGGATCTCCGCACTTTTTGATCACTCAATAGTATTATCGGAAAAAGAACCAAAAAACTGAACCGTTTTTTCGAATCAAATCACAAACCGATATCGTATGTATCATAGAGCAGGCATCCACACACTAGCTAAAAATCCTGTTCCGCGAGTCCTTCCTGAAGGCTGAACGGCAAGCGTCATTATTCTGTTTCAAACGCCATTACATCCGCCAACTCCTGATAAGGCACCATAATTTTTACAATTCCCTCGCTATAGGGAGCGATTTCATATGGCTGGAAAAATAAGACCAACCCCTGATCCGTCAAATAATAATTCGCATTTTCTTTAACCCCGTTAAAGCCCCACAATGGCAATCCCCGAGCCGTCCCCACTCGCCTGACCGTTCCCTCCAAGCGTTCCCGATAATTTGAGCCAGGTAAAAACAAGTCCGCCAAACTGATGGCCCGACCGGAAGAAATTCTGAAGGTAGTTGCAGTAAGTGAGCTCATTCCATGAGCGCCGCCGGTAAACTGATAAACCAGTTGCCCCACGCTGACAAACTGCTGGTCATTGCGGAAAACCTCATAATTCGCCCGAAATGTCAGAGCATTCTTCAGGTGTTCCGGCATTTTTGAATCAGCGCGCGTCTCCAACGCCGTTTGTTCAAATTGCTCATAAGCCGTCAGGACAACTTGCCGTAGTTTCGCGTTCAATAGGCTCAGTTGTTTTGGCGTCAGGTCGTTTTGCAGCTGTGGAATCGTAGCCGACAGCCATTTTCCGCAAGTCAACTGCAACGGTTCCACAGTTGTCGCAGCCGTTGCGGAATGAACCGGGAGGAATAATAACGCCAATATCCAGACAAATGCTTTGACGAACCTTTTGATTTTAACACAATGGTGCGACACAATAAAACCTCCATATCCCAAGTCAGGGAACAATGTGCCTTTTATCCACTAATTCGCGGAATCTTGACCGTAATCCTGTTTTCAGGAAAACGGAAAACAAAAAAAGAACTCCCCCAACGAAAGGGAAGTTCTCCAAATGATAAAGTGGAATTTATAGGATTGCGAACAATAACAGTATCATTTCAGCAATTAAGAAGGCGGTAGCTACCTTTGCCGTTTTCTTTTCCCGTTCCGCCAGAATTACTTGATACATTGCTCCAACCTCCTCGAATTTGTCTTACCGATCTTTGATTAAATATTATCATATTATCTTTTGTCTGACAAGATGGTTTTGTTTGAATTTGCAGATATTTTTTTCGAACATAAAAATAAGCGGGACAATCCCGCTTCCTGTTTCGCCGATTTCATTGCAACTGTCCCTATCCAAACAATAGTCTTCCGCCATGATATACCATACTTCCCAACAGAATCGCCGACACCACGCTGCCAAGAGCTCCGTAGACTACAATTCGCCAGTCGCTGGTCTCCTGATACATTGTTATTAAAGTGGTCACGCAGGGAGTATAAATCATATAGACCAACAAAAAAGTGAACGCCGTAAGGGGTGAAATGTTATGCGTCAAAATTTCCGCAAGACTTCCGGAGTCTTGGGCCGCATGATAAATTATCCCCAAACTCGACAACACGCTCTCCTTCGCGGCAATGCCAAATATCAAAGATACAATGAGTTGCCAATTCAGTCCCAGAAGATGGCCGACCGGTTCCAGCGCCTGCCCGATCCGGGCAATATACGTCTGCTCGAACGACCCCGCCGGAAAATTGGACAAACACCACATCACGACCGAAGCAGCAATAATGACATTTCGGATCCGATGCACAAAATTCAGCGTCATCCACGCCGCCGAGGTGGTCATGCTTTGCAGAGTCGGTTTTTGATATGGCGGCAATTCCATCATAAAAGAACTTTCTCCATCTCGGGGGATAAACAGACTCACGACATACGCCACAAAAACCATCAATAGCAGGCTGATTCCCAGCAATGACAGCATCACCAGGGTCGCGGAAGTCGAAGCAAAAAAAGCTGAAACCAAAAAAACCATCACGCCAAGACGCGCCGGACAGGGCGCGTAGGAACTGACCAAAATGGCAACCGTGCGATCATAGCGACTGGATAATATGCGAGAAGCCAAAATTCCATTCACGTTGCAACTGCAACCTAGAACCAGAGGCAAAAAAGTTTTTCCATTCATCCCCAACGCGCTCATAATTTTATCCGCCAAAAATACAATCCTGACCATGTACCCGCTGTCCTGAATTAGAGAATAAAACAGGAAAAACATCGCCATCTGCGGCAGAAACCCCATGGCCGCGCCAATGCCCTTCAAAACCCCGCCTACGATCAAATCCGCCAATAACAACGGCACATTCCAAGTTGCAAACCATGTCGTCAATATGACGCCCATTGCGTCAAAAGCATCAGCGATCCATTCCGACACCGGACGGCTGACAGAAAACGTTAAATAAAACATGATTCCGAAAATCAGCAGCATCAAGGGGCCGCCCCAAACAGGGTGCAAAGCCCATTGGTCTATCCGATCCGACAAGGTTTCGCCAGCTGACCGCTTGGCCGTAATTCTTGCTGCAATATCTTCCGCCACATTATATCGGGTACTGATGATTTCGCTTTGAAAATTGTCGTTTTCCTGTTCCAATCGCTTCAGTAAAAACCAGCGCGCGCTACCCAGGTTGCTATCCGCAAGCGTTCCCTTGCACTGCGCTAAGGTCCTCTCCACTTTTTCTCCGTACCGAATCGCATAATTTCGGCGAGGCGCAACATGATCCGCAACATCGGACAATGTCGCAAATAATTCTTCCGTATCCAAGCTTCCCTGTTCTTTTTCCGGCGTAACCGGCACCTGCAGCTCCGCTTCAAGTCGATCATGATACACAATGATATCGTGCCCCATTGCGGCGCCGACTTTGTTCAATACCACCATAACATGATGATAACGCTCCAGCGTTTCCAACAATAGATACAAGCCCCGTTCCAGGTTCATTGCATCCAGAACAACCATAACAACATCCGGAGGCTCTTCACGGAAAAAGTCATTCACCAGAACTTCTTCCGATGAATGACTGCCAAATCCATATATGCCAGGAAGGTCTGTGAAATGGAACTCCTTGTTTTTATAATGCACCGCCATTGTACACACTTCAGTCGTTTTTCCGCACCAATTGCCGATAATCTGACTTGCACCGGTGATTGAGTTAAACAAAACACTTTTTCCCACATTGGGATTGCCAATGATTGCGACGCGGATTGGTTTGAACACAACTTCACTCACTCTGCCGCAGCCACCTTTATATTTTGACATTCATCGCGCCGGAGCAGCATCTTTGTGCCGCGAACTTTGATCTCAACCGGATCGGCCAACGGTGCACGGCGAATAATTCGCACGCGGGTTCCCGGTGTAAATCCCATTTGCAACATTCGAGTCTTTTGCGCCTGTGATCCAGACACGCCTGTAATCGTCATTTCCTGTTGCACAGCGGCGATATCAAGTGTGATTTCTTTTCCCATAATCTTTACTCGCCCCCATCAACTGAAAAATATTATCATATATTATATTTTCATTATACATCGTTTTCCCCAAAAGGGAAACCCTGAATTAAAACCATCGCCAAATATCCGCTTGCCGATCCGAAACCTCGAAACGGCAATGCCAGTCGTTTGTTTCTGAACATTTCCGCAACAATCCTTGTAAAGAATTCAATACCGGAAATTCGGTGGCAAAGTGTCCAGCGTCAATTAGACAAAGCCCCATCGCCATAGCCTCCTGCGCGTCGTGATAACGAATATCACCAGTAACCAGCACTTGCGCGCCACAGCGCACAGCGTCTTGCGACACCTCCATGCCGGCGCCGCCGCAGACAGCCACCTTCTGAACCAGTGCGCCCGGATCTCCAACCATTCTTACTCCACCAGCGCGCAAGACCTCCCGAACCTGCTTCGCAAAATCCGAGAGCGTCATCGGATTTGTCAAGGCGCCGATCCGTCCCAATCCACTGATAAACCGCTCGTTGTTCAAAGGGAAAATGTCATAGGCAACCTCTTCATAGGGGTGGGCTTCGATCAAGGCCTCTACAATTGTATTTGCCAATACCGCCGGCGCCACTGTCTCTATCCGGGTTTCCTCGACTCGGCTCAATCGATTTGGTTCACCGATAAATGGTTGAGTATTGGTTCCCGGCAAAAATGTTCCGATTCCCGTCACACGAAATCCGCATTCGCTATACCCGCCAATGCACCCCGCTCCCGCTCCGCTCATTGCCCGCCATACCGTCTCTTCATAATCACGGGGAACAAAGGTCACAATCTTAACCAAAGCATCCGACCTTTGACGCAAAATTTTAACATCGCGTAATGACAATCTGTCCGCCAGAACATCATTTACTCCGCCCAGCGCAATATCCAGATTGGTATGGGCAGCATATAAAGAAATATTCCCCCGCAACAACTTCGCCAGCATCGACCCGTCAAGGCTGTCAGTCCGAAACCTTTTCACCGCCCGAAACGGAAAAGGGTGATGACTAATGATTAGCCCCGCATTCAATTCGACGGCTTCATCAATCACTGCCGGCGTCACATCCAACGTCAACAACACATTTTCAATTCGCTGCTCCGGCATTCCCACCAGCAATCCGACATTGTCCCATGGTTCCGCCCATTCCCTGGGAGCTAGTTTTTCTATAGCCTCAGCAATCATTCCGCAACTTGCAGACATGCCAATTTCTCCTCCAATTCTTCGATCTTATGCACAACCACTTGCCGTCGTTTCGCCACTGCTATCGAACACGAATTTTTCATCGCAACAGCTTGCCGTTCATACTGTTGTTGTAGACGAATCAAATGTTCCCGCAGCAGTGGATGTCGCCGCCGCCACAGTAAAGGACCAATTTCCAGCAGCAATTCTGCCATCGGCATCGTTTTTCCGGGCTCGGCGACAATGATTTCATATAGTCGCCCATCCTCCATGACGAGATCTTCCTCGATTATTTCCCACCCGTTTGCCAGAAACCATTTTCGCAGAATCGCCGCCCCGATCATTGGTTGACAGACAATGCGCCGTAATTCCCCGACCACCACCGGCGACGACTCTAAAATTTCCCGAATGGTTGATCCCCCCATCCCTGCAATCACAACAACATCGACTTCGCCCGGTGCAACCACCTGCAATCCATTCCCCAGACGAACTGAAATTGCCGGTTCCAGACCCGCTTCCCCCACAGACCGCCGGGCAGCCTCCAGCGGTCCCGGCTGAACATCTCCCGCCACCGCAAATGTAATCCTATTATTTTGAATCAGCCAGACTGGCAAGAATGCATGGTCCGTGCCGACATCAGCCATTCTATGGTAAGGCCCCACCTGCGCCGCTATCGCGCCCAGCCGCGCGCCAAGTTCCATCCGCTTTCCCTCCCCCAATTCTATAAACATAATTCTCCGCAGCGTACTGTTCCCCCTGCGAAAAAAATAAAAGTCCGGGAATTCTTCCCGGACTTGAGATTTTTGGTGACCCGTGGGGGAATCGAACCCCCGATACCGCCGTGAAAGGGCGGTGTCTTAACCGCTTGACCAACGGGCCATGATGACTTGGTGGGCCCACCTGGGATCGAACCAGGGACCAGCCGGTTATGAGCCGGCGGCTCTACCGCTGAGCTATAGGCCCCGGAGAAACAAAACAGGTTTTCCGAAGAAAGCCTGCCGATTTTTAAATTGGCTCCTCGAGTAGGACTCGAACCTACAACCCCGCGGTTAACAGCCGCGTGCTCTACCATTGAGCTATCGAGGAATGTTGTCAACGTCATTTATTATAAATCAAGCAGCGTAGCGGCGTCAAGAGGTTTTTGCAAATAATTTTGCAGCTTTTTATTCCAGAAAATCCCTGAGTTTTTTGCTGCGGCTCGGATGCCGTAATTTCCGTAACGCCTTGGCTTCAATTTGCCGGATACGCTCCCTGGTTACCTGGAAGAAATGTCCGACTTCTTCCAAGGTCCGTGCTCTTCCGTCATCCAGGCCAAACCGCAGACGCAACACTTTTTTCTCGCGTGGAGTCAATGTTTCCAGCACTTCTTCCAGTTGTTCCTTCAAAACCATGAATGATGCGGCATCCGCCGGTGCTTGTGCATCCGCATCTTCGATGAAATCTCCCAAATGGGAATCTTCCTCTTCGCCGATCGGGGTCTCCAGTGAAACTGGTTCCTGTGCGATCTTCATAATCTCTCGCACCCGTTCCACCGTAATATCCATCATCTTGGCAATTTCATCCGGAGACGGCTCTCGTCCCAATTCTTGCAGCAATTGACGTGAGACACGAATCAGCTTGTTGATCGTTTCCACCATATGTACCGGAATGCGAATAGTCCGCGCCTGATCGGCGATCGCCCTAGTGATGGCCTGGCGGATCCACCAAGTTGCGTAGGTGCTGAATTTGTAGCCTTTGGTATAATCAAACTTCTCCACGGCCTTTATCAAGCCGAGATTGCCTTCCTGAATCAAGTCAAGGAACAACATGCCCCGACCAACATACCGTTTGGCAATGCTGACAACCAGACGCAAATTAGCCTCTGACAAACTGCGTTTTGCACGATCGCCCTGTTCTAAAGCAATTTTGGCTGTAGCATGAATTCGCCGCAGAGTTTCTGCAACTTCAGGGCTTTTGGGCGAGATCCCCTGCAATAAATAATACGCCAGTGCCAGATTGCCGCCCTCAATCACCCGAATGTTCACATCTTGCAAACCTTGTATCACCTTGGCGGCATTACCGCCTTCAGCTATGCGAATCGTCGGGGGATCTTCAGGACGCAACGCGCGATTTAATTGTTCTGAAGCGATGATATTAGCCTGGCATTGCCCCAGTACCGTCAAAGCACGAATCACTTCAGCCGGGTCGCCAGATACCGGGTTTTCCCATTTTGGCAACTTATCCTCTGTCCTCGGCGGAACGAATGTATTGTCATTCGCTTCTCCTTCCACGATTTCAAGCCCTTCAGAGATCAGATGGTTTTGCAGCGATCGCATTTCTTCCCTTGTCAGTTCCGCAATTGCCGCCTGAAAAAGTCCATTCGCTATCTTGTGCCCCTGTGACATCGCTTTATCACGGAGAGTTTTAAAAATATCGCTGGTTTGACGGACCCGGGTCATATATTCTTCCGGCTCCAACAAGGCTTGCGACAAATCGGTCCACTCAGAAGCTGAACGTTTTGAGTCTTCCGCCGCTATTGCTTCGCCTTGTTCCGACGCCATTTCTTCTAGCAATAACTGTGCTTCATTCCCCTTGTCCATGCGTTTCGCAAGCTTTGTTTCATCAACAGCCGACAGCAAAGAAACGCGCCCGATCTCTTTCAGATACATCCGAACAGGATCATCAATGCTGACCCCTTCCGGAATCGCCTGTTCAAGATCCACTTCTTCCACTACCGGTTCAGCCTCGCCGGCGCCAACCGCTTCCATCGCATCCGGATCAGGTAGTTCGTCGACAATCTCTATGCTTTTTTTGGCCAACAGTTCATAAACATCTTCGATGTCCTCCGGCGAAAGGTCTTCATTCTGAAATGCATCCAGCACCTCCACCGTAGCAATCATGTTATTGGCCTGCGCTGCTTTTTTCGCCAACTCATCCACACGCTCCGTGATGAGTTTCTTTTTGTCGATCATTGCCAAACCCTACTCCCTCCGGCTGTCAAACAAATTTCCGTTAACCCTGCATTTTGGTTAAATCGCTAATTTTTGTAAGTATTCGCTGCGCATCCGATAATTCCTGCATATATTGTGAATCTCCCTGTCGCAACAACAAATCCGCTTTCATACGGTGCTCTTCATACTCTGCATTTAAACGGGCCAATAAAATAATACGAACGCAATCATCCAGAGCCTGCGAACCATCCAAGCCTCTTTCTTCTTTCAGAAGCAATCGGGACAGGAGTTGAACCGTCTCCTCATCAAGGCTGCCCACCAATGTTTCCGGACGAAATGTCCCTTCGTCCGCAAAGTTTTGCCAAATCGCCAGCGCCAGATTGCGGCGTGATCCGCTTTGAAAGTACTCCGGCGACAGAATCCCGGCAATCGTTGCGAATCGTTCCGGTTGCTCAAGCAACTGTTGCAGTACAAATTCTTCCGCGACAACCTCGCGGGAGTCGTTGCTGCGTCTAACATGCACGGTCGCCGGACGCAAAGGCTCCGTTTGTCCCCGATGTCGTCGCAACTCACTGCGAATTGAACTTTCGTCAATTCCCAGTTTTTCGGCCAGTCGGGCAATATGGGCATCGACTTCCACCGCGCTGTCGGACATCGCCAGATAGGGAACCGCTTGGTTCACCACCGAAACTTTTCCGGTCAGATCAGAAAAATTCGAGCTTTTCAATATCTGTTCTATTTGGAAATCCAGCAACCCGGCTGCGGTAGCAAGATGTTTTTTTACAACGTCCACGCCCTGCTTCCGAATCACTTCATCCGGATCTTTGCCGCCTGGAAAGGATGCGACTTTGACGTTTGCACCACTCGTCCGTACTATGGACAAAGCCCGTAATGTCGCATGCTGCCCCGCAGCATCTCCGTCATAGGCAAAGACAATCTCCGGAGCATAGTGGCGGATCAGGCGGGCTTGATCCGTTGTAAAGGAAGTGCCCAGGGAAGCGACTACATTCCGAATCCCATGGCTGTCCAAAGCGATGGCGTCCATATATCCTTCGACCACGATCGCCTGCCCCGCTTCCTTGATCGCACGATAGGCCCGCGAAATGTTGTACAGCACATGTTTTTTACTAAACACAGGACTTTCAGGGCTATTGAGATACTTGGGCTGTGAATCATCCATAACCCTGCCGCCAAATCCAATCACCCGTTCCCGAATATCTTCAATCGGAAACATGATTCGATTCCGAAAGCGATCATAAATCCCTTCTCGTGACCTTGGAACCGCCAAACCAGCCTTGACCAGAGTCGTTGGCTGAACTCCGCGTTTTTGCAAGGCATTGGCCAATTTGCTCCAATCATCCGGAGCAAAACCCAATTTCAAGTTCTGCGCCGTTTCGATAGACACCCCTCGCTCCGCCAAATACGAAAGCGCATAGATCCCTAACGGCGACTTTAGTAAACAGGCGTGAAAAAAATCCCGGGCCAGCGCATTGGCGTGGAAAACATCTTCCCGCTCTTGATCTCTTTGCCGTTCCGCCTCAGATCGTTCCTTTTCCGGCACCGGAATATTCATTTTTTGCGCCAGCAGCTTCACCGCTTCACTAAATCCAATGTTTTCAATTTTCATTATAAAGCGAAAAGCATCGCCGCCAGCCTGGCAACCAAAACAATAAAAAAACCCTTTGTCGGGCGCCACGGAAAAAGACGGGGTTTTCTCCTGATGAAACGGACAACAACCCCAATAATTCCGACCTTTTTTCGTCAGAGGGACGTAATCTGATACAACCGTAACGATATCAGCCTGCGCCCGCAACTTTTCGATAAAATCGTCGGAAGCGGAATATCTTATCATAATGTCTTTATTATTCGATATAAAGTTCGGGTATCCTGCCAAAAATAATATTTTTTCAAAAATCCCATTCCTCACATTCTGCGAAGTCAAGCACGAAAATTCCAGCACATGGATATTATTTTTTGCTATAATAAGCAGTAACGGTTCTTCTATTGCCAAATAAAAGCGAGGTTTTTCCCATGAAACAATTACGAATTTTCCTTATTGCGGTGTTATTGTTGACAACTTTATCTTCTGTCGGTTTTGCCGCTGTCAACAATAAATATTTCCGCGCCGACAAACAGTATTTTGATGTGGAAACCGGTCAATATATCATCAGCGGCAATATCGTAATCCATCTCAACAATGGCTTTATTGCCGGAGACAAGGCGCGAGTCAAATTATCCACTCTGGAATTCTGGGGAACCGGCGGCTGGACACTGAAACAGGATGATGTCTCGTTTAAAGGTGAATCCGCCTATGTCGTGTTTGGAAAAAACTCCGCCATGATTGAAGGAGGCGCGGACTTCCAACGTCCGGACCTGCAAATTACCGCCGACAGCGTCGATTACAACTGGAAAACAAAGATAGCTGAATTCAAAGGCAACGTAAAAGTTGTTCAAGCCGGTCAGGTTCCCGTCGGCGCAGACCTTGTGAAATACAATGTGGAAACGAAAGAATTTGTAAACTGATAAAAAAATCCCGGTCACATTGGCCGGGATTTTCTATATCCTCGCTGTGTTTTCTAAGCACGCCCGTTTTTGAACACAAGTTCCATAATCTTATTGGCAGTTTCTTCAATAGCCTTGTTCGAAACGTCGATGATCGGGCAACCGATTCGATCCATAATTTTCATGGCATATTCCAATTCTTCGCCAATCCGGTTCAGTGTGGCATAATTGGCGTCTGGCGGCAATCGCATTATTTTCAGACGTTCAGCCCGGATCTCGTTCAGTTTTCGGGAATCAATGATCAAGCCCACAACTTTCTGCGGCGACACCTGAAAAAGTTCATCCGGTGGCGGAACTTCCGGCACAAGGGGTACATTGGCAACCTTGATTTTTTTCTGGGCCAAATACATGCTAAGCGGTGTCTTCGAAGTCCGGGATACTCCCACCAGAATCAAGTCTGCTTTTAGTAATCCCCAAGGATTCTTTCCGTCGTCGTATTTAACGGCGAACTCCATCGCTTCCACACGTTTGAAATAATCCTGGTCCAGCATGTGAATCAAGCCGGGTTTCAATTTCGGCGTCATGTCCGAAACCGATTGAATAGCCCGAATCATCGGTCCCATAATATCGACCGTCACCAAATCATACTTTTTGGCCTCTTCCAGTAAGGCATCCCGCAAGTCCGGAGATACCAAGGTATGACAAATTACGCACGGATGCTTTGAGGCTTCGCGCAAAGTCTCCTTGATCTGGACCGACGACGTAATATACGGAATCCTGACAATGTCGAACTTTCCAGAATCAAATTGGCTGGCCGTAGCGCGGGCGACCATTTCCGCAGTTTCGCCGATAGAATCGGACAACGCATAAATGATAGGCAAAGCGGCTATGACGGTTACCTCCTTTTTCCCTGTCCCATTTCGACAAGCAACCGGGTAATATTGGTTTTGGTCAACCGGCCGATCACTTCGAACGTCTTTTCTTCTTCGGAGCCCAGCGAGCGAACCACCGGCAGGCTGTCAACTTCTCCATCCACCAGCTTTTTCGCCGCCGCAAGAACAGGTTCTTCCGGATCGGTCATTATCATTTTCGACATCCCGGTCATCAATACCTTCACCGGAATTTTTTGCAGATCGCGACTTCCCATCGCAACCTTTAACAAATCCTTCCGTGAAACAACGCCTCTCAGTATGCCGCCCGGTTCCACCACGAACACCGTCCCGACGTCTTCGAGAAACATCGTCACAATGGTATCATAGGCGCTGGCCGTCGAAGCCACAACAACCGGCACGGACTGAATATCCCGCACTTTATAACGGGCTATTTCCTCCGTCAACATGCTGAAAGCGCCCTTGCCTGTGTAATAATATCCGACTTTTGGCCGTGCGTCAAGTATGCCGGACATAATGAGTATCGCAAGGTCAGGACGCAACGCCGCCCGGCTCACACCCAGTCGTTCGGCAAGTTGCTCCCCCGTCAATGGGCCGCCCTCTTTGACCATTTCAATTATTTTATCCTGTCGCGGCGTAAGTAGAATGGAAACCACTCCTCTCTGAGATCCATACTACCATGTATATTCGCTATTTTCCGCCAGTCCCCTGCCTGTAACCTTCTCTAAAATTATTCTTTGTTCAATTTGCGCCACCCAATGTTTAGCTGCCTTGACAGCGTCGGGATTTACCGATATCGAATCGATTCCGCTCCGGATCAGGAATTCCGTGAAATCCGGATAAACGCTGGGTGCCTGGCCGCAAATGGATACAGTCTTTCCATCTCGATGCGCCACTTCGATCAAATGCCGGATTGATCGTTTGACGGCCAGATTTCGTTCATCAAATATACCGGCGACACTGTCATTGTCCCGATCGCACCCCAGAACCAACATGGTCAGGTCATTGGAGCCGATGGAATAGCCATCCACATATTGATTGAATTGATCGGCCAAAATGATATTTGATGGAATCTCCGCCATTAGCCATACTTTGAAGTCCGGACCGCGGCGCAGTCCCTCTTCCGCCATAAGGGCGGTAACCTTCGCGGCTTCGTCCACGGTTCGGCAAAATGGAATCATGACATGCAAGTTTTTAAACCCGAATTCTTCACGAACTTTTCTCACTGCCTGCAGTTCAAGGCGGAAGGCTTCAATGTAGGCCGGGTCATAATACCGGGAAGCTCCGCGCCAACCCAACAGCGAACTCGGTTCGGCCGGTTCGTATTTGTCTCCGCCTTTCAGGTCACGATATTCGCTGGATTTAAAATCACTGAATCGCAGGGTAACAGGGCGCGGCGCCATCGCTTGCGCAACTTTCCGAAAAGCATCCGCAAGCACATTCACCACTCGGTCCGGTTGATTCATTTCAATCAAATACATCGGATGTTCATGGATAAACGTAGTCCAGATAAATTCCTCCCGCATCAGGCCGATTCCATCGGAAGGCAACGGTGCGTAACGAGCAGCCAGATCCGGATCTCCCAAATTCATATATATTTTTGTTCCTGTCACCGGGAACGTTTCCACGGCAAATCCCGGACCAGCCTCGGCTGGGCGCGGCGTGGCCACCAGATCGCTGATCACGCCTTCATAAATAACGCCATTTGTCGCATCCACCGTGATCTGCATTCCTGTTTGAATTGTGGTTGTAGCAGATTTGCCGCGGCTTTTCGTTCCGACTACGCAAGGAATGCCCAGTTCACGACTGACAATGGAAGCATGGCAGGTCATTCCGCCGGAATCCGTCACGATCGCTTTAGCTTTTTTCATCGCCGGTACCCAATCTGGAGCCGTCATCTCTGTAACCAAAATTTCGCCTTCTTTAAAATTATCAATCAGGTTCGGCGACAAAATCACATGGGCGATTCCGCTCACACGGCCCGGGCTGGCTGGCAATCCTTTAACCAAGATGTTTCTTTCGGCGATAGGCGCGACTTCCGCTTCTTTTTTCACAGACACTACCTCCTTCTTTTCATTGGCTGCCGGTTTGTTTTTATTGGACCAGATGGTTTCCGGACGGGCCTGGACAATCCAGATTTTTTTTGTTCGCTCGTCCAAAGCCCACTCCATGTCCATATACGTTCCATAATGTTTCTCGATATCCAAGGCATAACGGGCCAGTTCCCGAATTTGATCTTCCGAAAGAACGGGGATGTTCTTTAGTTCTTCCGGGACCGGTTTTTCGACGACTCCGCCCCCAGGTCGGCGCACCAGTTGTATTGCTTTTTCATTTACAGATTGCTCCACGATCTCCAGATTCTCTTTGGCGATCCAGAAATGGTCGGGAGTCACGGTTCCTTGCACCACATATTCGCCCAGTCCCCAAGATCCTTCGATCAGAATTTTCTTGTCGTCGCCGTTCACGACATTCACAGTAAACATCACTCCGGACGCCGCAGAAAACACCATCATTTGAACAACGGCACTTAGCGCGGCTTCCGTATGGCTAAAATTCTTTTTTGTCCGGTAGTATACGGCACGATCGGTAAACATCGAGGCAAAGCATTCTTTGACTCGTTCGACCACTTCCTCGGCGCCCCGAACATTCAAATATGTCTCCTGTTGTCCGGCAAAACTGGCATCTGGCAAATCCTCCGCAGTCGCGCTGGAACGCACTGCCACAAAAGGATTCTCTTCGCCAACCTTCGCCGCCAGCTCAGCATAAGCTTGTCGGATCGACTGTTCGAAACAGAGCGGCAGCTTTGCATCAACGATGGCCTGTCGAATACTGGCGCTGATTTCCCGCAGTTGGCGGCTGTCCTCAACATTTGTCAGGTTCGCGATCATTTCGCTAATTTTTTGATCCAAGCCTGTTTCTTTAAGAAAGGCGCGATAGGCCTGAGCTGTAGTAGCGAAACCATAAGGAACCGGAACTCCGGTGCTGGAAGTCATTTCGCCCAATGATGCCGATTTACCGCCAACAACAGCTACATCTTCCCTGTTGATATTATCAAACCACAATACCCATTGATCTTCCGCATGCTTGTCGATCACCATACCGCCTCCTAAATTATTGTCGTTTTTAATGTTATCATATATACGAATATTTGCCAATATAGCATATGCTATATTGGCAAATATTTTAATTATTTATTTCACATACTTTTTCACGCTTCACCTCGCGGCAAAAAAAGGCCGGAGTTGAAACGCTCGACTCCGGTCAAAAGATGTAATCATGTTAGTGAATTGAAACCCTTGCCAAGAAAACTATCCGCCTATTGCGGCACAATTTTGCTGAAGTCGGCGATTGTCCGCGTGAGAGAACTGATGCTTCGCAGCAACGCCAACCGATTATCCCGTACCCTGGCATCATCGACCATAACCATCACGGCGGCAAAAAAGGCATCAATCGGTTCAGCCAGTTCAGCAACAATCTGTAATGCCTCCAGATACGCCCGAGACTGCACAGCGCCGTCAATCTTTGTTTTAGCGGCTTGGCTAGCTTGATACAGAGCTGTTTCCGCAGCAGTCTCAAACAAGGACTCCTCAATCGTTTCGCATTCCGTCTTGCCGGCAAGATTGACTGCACGGGTGAAAGCTTCGACAGCCCGTTCCATCGCAGCGATCCCTTCCGGGGAAGCCATCGCCTTCGCCCGCAGCCAGGCGTCATAAATGTCATCCGTTTCGGTCGCCAACAGAGCATCGATAACATCATACCGAACGCCGGCGTCTCCCAACACGTTCTTCAGACGCAAACGGAAAAACTCCTTAAAGCTATCCAGCACCTGCTGTTGTTTGCTTGGGTCCATCAATCCAGCCAGCTCCATGGCGTTCTTCGCCATAGCCGCCAGTGACAAGGATATTTTCCCATCAATGAGAATGTTCACTACCCCAAGAGCCTGCCGCCGCAAGGCATAAGGATCCTGGGAACCGGTAGGAACAAGTCCCCGGCTAAAAGTGGTAACGATATTATCCAATTTGTCGGCAATGGCAACAGCCCGTCCGGCAGCAGTCCCTGGCAAAATATCTCCGGCAAACCGTGGCAGATAATGTTCAAAAATTGCTTTGGCCACTGTCGGGGATTCTCCGGATAGGCGGGCATATTCCTCCCCCATAACCCCCTGCAGTTCCGTAAACTCACAGACCATTCCGGTCACCAGGTCGGCTTTCGCCAGTTCCGCCGCGCGTTCCACCATCGGCAGTTCCGAAGCGGCCACGCCCATTTGCCCGGCGATTGCCGCCGACAATCTTTTGAGGCGTTGCGCTTTGTCGTACATGGTGCCAAGGCCTTCCTGAAATACGATCGTTTTTAGTTTTTCCACACGCTCGCCCAAGGGCGCCTTGCGGTCCTCGTCATAAAAGAACCGTGCGTCAGCCAACCGGGCCCGCAGTACCCTTTCGTTACCATGCCGGACATTATCGATAAACTCCGTTCCACCATTTCGCACTGTAATAAACACCGGGTACAGCTTTCCTTCCGCGCTGAATACCGGAAAATAACGTTGATGTTCGCGCATCGGCGTAATAATGGCATCCGGCGGCAAATCAAGATACTTTTCTTCAAACCGCCCGCATAATGCGGTCGGATATTCAACTAAAAATAACACTTCTTCCAAAAGTTCGGCGTCGATGGTTGCCGTTCCGCCCTGAGCCACCGCCAATGCTTCCACTTGGCTGCGAATCAACGCGCGGCGCTCTTCTTGATCCACAATGACAAAATTAGCCCGCATTTGTGAAACGTAATCCGCCGCTGTCGAAACAGCTACAGCCCCCGCTCCCAGAACCCGATGTCCCCGGCTGATACGGCCAGACTGGATACCCGCCATCTCCATGGGAACGACATCCGCGCCAAACAAAGCGACCAACCAGTGAATCGGACGAACAAACTTCAGATCACGATCGCCCCAACGCATATTTTTGGGAAAGTTCAACGATTCCGCCAGACTAAGCAATAAATCCGGCAACAAACCGGCTACCGGCCTGCCTGCATCATGAATTTCCGCATAAACATAACCGTCCTCCTTGATCAAATCAGCAACGGGGATTCCCGCGCCGCGTGCGAACCCCTCCACTGCTTTGCTCGGTTTTCCCGCTGCATCATACGCCAGTTTCAACGACGGTCCTTTTTTCTTCGTCGTTTGATCCGCCTGCTCCTCGGCGACATCCGTAACAATCAAGGCCAACCGCCGAGGCGTCCCCAGCGTTTTCAACGTTCCATAGGCGATTCGTCTATCCACCAGCGCCTTTCGGGCCAAATCGGCAAATTGCGTCAACGCGCCAGGCATGAACCGTGCCGGAATCTCTTCCGTTCCAATCTCAAACAACAAATCTTTTGCCATGTTATTTCGCCCCCTTCAGGAGAGGATATCCCAATTTTTCGCGCTGCGCCAAATATCCCTGCGCACAGAGGCGGGCCAAATTCCGCACCCTGCCGATAAACGCCGTGCGTTCGCTGACGCTGATGGCCCCCCGGGAATTCAGCAGATTAAACGTGTGGCTGCATTTCAAAACATAATCGTAGGCCGGCAACACATACCCCAGATCAACAACCCGGACCGCTTCCTTCTCATACATGTCGAACAAATGGAACAGCATGTCCGTATCCGCAATTTCAAAATTGTAGTATGACTGTTCGACTTCGTTGCGATGGAACACGTCACCATAGGTAATGCCATTGACCCATTCAATATCAAACACGTTTTCTTTTCCCTGAATATACATGGACAAACGTTCCAGACCATATGTTATCTCGACGGCGACCGGCTTCACGTCAATACTGCCCACTTGTTGGAAATACGTGAACTGAGTGATCTCCATTCCATCCAGCCATACTTCCCAGCCCAGTCCCCAAGCGCCCAACGTCGGTGATTCCCAGTTGTCCTCCACAAAGCGGATGTCATGTTCGGCCGCTTTGATTCCGAGCTGCGCCAGACTTTCCAAATAGAGCTCCTGAATATTCAAAGGCGATGGTTTCATGACCACCTGATACTGATGATGCTGGAACAAACGGTTGGGGTTGTCGCCATAACGGCCGTCCGCCGGACGGCGCGACGGTTCGACATATGCCACGTTCCAAGGCTCCGGGCCCAGCGCCCGAAGAAAAGTCGCCGGATTCATCGTACCTGCGCCTTTCTCCACGTCATAGGGCTGCTGGATGATACAGTTCTGGCCGGACCAAAACTTTTGCAGCGTCAGAATAATTTCCTGAAATGTCATGCCTTTTTCCTCCTTAAATTATTGCTACAGATTCAATCGCGTCACAGAAAAAACAAAAACCCGTCCCTGCAACGAATATTCGTTGCAGGGACGGGACAGTTCCCGCGGTTCCACCCTGCTTGGCTCTTAACAGAGCCCGCCTTGATTGTATGGCGAGTTTTACTCAATCCATAAACGGATTTTTCCTCTCGCGGTTTGGGAAGGCCTTTCATCCGCAAAATGCCGAACTTCCACCCTCATCGGCTCGCTGTCTGCCTTCAATTTGCAGATTACTCTTTCCCGCATCACCGTAACTGCACTTATCATATCGAAAACATGAAAAAAAATCAAGCCTCCCTCGGTGCATTGAAGGAAAGGCATTGTTGTAGCCAGTCCTTTCGCGGTACAATAGTAACAAAGAATACTTTGCTACAAGGAGGGCCTGGAATGGCACAGTTAGAAATCCGAATCACAGCCGCCGCCCAAAAGCACATCACACAAAACGGCGGTGCGGTCCAACTCGTTGAAACCCGCGATTCACGCCTTGGTTGATGCCGGATCAACATTGGCCCGTCCGTGCGATTGGGCGACCCATCCCCCAAAGAACTCGACCGCTACAATCATCTGACCATCAACGGCATTGAAGTGTATATGCCCAAATCACTATTTATTCCCGGAAACTTCACGATTTCCCTACAACGGTTTTTCTGGTTCAAGTATCTCACGATTGATGACTGGAAACTTGTTTAGATTTTACGGGCTTCTTCTACGAGCAACGCGAGGAACGACAAATTCCCGTCCGCATCCTGATTGTCCTGAATTTGCCGCGCCAATTTGTCGTTGGAAACCAACGCCGTAACCCCGCCGCAAGTTTGATGCAACTCATGCATCAGCCGGTTGAGTGCGGCCAAGGCTTTCCCTTCCAAGCGGGCGGTTCCGCCAAAATCGAATTTCACGCCGGTGCACTGCCCCTGACATTCATATTTCGTTTCCAGCGCCAGTGCCGCACAACTCCCCAGCGAAAAATCCGGGTTGATTTCTATTCTCATGGAGCCGTCCGAAAGTTTTTCCACATTGTAAGGAGATACTACTTCATTGACCGCCACATCAGTCTGGGAATCGGTTTTTTGGCTTCGACGGAAACGACGAGCTTTTTCCCGAAACTCGGAAGTACTGAAAGGCTGTTTCATAACGGAGGAAACCGCTTCGCACACCTGCACCGCAGTGAACGGTTTCAGCAAGAACCCGCGCGCCCCGCGTTCCAGTGCTTCTTCGATCACCTTTCGTTGTTCCATGGCACTTATGACTAAGAATCGCGCTTCCGGAAACGGCGCCAAGATTTTCGACATGGCCGCCAATCCATTCATCGTCGGCATTCCCAAGTCCATTGTCACAACATCCGGCTTGAGACGGACATATTCCGTATAGGCTTTCACGCCAGTATCCGCTTCCCCAACGACCTGATGACCGGCAGAACCCAGCATATCCCGCAACAAACGCCGTATTGTCGAGGAGTCATCAACAATCAGTATTTTTGCCAATGGGTTATCCCCCACATATCCTACTTGTATTTTCGTCGTTGATCGTCCATACGGAACAGCTTACAACAAAACCAGAGTAATTCCTGGATTACCCCGTCCCAAGTCACGATCTTTGGCCAAATCGGGACACCCTTCCAATAATTTGCGGGACTCTTCATGAAAAATATCCCATTCTTCGCCCGAAACAAACGCTTTTATTTTGTTTTGGCGTTTTTTTACGCTCAAAAACTGACGAACGCCGATTCGCAGTTTGCCGCCAACTCCCGTGGACCCATAGCCATGAATCAGTTTCACCGCTTTGGCTTCAGCAGCCCGAGACCGCCCCAGTTCGCCGATAAGACGGGTTTGCGCTTGCGCCACAGTCGGCATGCCCTCTTCCAGATTGATCGTCATCAAGCTGGCTGCCATTATTTTCCCTCCAGACGTTCCGTTCCCTTCATCATCTGTATGAATCGGATAGATTTCAAAGGTCGCTCGATACGATGGGCAATGAATTCAATCAAAATCTTTTCCGCCTGCAGTAAAGCGGCTCCCGTCACTTTGAACTGTGGCGGTTGCTGCCAGTTCACATTCAACAGGCGGTCAATGAAACCGCAAACCGCATCATCCAGCGGTTGTAATCCGTCATGTTCGCAGGTCGGGCAAACCCCGCCGCCAGCGCAGGAGTCAAAAAACGCCGGCAAAATCAGCACTTGTCCACAAGCCACGCAACGCTCGTACTCCGGATGGAAGCCAGCCAATGCTAATAATTGCCATGCAGCGGCAAGTGAAACCAGGCGAGGATTTCGCTCCGAAAGCAATGACAGGGATCCCATTAACACGTCATAGGCGGAAGGTTCGGGAGACCGGTCGGGCCACAATTCTGAAACCAGTTCCGTCAGAAACGCCGCATAGGTCATGAGTTGAATATCTTCCCGCAGTTCCCGAAAGCTGCGTTTCACTTCGCACTGCCCAATCGTGTCCAGGGTTCGTCCGGGAATGAGCGAAAGAGATACCTGGGCGAAACTTTGCACGGCGCCGGCGAATCGACTGCGCGGCCTCCTGGCGCCGTAAGCTGCGGCGGATAATTTTCCAATCTCACGGGAAAACAATACAGCTAATCTGTCGGCTTCGCCCAAATCCCGCACCGATAAGACCACGGCTTCCGTTACATATTGCTGCTGTGTCAAGAGAGAACGCTCCCAAAATCCGGGTCAGGCGGCTCAGCCGGAGGAACCATAGGAGTGGCCAATACCCGTATAATGCGAAACCCATCGGTCTTTAAAACTTTGAACCGATATTCACCAATCTCCACCAAATCCCCTTTGTTCGGCTGACGACCCAATAAACCGAAAATATATCCCCCAACCGTATCTTCCTCGTGTTCATCCAGGCGGATATTGAGCAACTTCAAAACCTCATCCAGCAAAACACCGCCGTCAAACTGGAAAGAGCCATCCGGCATCCGCTGAATCTCCGGGTCGACCGGTTTATCATGCTCATCCTGAATATTACCGACAATCTCTTCGATAACATCTTCCAGCGCGACTAATCCGGCCGTTCCGCCATATTCGTCGACAACCACCGCCAGATGGATCCGTTTATGCCGCATCAATTGAAGTAACTTGGCAACTGACATCCCTTCCGGGACCATCAGCACCTCCCGCATCACCGAAGCCAAATCCGGATTTTCATGCCGGGTTCCATTATAATTCATCAAGTCACGAATATGCACCATACCCAACACATGATCCTTGTCTTCGCGGCACAGAGGATACCGGGTATGTGCGGTCTCCATCACTACCCGCAAATTCTCCTCATACGGATCATCCGCAAACAGGCACACCATGTCCCGTCGCGGGATCATGATTTCCCGCGCCATCCGATCCGCAAAGTCAAACACATTATCAATCAGTTCGCTTTCCATCTGGTCCAATACGCCGCCTCGCCGGCTGGCGCTGACAATCATCCGCAGTTCTTCTTCCGAGTGGGCCACATCCGAGTCTTTTGCCGGCTCAATTCCCATGATGTTCAGCAAAACGCGCGCTGTCCGATCAAACAAGGTGATTACCGGCCAACCCAACTGATGAAAAATATATAACGGCCAAACCGACCATAACAACATCGTTTCCGTCTTTTGCATGGCAATATTTTTGGGAATGAGTTCGCCCAATACCACAGTCACAAACGTTACGACAGAAAAGCTGAGCACAAGGGACACCGATCGCAATAAAATAACGGAGCCCGGGAAATACTGAAAAACCAGCGGTTCAATAAAGGCGGCGACCGCCGGTTCTCCCAACCAGCCCAGACCCAATGAGGCTAAGGTAACGCCCAGCTGCACCGCGCTCAGATAGGAATCCAGGCGGGCCACCATTTTAAGCGCAAGAGAAGCTCGATTATCTCCCCGTTGCGCCAATTCTTCCAGCCGCGTTTTTCGAATCCTTACCAGAGCAAACTCAGCCAATACAAAAAAACCATTTACCCCTAATAAAGCGATTGCTGCAATCAGTGCAGTGATACTATGAGCAGGACCGTCTATGGCCAATCACCTCTCTTTAAAAATCACGACGGATTTTTAGGCATTATGCTGCCTGCCGTCAAAACATACTGTAACGCGCTTTCGCTGGTTACGTCAAGTGGCCGGACCGCTTCCTGCGGCACAAAGACATTATAACCCGCCGTCATGTTAAGACTCATCGGCACGAAAACACAAACATGCTTTCCCGACAATTGTTGCGCAATCTCCTCGCTCAGCTCGGAAGTAAGGAATCCTAACACCCAACTTCCCGGGTAGGGAAATTGAACCAAAACCGGATTTTTCAACAGGCTTTTCGACTCCAGCATGGCCGAGGAAAGCTGCTTCACGCTGTTATAAATGAACTTAACGCCGGGCAGGAGATTTAATGTCCTTTCCGCCCAGGTCAACAGACATTTGAGCGCCCAATGCGTCGATAAAAGTCCGATCAGGGTGATAGCCCCCAACATCACCAACAGCGCCATCCCCGGGAATCGCAAGGCGCCTGGCAAAAAACGGCCAACCAGCCATTCCGTAAAATCGAAGACCTGGGACACAACAAATGCCGTGATGGCAATCGGAATTAAGACAATGACCCCATTCAAAAAATACTTGGAAAGTTTGCTCATACTCGATCTCTTCTCATATTTATGCTACTCATCCATTATTCCGGTCGTCATAGCCAAACATCCGCAAGCTGCCGTCCTTATTCCGCCAGTCCTTTTTCACCTTAACCCAGAGATCCACGAAAAATCGCGACCCAAAGATATTCTCCATTTCGATTCGGGCTTGTTGCCCAATCTCTTTTAGCATGGACCCACCCGCTCCGATCACGATTCCTTTTTGCGAATCCCTTTCCACATAGATGGTCGCCCGCAAAAACACATCGCCGTTCGGACGGGTTTTCATTTCTTCCACTTCCACAACCGATGAGTGGGGAATTTCATCGCGGGTCAATCGAAAAATTTTTTCCCGGATGAGTTCGGCGGCAACCACCCGCTCCGGCTGATCGGTCACTTCATCTTCCGGATAATACTGGGGACCTTCCGGCAGCGCATCTTTGATAACGGACAACAGTCGTTCCGTATTGTCGCCGGTCAGCGCCGACAATGGGACTACCGCCGCAAAATCCCGAAAGGCGGAGTACTTTGTGATTACCGGCAATAATTGTTCTTTCGGCAACAAATCGATCTTGTTCAACACCAGTACGACCGGAGTGGATTCTTCCTTCAGCATATCCAGAATATAATGCTCCCCTGGCCCGATCGATTCCGTCACATCAGACACGAACAGAATCAGGTCAACCTCTTTCAAGGCGCCTTTGGCGCTTTTCACCATAAATTCGCCCAACTTGTGCTGCGGCTTATGGATACCCGGTGTATCTAAAAACAGGATCTGGGCGTTCGGTTGCGTCAAGATACCCAGGATTCGGTTGCGCGTCGTCTGCGGAGTATCCGAAACAATCGCAATTTTTTGGCCGACCAGTTGATTTAGCAAAGTTGACTTGCCAACATTTGGCCGTCCAATGACGGCCACAAATCCCGATTTGAATTGTTTACCCGGCTCATTCATGCCTATTGGCTCCCTTCATATGCTCCGGTCCGAAGCCATACGGCAACAGCTCGGACAACGTAATGCTTCTACGCTCTCCCGCCAAATTGCACATAATGATTTCCCGGATGCCAAATTCCCGCATAACTTGGCGACAAGCTCCGCAGGGAAAAACCGGTTCCGGTGTATCGGCGACAACCAACAGTCGGACCAGGCTTGTTTCCCCGGCGGATACCGCTTGGAAAACGGCTGCCCGTTCTGCGCAAATCGTCAGCCCATAAGAGGCGTTTTCCACATTGCAACCGCCATATATTCGGCCGCTTTCCCCTTCTACCGCCGCCCCGACAGCGAATCGCGAATAGGGAGTATAGGCGTGATTGCGGACGATTGTCGCTTCCTTCAACAACTCAGAGTACAGGTTTTGTTCGCTCATCGCGAGATCCCAAGTCCCGTCAGAATTCGTTTTTCTTCTGAACGCATCAGTTTTTTTGCGGTCTCATCTTTTTCATGATCATGCCCCAATAGATGCAGTAATCCATGAACGAGCAAAAAAGCCAACTCGCGTTCCACGGAATGGCCATATTCCGCCGCCTGCGCCGTGGCTTTTTCCATGGAAATCACAATATCGCCCAACATTCGCGCGGCGGGCCCGCCGATAATTTCCGGCTCGGTTTCCCCCTCCAGGTCCTCTTCCAAGGGAAATGACAAGACATCGGTTGGGGCATCCTTATCACGGTAATCCCGGTTCAATTCTTGAATTGTCGCATTATCCACCAATAGTACGCTTATTTCCGTCTCATCCGCCAGTTCCAGCAGTTCCGCCGCCTTTTGCAGTACTGTCCGCACTGTTTCCAGTGTTTTCAACGGCAACGAGAGATTTTCCGGATCCAGATTTATTTCCGCTTGCATTGCGCGAACGCCTCCTTTCTAAGTCCCGAATCGCATCCGCCGGATATTCAACCCGAGAATGACAAGTGCTGCAAAGCACCCGGATAAAGATGTCACCAATAATATTCAAATCCCGCAGTGTCAAATCACACTCGTTCAGTTGCCCATCCCGGAGACGTTCATTGATAATCCTTCGAACCGTGTTTTCGATCCGGGTCACATTTGGTTTGCCGATAGCCCGGACTGCCGCTTCGCAGCCGTCCGCCAGCATGATCAGCGCTGCTTCCCGGGTCTGCGGCTTCGGCCCCTCATAGCGAAAATCCTCTTCAATAATGCACTCGCCATGCTCGCCCTCCGCTGCCTGTTTATAAAAATAGGAAACCAGGGAGGTTCCATGGTGCTGGCCCACGATGTCCGAGATCACTTCCGGCAATTTATACTCCCGGCAAAATTCCAGACCATCCCGAATGTGTGCGGTGATAATCATTGTGGAAAGGCTTGGTGACAGTTTCGCGTGGGGATTGTCAATATTCACCTGGTTTTCCACGAAGAAGTAGGGACGCTGGATCTTGCCGACATCGTGATAATATGCTCCGACACGCGATAAAACCGGATCGGCGCCGATCTGATCCGCCGCGGTTTCCGCTAAATTTCCTACCAAAATGCTGTGATAATAGGTACCGGGCGCCTCCAGCAACAAGCGTTGCAGCAGGGGATGATTCGGCCGCGCTAAATTCAGCAGTTTTTCCGAGGTAGTTATACGAAATGCCTGCTCAAAATACGGCAATAACCCAATGGCCAAAATAGCCGATCCCACCCCGCCTACAGCTCCCAGCAAGGAATCGGAAAGAATTTGCCGATAACCGATTTCTTCAATCAACCCAGTGGTTACAATCGTCGCAACGTTCGCCAGTGCAACCAGCAAGCCCGCCCTGACCAAGCTGTATTGACGTCCGCTTTTTGCCAGGCAGAAAACACCCGCGTAACTGCCCAATAGAACAACGGAAAGAACTCTCACATTTTGTTCGGTAATAATGCCAAAAAACAACGCCGTAATCGTTGACAGCATCATCGCTGCGGTTGGATTGATCAAAATCGCGGTTAACAGCGCCCCAACCGCAATGGGAGACGCAAAATCCGAATATAAATGACCAACTCTGCCGATAGTCAATGTCAATAAAACAACAAATCCAATCAGCAGCAGTCGGCGATCATCCGCAAAAACAGCCGAAAAAAATCGTTGCAGCGACAGCAGCAATGCCCCCATAATCAGCAGAACATACAGCGCCAAACCCAAAACACGCACAACCCCGGTCTCTGTCCGGTGTAAGCCAAGTTCCATCATCATCTGGACCTGCTCATCCGTTACCACATCGCCCCGGCGAACAACAATCTGGCCGCTCTTCACCGTAATCCGGATCGGTTCCATTTTGCGGAGAGCCGCCTGCCGTCTCAGCTCGGTTTCCCGGTGATTGAGCACAAAGTTTGGGCGCAGATGGGGTTGAGTAACATCAGTGAGAATCTGCACACCGCTCTCGCCAAACCCTAATTTATCAATGTCGCTTGTCGCCTGACGCAGAATGTTTTCCAATTCTTCATCGCGAATTCCTCGGTAAAGATATTTTCGCAAAATATTTCGGGCATGTTCTTCGATCTGATCCAATTCAGCCTGTCCCAACAATGGCAAAAGTCGAATGGTCTTTTCCGGTAATATTCCGGTCATGATGCCTTTCAACTTATCCACTTTTTCTTCCGGCGTCTTGAGTGTTTTATCCGCCTGCACTGTCCGAACTGCCCGGAAAATCCGACCGACTTCATCCTCTGCCGTCACTGCCGCGCCGGTATCCAGATCGTATACATTCGCCACACCGGCCAACACTTCAGCTTCCAGTTTTTTTGTTCGGGGTTCGTCAACAAACGATACGGTTCGGGGTGCACTCACATCCCGGTCACTCACCTGTCCGACGGAAAGCGAAAAGTAATCCGGTAAAAAATCCATGGACAAAATCACTGTATTCAAAATGAAAAACAGCAAAAATAAGCCAATCTTCCGCCCCGGCGAATGATCTTTCGCTGCCGTCGATTCGCTGAAAAATGAATCCAGTTGATTCCAAAATCCCATCTCAGATTTCCCTGCCTAACCTGACGAATACGGTGCACAGTTCAACGTTGATCCGATTCATTCGCCAATGTACTTGGTATGCATTTTTTTGATGCAGGTATCCATTACAAACAGTAACCCTGCATCCGTTGCAATTTTTTCGGCAACAGAATTCACAACTTCTTCCTGAAGCCAGAGTACTTTTGCGTCAATGGCAACGGCATCCCTGGCAATCGATTCACAGTCCTCGGACCGACGAAAAACATCTACGATATCGACCGGTCGACCGATTTCCTGCAAGGAAGATACTACCGTTCGCCCCAATATATTCCCGCCGCCTGGTCGCACCGGAATCACATCATATCCGTGATCCAGCAGATATTTTCCCACACGATAGCTCGGTCGGTCCTCCTGCGGCGACATCCCCACGATTGCGATTGTTTTCATCGCCAGCACTGTTCGGACTTTTTCTTCAAAAATACCACAGTCAGTTCCTTCGCCGCGTCGGCAAGCTTCCATGTCAAAGCCTCCTTATCCCGCGTCGAATGGGCCGTAAAGCAACCGGCGGAGCAATGATTTCCGCCCAGACCACACCCTGCGCGACCCCGCAAAGTTCCCACCGCCGATCTGCCACCGGCAATTCCGTCACAATTTTCGGCATTCCAACATCATCACTATTCATCCGCCAAGTCGGATCTCCCTCGTCACCCGGCGTTCCTTCCTCGCCAGTTAACGGTAACGGCGGCGGTCGCATCCCGTGGGAAAGTTCCCCCGGCATTCCTGCGGCGTCTTGCCCGTTTGTCGGCACAGGGGACGGAAATTCCGGATAGCGATATGGTTTTTTTTGTTTAAACCGTTTCATGATTTCCGGAACCACATACATGACAATCATGATTACGATAAATAATCCGATGTCCATGATCCATCCCTACCGTTTCGTTTCGTCGGACTTAATCGGCATTGCGCCGCCTTTGGCGATATTCTCGCGCATACTGGTGTCGGCCATGACATTATGCATGGTGTAATAGTCCATAACTCCCAGTTTCCCTTCCCGCAAAGCAACCGCCAAGGCCTGCGGAACTTCCGCCTGCGCCTCCACCACTTTGGCCTGCATTTCCTGCGTTCGCGCCCGCATTTCCTGTTCGTGGGCCACAGCCATCGCCCGACGTTCTTCCGCCTTGGCCTGGGCAACCCGTTTTTCCGCTTCGGCCTGGTCCGTCATCAATTGCGCACCGATATTACGACCCACATCGACATCCGCAATATCAATCGAAAGAATCTCAAAAGCCGTACCGGCATCCAGTCCTTTTGACAGAACCGTCCGGGAAATATGATCGGGATTCTCCAAAACGTCTTTATGGTCGGTTGCTGAACCGACGCTGGTAACGATGCCTTCGCCTACCCGGGCAATAATGGTCGCTTCGCCGGCGCCGCCTACCAGACGGTCAATATTCGTGCGCACCGTAACCCGTGCTTTTACCTTTAATTCAATCCCGTTTTTCGCCACGGCCGAAACCACCGGAGTTTCAATAACGCGCGGATTAACGCTCATCTGCACGGCTTCCAACACGTTGCGCCCCGCCAGGTCAATGGCGCAGGATCGTTCCAGCGACAAGGGAATCTGCGCCCGGGCGGCGGCTACCATCGAATCGATCACCCGGTCGACGTTGCCACCCGCCAAATAGTGGGCCTCCAATTGGTTGACATTGACATTGAGTCCCGCTTTGTTGGCCTTAATCAGCGGCAACACAATTTGAGCCGGCGGCACACGGCGCAATCGCATGCCGACCAATGTGAATATTCCTACGCTGGAGCCAGCGGCCATAGCCGAAATCCAGAGTCCAATCGGCACAAAATGCAGAAACAATGCCATTACGATGAAAAAGACCACCAAAATAAATAGGCTACCCATCAATGTTGCAATCACGCCATCATTCCTCCTTACTCGTTTCGCTTAAGTCTTCCATAGCCCTTACGACAATCCGGTTCCCATTGACACTGATCACCCTGACTTTCGCACCTGGTTTAACAAATTTCCCCTCGGAAACGACATCAAAAAGTTGTCCGTCAATCTCCACAGTTCCGGCCGGACGCAGCAAGGTCAACACCAAGCCTTCCCGAGCGATCAATTGGCTCAGGTCATCACTGGAAGTATAGCCGCGATCGGTTTTCAAAGCATCCTTCAAAACCAACCGATTCCAGAATTTTGATGAAGGCAGATACCGGAGCAGAACCAGAAATCCGACCGTAGCGGCAACCGTGCCGCCAGCCATGATATTCAACGCGCCAATACCGCCGCCCAGAGTCATGAACAGACTGAACAAAATGCAGACAATGCCGGAAATGCCAAACACGCCGAATCCCGGAACAACCAATTCCACTGCCAACAAGATCAGACCGACGATGAACAGCAGTACTTCCATCCAACTCGCCACCCCCGTCATCCATTGGGCGCCAAAGAACAATGCCGTAGCCGCCAAACCAAATAACGCAGCCACGCCGGTACCGGCCGTCTTGATCTCGGTCATCGCCGCCAGAAAGATGATCCCGATCAATGCCGACTTCACGACCGGATCCGATAACCAACCAGCGATCCGTTCCGGCCAACCGCCCTGAACCTCAATGACTGGCGCGTCTTTTAGGCCGTAATGGGTCAAAACAGCAGTTCTATCCGCCGCCACAACATCTGCGTATCCTACTTCCATCGCTTGTGCATCCGTTAGCGAAAGAATCTTTCCCGCCGGCGCATATTTCCCAAATCCAAGGGATTTATCGACCATGGCTTCCGCCACCTTGGGATTGCGGCCCATTTTTGCAGCGGTTGCAGCAAACTCGGCCCTTACGGCTGCCACAGTTTTTTCCGTGGTGGGTATCGGTTCGGCGGCGCCAATCGTGCCGCCCGGCGCCATGGCGATATGTTGGTGGGAAATGGCGATCAGCGCTCCCGCCGACCAAGCCCGATTCTTTACATAACAAATCGTGCGAAGTTTCGAATCACTGATCAGGTCACGGATTTTTACCGCCGCATCGACTTGGCCGCCAAAGGTTTCAATTTCCAGCAAAAGGGCGCCCGCCTTCTTGTCGGAGGCTTCCCCCAATGCTTTAAAGACCAAAGCTGTCTGCCCGGCATCAATCTCGCCGCGGATGGACACCACTACAACCGGTGGGTTTTCCGCCGCACCAGCCGCCGCCGTCCATAAAACAAACGATGCCGCCAACAATATGGAGGCGATCAGAGTTCTCACCCGCGATAATCTGATCATGTTTCCACTCCTAAAAATAATCCCTTGTAAAACTAGTATTCGCCGCAAGTGTTAACAATCCTTTTACTCCATATCTAACAACAAAATGAAAAAACCAGCGCTTCAAAACGCTGGTTTTTCTTGTAAGAAAATCTCCGGTAATTCAGCTCAGCAATTCCTTGACGAGAGAATTGACCAGTTTACCATCCGCCCGGCCTTTGACCTTCGGCATCAACAAAGCCATGACTTTGCCCATGTCTTTCGGGCTGGAAGCCTGAGCATCCGCAACCGCCTGAGTCACTAAGCCCCGGACTTCCGCCTCCGTCATCTGCTCCGGCAGATATTCCATCAAAATTGCGATTTCCTGTTCCAACGCCGCCAATAAATCCGGGCGGTTCGCCTTGCGAAATTCTTCCAGGGAATCTTTCCGCATTTTGACTTCCTTGGCGACTACTTCGAGCAACTCGTTGTCATCCAGTTCCTTATGGCGGTCAATTTCAATATTTTTGGCAGCCGAGCGAACCATACGGATAACAGACAATTTCAATTTGCCTGCTTCCTTATCCTTCATCGCCTGCTTCATATCTTCCGTCAACCGATCCCTAAGTGTCATCGCTGGTTCCTCCGAATCACTTGAACTTCCGTTTGCGTGCCGCTTCAGACTTCTTCTTCTTCTTCACGCTCGGTTTGTCATAGTGCTCGTGTTTGCGAACATCAGCCAATACCCCGGATTTCTGACAGGAGCGTTTGAACCGACGCAGTGCGCTATCCAGTGTTTCATTTTTTCCGACATAGACTTCCGACAATTGTTCTCCCTCCCTCCACATCAGCCTTCGGGGGGTTTAACTCTTCCTTACCAGCAGAATTATACACGACAAGAGCGGTTCTTGTCAAATGAATGCGATATTTGACGCTGAATCAACGCTTCCAGTTTGTTATCGCCGTAGCGTCCACTCTTGCGAACGATATTTTTGCTCCAGTTCCTGCACGAGTTTCAGTTCCAGCAAGTCCCTTTGCGCCGGTTTCAGACACAACTCGCATTGCGCCGAAATTCCCGATGCCACCGCTGATGCAACTTCCATGAACTCGAACTGTTTCCCGGCTACAGCGTTCAATCCCGCCGCCCGCCGGGATAGTTCCTCCAACAGCTTGCGCCGTCTCTCTTCCGCGGTTATGGCAAAAACATCGACCAATGATTCCGGGTCAAAATCCAGTAGAATCGAACCGTGTTGCAACAGCACCCCATCTCGTCGCGTTTGCGCGCTGCCGACAATTTTTCGTCCGCCGACCGTCAATTCATAATGCGATGGCGCATCAAAGCAGGCTGCCGAATGCAATGGCGCAGCGGAAGAAATCCCTGCAGTGGGGCGGGGAGAGTGCAAGCGGGGATCAAGGCCCAAACTCGTCAATCCAGAGGCGATACCGCGGCTAAAATAGAGATAGGAAGCGGTTACCCCTTCAGGAACGTATGATTCGCTTTCCTTCACGACCAGGCTGTAGGTCACTTCCCTATCGTGCAGCACCGTCCGTCCGCCGCTAAGACGCCGAACAACACGAATCCCCCGTTTTTCGCATTCTTCGAAGTCAACTTCCCGCCGCGCCTGTTGAAAATAGCCCAGACTAACCGCGCGAGGTTGCCAGGAATAAAAACGCAACGTGGGCGGTATTTTACCCGCCGCATACATCTGCAGCATTGCTTCGTCCGCCGCCATATTCCAGGCGGCATCGGCGGCGTCATCAATCAGGAGCCGCCATTCGGCGGCTCCCGTGGAGCACATTCCATTCGTCGGCATCTACGCCGGTTTCCATCGCAAATTCGGTTTTCGGGCCGCCGTCGCCTCATCCAGACGGCCGACAACGGTTGTTGATGGCGCTTGGCGGATCAGTTCCGGCGCATGGGTTGCTTCTTCCGCAATCCGACGCATGATTGAGACAAAAGAATCCAGTGTCTCCCGGCTTTCCGTTTCCGTTGGCTCGATCATCAGCGCTTCTTCCACAATCAACGGGAAATAAATCGTGGGTGGATGGACTCCGTAATCCAGGAGGCGCTTGGCAATATCCAACGTCCGGATTCCCTGCGGATTTTGTTTTTTCGAAGTTAGAACACATTCATGCATGCAATGCCTGTCGAATGGCGCATCATAGACATCCCGCAGCCGCGCCAGGCAATAGTTCGCGTTCAGTACAGCATCCTCGCTCGCCTGCCGCAGTCCCGCCGCCCCCATCGTGAGGATATAGGCATAGGCCCGGACAAGCACGCCAAAATTCCCATAAAAAGAATGCATCCGACCGATCGACAACGGGCGTTGCTCGTCAAAACAATAGGTCCCATCCTCTTTTTGCACCACCACCGGCTTGGGCAGGAAGGGTTCCAAAATTTTCTTCACCCCAACCGGTCCTGCCCCCGGACCGCCGCCGCCATGCGGCGTGCTGAACGTTTTGTGCAAATTAAAATGCACAACATCGAACCCCATGTCGCCAGGCCGCGTCAGGCCCAGAATCGCATTGGCATTGGCGCCGTCATAATATACGAGCCCGCCGGCGTTATGGACGATTTCGGTCACTTCACAGATATTTTTTTCGAACAGTCCCAACGTGCTGGGATTCGTCAGCATCAAAGCCGCAGTATCCGGTCCTACGGCCGCTTTTAACGCCGCCAGATCAATGGCCCCGTCAGGATGAGACTTGATTTCCACCACATTCATCCCGCAGACGGTCACCGACGCCGGATTGGTGCCATGGGCAGAGTCCGGCACAATCACCTGCGAACGCTGATCCCCCCGCTGACGATGATAGGCGCGAATCAGTTTCAACCCGGTCAATTCGCCATGTGCGCCGGCCACCGGCTGCAACGTCACCGCATCCATCCCGGCGATCTCCGCCAGCATGGCCTGCAGATCGAACATCAGCTTCAATGCCCCCTGCGTGTCCCGTGAATCCTCCAGCGGGTGCAATCCGCACAGCGCCGGAATAGCAGCGACATCTTCATTGATTTTGGGATTATACTTCATGGTGCAGGACCCCAGCGGATAAAAGCCCGAATCCACGCCAAACGTCCGCTGTGACAATCCCGTGAAGTGGCGGACCAGGTCCATTTGGCTAACTTCCGGCAAAGCAGCTGGTTGCTGCCGCAAAAGATCCGGCGGAATCATAGAATCGACCGCTACCGTCGGCACATCCGACAGTGGCAAATCCACCGCCCGCCGTCCGGGACAGGTTCGCTCAAAAATCAGGTCGGCTGCCTTTCTCATGCCGTCACCTCCTTCAGCATACCCGCCAATAGTTCAATTTCTTCACGCGTCCGTTTTTCCGTTACCGCCGTCAGCATGCACCCGGCAAGTTCCGGATAATATTTCCCCAGATCAAGTCCCGCCACTATTCCGGCTTCCCGCAATTCCCCGTTGATTTCAGCCGGCGGCTGCGGACACCGGACAACAAATTCATTGAAGAACGGCTGGGAAAATACCGGTTCGAATCCGGGAATTCCTAAAATTGTACTTTGGGCGAAATGAGCTTTTTGCAGGCAAAGGTTGGCTACTTCGGGCAACCCTTGCTTGCCCAGGGCTGTTAAATACACGGCAACCGCCAGCGAACACAGCGCTTCATTCGAACAAATGTTGGAAGTTGCTTTGTCCCGGCGAATATGCTGTTCCCGCGCCTGAATCGTCAGAACGAAGCCCCGGGTTCCCTCGGCGTCGACCGTCTGGCCGACGATGCGTCCCGGCGTGCGGCGCAGCCATTTGTCCCGTGTCGCTAAAAAGCCGATATAGGGACCGCCAAAAGACAACGGCAAGCCCAGCGTCTGCCCTTCCCCAACGACGATGTCGGCGCCGAGAGCGCCCGGAGCTTCAAGAACCCCAAGGGAAATGGGGTTTACGGCCGCAATGAACAATGCTCCCTGAGTTTGCGTGAGCCGGATCATTTCCCGCAAGTTTTCGACGCAGCCAAAGAAGTTTGGATTCTGACAAATGACAGCCGCCGTTTTTTCATTGACCCTTTCGGTGATTGCCGCTAACGAAGTGACTCCCTCAGCGTATTCAATCACACGTACATCGATATCGCGATCTTGCATATAGGTCGCCAGCACTTCACGCCAATGCGGATGAACGGTGCTGGAAATCAGGATCTCCCGACGTCCGGTAATACCGCATGCCATCAATGCCGCTTCCGCCATCGCCGTAGCCCCGTCATAAAGCGAAGTCACCGCCATTTCCATCCCGGTCAGCAAACAGATCAAGCTTTGATACTCCCATAATACTTGAAGGTATCCCTGGGATATTTCCGGCTGATATTGAGTATAGGCGGTCAAGAATTCCGAGCGGGTCATCATATGTTTCACCACGCTGGGAATATAATGATCATAGGCGCCGGCGCCAAGAAAATAAAGCGATTCTTCAAAATCCCGCTCCTGCAGCGACAATTCCTGTATATGCGCCTTCAGTTCCATTTCCGATAATGGGCCGGGCAGGTTAAGCGGTCGCTTCATGCGGACGGCGGATGGAATATCGACAAACAATTCTTCGACCAAATTGACGCCGATTTTTTCAAGCATGGCGCGCCGATCCTCCGCCGTATGGGGAAGATAGCTCCAGGCATTCACGTTAGTGGCCTCCCTTCGCCACTTGCGCCGCATAAGCTTCGCTGTCCATTAGTTCGGTTAGTCCAGAGGCATCCGTCAGCTCCAGGACAGCAATCCAGCCTTGGCCGTAAGGATCCTGGTTCACCTTTTCCGGCGCATCATTGAGGGTATCATTGATTTCCACCACCGTTCCGTTAACGGGAGCAAAAATGTCCGACACCGCCTTTACCGATTCGACAACCGAAAACCGTTTGCCGGCAACAGCCAAAGCGCCTAAGGTCGGCAATTCCACAAACACAACGTCTCCCAACTGGGACTGCGCAAAATCCGTAATTCCCACCATCGCTTTGTTGCCTTCGAGTCGGACCCATTCATGTTCTTTGGAATATTTCAGATTGGTTGGAATGTTCATTGTCATTTCCCCCTTTTATAAAATGGTCTGCTGATAGTAACTGCCTGAACCGGTTTTTCGCGAATCTCAATGGATATCTCTGTTCCCAGGGGACCGATATTGGCATCGACCAAAGCCATCCCTAGATTTTTGCCCAGTGTTGGCGCAAAACTGCCGGAAGTCACATGCCCAATCCGCTCTCCATTCTTCATGACCGGATAACCGGCTCGGGCCACGCCTCGTTCCAGCATCTCAAAACCAACGATTTTTCGTTTTACGCCGTGTTCCTTTTGTTCCAGCAAAATTTCCCTACCAATGAACTCTCCCTTATCAAAAGAGACAAACCGGGATAAGCCCGCCTCCAGCGGAGAAATATCCGCGGACAGTTCGTGTCCGTATAGTGGCATCGCTGCTTCAAACCGCAACGTATCGCGACATCCCAGGCCGGCCGGTTGAAGTCCGTCAGGTCGTCCGGCCGCCAACACCGCATCCCATACGGATTCGGCGTTGGGAGACGAACAATATATTTCGAACCCATCTTCCCCTGTATAACCGGTTCGGGAAATCAAAACCTCGACTCCGGCCAACGACAGCTTCGGCGCAAATTCATAGTAACCAAGCTGTTCAATCTCCGGGCCAACCAGGCCGGACATAATCCCGGCAGCGTCAGGCCCTTGCAGGGCCACCTCCGCCGTTTCATCGGAATCATCCGATACAACTGCCGAAAACCCCGCCGCATTTTCCGTAATCCAGGTCAAATCCTTATCCTTGTTTGAAGCATTAACAACCAACCAGTACTCCTCGGGCGAAAGTCGGTATACCAACACATCGTCCACCGTTCCTCCCGTCGGATAGCACATAGGCGAATACCGGACACTGCCATCCTTCATCCCGTCCAATGTATTGGTCAGGACCTTCTGCAAACAGACAAACGCTTCAGCGCCTTTGACCCGAATTTCCCCCATATGGGAAACATCAAAAATCCCGGCGTGTTCACGAACCGCCCGGTGTTCTTCCAAAATCCCTGCATACTGTACCGGCAGCCACCAGCCGGCGAAATCCACGACCCGGGCGCCTGCCCCGATATGTTTTTCATAGAGCGGAGTTTTACGGGGTTCTTCCAAGTTCTCGCACCTCCTCAAAAAAATTTAGCCATAAAAAAAGAGACAGGAAAAACCAATTTTTCTCCTGTCTCTGTCTTGCCTACCTGAGAGATTAGCCTGTCGGCTCCCCATCGGTGACGCCCGCCTCCTTCGGCGGCGTTCTCTCCAGAGTCTGGTCCGGTTGTAGTTCTTTTGCCTGAGAGTTTGCCAGGTCAGCCTGCCCCTTCGGCGTCGCCACATACCGCGAGCTCTTCCACAACCATCATCCCGCAATATTCATTTTTAGGATATTTGCATCACCCTGATTATAGGACTAATTCGAAATGTCTTACAAAAATCCTTCTTGCGGGCGCAAAAAAAATTAGATTGTTCATCCCCATCGCTTGACGGCAATGAATCTTCCTCATTTTTCGAATCCATCGGCAGGAAAGACTATGCCATATTTTTTTAACTTTTTCAACGCCGCCGTATGAGAAATCCCCAGCGCTGCTCCCAGCTTTCGTGAGGAACGATGCACACGGATAGCCTGGAGCAGCGCTTCCCGTTCCGTTTCCGCCACCGCCTCTCCCAACCGGGGAAATCCTGCGTCAGAAATCGGCGCCGCTATTACCGCTGCGCTTCCCTGCACCAAGACATGATTGGCCAAAATCACCGGACCGTCCACAAGATTTACCGCACGTTCCACGACATTTTCCAATTCACGGATGTTGCCGGGCCAGGCATACCTGATCATTTTGGCCATCGCCACTTCCCCCACGAGGGGAACGGGTTTCTTCATCCGAGCGGCGAACCGGCGCAGAAACAAATCCACTAATAGCGGAATATCCTCGGGGCGCTCGCGTAATGGCGGCAAAAACAGAGGAATGACATTCAACCGGTAATACAGGTCTTCCCGAAACAACCCCCGCACCATCAAGTCTTCCAGATTACGATGCGTCGCCGCCATCAACCGCACATTCACATTGATTTCTTTGGTTCCGCCCACGCGACGGACCTTGCCATCCTGCAGAACTCGCAGCAGTTTTGCTTGGAGGGGGCTGGAAAGTTCCGCCACCTCATCCAGCAAAACCGTGCCGCCTGCGGCATATTCAAACAAGCCTTTTTTTCCGCCTTTTGCTGCGCCGGAAAAAGCCCCTTCTTCATAACCGAACAGTTCGCTTTCCAGCAAATGGTCCGGTATCGCCGCACAGTTGATCGGCACAAACATCCGGGCGGCGCGCGGCGAAGCTTCATGGATCGCCCGGGCGAACATTTCCTTGCCGGTTCCCGTTTCCCCCCGCAGCAATACAGTGGAATCGCCTCGGGCAATCGTCTTGGCCATGGCCACCGCCCGCTTCATGGCCGTACTTTCATGCAATATCCGTTCAAAGGCTGTTGGCATCTGGCCCGTAACCGACTGCACCAATTCCCGGATCTCGCTGATGTCTTTCAAAACAGCCACCGCGCCGATAATGCGCCCGCCGGGGTCAAAAATGGGGCGCCCGCTTGCCAAATAGTGACTTTTGGTCTGCTCTAGGACAATTTCCCGGTTATTGTAGGAAACGCCAGTTTGTAAAGTGTCCAACAAGGGCATGTCGGCCGGCAGACAAGCTGTCAGATGACAACCGATAATTTTTTCCCGCGCCAAGTGCAGGATTGTTTCCGCGGCCGGATTGTATTGCGTCACTACTCCGCCGGCATCGATCGCCACGATTCCATCGCTGACCGCCGTCATGACCGCCTTTAACTGTTCCGTACGAACTTGGTGCGGCATTAAATCAACAGGCACTACATCCAAAATCTGCGGAATGGACAGCAGAGCCGTCGTCACTTCCTGGCGGACCGCGTCTGGCATGGCCTCCAACTCCAGATAAGTAACGTTCGGCTCTACTTCCATGGAAACAATATTGATCTTTCGGCTCACCAGCGCATGGGAAATATCCAGCACCAATCCGACGCGATCTACATTGGGCAACTTTAGGCGAACCGTATCCATCGCATGCACCTCCTCCGTCGCGGCGGCGCATGCCGCAACATTCCTTACAGCAAGCTATCCAGCGAAGTGTAAGGAAGGTTCAGAGCCTCTGCCACCGCCTGATATGTCAAATGTCCATCCGTAACGTTGATTCCCTTGGCGAATCCCGGGTTTTCCTTCGCCATTGTCTTCCAGCCGCGTCCAGCAATCTGCAGTGCGTACTGAATAGTTACATTGGTCAGCGCCAGAGTGGACGTCCGGGCTACCGCGCCTGGCATGTTGGCGACCGCGTAATGGATTACGCCGTGCTTCGAAAATGTCGGACTACTATGGGTGGTGACGTGATCGGAGGTCTCCACGCAACCTCCTTGGTCAATCGCCACATCGACAATCACGGATCCGGGTTCCATCGCCTGAACCATTTTCTCTGTCACCAATTTGGGCGCTTTGGCGCCATGAATCAGCACCGCGCCGATTACCAGATCGGCGTCGCGTGTGCACGCCGCAATGTTATAACGATTGGAAATGACGGTGGCAACCTGCCCCATAAACAAATCATCCAATTGACGCAGCCGTTCCGCCGAACTATCGATCACCGTGACCCGAGCGCCCATGCCGTGTGCGATGCGAGCCGCGTTCGTGCCGACAATGCCGCCCCCGACAACAACCACACGACCGGCTGCAACGCCGGGAACCCCACCCAAAAGCACGCCTTTTCCGCCCTCATGTTTTTCGAGGAAATGGGCGCCGATTTGCGTCGCCATTCTACCGGCGATTTCACTCATCGGAATCAGCAACGGCAAACTCCGGTTCGCTGTTTCAATCGTCTCGTAAGCGATTCCTGTCACTTTCGCCTTCAGCAAGGCTTCCGTCAGCTCCGGTTCTGGCGCCAGATGCAGATATGTGAACAAAATCTGACCGGCATGGAAAAGTCCATACTCCGGCGGTAGAGGTTCCTTGACCTTCATGATCATTTCCGACAAATCAAAAAGTCTTTGTTTTTCGCCGACGATTTCCGCCCCAACACTTGCATACGCCTCATCGGCAAAACCGCTGCCAATCCCGGCTCCCGCCTCCACCAAAACTTTGTGGCCAGCGTTATGCAATTCTTCGGCTCCCGCCGGAGTCAGCGCCACCCGGTTCTCATTGTTTTTGATTTCTTTTGCCACGCCAATAATCATGCTTATTGCCTCCGTTTCATATACTCAAGGTTGTCCTCATGCATATAAACATTGCAATAATCATGCCAATCTCAACTGCAATGAAGAAATCTACAGGAATCGTTCTTGCATACGAATCGACATATCCACGTTCATCCCAGCTCCGTCGCGGCCACTAAGCCCCTGAGACTCGAGATCGACTAAAAAAAGATAGGACCGACAGAAAAACAGAACACGAAACGATCAAATGCGCTGCTATTTTGTAGCAAATAGTTTCCACAATCGTAAATTTATTATTCCATAACGGAAATATTAGTTTCCACAAATCCAAAAAAAGATCCTTCTTTCCGATCAAGAAAGAAGGATCCGAAAATACTACCCCAACAAAGCTGACAGGCCTTGCGCCCAATTCACCGACTGCCGATACAATTCCGCCACGTCTTTGTCGGCAATCCTCAGCGTTTTTGCCCCCGCCTCAAATTCGTCCCATTCCGCTTTTTCATAATGCCGCGCCATCGTGTGCAATTGCGCCAAATCGTTATCGCCTCGCAACAGCGCCGCAACAATATCGTCATCCAGTGGCAATTCCCTGAGGATATCATTCATGGGACGATCCAGCATCGCATCCACCAACGAAAACAATCCAACCAAAAAGGCCGGATCGCTCCGTTTAGACCAGCCGAGCTGTAATGCCAACAATTCACCGAATCGCGCCCGAATCAACGACAGTACAACCAATTCATCCGGTTTTTCTTGCGCCATGTTCTGCAACGCCAACAGCGAAATCCATTTTAGAATTTCTTTTCTACCAAGCAACACCAATGCTTGCTTGACGGACGATACTTTATTGCGCAAACCAAAAAAAGACGAATTAATAAACTTCAACATTTTGAAAGACAAAGCAACATCCCGGCGGAAAATCTGCTCCAGTTTGTCAAAATCGATATCGCTCCGGCTTGCTTCCCGCAGCATATTCAAATAGTTGATCGTATAACCTGGGATGTCACGCCCGGAAAATACTTCCGGCCGGCCAAAGAAGTACCCCTGGAAATATTGATACCCAAAATCTTTTGCTTGCTTAAAATCATAATAGCTCTCGATCTTTTCCGCCAACAGGGCAACCCTGCTCCCCGCCAACTTCTGGGCAATACTCCGGCGTTCGTCATCTTTCGTCCGTAAAAAATCGACTTTGACCATATCCGCCAGCTGAACCAACAGATCCGACTGTTGGCGGAAAATAAAGTCATCGATCACAACCATGTACCCCTGCTCTTTAAGATGTTGGCAGGCCGCCAACACCTCCGGTCCGACTTCGCCGTTTTCCGACAGTTCCAGCGCCACGGATTGGGGCGGCAACATCGTCATCATTTCATGTTTGAGAAAGCGGGGAGTAAAATTTATGAACGCTTTTTTTCCACAGGTCAAGTCATCGACAATTTTAAGAAAGAAACTACTGCTGATCACATCGGCGGTCGCCTGGTCGGCGTCCATTCCCGGAAAAAAATCATCTTCGCCGTTCCTAAATAGCAGTTCGTAGCCGATTACCTGCTTCGCCGAGTCAAAAATCGGCTGTCGCGCCACATGAACTTCCACCGATACTCCCCTCCTACCGCTTCGTAAACATCAACAGACCTTTTCGCTTATAGAATCATTCGCCTCGCGTAAAAAAATCTCCTTCTATTTCCAGAAGAAACAAAACTCCGCGTGGAAGTTAATAATTATTTGTCGCCTTCCCGCAAAAGCAACGCTTCACAACTTGCCTGATCTGTTCCCAGAACCTCAAAAGCCCCGGGATGTAGTTTGGGCAGCGTTAGCGCCTTTTTCTGTTTCCAGGCGAAATAGTCGGCAATGTGAACAGAAGCGACTACTTCCTTGTGAAATATTGCTTCATTCAACGGATCGTGATGAAACATCGCCGCCTCCACGATCGGATGCGGTAAACTCCACCAATTGAGCAAAAAACCTCCCACCTCATCATGGGAGATTCCCATTAACGTTCGTTCCGTATCCCGAAAAGTCGCATCCCTGTTTTGAAAAACCGAGCGGGTTACGCCGGAATACGGCTGCGTATAATCCTTGATCAATAAAATGCGCCCGATATCATGAAGCAATCCCGCCGTAGCTTCGTTTTCTTTCATTGTCCGACCCAAACAACGTTCAAACAGCAAATGCGTGAAACGGTTGACTTGATCGGCATGACCCCACAGGACATCTTTGGAAAAAAAACCGCCATGCAGCCCGTCCAATTGTTTCAGGACGGATAAGCCCAATACAATGGTCTTCAGGTTTGTCAGGCCCATGTATATAATCGCCTGTCGTACGGAACCCGTACTCATATTGTAATAAACAGAATTGGCGACTTGCAGAAGCTTTGCGGCAATCGTCTGATCATGCTCGACAAGCTGGGCAATCTCATCCAGACTGGCATCATGTTCCATCAGGGAACATAAGCGCCCATACAGGTCCGGCATAGTCGGTAAATCCTTCAGATTGTTAAAGATTTCCAGCAAATTACGGCGAGAAAACAGTTCTCCCAACTGCAGCAGTTTTTCAACTTCCCGCACTAGAAGCGCGTTATCCCAGGGCTTGAGAATATACATCCGGGCTGAACCGTCACGCAGGCAGCCAATGACATCCTTTCCTTCCGCAAAGCCACTCAGGATCGCCCGCATCGTATTCGGTGAAGCAGCCCGAACCTGTTTCAAAAATTCATGCCCGTTCATACCGGGCATCCGCATATCACTGATCACAAGATCGATCTGCTCTTGTGCGAGTACTTCCAGACCGCGTTCGCCACTTTCCGCCGTGAATACCCCGTATCCCAACGGCAAAAAAATCCTTTGCAGGGCTTTTAAGATATTTGTTTCATCGTCCACCAACAACAAGGTCTTATTCAAAATTTCCAACTCCCATTCGCCCTGTTTCCCGTCAATTCCTGGTTGAAGGGTCCGGTCGTTCAATCCTTACGACAGCTTCGACCGGAGCGACTCCCGCGTACATGACATCGGTAAACGCGGGAAAATAACGATCTGTCGTCGAAATGTTGACTGCAATCAAAGTTTCTGCCATCCTCGACGTCAATTCGCCGCCTTCGACATCGATACTTGTTTTATAACGAATTTCGCCATCATTCATATCCAGTTCAAAATTACCGATGTTCAAGCCATAGTTAATTCGCGACAGCAATTCCGTTATCACCGCTCGTTGCGGCTCCGGGACGCGGATTGGAACGATACAGTAAAATACAAAAATTTCGTGTTCTTCGTTGACACGTCCAAAGCAATCATATCGGGCATTTTTTCCTGAAAAACTAAAACGAATGGCGGATTCACCGGGAATTTCTTCATAACGCCAATTGTCTTCCTGCAAAAAAGCCGTCACCGCGTCCATGATTCTTCCCACCGGCAATTCCTCCTCCGCCTTTATTCAAAGCTTTACCACGGTATCATTCTATCATTTCGCCTCCCGGCCTGCAACGCGCCGCTGCCGACGACCAGTTGCCATAATCAAAGCCACGCGGGTCTGCCTGCTTTCTTTTGCCCAATAATTGATTATAATAGTAAAGTGGATATTTTATGGGAAAGGGGGCGCAAGATTCGCCCGTGAATAAAAAGATCCTGTTTATCATCTCGGATACAGGCGGCGGTCATCGCAGCGCCGCCAATGCTATTATCGCGGCCTTATCGTCCTCCGGTCAGTCGATCCAGTGTGAGATGGTGGACTTGTTGCGGGCCAGCGGCCTACCGGGAATTCAGAACGCTCCCGAACTGTACGCATTTTTTTCTTCCGGTCATATTTGGCTGCACAATTTGCTGTTTCGTCTCTCAAACAGCTCCCGCTTCATGGATCTTGCTTCAAGCTTGCTGTACCGATTCGCCCGCAGTCGGATTCGCAAAGTGATTGAAACTTTCAACCCCGACCTGGTAGTCGTCATTCATCCTCTCGCCGTACGACCCATGTGTTCCTATCGGGATGAAACGCATGCAAACTGGCCCGTAATCACAATGGTTACCGATTTGGTCAGCGTTCATGCTTCCTGGATATCTCCCCGCGCCGATCTTTACTTGTTGCCAACTTCGGAATCCTTTAGTATTGCAGAACGTTACGGCGTTCCCGCCAAAAACTTGCGTTTGGTCGGGTTTCCCATCCACCCTCGATTCTGCCGCCCCCAACTGGACCGTGCCGCTGTTCGCCGGCAACTCGGATTGCCCGTCGACCGGTTCATCGTTCTTTTGACCAGCGGCGGAGCGGGTGGTGGATCGTTGGAGACCCTGATTTCGGAACTGGAGCGTCAATGTCCCCAGATCACTATTTTGGCAGTCACGGGACGAAATCAACCCCTTTTGCGAAAACTCACCGCACGAACCCCATTGCCGCAGCATACCCGGGTGTACGGATTCATCGATAACATGGAACAATTGATGATCGCCGCCGACGTGGTAGTCACTAAAGCCGGACCGGGAACCATTATGGAAGCCGCTGCCCTGTGTCGGCCGCTGCTTCTTACCGGCGCCGTGGGACTGCAGGAAGAGGGAAATATCAACTTTGTCCTGAATGCCGGAATTGGCAGCCATTGTCCCACTCACGCCGCCATTTGCCGAATGGTATCGCGGCTGGCGGATGAAAATCCGCATCGTTATCCATCGCAAGAATTTTCTTTTGCTGGAACCCCGGTTATTGCCGAAATACTGCTTTCGTTATCCCCCAACAAAGGAGAAACAAATTGACGATGGAAAGGGACTCCACCAAATTTCGCGCACTCTTTGACTCTGCCACCGATGCGATCATGATACTGGAACATGGCGTCATTGCCGACTGCAACCAACGCACGTTGGATATGTTTTGCTGCCAGCGCATTGATCTGATCGGGCACTCGCCAGCGGAGTGGTCCCCCTCCCAACAAAATGGCGCCGTCGATACGATGGATCAGATGTATAAGAATCTCGCAGCGGCGCACAAAGAACGCACTCTCTCCTTCGACTGGACTCATCTTCGAAATGATGGTACGCCGTTCCAAGCGGCGGTTTGCCTGTCTCAAGTTGGCTCCCGGCGTTCCGGGCAATTCATCGTCATCCTTCGGGACATCACCGATCAAAAAAAGATCCAGACGGAATTGCAATCCAATAATGCGAAACTTAGGGCGGCGCATACCGAACTCATTTCCCTGTACCAGCAGCTGGCGGCATCTGAAGAGGCCATCGGCCTGCAGCTGGCGGAATTAAAAGACAGCAAAAAACAGCTGGAAATCAGTGAGCAACGCTATCGTCTGGCGATGGAGGCCTCCAATGATGCCATCTGGGATGTAGATCTTGCAACCGATGAACTGTCTTTTTCCGCACAATGGCTGAATCGTTTTGGTTTGCCGACCAACGAGAGTTTTCCGCGCAAATTGTGGCTTTCCCGCATTCATCCCGATGACCGGTTCCAAGTGGAAGCCACGTTTGAACATCATCTTGAAAAAAGAGCCGTACAATATGATCTGGAGTACCGGGCCCGCGCAACTACCGGCGATTATATCTGGCTGCATGCCCGGGGAAAGATTCTATACGATGAAGCCAAGCAGCCAATTCGGGTGATTGGAGCGCTTACCGATATTTCCGACCGCAAGCAACGGGATGAGCAAATCTATCGGATGGCGTATTATGACCAGCTGACGAATCTCCCGAATCGTCGCCGTCTGGAGCAGATCCTGGATGAGAAAGGCCTGCCGCACAATTCCGAAGGCGCCCTGTTATTTATTGATCTGGACAACTTTAAACTCATCAATGATTCCGCCGGCCATGCCTGCGGCGATGAATTGATCGCCTCCGCCGCCGAACAGTTGAGAAACGCAGTGGGGCAATCCCATATTCTGGCCCGCGTAGGCGGCGATGAATTTATTGTCATCCTGGCTGAAATTGGGCAACGCGCTTTTATCGATACCTATGCGCGACGCCTGATCAACCTGTTTCAATCCCCGTTTTTGCACCGCGGTCAGCATTTTTACCTTTCCGCCAGCATTGGAATTGCTCGGTTCCCGCAAGACGGGAATTCCCTGGAAGACTTGTTGAAGAAAGCGGACAATGCCCTGCACCGAGCCAAAGATGACGGACGTTCCCATTACCGTTTTTTTGAACAATCCATGCATGATTCGCTCCTGCAGAAGCTAGCTATGGAAAGTCGCTTGCGTGCATCCATTTTAACCAAAGAAACCTTTCAAATGCATTACCAACCCCAATTGGACTTGAAAACAGGCCGCGTTGTCGGCATGGAAGCTCTCATGCGCTGGCATTGCCCGGAACAGGGAAATGTTTCCCCCTTGCAATTTATCCCTATCGCCGAAGAAACCGGGTTAATTACCGAACTCGGTGATTGGGGACTCCAAACGGCCTGCAAATTCTGTCGTCGAATGCATGACGCTGGATATTCGAACCTTTCGGTCAGCGTCAATGTTTCCGTCAAACAGTTGGCCCAAGAAAATTATGTGGAGTCGGTCGCCGCCGCTTTGGTGGAAGCCGGCCTGCAGCCGGCCGCACTGGAGTTGGAAATCACGGAAAGCACTTTAATCAACGCTTTTGAATCAAAAGTTAAAAAACTGAATGCCTTGCGATCCATGGGGATTCGGACCGCGCTGGATGATTTCGGCACAGGATATTCCTCGTTGACCTATCTGCAGCAGCTCCCCATCCACACCCTAAAGATTGACCAAGCCTTCGTAAACCGAATGAGTACGGAAGAAAGTACGCGGATGATTATCGAATCGATTATTTCGCTTGCCCATCGTCTGGGAATCTCCGTGGTTGCGGAAGGAATCGAGAGCAAAGAACAACGGGATTTGTTGCAACAATATGACTGTGACCTGATTCAAGGGTATCTGATCGGTCCTCCCCTATCTTCTTCACAAATGACGGCATGGCTTGCAGCGCACCAACTTTCAGGAGAATCACACGCAAATACGGAAAGGTGATGCAAGAGTTGCACCTTACATTCTTGGCATTAGCGCCGATCCTCTGGTTATTGGTCGGCCTGGGAATTTTCAAGTTCCCGGCCCACAGAGCCTGCCCGGTCGGCTTGATTTTGAGTCTGATCATTGCCGTTCGGGTCTGGAACATGGATGCGCTTCTGGCCGGCAAGGCTGCGCTGGAAGGAGCCTTGTTCGCCTTGTTCCCGATTCTCTGGGTCATCATTGCCGCCTTTTGCAGCTATAACCTTTCGCTGCATACCGGAGCCATCGGCCAAATAAAGAATTTATTGCTGCATTGTTCATCCGACCGAAGAATTCAGGCATTGATCATCGCCTGGGGATTCGGCGGTTTCATGGAAGCGATAGCCGGGTTTGGCACGGCCGTGGCTGTTCCTGCGGCTCTTCTGATCGCGTTGGGGTTTGATCCGTTTCGTGCGGCGGTGATTTGTCTTATTGCCAATACGGTTGCCGTTGCCTTCGGCGTGATCGGCATTCCGGTCACCACCTTGGCAAAAATAACCGATCTGCCGCTTCCGGCGCTCTCCTTTGATATTGGTGTGCAACTGACCCCATTTGTTTTTCTCGTGCCGCTATTCATCGTGTACACGGTGACAGGCAGTTTCAGAGGATTACGCGGTGTATGGCTCGTTACCCTGTTTGCCGGCGCCAGTTTTGGCCTCGTACAGTTTTTTGTCGCGCAGTATATCGGACCGGAATTGCCGGCAATCGCCGCATCGTTGGCGTCATCGGTCGCCATCCTGCTCGTGGCCAAGCTTTCGCCGCCTGCAAAAATTTGGTCATTTCCGAATGATCCGGCATCCCCGGGCCCATCTTCAAATCCAGGCAACCAAGTCGATGTCCGATCGCAATTCATCGCCTGGCTCCCCTATCTTCTCTTGCTCTGTTTCGTGCTGGGAACCAGTCGGATATTCCCGGTCATGAACGAATCGCTTCGTCAATTGCGGATGGACTGTCTGATCTATGACGGTTCGGGCGGAAAACCGCTCTCTTTTGACTGGTTCTTGACGCCGGGAACGTTAGTCTTTGTCGCGGCAATACTTGCCGGATTTGTTCAGGGGGCCTCTTCCAAAGATTTGATGAAACTCGCCGGCATTACCGTCCTCCAGCTGCGTAAAACCATCATTACCGTTATATCGATCGTAAGCATGGCGAAGGTTCTTGGCTACAGCGGCATGATCGGCTCCGTCGCCGTAACGTTGGCGGAAACCACCGGCGCCTTGTATCCGGCGTTCGCCCCGTTGATCGGCGCTTTGGGAACCTTCATCACCGGTAGCGATACCAGTTCCAATATTCTGTTTGGACTGTTGCAAAAACAAACCGCCGAACAGCTGGGAATCAGTCCGGTTTGGATTGCCGCCGCCAACACCAGCGGCGCCTGCATCGGCAAACTGATCTCGCCGCAGAGCATTTCCATCGCCGCCACGGCTGCAGGCTTGCACGGCAAAGAAGGTGACCTGTTGTCGGTCACCTTCCACTACGCCTGTTTCTTTTTGCTTGGACTCGGCGCAATCATTTTGCTATTGGCCTGAAAATGAACCCGTGCGATTAGTAGGAAATTTTTGCGGTGGTTGTATTGCCAATTTTCACCCCATTGAGAATCGGCTTGACAATCGAAACGTTTTGCAACGGTTTTGAGGATACCGTAGTTCCTACATAGAAAGCAGCAGTAGTCATTTTGACCGTCCGGTTGTCAGTGATTGCGGGGTAATTAATCGTTACATTACCCAACTGAACCGCGCTGTTATAGTTATATACCGCAATGGCCGCTCCTTTGGCGCTTGTGTTGGCATTGATCACCTTGGGATTGTTGATGGTGGTGCTGAAGCCTCGATAGTCGACGGCAACAACGGCCAGAGCGTTTGTTTTTGAATTTGTCCAAGTCGGATTGTTTACTATGATGGAGCCTGGAATAATTCCCGATCCTCCAGAAATAACCATGCCCTGCTTACTGCCGTTATCCGTGTGATTAGTCAGCGTAATGCTGACGGGATTGGTCGTTCCCGCCAACGCGCCTAAGCTCAAACTGATTCCGGCGGTTTCGTTGTTGGCCGTAACCGTGTCTACAATCGAAATGTTTTGCAGGATATCGGTCTTGCTGTTTGGTTCCACATCAATCCCGGCGGAAGGAGACTTGCCATTTGTATTGGTCACTTTAGCCCGTACGACGGAGATGCTTTGGCCGCTGATCAGAGATATCCCCTGCCGACGGTTGTTGTCGGCGGTTACGTCGATCAGTTTGACGTTCGTCGAGCGCGTTTTCAGGCTACTGCCGAAGGTTGGCCCATTGCCGATGTAAAACCCGTCGCCCCACATATTGTTGGAAGCCGTTCCGGTGACGGTAACATTGCTGGCGCCAAGGATGGCAACCCCGAAACCGTGCTCTCCTGTCGTTCCCTTGTGGGTCAGCCGGTCGCCCCACAGCACGCCGCTGTTGATATTGACGTTGCTGACGCCGCCAATGCTCAACACTTCATAATGGGCCGCCGCGTTGGGGATGACGCCGAGGATGGTCGTCGGCGACATCTGAATCGTCACGTTGCTTCTGAGTTTCAAGCTGGTCACCGCATCGATGCCATAGATTCCGGACGGAATCACCACGGTGCCGCCGGTGCTCGGCAGTGAATTGATCGCCTTCTGGATGGCGGTGGTATCGTTCGTTGCGCCGTTCCCTTTGGCGCCAAACGTCCTGACGTCTACCACCGTTGCCGCTTCGGCTTTGCCGAAACCGGCCAGGAAATTTCGTGGTTGTTCCACTCCCAACATTCCCGTGGAAAGCATCTGAATCCCCAATGCCAATGCGACCCCGAATACTCGTTTACTCCCTTTCACTTTTTCCATTCCTCTTGCCAATCATTTTCACCTTCTTTCTTGTATTTCTGTCTACTGTACCGTCAAACTGCATGTCTTATTCTTCGAAGAATCTGCATGGGCGGTTTGTTCATCTTTGGCTTTTTCCCACGAGGTTTATTATAACAACATATTTTTTTCACAGTATCTGGATAAACTTTCACCAGCGCTCAAAAATTCAAGTTTATCGAAAATTTCAAACAAATTTTCTCGACACCAATTTGCTGACCAATAGGAAAAGCTGCCAACATTGCATTGCGTTGGCAGCTTTTCCTATTGGTCATATTTTCTTAGTGGGGAAGACTCCGCTTAATAAGTGACTTTTGCGGTCGTGACGTTGCCGAGCTTAATTCCATTGAGAATCGGCTTGACGATTGTAACGTTTTGCATGGGTTTCGCGGACACCGTGGTTCCCGCATAGAAGGCGGCGGTCGTCATCTTGGTCGTCCGGGTGTCGCTGATGTTGGCGTAGTTTATCGCCACGTTGCCCAGCTGAACTGCCGTGCTATAGTTATATACCGCAATAGCTGCTCCTTTGGCGCTGGTGTTGGCATTGACGACTTTTGCATTGTTGACGGTGGTGCTGAAGCCGCGATAATCAGTGCCCACAACGGCCAACGCGTTTGTCTTCGAATTCATCCAGGTCGGGTTGTCTACGCGAACCGTTCCCGGAATAATTCCCTGTCCACCAGAAATGTTCATGCCCTGTTTACTGCCATTATCCGTGTGATTGGTTACCGTAATGCTGACGGGAGTGGTTGTTCCCAGAATTGCGCCGAGACTCAGCGCGATGCCGGCGCCTTGGTTGTTGGCAGTGTACGTATCCGTAATCGAGATGTTTTGCAGAATATCGTTTTTGCTGTTCGGTTCCACATCAATCCCGGCGGAAGGAGCAATGCCATTCGTATTGGTCAATTTGGCCCGTACGATGGAGATGTCTTTGCCGCTAGTTATGGAGATCCCCTGCCGACGGTTGTTGTCGGCGGTGACGTCGATCAGTTTGACGTTCGTCGAGCGCTTTTGCAGGCTGCCAAAGGTCGGCCCGTTGCCGATGTAAAATCCGTCGCCCCACATGTTGTTGGAAGCCGTTCCGGTGATGGTAACATTGCTGGAACCAAGGATTGCGACACCGAAGCCGTGCTCGCCAGTCGTCCCCTTGTGGGTCAGTCGGTCGCCCCACAGAACGCCGCTGTTGACATTGACGTTATTGACGCCGCCAATATTGAGCACTGCATATCGGGCCGCCGAATTGGGAATAACGCCGAGGATGGTCGTAGGCGACATCTGTAAAGTTATGTTGTTCTTTAGCTGCAAGCTAGTCACCGCGTCGATGCCATAAGTTCCCGGCGGAATCACCACGGTGCCACCGACGCTCCCCAGTGAATTGATCGCCTTCTGGATGGCGGCGGTGTCGTTCGTCGCGCCGTTTCCTTTGGCGCCAAATGTTCTGACGTCCACCACCGTTGCCGCTTCGGCTTTGCTAAAGCCAGTCAGGAAATTTTGCGGTTGTTCCGCTCCCAACATTCCGGTGGAAAACATCTGGAGCCCTAATGCCAGTGTCACCCCGAATACCTGTTTCATAACTTTCGCTTTTGGTTTGTTCACAGAAACTGTCACTGAGTTAACCCCTCTTTCATTTTTATTTTGCAATTTGTTTTTTTCGCCAGGACAAATCATCTTTTTGTACCCGCCTCCCCTGTTTTACTTTGCACTATCTTGCGTGTTGATAATTTATCTTTTGTTGACTTTATTCTAAGTGATGGGCCGCTTCATTTCTTGATGCGGAATTCTCATTTCCGATGAGCGGTAAGTCCCGTTCTTCACTAGGACCACTGCAAAAAAAAATCACGGCGAACGCCGTGAAATGCCTAGACTTAATGTAGTTTTTGCCGATCGTTTTCCCGCTAATTTAGAACATTACTTTCGATAATGAAGGGCACTTCCTGCAAGAATTAGAGACCTTGGATATACGCCGCGTCATCAGGCCACAAGTCAAAAAGTCGCCGTCAATTCAAAGTGCAGCCTGCTTTCGTGCTGCGCGGTTATGTATCCTTTGATCACGTACGCATAGTCCGCATTAAAAGACAACCAGCGGTTGATTGTCCACCGCAGGCCAACCCCGGCGCTGGAAAGGGTGGTCGGGCCGATACAGGAAAATGAAGGGCTGCCAAACAAGCTATTTTCGTCGAGGGTATAGTTCCAAAATTGCCCAGCATCATAAAATACAACAAATCGCAGTCCGGGAGTTACCGGCGGAGTATACAACTCAAAACTGGCAGTGACCCCTTTGTCGCCCAGGGCCTCCCGCTCTCTAAAGCCCCTGATGGATCGCGCCCCTCCCAGGCCGATTTGTTCATCAGGAATCAGTGGTTGCGTTGTGTATTGCCAATCGACTCGTGTGTGAAATATCCAGCCCTTGCGGAAATGATGAATGTACGACAGATTCCCCCGCCAAAGTTGATATTGGGCCGTCGCGTAAGGACGGACCCTGCTATAGGCATCATTATCGTTGAGATATCCTCCTGGTAAATTCCGGATGTAAGTGACGGCAGCCGATGCGGAATCGCGGGTCCCCTGCCAACTATACAACCCGGTTATGCTTAACGGCAGAGAATTCACATCCGGCCCCACATCAATGTCATATATAGTGGTATTGTCAACGGAGTTGTGAAACTCCAATCCGACATCCAGAGCCAGTTTGCTGTTCAAATTACGGTGCAGGGGATGAACATAATGCAAGCTGTAAAACTGTCCTGAGCCGGCAACATTGAACACTCCGTAGCCACTATCCGACAAGCCGGTTTTGCTATTGGAGTACGCCGCCATGGCATACCAGCTGTTTCCCCAGGAAGAAATGGGTTGCTGATAGTAGGCCAGATACTGTTGCACGGTGTTGCGGGGGGAACGGCTATAAATCAGAACGCCGGTCGCGTCCCGCCGTGCGCCGAGCCCGGAATGAACGAACCGATAGTGCATCCGTAGGGGATCTTGATTATCTTCTCCTTTGTATCCCATGCCTGTATTGTCCAGCGTGAGCGAATTGGTGATAAACTTTCCTTCCTTTACGGTAACGATCGCATCGAATACCCCCACATCAATCGTTTGCAAAGCGACGCGGATGACGCGCGACGGATTCTCATTAGCCACCAACACCTGTCGATCCAACGCTTTCGTATTGATTGCGTGTCCGGTTTTTAGCGCCGGCAGCGACTGACGGATGTGTTCTTCTTTCAAATATTTGTTGCCGGTCACTTTTACACTGCGCAGAATATCTTCCTTAACAATCACCGTCAATAAACCGTCCCTGTCGGGCGGGCCGGCAATGGCAATGCTCACCAATGTGTAGCCGGCCTGTTTATAGCTGGAAAATATCGCATTCTGAATACTTTCCAGATCGCGGACTGTTTTGCGGGGACCGAGATATTCTTGAATCGCCTTTTGCAAAGTTTCTTCAGCGAACAAAAAGTTACCGCGAATCTCGACCTTTGAAACCAGGTAGGTATCTTCGGCCGCTGCGACACTCGGTAATGCGCCGGGAAAAGTTAGAAAAAGCAACAGTGGCAAGACCAACAAAATCCGAAGTGCAACTGCCGCTATTTTTTCTCGTACACGCGAAGACGATCGTTTCATCGCTTCCACTCCCCGACTGCTTTTCAGTAATCGCCCAGTTCAATAGTCGATCATATGACAAAAAGACAATCCGCCAATATTCATCACCATCGAGCTCCATGTCAATCCTGTGCCAAAGCCGGCCAAACAGATTTTATAGGTATTTTCCAACAGATCGTTCCCTAAATTGAAGGTTAAGTTCGTCGGTATGGTAACTCCACTGGCATTGCCAAAGTTCTCTACGATATTGCCGGGCATTTTGTTGTAGGGAACATTCAGCCGATCCGCCAGTTTCTCGATCATGAATCGATTCGGCTGATGGAACATGAAGAAATCAATGTCATTCGTTGCAATTCCGGCTCGTTCAAGCAACTGTTCAATCATCACCGGCACTTCTGTCTGGACAAAATTGAAGACACCCGTTCCGTCCATCACCAAATGATCCTGACTGCGCATGTTGCCATCGCCGGAATCCGTTAAAATCGAAGTCTCCGGACTGGAAGGCAACTTCATTCCGCCAGCGGGAACCATCAATGCAGCGTTCCGGCTTCCATCCACTTTCCAGTCGGCATAGATTGGTTCCGATGATTCCCCCCGTTCCACGATGGTAACCGCCGCCGCGTCGCCGATCAGCGGGAAACTGTTCCGATCATGCGGAGAGGTTTTCCGGCTCAGGATATCGGCATTCACAATGACCACTTTGCGGATCGATTCCTGATCCAGCAACAGAAACGCCTCAACCAGACCAGCCAAGAATCCAGCGCAACCCTGGTTGATATCCATGCATAGCATATCTTGCTTAAGATTCAATTTTCCGTGGATCACACTGCTTGTAGGCGGCATCAGATAATCCGGAGTTTGCGTGACCAGAATCAACGCGTCGATTTCGTCCCGCTGCAACAATCCTTTCTCAAACAGATGCCGCAACCCATAAATGCTCAGATCGGAAACGCAAGTTCCGCCATCAACCAGACGATGGCGATCATAGCCCATGATTTTTTTCAGGCGCATTGATTTTTCCGGCGGGAAATTATAATTTCCCAATTCATCTTCAAAACGGGATTCCTGACGGGGCAGAATGGTTAGTATCCCGGTAATTTTTTTGTTGTTAAATGACAGATTCATTGGATTACACAATACTTTCCGACCAAATTTTTAATGGCGTCCAGACTGTTGAAGTTTTCGGGAATGATATCGGCGCCATCAATCCGAATTTGGAACGTTTCATCCAATGTCGAGACCAGCATGATGATATCAAACGAGTCAAGAATCCCTGTTTCAACGTAATTGTCAGTTTGCTGCAAATTGAGTTCGGGTTTCAATTCCTGCAAAATGGTTTCGACACGGCTCATACTCCATTCTCCTTTCCAATTCCATGATTAATGTTTTTTCCCCGTCCTGAATCACCATCTGTCCTTTTCGAAAAACCATGCCATGCTTTCCGGGCAAACTGTTCAGCAGCTGATACTTTTTGACCACATAGGTTTTACCCGCCCAAAACACGCGCGGCAGGGGCAATACAGGAATCCGCCCGTAATCAAGCGACCGTAGGAACGAATGCGCTTTTGTCAATGGCCAGGACATATCCAAAAACCCTTGATTGGGCACCTCCCACGAACGGTGATAATTTCTCCGCAAGGACAGATCTTGCTGTTGCGGCTCAATCTCTCCTTTCAGCAATCCATCGCAAATCGCGTCAAAAGACTGAATTCCCTCCTCCATGCATGACCGGACCAATTCCAGCGCCGTAACATCCGGTCCAATAGCAATGCTGCGTTGCGCTAAAACATCGCCGGTATCCACCCCGTTGCCAACGAAATGCCAAGTTACGCCAGTCTTTTCTTCTCCGTCAAATATGACCCAAGTCGGTGCATTCCGGCCGGGGTAGGCCGGTAGCAAAGCATTATGAAAGTTGACTATGCAAAGATTGTGTTTGCCCAAAATCTCCGCAGGAAAAAGATAGTTATTATTGGCGCTGATAACCAACGTATTCTTTCGGATTGCTTTCAAGTACCCGGTTAATTGCTTATAATCAGTCATACTGCGGTAGGACAGTTTCAAGTTATTGCTTACCATGCGGACACAGGACAGCGCTTGTTGCTCCGTTTCAATGACAGAAACCGCCGCCGCTTTGGAAGCCAGGATTCCGATGCAACCGGCGGCGACCTTGCCCGAACCGATTACGATTACATTCTTACTTTTCACAACACTTCACCTCCAGGCTGGTTACAGGATGGCAAGATTCAAGCAAAACCGTTCGGTCAATCTTGCCGTTTGCGTTCAACGGCAAAGTTGCCATTTTTTTCACTTTGGCGGGAATCATATACTTGGGCAACACATCCGCCAACTGTTTTCGCACCTCCATCGGGTCGAGCGCCAGGGCGGATTGATAAAACAAGGCAATTTCTTCATTGACCCGGTCATATACTACGCAGGCATGATCGACTTGCGCCAAGCTCTGAACCACAGTTTCGATTTCGCCCAATTCGATCCGATGTCCCATGTGTTTGATCTGATTATCCTTCCGCCCTAAAAAGATGATTTCGCCGACTTCATTGCAATAAACCAAGTCGCCGGTTCGGTAAATTCGTTCCGGATACTTGTCCTGCAGCGGATTTTGAACGAATGCTCTATTTGTCTTTTCCGGATCATCCCAATACCCCAGCGCCAACGAGCTGCCGCGAACGCACAACTCACCGGTTTCATTCATTCCCGCTGCTTTATTATCTTCGGTCAGGATCAAAATATCAGTATTTCGGCAAGGGTACCCGATCGGTAATGGTTCATGATCCTGAAATGGGCGGTTCACAACGTAATAGGTACAATCCACCGTAATTTCCGTGGGCCCGTAAAGATTTACGAATTGCGCCTGCGGATAGTAGGTTCGCCAATAATTCAGCTGTTTATTCGGCATTACTTCCCCGGCGAAAAAAATCCGTTGCAGCATTGCCGGCGGTGTTTTTTCCAGGATTTTTAAATTCGCTACTGTGATTAAGACGGAAGGAACCCAGAATATGAAATTTATTTTCATTTCGCGGACATATTCCATCAACCGTAACGGAAAGGCAAAGTGAGTTTTGGGGATAATCACCAGGGTAGCCCCGGTAGCCAGGCACAGATAAATATCCAGCGTCGAATTGTCAAAGTAAAATGGCGACTGATTGCCGATGATCGCGGTTTCATCGATCCGAAAGCATTCCATGGCCCAGTCGATGTAGTCGATGACACCGCGATGAGGGACAGTCACCCCTTTAGGAACTCCGGTCGATCCCGACGTATAAATCGTATACACCGGGTCGGTGTCGATGATTTGGTTTAGCCGATTCAACAGTTCGGTTTCGTCGATTTTTATTGTTTCATCATAGGCGTCCCCGACAAAAACAATGCCCTCCGGTGAAAATCCCGCCGCCATCAGCAATGGTTGGTAAATTTTATCCGCAATGAGACAGCTTGGCCGCAAGTTGTTTAGAATGCTTGTTAGTCGCGCCGGCGGCATATTTTCATCCAATGGCGCATAGAAATTGCCGCTGTACAAAATCGCCAAAAAGGAAATTATGCTGCCCATTCCCTTGGGCGTCAGAACAGCTATGGGTTGCCGGACATCAGAAACGTGCCTGCTCAAGACCGTTGCCAACCGCTTTGCGGCAAAATCCAGTTCCTGAAATGAAATCGTCCGTTCGCGATCAATAATGGCCGCTTTATTGCCATGGCGTTTTACCGTCTGGGACAAGAATGCCAAAACAGAATTTCTCATCGTCACACCTTCCGCTCGATTAATTATCCAGTTTTTCTTTCACAAGCTCCATCAGATCCCGGATTGTTTCACAAGCGCGCAATGTTTTGGTATCCACTGCCAAGGAAAATTCATCATGGAGCAAAACGACAATACTTAATCTGCCCAACGAATCCCACCCCTCCAAGTCGCTTAACACAGTAGCCGCATCGACATCCCTACGTTCTTCAAAAAGACAGGTTTTAACTTTTTGAATGAAATCCGCCTGCAGCATCTTGATTCACACCTTTCGCAATTTCAACTGATTATTTTCGCCGGGTTGCCGAAAACCGTCGCTCCCGCCGGAACATTTCTGACCACTACGGATCCTGCCCCAACCTTGGCATTCCGTCCGACACGCAGATTCGGCAGGATTCTGGAGCCGCTTCCCATAAACACGCCTTCTTCCAAATGAACATTTGCCATGATATCGCAATGGGCGCTTAAGGTGCATCCGCGTTCCACCGTCGAATCATGTCCAATAACCGAAAACGCGTTGACCGTAACAAAATCCCCAATCAGTGTTGTAACGACAACCGCTGCAAAAGGACTAACGATGATCCCGGAACCAAATTCACCGTACTCCGTAACCAAGGCATTCGGATGAATGATATTGGTAAACTCGGCTCCTTTTCTTCGCAACTGCTCGCAAATGCTTAATTTTATTGCCGGATCGCCAATTCCACAGATCACTTCGTCCTCTTCCGTCGGTTGATAATCACGAATCGTCCCGATCAGGCTGTCACGCAAACCAAATCCGTCAAGAACAACCGGATTATCATCCAAAAACCGGATCGATTCCCATCTGGCCGACTGGCTTTGAATATCCAGAGCCCATTGACGAACAACTCTGCCCCATCCGCCTGCGCCGACAATGATCAATTTTTTCATACGAATTCTCCCCCGCCTTCATTTCCCTTTCCTGTCGCGTATCAGGCGCTTCTACCGGAATAGAATCGATCCAGGTCATGCCAGTTGGTAGCAATGTTGAAGGAAGATTCTTCAAGAATTCGGCGCGGTTTCAAATGAGCAATATTTTCTTTTAGTTCAACCATCTGCAAACATTTTTCGGCCCAAAGCTCTGGCGGTTGAGAAAGCGGCATCCAGACAAATAAGTCTGATACCACTTCCGTCTCTTTGGGCACAGAATCAGCAATTAAAATCGGCAGTCCCGCAGATTGGGCTTCAATCACAGCGAGTCCGAGTCCTTCATATAAAGACGGGAATAAAAACACATCCATCATTCCCATCAAATTGGGAACATCCGCCCGCTTGCCCGTAAATACAATTCTGTCCACAATGCCAAGCCTCATTGCCTGATTCTCGATATCGATACGCAAGCGTCCATCCCCGACAAGCACCAATCTACTGTCCGGTTTCCGTCGGAACACTTCCTGCGCCACCTGCAAAATGAATCTATGGTTTTTTACCAAAGTAAAGCTCCCCACATGCCCGATCACAAACGAAGTTCGGGGAATTCCCCATTCTTGCCGCAACGCTTCCCGATCAACGGGATGGCTATAATCCGCAAGATTGATTCCGCAATGTCGGACTTGCCATGTCAGGCGGGATGCATTCCCGTTGGAAAGAGCCGTTGCAGCTTCCCGGCTCACTGCCATGCCCACCGTCGCATAGCGGTCAATCAATTTTTTCATTAATGTCAGATAGAGCCTGCGCCGCCAATCCGCTTTGGAGTCCAAGCCCGCCGTGTCACTATGGCTATGGGCAATTCGTACGGGAATTCCCGCCCAATAGGCGATCAGCAGGGTTATTCCGCTAAAATGATGCACATGGCTGTGAATCGCATCATAAGGACCAAACTTCCGCAAAATGCCGATCAAGCGAAAAATGTACAGAAAAGGATTCTGGAGCGAACACGGGAATATTCGGGCGCCACGTTGCCGAATCTCTTCATCATAGTCAGCCGGTGTGGGATCGCCGACTAAAAAATCCATTTGCCAGGAATCCCGACTTACCGTTCGCAGCAGATTCATCAGCCAAGTTTCCACGCCGCCCCGGTTCATGCGTCCCACGATATGCAAAATTCTTAACGGCCGGGATCGGTCCGGCATATGAATCAATCCTCCATTTTCTTCAAACTTGATTCCCAATATGGTATGATAAATAAAATGTATTATGCTTGAGCAAGCATATCGCATTTATTAAGGAAAAAAGAAGGTCGGTCGAGAGTGAAAAAATCCCTGCCTGCTATTTTGTTCACCAAAAATCAGCCTGATATTCGCAACCAGGTTCTAGCTTCGCAAATTTCTCCGGAAGGATTGACAATTCAGACCGATTCATTCCTGGAATTGCAGCAACAAATAGGATTGGAGCTGGAAACTTCCCTGGGAAAATTGTTTTTTTCCGCAACTGTAATGTGGAAAGAAGAATCTTGTTATGGTTGTCAATTTGTCGATGTATTGCCTAAAACGGCCTCATTATTGAGCCAATGGCTGTTTCCGCCCTTTGAGCCGTAGAAAAATCCGACGGAACTTGCCTCGCGATGCCCAAGGCAGTCCTGAATCACCTTGATCACCCTCGCTTGCTCTTCTTCGGTCATGTTGCTGCCAGACGGCAAACAGATCCCCTGCTCAAACAATCGGTCCGACACACTCTCCGTCGTGCCATGCGCATAGTAAGGATATGTGGCGAAAATCGGTTGGAGGTGCAACGGTTTCCAGACAGGCCGGGATTCGATATCTTCTTCCGCCAAAGCATCCATCACCTCGTTGACGGTTACTTTTGATCGGGCCGGATCGATCGTCATCGTTGTCAACCAGCGATTACACTGTCCATACGGGGCTTCAGGCATAAATTCAAGCCCATCATATCGTTCCAGTTCTGAAAAATACCGCGCAAATATTTTGCGCCTTTTTTTTATGCGATCTGGCAATACGCACAACTGTCCCCGGCCAATCGCCGCCGCGATATTACTCAAGCGATAGTTGTAGCCAATCTCGCTGTGCTGGTAATGCCGGGCCGGGTCACGCGCCTGGGTTGCCCAGAACCGGGCTTTCTGTATCGCCTCGACATCGTCCGATATGAGCATGCCGCCGCCCGAGGTCGTGATGATTTTATTGCCATTGAAAGAGAACATGCCGTATTTGCCAAAAGTGCCGCTGGCTTTGCCCCGATAGGTCGCGCCAAGGGATTCCGCCGCATCTTCAATAACGGGAACGCAATATCTTTCACAGATTGGCAACAACTTATCCATATCGGCGCTTTGCCCATACAAATTGACAATAATCACCGCTTTGGGAAGTCTGCACTCTCTTTTTGCATCCGCCATCGCCTTGCGCAAGGCGATGGGCGACATGTTCCATGACTCGGGTTCCGAATCAATGAAGACCGGCCGGGCTCCTTCATACAGAATCGGATTGGCGGACGCCGCGAAGGTCAATGAGGAACAAAATACCCAGTCGCCTTTTTGAACACCGGCGCATTTCAATGCCAGATGAATGGCCGCAGTTCCTGAACACAGGGCTGCTGCCGCCTTGCACCCGACATACTTGGCAATTCCGGCTTCAAAGGCATCCACGTGGGGACCCAACGGAGCAATCCAGTTTGACGCAAAAGCATCCGACACATATTCCTGCTCGAAACCGCTCATATGGGGCGGCGAAAGACAGATACGTTTTTGCGGAATTGCCATGAAGGCTCACTCCTTTTTTAATTCTTCGTCACCTGTATCTCAGTCGTCATGCTTCAATCATTCTTAGTTCGATAGGCTGGGAAAAAGGAATCATTGGTAATCCAGCTCAATCCATTTTGAAGATCATGCGCTTTTCGCTTTTCACAGAAATCTTGATACTCCGACGGATAATAAATGTGTTTGCCAACCAAAAAGGGAACTACTCCTGCGGGTGCAAACGCTTTTTTATATTGAAACACACCATCATACCCCTCATATCCGCCCCCTAGAATACACCATTTCTTTCCGTGGTCGATCCCCCATTGGAATACGGCATTGGTTAAAAACTGATTGGGTCTGAGGTGAAAGAAATTTTCATTCGATCCGGCAAGATAATAATAAATGCTTTCCTGCGATACCAGCACAATGTACGCTGCGATCACTTCCTCTTTATACTTGGCCTTGGCAAGGAAGTACTGCCCCTTCAGACGCGTTGTGATTTTTCGGAAAAAATCTGCAGAAAAATAGTATTGCTGCGCTGCATGGCATCGTTGCATCGTCCGGTAATACAAGCGGATAAAGGCCGGCAAGCTATCGCCGGTTTCATCGAACTCCGCGGTTACCCCGCTTTGGGTTGCTTTTTTGACATGAGTGCGGACCAGTTGTTTATAATCCCGCCAAATCTCGTCATACCCCTCCGATAGCGATCGGATCACGTTGCCGCCGCTCACATCCACGGTATCGACCATATTCCTAATATCTGCGGCAAATGGCGACAACCGGAAAAACGCGGACACAATTCCGACGTTTTGCGCCCAAGCCTTGAAATGACGTCCAAACTCCTCCATGTCGTATCGCCCGTTGATAAATGGACCGCCAAAGCCATAGGGCGCAACTGCATCAAAATATGGAGTATCTTTTCCCGCCCAAGGTTCCGCTGCTAATGGACGCAAAATCAACGGCAGAAGAATCATTCCGTCGGCATTCTCCTGAACCGCGCACACGGCGCGATCACATCCTCGCGCGAACAGCTTAACATACTCCGGATGCGCGAAGACTTCTCGTAATGGCCAACTCTCCCATATCCGAAGCCATTTTGAATAATCATTATGATCGGCGGCATCCAAAATCTTAAACATATTTGCACAGCCTCCATCGACGGTCCACATTCCTGTATCAATCGCTTTTTGACCGGTACTCGGGAAAGAAGATCCCTTCATTGTTCCAATTCCGCCCCTGTTTCATTTCATATTCTTGCCGTTTTGCATACATTTTTCTGTATTCAGTGGGATCAAGAATGTGTTTCCCTACTGAAAAAGGGACAACACCAGTTGGAGCAAATTTTTTTTTATACTGAAAAACACCATCGTATCCGTCATAACCGCCACCCAGAACACAACTTTTTTTCCCGTTTTCAACTCCCCAGTAAAAAATCCTGGTGTCCAAAAGTTGATTCGGATTTAAGTTGAAAAATCGTTCATCAGCTCCGCCGAGAAACGGATACAGATGTTCTTGCGAATACAAAACCAATTTCCCGGCAATCTCTTTCCCCTGAAACATTGCAAAGGCAAAGAAATACTGTCCCCGCAAATTCGCAACGATTCGATGAAAAAATTCCACTGGGAAAAAATATTGCCGATCCGCATGGCATCGTTGCATTGTTTGGTAATATAGGCGAATAAAACTTGGCAATCGCTCTTCCGTTTCATCAAATTCCACTGTAACCTCGTTCATTTCTGCCGATCGGACACAAGTTCGAACCGCATGCTTGTAATCGTTCCAGATTCCATCCTTTCCTTCGGTCAGAGACCGGATCACATTTCCGCCGGTAACATCCACTGAATCAATTAATCCGGAAATATCGGCCGCAAACGGAGAAAAGCGAAAAAACGCGGCGATAATTCCTCTCTCAGTCGCCCATCGCAGGAAGTGGCGCCAAAATTCTTGCAAGTTATATTGCCCTGACACATACGGTCCACCATAGCCATAAGGCGCAACCATATCATACGACTGGTTTTCCTCGTCCGCCCAAATTTCCGCCGAAATTGGTCGCATAATCATCGGCATGATGATCAATCCATCGCTTTTTTTCTGAACGGCGCATACCGAACGATCACATTTTCTGGCAAACAGATTGACATATTCCGGGTGCGCGAACACTTCGCGCGCCGGCCACTCTGACCAAACCTGCAGCCAAGTTTCATATTCCTCCCTGTTGGAAGCGTCCAGCATTTTAAAAAATTCCATAATTCCCATCCTTGTTGGTTCAATTTATGGAACGATGCCTTGGTTGAATATCGCAGCGATTTTGTCCATATCGGTCAGAGAGTATCTGCCGTCGCAGTGAATGGACAGTATTTGCCCTGACAATATTTTTGCCCGTTCGCTTGCCCAAGCATGACTTTCTTCAATCGGCCAAATTATGGCAGGATAAATGGAATTTTTAATTAATCTCTTTTTCATCTGATCCCGTTTTTTTCGGGTAGAAAACAACACCGTCATCATAAAAGGACATACATCCCGGTCATTGGATTCCAATATTTTCATCCCCGATTTTTCCAGAACCTGTTGTCGCAAACGCCGGTAATTCGCTAACCGTTTTGCGCGCCAACCTCGCCAGGGAAACGAGGTCAAAATCCCTTTGGAAAGTTCGCTGATCGGTTCTTCGCCACACTGCTGATCAACCGTTGAAAGGCAAAGATTATGTTTAGCGGAATTGAATAGTTCGAGATACCGTTCCTTATCCGAAATCTTTCCGGCTAAATATAAGGTTTTAAGTAGCATTGCTTCAATTTTTTCAACGGGTACGTTGCTCGATTGACCTTTCTGCGCTGGTTGAGGCGGGAGATGCGACCCGATATTCGACCAAGTCGCGCCGCCATCCGGAATTGGCAATGTTTTCCTTAGCGAAGCAGTCAGATAACTGGCCTGGCTTTGCATTACCCAAAGACTCCAGGGATCATGACTATGATCTTCGATTACCGGAATCTCCAATCGAAAAATTTCCTCATACTCTTCCCGACTTTTCACGCCAAAAAAATTGACAATTAGGATTGCATCGCCAGGAAGAATATCCCTTGGAACGACAACCTGATCCATTGGAGAGTCAAAGTAAAATTCTGCTGAAATTCCTGTGGCGAATATCGTCTCAACAACTTCCGGACAGTAATAGGAAGGAATCCACAAACGTTTCCAACCCAAAACTTCCCTGCCGTATTGAAGGATTCCCGCCAATGCCGACCGGCCGCATGAATAGAGATTTGCCGCCGTTAAATAATAGGGTTTGCGTGAACCATGCGCCAGCGGCATCCAGTGAAATTCGCTGCCAGCTTCCCAGGGTTTTATTCTGGCTGCCATTGTTCGCACCGTTGTGCCCACTCATTTCTAAATACACTCAAAACATGAAAATCCAGATATTGTCCGTTTCGATATTTGTATTCCCGCAAAATCGCCTCAGTCTTGAAACCGAGTTTATCGAACAACTTCCGTGCTGAAATGTTTGTCGCGAGCACTTCCGCCTTGATTTTCCGGAGATTCATTTGTTGAAAGGCATACGTAACCACGCCATCAATTACGGTTGTCCCGATCCCCTTGCCCCAAAGGCCAACATCGCCAATGCAAATACCGATCACCGCAACTCCGTTTCGGGGATTAATCTTGTATAGTCCACAGTGGCCAATACACCGATCATTCAAATCGGCAATCGTCCAAACGAGATCATCCCTATTCTTTCGATGGGAGTCAATCCATTCGGCAACGTCGGCACGGGCAAATCCGCGGGAAGTCATCCCCATTGTTGCGACAATCCGAGGATCATTGCGGTAGTCATACATCGCTTCAATATCTTCCGGTTCAGGCCGCCGCAGCTGGACGACGTTGTCAATCAGCAAAAAGATCATCCCCTCGTTTCACAAACTCGGCCACTTTCGTCAGTTCCCGGCAAGATCGGCTTCCAGTCCCTTCGGTACAACCCAAAAACATGCACGTCAACATACTGTCCGTCTCTATATTCCTCTTCGCGCAATATGCCTTCTTCTTTCATGCCGCATTTTTTGTTGAAATTGATCGCCAATTTGTTCGTACCAAGCACTTCACCCCGAATCTTCCGCAGATTCAGATAGCCAAAGCCATATTCTTTTAGCGCCTCCATAATGGCCCGGCTTTGCCCCTTTCGAAAATCAGCCTTGCCGATACATATTGCGACTTCAGCCGTACCAACACTGAAATCGATGTTGTATAACCCGCAGTGACCAATGCAACGGTCTTCCGCATCAGCAATCACCCAAACAAGGTCCTGCTGATTTTTGCGTTGCCGTTCGACCCAATCCAACATATCCGCCCGGGAGTATCCTTTAGAAAACCCGCATAACGCGCCAACAATTCCGGGGTCATTACGATAGCTATATAATTCGTCCACATCCTTGGGTTCAGGCCGACGCAACCGAATATCCCCTGCCGTGATAAACATTTCTCATCCATCCTTATAATTTGATCCCAAAAAATTGCCATACTTTGTTTCGCCAGTGTTGCACACGCCGTGTTGAAAAACTACATTCTTCACCGTCAGAAACAAGATCAACATATCGATCGAAAAGGAATGATTATCTACATACCAAACATCCAATTTGAACTTTTCGGTCCAGGAAATCGTGGCTCGCCCATTGACCTGGGCCCAGCCGGTAATCCCGGGTTTGACGTGATGCCGCCGAGCTTGTTCCATATTGTAAAGCGGCAGATATTCCATCGCCAGTGGCCGGGGGCCAACCAGACTCATTTCTCCTTTGATCACATTTACCAATTGAGGCAATTCATCCAAACTCGACCGTCTCAACAGCTCGCCCAATCGATTGATTCTTTCCTTATCCGGCAATAGACGCCCTGCTTTATCACGGGCATTCGTCATGGTCCGAAACTTATACATGCAAAACGGCTTGCCATGCAGACCGGGACGAATCGCTCTGAAAATTACAGGAGAACCGAGCCGCCACCGAACCAAAACGGCAATAACGGCCAGTACGGGTAACAGAAAGATCAACAGTGTCGCGGAAGCGACCAGGTCAAACATCCGTTTCACAGGAACCTCACCGCCTCAATCAAGCCTTGGATGATTTGGAGACCGGACTCCACTGGGCAACATTTCTTTTGTCGTGAAATTGATCCAACTCCATCGGTCGCAATATGGAAAGATTGACTTTATGAACATCATAGCGGGATTCCGCAATCTCCCGTCCCTTTCTGCCCATTTCCGCCATAAGCTCTTTATCAATGATAAATTTTTCCATGGCCGCGGCTAACGCGACCTTGTCACGCACCGGAACCAAAAAACCATTAACCCCGTCGATCACGGTCTCCCTGCAGCCCGGGGCATCTGTCGTAATAACCGGACGCCCCATTGCCATGGCTTCCAATACGGATCGCGGCGTCCCTTCACGATAAGACGGCAACACATAAACACTCGCCTTTTCCAGATAGGGACGGACATCCTCCGTTGCCCCCATATACTCTATCAAGCCTTCCGCCTGCCACTTCGCCACATCCTCCCGATGGATGGCGCTGGGATTATTGTCAAACGGACCGACGATTTGCCAGCGAACTTCCGGATATTTTTCCTTCAACAACCGGGCCGCACTGACAAACTCGCCAACCCCCTTATCCCAAAGCAATCGGGCAATGATCAGGAAAATAAACGTCTCCGTTTGCGGCGGCTTAAATGAATAACGCTCCACATTGACTCCGGAACCATTAATCATCACCGTCTTTTTCCCGTCAGGTACAATTTTCAACTGCCGAAACAGGTTATAATCATCCGGATTCATAAAATAGATCTTTTTATTGAACCCCAACGCCAGTTTATACAATACAATGACAATCCGCGCCAACACCCGTTGTCGAAGGGAGTCACCGGTAAACACATAGCCCAGGCCGGTAATCATCGAAAAAATGTTTCGCACGCCAGCCATACGGGCGGCAATCGAACCGTAAATCACCGGTTTCATTGTGTAGGACAACACGACATCCGGTTCTATTTCATTCATTTTTCGGCTAAGCCAACAAATCGTATGCAAATCTTTTAAAGGGTTCACACCGGTGCGATTCAGCGGAATCGGCAAATAAGGAACACCCAGCGTTTGAAGCTTCTCCGCCACAAGTTTTGTCAATAGGTTTGCCGCTTCTCCTTCCAAATCCGTCGCCGGCGCCATCGCAAAAACCTCATTCCCGTCCTCCACCATTTGTTGAATCATATCGCCGCGAAACAGGACCAGGGAATGGACATTTCCGCCAATCACCAGAATTCTAGCCATCGAAGACCCCCCAATCAATTCATTTGGGGCAACCCGTTCCGTGTTGCAAATACCACGCGGCGGTTTTTGCCAAACCTTCCTGAACCATATGCGTCGGACAATAACCAAGCAACTGAACGGCCTTTTCAATATCGGCATGGGAATGTCGTACATCGCCGGGCAGAAACTCCCGATACTCCGGTTCTGTGAAAAGATAATCCGGGTTAGCGTTTTCCAGCAGCTTTCGGATCATGGAATGCAATTCGTTGAGCGTTGTCCGTTCACCGCAGGCGATGTTGTAAACTTGGCCGATTGCTGCCGGATTGTCGGTGCAACCGGCCAGCAGGTTCGCCTGGACCACATTATCGATAAAGCAAAAATCACGGCTGGTTGCTCCGTCTCCGTTGATGAAAGTTTTTTCCCGCCGGATTAAGCTATTAAACCATTTTGGAATGACTGCGGCATAAGCGCCATTGGGGTTTTGGCGCCGGCCAAAAACATTGAAATACCGCAGCCCGATACAGGAAAAATCATAAAGTCGGCCAAAAACGCCTGCATATAACTCATTCAAATATTTTGTGACCGCGTAGGGTGAAAGTGGCTTTCCAATATGATCCTCAATTTTTGGAAGATCGGTGCAGTCCCCGTATACGGAACTGGAGGAGGCGAAGACAAATCTCGCTACCTTTGCATCCCGGGCGGCGATCAACATATTCAAAAAGCCGTCGACATTATTCTGGTTAGTCGTCGCCGGATCGGCGACGGATCTTGATACAGACCCCAGGGCCGCCTCCTGCAGCACAATATCGATACCCTGACAAGCTTGCCTGCAGAGAGAATCATCTCGAATGTCCCCCGTGATCAGGGAAAATCGGGCGGCCTGTCCCGGAGCGACCTTCGACAGGACATCTTCGATATTTTCCTGAAAGCCGGTTGAAAAATTATCAACGCCGACAACAATCTGGTCCATCAACAACAGATTTTCCAACAGATTGGATCCAATAAATCCGGCTACTCCGGTCACAAGCCACTTTCGGGGCGAATGCCGCAATTGTTTCTGCAATACTTCGTATGCGCTTGCTACAGGCTCCAATACCTCACCCCCATTGGCAACTTTTCAGGATTGAATATGGACTTCACGTCCATGACAACTCCCTGTTGGTTTTTTAGCCGAGCGACAAACGCCGGCAAGCCTGCGGTTACATATTCCTCATGGGCCACCGCTATGATGATGGCATCCAATTGTTGCAACACCGACAAATCCCGAAGGAGGATTCCATACTCGGACATGGCGGCTTTTCTATCCGCCGCCGGGTCATGCACCAACGCTTCAATTCCGTAACTTCGCAATTCATCCACAATATCCGGGACCCGACTATTACGGATATCCGGCACATTCTCCTTGAAAGTCAGGCCAAAAATCCCGACTTTCGCATCCGAAACCACCACCCGTTCTTTGGCGATTTTTTTGACGGTCTGCTCGGCCACATATTTGCCCATTCCGTCGTTAATTCGTCTGCCGGCCAGGATGACTTGGGGGCTGTAGCCGATTTCTTCCGCCTTATAGGTTAAATAATAAGGATCGACGCCGATGCAGTGTCCACCGACAAGCCCCGGGGAAAAGGGAAGAAAGTTCCACTTCGTATTGGCTGCCGCCAGGACATCGCGCGTACAAATCCGCATCTTTTCGAAAATAATGGCCAACTCGTTCATCAACGCAATATTAAGATCCCGCTGCGTATTTTCGATGACTTTCGCCGCTTCCGCCACTTTGATACTGGAAGCCCGATAAATTCCGGCGTCAACAATCGCATTATAGGCCTGGGCGATAACATCTAAAGTTTGTTCATCTTCCCCGGACACAACCTTAACAATGTTTTCCAGCCGGTGTTTTTTGTCTCCCGGGCTGATTCGTTCCGGGGAATATCCGAGTTTGAAATCAACCCCTTGCTTGAGTCCGGATACCCGGGCCAATATGGGACCGCATATTTCCTCCGTAACTCCGGGATATACAGTCGACTCGTAAACCACTACCGATCCGGGGCGCAGGACACTGCCAACCACTTCCGAAGCTCTTTCAAGCGCGCTGAGATCCGGGCAATTCGCTTCGTCAATCGGCGTCGGCACCGCCACTACAAAAAAGTCCACTGCTTCCAGATCCCGAACCTCATTGGTGAATTTCAAGGAAGTGGACCGCAAATCGGCGATTTCCACTTCGCCGGTGTTGTCTTCCCCCTGGCGCAAGGAGTTGATTTTTGCAGGATTAATGTCAAAGCCGACCACGCCATCGAATTTTCGGGCAAATGCGATGGCAATCGGCAATCCCACGTACCCGAGTCCAATAACACCAATCTTTCGGTTCACAAATAACACCTCCGGTTTTCCTTCAGGCATCCGACTATTTTTGCGTATAGTTCACATACTCATGAATATTATTTTGGAGAGAAAGCATCGTCAAATTTCCTTTTAAAACCGGATTGCTGATTGACAACCGCCGAATCCGATGGCCGGGAATATCCCAAATATAGAAAGCTGCAATGGTCTTGGGATTGACCCTGGTATCGGCGATCACCGGGCTGTTGACGCTGACATTGCCGATCCCGCCATTTTCATTGGGACTGCTACCTTTAAAGCTGTATATGTCGATTGCTGCCCCCGGGAGGCTCTGATTCACGTCGGTTATCGCGGCGGCATTGATCTGGATGTGGAAAGAACGATGATCATGCCCCTGGATGGCGATTGCATTCCGGCGGGTGTTATTCCATTCCGGATGATCGATAAGGATCTCACCGGAAATGATGCCTTTGGTGGAAATCTGCATACCGCGATCGCTGCCTTCATCCCGGTGATTCAGGATTCGGATGCCGACAGGATTCGTCGTGCCGGCCAAAGCTCCCGAGCTGATGATAATTCCCGCGCCTTGATTTCCAGCCGTGGTTAAATCCCGGATGATAATATTTTCCAATACATTACGCGGGTTGTTGGGTTCGATATCTATTCCTGCCGCCGGAGCCGTTCCATTGGTATTTGTAAAACCGGCGTTGATAATCTCAATGTTTTTCCCGCTGATCAGCGACAATCCCTGACGGCGGTTCCGGTCCGCCTTGATGCCCACCAGGCGGACATTTTCGCTTGGCTTGCCCGGCGTCGTTTCGCCGATATAAAACCCGTCACCCCAAAATTCATTGCAGGTCGTATCCTGAACAAGTATATTTTTCGCGCCGGTAATGCGAATCCCCATGCCCCATTCGCCGGTTATGCCGAAGTGTTGCTTGCGGTCGCCGATCAGAATACCGCCGAGAATCCGGACATTCTCTACGCCGTTCACTGTGATCAAGGCGTAACGCGGTGCAGAATTGGGAATCACGCGCAGGATGGTGTCCGGGGTCATTTGCAGGGTAGTGCCGCTTTTTAGCGTCAGTGACTGAACCGCATCAATTTTATATTCTCCCGGCGGGATGAAAACGGTTGTTGTTTTGCCTCCGGCGGCATCGATTGCGGCCTGGATCGCCGCCGTATCGTTGTGTTCCCCATCGCCGCGGGCGCCAAACGACTTCACATTGATGACATCCGTGACCGAACCTGATTCCGTTCCCCCGGCCCCCGCAACCTGATTCCGGGACGCCGTCATTTTTTTTCCGGCCGGATTCGAATGCGTCACACCAAAGGCATTGCTCTCTTTCCACCAAACAAAGCCCGCAAGAACAAGTAAAACGGTAATCATCAAGTACAGCCCGGCCTTTGACGACGATTTTTCCCGCAAGTTCACGGCTTCATCCTCCAAGCTCGCCTGCGTTCCGAAATTCTGGTCAAACGATGCAATCGCGGTATACTTTGTTGGAATCCGGACCCGAAACCCTTTGGCAATAGTTGACGAACTTCCGCCAAAAATTCCGTCTAATTTCGCCCAGCACCTCGCCATCATATTCCCCGGCGTGTAAAAAGTTCTTTTGGGCTTGCTCAACCCGCCATTCTCTATTGCCAATGGCAGTGAGCAACAGCCGGGCCAAGCCATTGACGTCATCCGGTTTGTGAAGGCACTGCGAATCCAGAAGTTCAGGAATTCCGCCAACATTCGACCCCAATGCCGGGCAACCCCTGCTCATCGCTTCCACCAGCGCCCTGGGCAAGCCTTCGACCCGGCTGGGCTGAATATACAGGTCGATTTCATCCAACCAATGACTTACGGCTGCGCCGTTGGCCAACGTACCGCAAAATGCAGTTTGTGAACCGACTCCGCACTCTTCGGCCAGTGTTTGCCAGCGTTTGGGATCGCCAGCGCCAAGAATCCTGAATTCAAACGGCGGCAGTTTTTCCCTGCTCCTTTTCAAAGCCCGCAGCGCAGTATCGATTCCCTTGTGGGAATGTACGAGGGATCCAATCAGGCCAATTTTGAAAACCGGGCCATTACCTTCTATTCTCTTGAGCCGATTGATCAATATCTTCTCATCCCGTTTTTCCAGTTGCACATCCGAACAGCCGACGGAATAACCGGGACAGGGATAGCGGTTTTGCAGAAATCTTTGCGTCACGTAGATCGCGAAAGGGGCCTTGCCGATCATTCTTCGGTTCATGGTGGCCGCAAATGGCGCATATAACTTTCCCTGCCAGTTGCCATAATTCCATAGCGAATCGAACGCGCACCCCACGACTTCCACCGCCCATGGTTTCTTTAGTTGCATGGCGATTTCAGCCGCAAGTTGCCCCATGGCGCTGGTTCGGATAATAACGGCGTCACAGGTTTGCATTGCTTTCCGGATTCTGTCCGCTGCTTCCTGCCGTCGAAAAATCATGGAACAAGGATCGCTGAGTGAAGGCGCTTCCATGAAGCTTACGTTCGGACCGCTCGACAAATCCATGGATTGATAGTTTTCCCCGGACCGCAATGGCCTTAATCGGCCTACGACCACCAATTCGTCAAAATTCTCCAGATACCGTTGCCAAATCCGATAGGGAAATTGTCCGGAAGAATAGTAATTACCGGTTTCGTCGCGAACAAACTTGTGTTCGTGTACAAACATCGCTTTCATTTCTAGCGCATCCCTTGCCGAGGATGCCCCAGCCGCAGGTATTGACCTTGATTAATAAGGATTCCGGCCGCTAGAAGAAAGGAAATGTTGATGCCGTTTCCCAGCGATCCAAATACGTTCTCGGTCAGTCCCATCACCAGATAGTTCACGACAATCAGCAATGGCCCGATGGAATAGCCATCATATTTGATCGCAACCGCGACTCGCCGCCAAGCCATCGCCAGGGTTGTCAAATGAAGCGCCATCATAAACGCCATGGCGATCGGACCTTTTGTCGCCAAAATCATCATGTAGGTATTGTGGGCCGGCTGTTCGCCTAATATGTTGCTGCCCAATCCCATCAGCTGCGCGTGGGTCAGTACCAGTCTCCATATGTATAAACGTCCGCCGGTCGTATCGTCCTGGGCAATTTTGGTGAGGAATTTGTTGGTCAAGTATTCGACGAAACCGGTCGCCGAAGCATTCATGGCAACGCTTCCCAGAATATACAGGAGAATGCCGAAAATCCCGGCGATCGACATCGCGATCATGTAACGGTTGCGCGACATATTCACAAACAGGGAGGCGAAAAAGATCAGACACATGATGCTGAACGTCACCAGACTCGTTCGGGATCCGCTTAAAAAAATCAGCACCAACGATCCGGCCAATATCCCCAACAGCATTGCCTGCCATAGCAAATTCGCCAGCGAAAATTCCCGTTGATCCAAAGAACCCCGCAACAGCGCGAGAATTGCCGCCGACATCGTTGAAACAATCATTCCGAACATGTTGGCGTTCAAAAACACTCCGTTATATGGGGTAAAGAATGGCACCTTAATGATGGAAACGATAATATAGGGCGCAAAGGCCAGAATGATGGCAAACAGGACGATTTTATCGCCAAACCGGCTGACGCTCCGGGGAAACAGCGTGAACAAGATGAGCGGCACGCCAATGGCTTGCCACACTTCCGGCAACAGGGAATCCCGGTGAAGCAGTGCGGAAATCACGGATGTCAGGGCGAAACCAGTCCAACAGGCCAATGCCAGCAGCCGTCCCGTCGAAAATTTACCAATCCGCAAGCCCGACAACAAAAACATCAGCGCCACAATCGCCGCAGCCGCCGGCAATCGGAAAAACGGCGGCGACGAAGGCGGGAACAATGCGGACGAAGAAAGCACTCCCATTAAGCCGGCGGCCAAGGCGGTCATAAAGAGTTTGTGAAATCCGAATCCCTCTTGGGCGTTCACTTGTGGATAGGCGCCAAAGGTGGCTTCCATCGTTTTCATGTTATGCTCCCCCTCCAGTTGTCTTTGAGCGCAAACTATATTTTGCCGCCAAATTGGCCAGTTGTTGCTTCATCAGCCGAATTTTGGTCAGTGTCTGCGGTCCCGCAAGTCCAGCCATGGTTATCGCCCACCCGCTGACATCTCCGGGGTAGGACAGCAGATAGCTCATTCCCAGGTGGCTTCCCCGCCAGCGCCAGCCTGCAAGGAAACAGGCCAAAAGCTGCATTTTTCGGAAAAGGCGATATCGTCTTGGCGAATGGATTTTGAGCATTTTACCATGTCGCTTCAAAATATAATCAGTTGCCGCTAAGTGATCGGGAGCAACCCGGGAAATTTTCAAGACAACATCGCTGCCAACATTCAATGTAATCCTGTTAGGACTATCCAAAAATTTGTATCCAGCAATTTCAGGAATCAGATGAATTTTATATTTTTGCGTAAAGTCTAGAAGATAAGGGCTTTCATATGCTCGACTTTCAGGAAACCTGACGAAGTCAAATGTGAATCGTCGGGTACATTGCACCCAATCCGTAAGAACCAAGTCTTCACAAAGTCTGATAAACCCGGTATAGTCCAACAGGCACTCCTGGGGAATCGGTTCCGGCGATACCCTGCCATCTTCGCGGTCAAATTGGAAACCCAACTGGGCAATTTCATCAGGACAAACCCGCGCGTATTTCCACATCATTTGGAGAGCGCCTGGCGTCAGGATGTCGTCACTGTCCAGAAAAACCACCCATTCGCCTCGACTGTGATCGCTCCCGGTATTCCGAGCTGGGCATACATTGCGATTGATAGTATGACGAATCAGTCTCACCCGCGGATCGTCCATTGCCGCAACAACTTCCGCCGTATGGTCAGTAGATGCATCATCCACCACTACCACTTCAATCTCGTGAAAAGATTGATTGAGACAACTATCGATCGCCCGGACAATTTCTTTTTCCCGGTTATAGGCTGGTATCACGATGCTGAAAAAGGGGATGCCCACTCCTTCAGATTCCATATAAAATTGCCTCCCCTGTCATGTCAAATCCTAACCAAATCCGGTTTTGCTATTTTTCGGATCTGATGCCCCATGAATACATACAGGCTCAGTGAAACCAAATGCGCCGCCATATATGAACCAGCCAATCCAAGAGCGCCATAATCGCCGGCAGTCAAGAAGGTTACGAATAATAAAGTGATGCTCCAGCAAACGATCACTTGGACTTGCCACCAGATTCTTCCATGAGCCAGTAAAGGCTGATACAACGTACTGGCCATTACTTCAATGACTGACACTAGCGCAACTACTATTGCAACTTCTGAGCCGATGACGAATTTTTTCCCAAACAGCGCCAACAGTTCCGGAGCCATCCAAATAATTACGCCTGCAACACAGGAGGAGGCAAGAGCCGAAATCAGGACATTGATCTTAAAAACTCGCGATGATGCCAAATAATTTTTTTCGCCGACCAGGTTGCACAAAATGGGAGTTGCAACGCGGATCACCATTCCAGGTACAAACATAACGAGCGACCGGAAAGACCCTGCTGCCGTAAATATGGCCATTTGCGCCATTCCTTCCGGCTGTCGGACCAAAAAAGCATTGCAACCCCATACTGTCACCGCCCCGATCATTCCGGAAAAAGCCACCGGCAGCGCGAAATTTGTCAGCACGGCCTTCTCCTGAAAAATCCCCTGATATGTCGCGGCGATCTGATATTTCGCCAGTTGTTTTCGAATTTCCAACCGATTCAGGTACCAGTTCAGCACTCCGGACAGGCCCAGCGCCCACGCGGCGCCCGTCAACCCCCACAAAAAGGCGAGCACGGATATCAGCAACAGGCTGCCCACCGCCTGGATGGCATTGATTCGGGCCAGCTTCGCGAAGGATTCAAACCCCGCCAACACACCATTCTGATATTCATTCAGTGTGACAAAGAAGATATAGATGGAGGAAATCCGCAACTGTCCGGCCAATTGTCCCGAATTGAAGCTGGTGGTGGCAATCTCCTCCGCCAGCAGCAACAGCGCCAGTGCGAACAATCCGCTGGTCACGATGGTGATGGAGGAGCACAGTCCCAAGATTCTACCCAGTCGTTCCGGAGTCGTGTTGCGAAGTTCGGCCACATATTTTGTCGCGGCTACACCGATTCCCATTGCCGCAATGTTGGCCATCATAATCGCCGTACTCCGAATAATCGAAAACTTGCCAAACTCCTCCAACCCCAACAGTCTTGCCGCGATTACCGAAGAAGCCAAATGACTTGCCGACACCACAACCGCTACTACCGCCGTCCATTTGATGCCGGAAATAAGCCGACCCCTGATGTCCGCAACACTCCTGTCGTTGTTCAAAGCGCCTCCTCGGGAACCATTTTCCCATCAACCGTCGTCAGCGCTTCTTTGCCTTCGATCAGGCGCAGCCGCCGTACCCTGGAACCTTGGTACGTGGGAACCAATTTTGCCAGAAGGTTGACGATTTTATCCGAATCCTCGATATTTCTCAAAACCGTCAGGCTTTCATACAACTTTTCTTCATCCACTTTTTTCAAATTAGTCACAAATATTTTTTCATGTTTTGTTGCCGAGCTGCCCTCTTCCGCCGTCAACAACTCTTCAAACAGTTTTTCGCCGGGACGTAAGCCTGTATATTCAATTTTTATGTCCTTGTGGGGAACCAAACCGGTCAGCTCAATCAAGTGGCAAGCCAAATCCACAATCTTGATCGGTTCCCCCATGTCGAGGACAAACACTTCGCCGCCCTTCGCCATGGCGCCGGCCTGGAGCACCAGTTGCGAAGCTTCCGGAATCGTCATGAAGTAGCGGCACATGTCGGGGTGAGTGATCGTGATGGCCTCGCCTTGGGCGATTTGTTTGCGAAACAGTTGAACCACGCTGCCCCTGCTGCCCAGCACATTGCCGAAGCGTACCGCGGCGAATCTTGTGGCGCTCTTCCCGTTCATGGAACAAATGACCATCTCCGCCACTCGCTTGGTTACCCCCATGACACTGGAAGGATTAATGGCTTTGTCCGTGGACACCATGACAAAACATTCTGCTTCCACGGCCATTGCGGCTCTGGCGACAGTCATCGTCCCGAAAATATTATTCTGAACCGCCTCTACCGGTTGGCTCTCCATCAGGGGAACATGTTTGTGCGCGGCGGCGTGAAAGATGATTTCCGGACGTCGTTCGGCGAATATGCTGCGGATGCGCTTTTCATCACGAACATCCGCAATAATCGGCTCCATTTCCAGGTGTGGATACAACCTTTGCAATTCGCGTTCAATTTCAAAAATATTGTTTTCACTCTTGCCCAACAAATACAGCTTAGCCGGTAACATCTTGGCTACCTGGCGGGAAATCTCCGATCCGATGGAGCCACCGGCGCCGGTGATCAGCACTCGTTTTTGCCGAAATTGCGTTCGCATCAGGGCAATGTCCAGTTTGATCGGTTCCCGGTGCAACAAATCTTCCAGATTGACATCCCGCAACTGGCGAATTGTAACCAATCCGTCAATGACCTCATGAAGTGCGGGGACAATTTTGACTTTACTTTTCGTACTACGGCACATTTTAACAATTTCCCGAACTAGCATGCTGCGGGCGGATGGGATGGCGACAATGATTTCATCGATTCCATGCTGCGTGACAATTTTTTCAATTTCATAACGCCCGCCCAGCACTTTTACGCCATTCAGTATGCAACCCAATTTCTTCGGGTCATCATCGATGAATCCAACAATTTTCTTGTTGGCGCCATAATGGGCACGGATTTCCTTTACAATCCAAGATCCCACATCACCGGCGCCAAATATCAGAATTTTTTCGGGGCGGCCAAGAAATTCGAGGCATTTGTTCGATGCAATTCTTACCGACAGCCGAATTCCGCCAATCATTGCAACTTCCAACAACCCGCAGAGAATATAGAGGCTTCGCGGCAAACCAATCCCGCCCGCCTGGGCCAGAAGGTACAACGACAATTGCGCCAGCGTCGCCGCCCCGACAATCGACAGCAATTCATGGATACCGGCGTATTTCCATACCCGACGGTACAGTTGGAGGGCAAAAAAGGCAAGAAAGTGGACCGCCAGAAGCACCGGCAGATAATGGATGATTTTATCCAAATATACGCTTCCGGCTATGTCGTCTACTCGCAGATATAATGCTATGAAGGGGCTGACGGCAAAAACCGCTGCATCAGCAACCATCAGGCATAAGCGGTTTATTTTTTGTCGCACCTGAATTCGCCTGCCTTTTCTCATCTGGTCGCCAGGTATCCTCTAAGAGGCAAAATACATGAACTCGTCTGCCGCTTTCACATCGTTCAGCACCGTCCCGATCACCTTTGCCCTGGCGCCGTTCAACAACTCCACCGCTTTCTTCGCAGTCTGCGTTTTCACGGACCGGCTGTCGATGACCAAAATTACCCCATCGACTTTGGACGCCACAATGCAGGCATCGGAGAGTATGTTGGAAGAACGGATGATCAGCGGGGCACAAACAATACATACATAATCGGCCATCGTCTTCAATGTTTCCAGAACCTCCCGCAGTTTGGGATTGGAAAGCAATTCCACGGGCCCCACCGGAACCGATCCGCTGGACAAGACTTTAAGTCCGGCGATATCCGTGTCTTGCAGCATTTCCGCCACTTCCCTGTCCTGGATGATAACGTTGGTCAAGCCAAAAACATCGACGTGGAAGATTTCGTGCAATACCGGGCGTCGCATATCACAATCCACCAAAATTACTTTTTTGCCGGCATATGCCAAGGATGCAGCAGTGTTGACAGCTGCCATCGAATCGCCTTCACCGGTCGTAACGGTCGAAAACAAGATAGTTTTAGCGCCGGTTTCCGCCTGCGTCTCCTGCAGTGTCGAACTCAGCACCCGGAAAGATTCGGCAACCGCCGACTGTTCCCGATCCCGGATGATATATCGAGTTTGTTTTCCCACGATCATCCCTCCTGACTTTTCGCTTCAGCGGATTTGATCACTTGCGGTACCCTGTGCGTAAAGTTGCTCCAAGCTTTTTCCGGTTCCTTTTGCATGCCATAGCTGGGAATACTGCCGATCACCCGGAGTCCAAGATAATTCTTGACATCCTCCGCCGTATCGATCGTCTTGCGGAAATAATCGACGAAAAACGCGGCGGTAACACCGGAAAACAGACCAATCAGGCCGGCGATCGCCAAATTCAGCAACCAGCGAGGTCGAGCAGTTTTTTCCGGCATTGCGGCGACATCGACGACCTGAACATTGGTCGGTTGCATCACTTCACTGATCCGGGCATCTTCATACCGCTTGGCCAGCATGACATAGAGTTCCTGCGCCACCGTATAATTGAGCATCAGCCGGGCGAGACCCTGTTCTTTGGCCGGCAGCGCTGCCATCTCCTGTTCTTCCTGGCTGCTAAGTCTGGCGATCGTGGCCCGCTGAGTTTGTCCCAATGCCAGTTCGCCTTGGGCCACACGTTTCATTTCTTCATTCAGTTTCGCCTTGTTTTCGCCCATGGCCGCTTGCAAGGTTTTCACCTTGGGATGCTTATCCGTATGGTTTTTCAACAATGCGGCAAGCTCGGCTTCCTGGTCGGCAAGACGACTTTTCAGATTTGTGATCGTGGGCGTATCGGAAATTAACGCCGGCGATCTCACTTGAGCCCAAGCCTTCTCCAACGCCAACTGATTGTCCACCGCCAGTCTTCGCAAATTTGCCTGGCGTTCCACAAAGGTTCTTGTTTGGTCGCTAATGGACACCGTCTGGTTTTTCGACTTGAAGTCGACCAACGCTTGTTCCGTTTTATCCAATTCCAGCTTGGCTTCTTCCAGTCGGCCGCCAATAAATACCCGCGACTCTTTCCCCTGGAGTCTGACAATGTCCGTAAGTTTCGCATTGAAAGTCATCAATAGATAATCCGCCGCTTTTTGCGCTTCCGCCGGTGTTCCGGCCAAGATACTCAATACCAGCATGTCGGTCCCGCGTACCGGTTTGGCATCGATCCGTTTGGCCATATCTTCATAGAGCGGCTTTTCCTCGGCATCGGCGTACAGATATTCAATGATCGGTTGAACAACGGCCCGACTTTTGGCAATTTCGGCATAGGTCATGATCTGCTGCGTGATCATTTGGTCTGACGGCAGCGCCGAAAGCCTGTCGTTCAGCCCCAGCGGGTATTGGACCCGAAGGCTTACCGTTCCTTCATACTGGGTTGGTTGCAAAAAGCTGAAGATCAGCGCAGCAATGATCATTGCCCCCAAAACGCCGCCAATGATTTTGCGCCGTCGACCGATAATTGTGGCAATGGTACGCATCTCCAATTTTTCCTCGAACATAATTGTGCCTCCCCAATGTTGAATTTTTTCACTCTCCCGCACTGGTCACCGTTTGTTGTTGTCGGAAATCCAGGTAATCATGTAGGCGGCATTGATGAGCGGCACAATATCTCTGGCAAAATCAATCCGATGATTTTCCGTCAGATATACAACGTCGCCCTGTTGAAGGGGATAGTTTTTGCTGGTATCGCCTTCCTTGAGCAAAGACATGAGATTGATCTTTAGTGGCGGCTTGCCGTTTTGATCTTTACGGATAATGAAAACCTTGGTTTTCGCCGCATCTTTGGTCCAGCCGCGCGCCGCGCCAATCGCGTCCAGAAGATTTCGGCTCTTATCCAGCTCATACGCTCCCGGTTGGTTGACTTCGCCCAAGACATAGATCCGATCCGTACCAAAACGCATAATGTTCACGCTGAGAACCGGGTTCACGTAGATCTCGCCCAACTGTTCCGAAAGAAGCTTGGCGAAATCTTTTACCGTCATTCCTTTTGCCGCGATTTCCCCCAGAAAGGGATAGGTCAGTTTTCCGTCCGGGCGAATCGTCAGTCCTTCCATATGGCCCTGATTGGGAAAACTCAATTCCGGATACCCAAACACATTGATCGACAGCATGTCGCCCGGATGAAGGATATAGGCGCCATTAGAATTGTTAACGTCCGGCGTGGGCGCCGGATTCGTTTCAGCCGCCAGCACGCCTGTATGCGGCAGGATCACCAGAATCATCACCAGAAACAACCATTTTCTCATTAGTACACCCCCTTAAATATTCACAATCCCTGATTATCGAGACCCGCAAAACTTTGGATTTCCAACGCCAGACGGAATACAGATCAGTGACACCCAGGATCAGGATTATTAGGATTATTGGGGTTCTGAGAAGTCTGCGACGCTTGGTTATTATTGGGATTCAGATGATTGAATTTCGCCAATTGATACGCCGCATTAACTAAGGGAAGAAGGTCCGTCGCCAAATTCAATTTGTTTGAGCCAACCAAAAATACGACATCGCCTTCGCGAAGCCGATGATTTTTGCTGGTATCGCCATTTTCCAACAAACTCATCAAATTAACCTTGATCGGTGGTTTGCCGTTCTGATCACGGCGAATAATAAAAACCTTGGTTTTCGCCGCATCGGTTTGCCAGCCGCTGGCTGCGCCTATCGCGTCCAATAGGGTCCGAACTTTGTCCAGTTCGTAGGACCCGGGTCGATTCACTTCCCCCAAAACATAAATCCTTTCTTTGCCATACCGCATGATATTTACGCTGACAGCGGCGTTTACATACACTCCTTTGAGCCGTTCCGCCAAGGAGGTTGCCAATTGGTCCGCAGTCAATCCCTGCGTGGAAACCTCGCCTAAAAACGGATAGGCTATTTTCCCATCCAGGCCGATTGTAATGCCCTGACGGCCTTCTGTTTGCGGGAAGCTCAATTCGGGATAGCCGGCGACATTAATCGACAGCACATCGCCAGGGTGCAAAATATAAGGGATATTTAGTTCGGCTGCCAAACTGCCGGCGTGCGGCATAATCAACAAAATCAGCAGTAGCAAAAACCACTTCTTCATCGGCTTCCCCTCCATTCTGTCCACTAAGTGTTCGGTTGATTCAGACAATAACATCAGGCTTGCTTATTAGCGGCAAAAATTGCGGTGGCCTTGATCAAAATTTCATTGGTCAATTCCATGTCCGCCAATCGTCGTTTTGCTTCCGCCAATTCCTTTTCCAATTGCATCAATCGCAGTCGGTCCAGATGTTTCTGATCCTCGCGTTGGTTAAGCCAGTTGCGCAGAGTCTGATCGCTGATGTCAAACTGCTTGGCGGTTCCGGCAATAGTATTGCCAGGCTGACGACTGTGGGCAATGACTTTCTTCTTAAAATCCGCGTTGTAACGATTACCTTTTTTCGACATCATTTTCTCCTCCACTGGGATAATGATTTTGAACAATACCGAATTGGTTCTCGAAAAAAACAAAAGGATTGCCGACTATCGGCGCTTTGCGCCGGCAGCCTGGCAATCCTGGACGGTTTACGTCTACAGATCCATAGCATTGCGTCACTGTCTTTCGACAGTTTTGCCCACAGGTCAATATTCGCATATCAAACACCGCATTTTTCCATATATTCCCGGTCCAAACAATAACTTCACCTATCTGCCAAGTTGGGGAAAAGATGTCAAATCGTTCGTTGTTTAAGCTCTTGACCAACTTGTGGCTTGATTGTATCCCATTTTATTTCTAACTTCATTATCGCTCCGGTTTAACAAACACAAAAAAAAAAATGCGAGAATTATCCAACTCGCACAAAGACAATACGCAACTTTATGGAATTCCCCCAGCCTGTTCTCCCTCTAAAAAATAGCCCGGAATTTCAGCTATTCCAGGCTATTCCAACCAGTCTCATCCATGATTCCAATAACCAGGCGATTTTCTTTTTTTGCCGCCGTCCCCATCGCAATCGCCTTCTCAACATTCCGCCGGGCCGGCGTTGGGTCCACACCATCTTTAAAATACAGGGTCGCCAGCAAGTCCCCTGCTTGGACATAATCGCCGCAGCGTCGATGCAACCGAATTCCGGCTGTCAGATCAATCCCGTCATTCTTTTTGGCTCGGCCGGCGCCCAGCAGGATCGCGGCATTTCCGATTCGAGCTGAATCCATTCCAAGGATAAAGCCCTCCCTGTCGACACGGATCTCCTGACTGCACGCTGCGACTCCCAGGCGATCCGGTTCTGTCGCAATACGACCGTCACCGCCCTGGGCGACAACAAACTCCTGGAATTTCGCCAATGCCTCACCGCTGTCCAATGCCGTCCGGACGGCTGCCGCCGCCTTTGCGCTGTTCCATTCCGGTTTCGCCAGCATCAGCATCCTGGCCGCCATAAACAAGCAAAAATCCCGCAACCGCATATCCCCGGCGCCAGACAGGACTTCCACCGCTTCCCTCACCTCCAGGCTATTGCCGATCGCCGTACCCAGAGGTTCGGCCATTCCGGTCACCAGGGCCGCCGTCTGCCGGCCGGCGCCGTTGCCTATCTCAACCATCAACCGCGCCAGTTCTTTGGCGGAATCAAGATCCTTCATAAACGCGCCGCTGCCGAATTTGACATCCAACAGGATCTTGTCTGCGCCCGCAGCAATTTTTTTGCTCATGACCGAAGCTGCGATCAACGGCAAGCTGTCCACTGTCGCCGAAACATCCCGCAACGCATAGATCTTGCCATCGGCCGGCGCCAGATCGTGGGTCTGTCCGATGATGGCCAAGCCGATCCGCCGGACCTGGTCAATAAATTCCGTAATTTCCAGGTTCGTTCGAAAACCAGGAATCGCCTCTAACTTGTCGATGGTGCCGCCGGTAAAGCCCAATCCGCGCCCTGACATTTTGGCGACCTTGACCCCGGTCGCCGCCACCAGAGGAGCGACAATCAGCGTGGTAGTGTCCGCCACGCCGCCGGTGCTGTGTTTATCGACCTTGACGCCTTCGATCATCGACAAGTCGAGGATCTTTCCGGATTGCGCCATCGCCAGCGTCAAATTCACCGTTTCCGCCTTCGAAAGCCCCCGGAACCACACCGCCATCAGCCAGGCCGACATCTGGTAATCCGGGATTGCACCCGCCAGATACCCTTCAACAATATGCCGGATCTCGACGTCGTCGTGAACGCCGCCCTGTTTCTTCTTTTCGATCAGATCCACCATGCGCATTTCGCCGCCCCCCAACTATGCCCGGGGATGAGTCCGGTTGTAGACTTCCTTCAACCGGGTCCGGGTCACATGCGTATAAATCTGTGTGGTCGTGATATCTACATGTCCCAGCATTTCCTGAACCGAGCGAAGATCGGCCCCATGGTCGAGCAGATGGGTGGCGAATGAATGCCGCAGCATATGCGGCGTCACCGTTTTGGCAATCCCGGCCTGCCGGGCTTTCGCCTGGATAATCAGCCAGAAAGCCTGCCGGGTCATTTTTTGGCCGCGCCGGTTGAGAAACAGCGTGTCCTCCAGAGAACGGCTCAAAAGTTTCGGCCGTCCCCGGTTCAGGTAGTCCCGCACCGCCGATTGGGCGATCTCGCCCATCGGGACGATGCGTTCCTTGGAACCCTTACCGAAACACCGGATGTACCCCATGTCCATATTCACATCGTTCACTTTCAGTGAAACCAGTTCCGATACCCGAACTCCGGTAGCGTACATCAGTTCCAGCATTGCCCGGTCGCGCAGTCCGGACGGTTTCAGCTCAGCCGGCTGTTCGAGCAATGCGGCGATTTCTTTTTCGTCCAGTACTTTCGGTAACCGCAGCGGAGTTTTCATGGATTCAATCATGCCGGAGGGATCTTTCTTCAATATCCGTTCCCGAACGGCATATTGACAGTAATTGCGAATTGCCGCCAATTTTCGGGATATGGAGGTGGCCCGCAAACCGTCGGCTTGGAGGCTGCGAAGATATTTCACCAAAATTGGCGGCTGCAGTTGATCCACGCCCTGAATTCCGTTATCCGCCAAATAGTTGAAAAACTGCCGCAGATCCCGTTCATAGGCAAGGATCGTGTTCCTCGCCAGTCCCCGTTCCACCGCGATATAATGCAAAAACTCCTGCAATAATTCTTCCATACGCCGTACTCCTGTCAATCAAGGCGGATTCGTCCGTAGATCCCGCCACCGCCGCTCTGAACGGTTGCACTGCCGCTACGCACGGCGGAAAAAGCCCGGGCCGCCCGCGTTCCGCCTACCCGATGTATTTCCGTCAAGGGAACTTGATGAATCAGTTCCATTTCCGTTCCCAGTTCGGCCACTAACTTGTCGAGTGTTTTTCCGCCCAAGCCAGGCAGCATCGGCAGCGGCACATGGTAATGATAGACCGGCCGGGTTGAGGGATGGGCGCCTGGCGGCAAATCGGCCAGCTCCCCGATCCGCTCGGAAACGCCTTTTACCAGTTTGGCGCCGCCGCAGTCCGGACAAATTCCCGCTGTATCACTGCCGTCATAGACCAGACCGCAGTGATCGCAGCAATTATGGTGGTATTTCCCCAGTCGGGGATCCATTCCGTAATTTTCGGCGATGCAGCGTCCCTGCCGCCGCCGGAAGGCCAGAGCGCATTCCGCAAACGAAGAAGCCTCCAGAACCATCCGGTTATATTCCCGGCCGATCTTATCCGGAGAATGCGCATCCGAATTCGTGAGGTACTCGAAGCCCCACAGGTCATTGATGCGATCGGCCATCGCCGTATCCGCCGACAAGCCCAGCTCAACGGCGGCAATGCAGGATCGCAGCGCCGTTGGCAGCACTGCAGCCAAGGAATCGGTGCAGGAACCGAACAAACTTTTGTGCGGGGTAAACGCATGCGCCGGCACAAACAGCGCTTCATGCGCCGCAGCAATCTCCACCAGGCGGCGAAACGGCAAATGGGCGTTTTGCGAACTCAAGCCGATATTTCGGATGTATCCCGACATTTCCCGGGAAAATTCCCGCATGGAGTCCAAATCCGGCAGATAGGAAAGCGAATGGCACATGCCACCGCCTTCCTCGCAAGTCTCAATCTCAGCGCCAAGAATCAGGGAAACTCCGTTGTGATACAAATAGCCGCCGCCGCTTTGCAGCACCAGACCGCCTTCATCCACCAGGCGCTGGATGTCTTCCTGCACCCAGGGCGACAGCGCATCGACGACTCCGACAATTTCGATCCCCTTGCGCCGCAGCGCGGTCTCCAGAATCGTCCGGACAGTCAGGCGGCGGGATGTGGGGATCTTCACCCAGCGACCGGATTCACTGATTCCGACATGGATGTGAAAATCGGCGTAATAATGATTCATTTTTCAGCCTGAAGCAGATACAACCCGGAAATTGTTTTGGCGTCGCAGATCATTCCTTCGCTGACCATGCGTCGGATATCTCCCGGCGCATAGGCGCCAACTTCCAAAAATTCATCGTCATCCGGGTTGGCCAAAGTTTTATATAAGTCCCGCGCCAGATACAAATGAATCACTTCGTCGGTAAAACCCGGACCGGTAAAAATCGAAGCGCGCTGTTCCAAAACCTTGGCCCGGTAGCCGGTTTCCTCTTCCAGTTCGCGGGCAGCGCATTCATCCGGATTTTCGCCCGCATCCAGCTTACCGGCCGGAATCTCCAGCAGCACCCGGCCGATTGGATGTCGAAACTGCCGAACCATCAAGATTCTGCCATCCGCCAGCACCGGCACGATGGCGACAGCCCCCGGATGTTCCACGACCTCCCGGGAGGCTTCCTTGCCGTTGGGCAAACACACGATATCCCGGCGCAAATTCACGACCTTACCGGAATAAATTTTTTCGGTGGAAACAAACGTTTCGATCAAATGCTCGTCCATACAACCGTCTCCTTAAACCCGAACTTGTTTCTCCGCAGCAAAATGGCCCCTGTCAGGGCCATTGCCGGATATGTTCCTTATTCATTATTCATCCCACGGATAGGTAGTCCGGGGATACAGCGGCAATATCGGCGCGGTGTCCCGAACTTGCCCGGCCAGCCAGGACGGCGCCACCAGCCAGCGCAACGGCAGACCCGTCGTTTCCGAGACTTGGCGAACCACCTGCGCCCCGGACTCCACATGCTGCAGCGTCGTCGCGGCGCCCAGATTCGTATTGCTCACCAGCCCCGTTATGGCTAGGCCGGAAGCCATCTCCACATTCCGCATGGCATCGACAATTTCGGTAGCGTTACGCGAAAACGGCCGGCAAACATTGATTACCATCAAGACTTCGCAGCCATTTTCCCGGATTTGTTCCCGAACCTGCCCCAGAACAATCGCCGCTTTCGCTCCACCGACATCGATCACCACCCGATATTCCGGACTGTACAGAACCCGTGTCAATCCCTGCGGCATGATCGGCAGATCCGCATGGGCCAGGCCTGCCTGCTGCATGACCACGGTTACGCCATCCGCTTCCAGCCGTTGTCGGTGCTCCCGGGTCCGAAAATAGGGTTTGGCCAGATCCATATCGACGACCGCTGTCGTCAGACCCGACTTTTGCAGATAAGTCGCCAAATTTACCGCCAGTTCCGTTTTGCCGCTGCCAAACTCGCCCACCAGAACCTTAATCCGGGGCCTTGTTTCCTCATCATGACGGAACACGCCTAAATCAAATTCCATTTTGCAAGCCTCTATTCATATACTTTCGCCTTTTCTTCTCCATGCAGCACCCGCAGCGCTCCCTGGGCCAGGGCCAGCAACTCGTCTTCGCCCGGATATACCAGAACTTGTCCCAAAAACTCGACCCGTTCCCGGATCATTTCCACGAGCCGTCGGGAATACGCCAATCCCCCGGTCAGAACAATCGCGTCAAAACGGCCATTGACCACCACAGTCATTGCCGCCAGTTCCTTGGCGATCTGATAAGCCATTGCCTGATAGACCAACGCCGCCTGTTCGTCGCCCGCATCAATCCGGTGTTCCACTTCACGGGCGTCGCCGGTCCCCAGATGGGCGATCAAGCCGCCCTGGCCAACCATCTTCCGCATCAGCTCTTTGAATGTGTAGCGTCCGGAATAACAGAGTTCAACCAAGGGGCTGAGCGGCAAATAGCCGGCCCGCTCCGGCGACAGGGCCCCGCCGTCCATCGGGTTGATGACATCGATCATCCGTCCGTTCTGCTGCACGGTGAAAGAAATTCCCCCGCCCAAATGTCCCATGACCAACGTCACATCTTCGACCGGTTTGCCCAGTTCATGGGCGGCGCGACGGGCGGTAGCCTTCAGGTTCAGCGCATGAAAAATACTGCGCCGGGGCATTTCCGGCCAGCCGCTGATCCGGGCAATCGGTTCCATTTCATCCACACAGACCGGATCGACGATAAACGACGGCAATCCATGGGGCTCGGCAATCCCCAGCGCAATCAGCCCGCCCAGGTTGGAAGCATGGTGAACCTGCACCCGGTGGTGAAGATCATCCACCATGGCTTCATTCACGGCATACGTTCCGCCGGAAATCGGTTTCAGCGCCCCGCCCCGGCCGACAACCGCATGCAGATCGGCAACGGAGAAATTGTGTTTCGCCAAGGCCTGCTCCACCATTTCCCGCCGAAAGTCATACTGGGCGTAGATATCGGCAAAACCCGCCAGTTCCTCGGCGCTGTGCCGGATCGTTTCTTCGAACAGGCTGGTTTCTTCTTCGTATACTGCTATTTTCGTAGAAGTGGATCCTGGATTGATCGCCAGAACGCGATATTTTTTCTTCATGTTCCTGCCTCTTTTCATTGTGTTTTATCCCTGTGAAAAAGCTCAAGAACAGGTCGGCTGGAGAGGCTTATGGCGTGGACAGGCCAATTTTCATTGCCGCCGCCATTCGGACCATCTCGGCGGCATTATCCAGGCCGGCCCTGGAAATTGGTTCGCCGCCGATCATTCGGGCCAATTCCGCCAACCGTTCTTCGGCGGACAGTTTTAGCACGAAGGTCTGCGTCCGGTCTTCCATCAGCTTCTTTTCGATATGGATATGGCAATCCGCCATGGAAGCGATCTGTGGCAGATGCGTAATGCACAGCACCTGTTTTCGTGCTGCCACCTGGGCGATTTTCTCCGCAACCTTGCGCGCCGTTTGCCCGCCCACCCCGGAATCGATTTCGTCGAACACCATGACTTGGGCCCCCGCATTCCGGGAGCAGACCGTTTTAATCGCCAAGGCAACCCGGGACAGTTCCCCGCCGGAAGCGACTTTGGACAACAATCGCAGTTCTTCGCCCGGATTGGCGGAAAACTCGAATCGGACCTGGTCCCGCCCATGCGGAGTGTAGTCCTGCCCCGAAGTTACCTGGATCTTGAAGCGGCCGCCCGGCATCCCCAAGTCCCTAAGCTGGGCTTCGATCGCCCGGCTCATTTCAGTGGCGGCTTGTAGCCGCCGCTTGCCCAAATCCTCCGCAGCCTGCGCCAGTTCAGTCTCCTGCTGTTGCAATTGTTGCTGCAATGCCGCCAGCAATTCATCGTGTCGCTCCAGGCTTTCCAGTTCCGTTCGTGATTGCGCGGCGTACGCCAGAACGTCCGCCACCGAAGCGCCATATTTTTGCCGTAGCCGATAAATCAGATCCATCCGTTCCTGCAGTTTGGACAACCGGGCCGGGTCCGGCTCGATCCGGTCCAGATAATCCCGCAGCCCCGGCTTTATATCCTCGAGCAAAATCAAAACTTCCGAAAACTGCTGCGCATAGACGGACAACTCTTCATCATAACGGACGGCGCTCTCCAAATTCCGTCGGCACTCTTGCAGGATATCCGTCACGCTTTTTCCCTGACGCCCGCCATCGGCGAGAGCGGCCCACGCATTGCCCACTGCGGCGCCGATTTTTTCCGCATTCGTCAACAAAGCGATTTGTCGGGTCAATTCCGCTTCTTCCTGTTCCCTCAACCGGGCTGCTTCGATTTCGTCCAGCTGCCATCGCAACATGTCCAGCCGCTGGGCCCTTTGCCGCTCGTCTTTATCGACGGTCGCAATTTTCTCACGGATCTGCCGCCAGCGTTCATAGATTTTCCGGTAAGCGCCAAGCAAGGCTTCCAACTGCGGGTCGAAGCCATCCAATAAAGCCAGGTACGACTCGGGGCGAAGCAACGCCTGATTTTCGTGTTGGCCATGCATATCCAGCAATAGGTCGCCAACCATCCGCAACAACGACAACGGCGCATGGGTTCCATTCAGCAACAGCGTGTTTTTCCCCTGGCGGGACACCGTCCGGCTTATAAACAGGGCGCCGTCCTCTTCCATCGGAATGGCCTGATCCGCTAACAAAGACAACACCGCCGGATGATTTTGCAGGCTAAACACCGCTTCCACCCGATACTGCTCGCAGCCGCTGCGGATCATATCCAGGGAGGATCGCCCCCCCAGCACCACGCTCAACGCATCGATCACAATCGATTTGCCAGCGCCGGTTTCCCCCGTCAGCACATTAAAGCCGCCGGAAAATTCGATTTCCGCCTGTTCGATCAACGCAAAATTAAAAACTTTGAGTACCTGCAGCAAATGAATCGCCTCTACATAATGGATTCCATGCGTTCTTTCACGTGCTCAACCGCACTTTCCGGTTTCACGACAAGGAATATCGTATCATCGCCGGCCACCGTGCCGATAATTTCCGGCCAACGGACATTATCCAGAACGTAAGCCACGGCCTGGGCGGTACCGGGCAAGGTTCGCAACACGATGATATTGCCGCTGCTATCCATGGACAGAACTGAATCCTGAAACGTTTTTTCGAGCCGGGCCACCGAGACCGTGACGTTGCGTTCCGCCGGAAAAGCGTACCGATAACTGCCGTCCCCCGTTGGTACTTTGACCAGCATCAATTCTTTGATATCACGCGATACCGTGGCCTGCGTCACATCAATTCCTTCGTTGCGCAGAGCATCGGCCAGTTCATCCTGGGTTCGGATCACCAGTCGCTCCACGATTTCCTTTACTCTGGTCTGGCGATGTGTTTTCATGCTGTTTCCTCCCTGTTTTACCAATAGAATAGAGGACTGCCGGATAATTTTTCTGATTGATGAAGCTGAGACGACTGATGGTAAAAACCTGCTGGGACCACCGGGGCAAATATTCTTCCAAAAACTCCATCTCCAACCGGCCCGGCGAGTGTCCGGGGTAGGCCACAAGAGCGATCCGACCGCCCGGCGCCAATAAATCGCGCAACGAATCCAGCGCCGGCGCCAAAGATTCCACGCGGGTAGTCACCGCATGATCGTGCCCCGGCAAATAGCCGAGGTTGAATATCGCGGCATCCACCGGCTCCCGGATAACCTCCCGCAACAGCGCGTGATCGGCCTGAATCAGCCGCACTTTATCAGCAAAACCGTGCTGGGCCAGCAGTTTGCCGCAGGCGGCGGCGGCAGCCGCCTGAATGTCAAACGCCCAAACCCGGCATTCCGGTTTTGTCTGCTTACACAAGAACAAGGAATCATGCCCGTTTCCGGCCGTCGCATCGACTACGCACGCCGCATCGGCCAACACGGGCGCCAAAAAAAGCCGGGAGGCTTCCACCGCATTACGCGGGATCATCGGGATCACTGCGGCGAAGTTTCGTTCGAAGTCCTTCATAAAAACTGCTGCCCTTAAGTTTTAAAAACCGGGCTTGAAATGGCGACCGCCGCACGAAAATCCGGTCGCCGGAACGAAGGTTGTGCAGTGTCTGTCCATCGACTGTCAAGACGATATCTTCATGGGTGGCCAGCGTTTCAATCCGAATCTCCTCCGTGTCCGACACAACCAGCGACCGAGTATTTAGACTGTGCGGACAAATCGGCGTAATGATGGTCACCGGCAGGTTGGGACTGACGATGGGTCCGCCGGCGGACAGGGAATACCCCGTGGAGCCGGTTGCGGTCGCGACAATCAATCCATCCGCCGGGTAGTTGGCGGTCAGACAATCGCCGATATATAGTTTCAACCGGATCATCCGGGAAAAACCGCCTTTGGCAATCACCACGTCGTTCAGGGCAGAGGAAGCTACGATCGCTCCCTCCGGCCGGTCTACCACCGCTTCCAGCATGGGACGTTCCTCGATGGAATATTCGCCGCGGACCAGCCGTTCCATGGAAGGCGCCAACTCGGCCAGTTCAATTTCCGTCAAGAAGCCCAGTTGCCCCATGTTGATTCCACATACCGCCACCCCGAACGGAGCTACCTCCCGCGCCGTACACAGCAACGTTCCGTCACCGCCCAGAGTCATGGCCACGGTCAGTTCAGCGCCCAATTCCTCCCGGCTTCGGCCCAATTCCGGATGGTCCATGATTTTGGCGGCTTCTTCCGGCATTCGAACCGTAACGTTCTGTTCCTGTAAATAATGGATCAACCATTCAAGAACGGTCGCCACTCCCTGCTTTTTTGTATTGGGAAACAAGCCAACAGTCAACAAAATGCTACCTCCGAACCGGTTGAAGACTTTGATGGGCTTTCGCAACGGTTTGGGCGATCTGCGTCGAAAAATCGGCTGCCGCCTCGGCCGCCAACGACAAATGCAGCAAATATTCGATATTTCCTTCCGGCCCGGTTATCGGCGAAAAATCAAGATTAATCGGGATCAGGCCGTGATCCCGGGCGCAATCGGCCACCCGCGCGATCACCTCGATGTGAACGGCAGGATCTTTCACCACGCCTTTTTTGCCGACCTGTTCCCGGCCGGCTTCAAACTGCGGTTTCACCAGCAGCACCAGTTCTCCTCCCGGCTTAAGCAACGACGGCAGAACCGGAATGATCTTGGTCAGGGAAATAAAAGAAAGATCGGCGCTGATAAAATCGACCGCCTCGCCGACCAATCCAGACTTCAGATAGCGGGCATTGGTCCGCTCCAGCACCGTTACCCGCGAATCATTTCGCAGTGACCAGGCCAATTGACCGTATCCCACGTCAACGGCGACAACATGACAGGCGCCCCGCTGCAGTGCGCAATCGGTAAATCCACCGGTGGAAGCTCCCAAATCCAGCACCCGTTTTCCGGCAAGATCGATCTTAAAGGCTTCCAGCGCCTTGATCAGTTTCAGTCCGCCGCGGCTGACATAGGGATTGGCATGGCCGGTAAACGCCAATTCAGCGGTCTCCTCGACCATGGCGCCAGCCTTGTCGACCCGTTGCCCGTTCACCGTAATCTGGCCGGCCAGAATATAGGCTTTCGCCTGATCCCGGCCTGTCGCCAGGCCTTTTTGAACGACCAGCGCGTCAAGCCGATGGGTTGGCATGAGAATCCACTCCGATAAAATTTCGCACTTTTTCGGCAATGCTGATAGGATCGAGTCCCAAGCACTCCAACAGTTCTTCCCGGGATCCCTGCTCGATGAAACGGTCCGGCAAGCCGAGACGAAGAATTCGCGGGGCCGCAATGCCGGCCGAATTCAACGTTTCCATTACGGCGGAGCCAAAACCGCCGATTAAACAGTTTTCCTCCAGAGTTACAATGTATCGGGCCTGCTGGGCAATCTTGCAGAGCAGCTCCTCGTCGATCGGTTTGATGAAACGGGCATTCACCACACCTGAAGAAATTCCGTTTGTTTTGAGAATATCTGCCACCTTCAGCGCCACCTGAACCATGGCGCCTACCGCGCAAAATACGACTTCACCGCCTTGCCGCAGCCATTCACCCTGGCCGACCGGCAGCAAAGTCGGTTGTTCCGGCATGGTAAACCCGTCGCTGCGTCCGCGCGGATAGCGGATCAACACCGGACCGTTGATGGACAGCGCAGTATGCAGCATATCCCGCAATTCCGCTTCATCTTTGGGGGCCATGATCGTAAGATTGGGAATCAGTCGCGAGAAAGACAAGTCAAACGCGCCATGATGCGTCGGGCCGTCTTCCCCTACCAGTCCAGCCCGGTCCAACGCCAGAATGACCGGCAGGTTTTGCAGACACACATCATGAATCAGGCTATCATAGGCCCGTTGTGAAAACGTGGAATACACCGCAACAACCGGCCGTTTGCCCTGGGAGGCCAGCCCGGCCGCCATCGTAACGGCGTGCTGCTCGGCAATGCCGACATCAAAAAAACGGTCCGGATATTTCGCGGCAAATCCATCCAGTCCCGTACCGCCCGACATTGCCGCCGTGATGCCCACCACATCGGGATTGCTTGCCGCGATTTCCACCATGGCGTCGCCAAACACGGAAGTATAGGTTGGCGCTTGCACACCTTTGAGCACTTTTCCGGATTCGATGCAAAACGGCCCGACGCCGTGAAACTTATCCGCCTGACATTCCGCCGGCGGATATCCTTTGCCCTTCTGAGTCAATACATGCACCAGAACCGGCGTCCGCATGCTTTTCGCCTTTTCCATCACCTCGACGAGCAACGGCAAATCATGCCCGTCGATTGGACCCAGATAGGTAAATCCCAATTCCTCGAAAAACATCCCGGGAACCAGCAAATACTTCACGCTGTCTTTCATCCGCTCCGCCGTGTTCGCCACACTGTCGCCGATGGCTGGAATCCGACGCAGAAAAAATTCAATATTGTGTTTCGCCCAGGAATACGTGGGTGTCAGTCGCATTTTCGCCAGATAATGTGAAACGGCGCCGACATTTTTGCTGATGGACATCTCATTGTCGTTTAAAACCACGATAAGATCCCGTTTCAAATGCCCGGCGTGATTCAAGCCTTCAAACGCCAACCCGCCCGTCAGGGAACCATCGCCGATGACGGCGACCACCTTGTGTTTCTCGCCGCGCATATCCCGCGCCAACGCGATTCCGAGCGCCGCTGAGACGGAAGTGCTGGAGTGACCGGCCCCGAACGCGTCATGCACGCTTTCATCCCGCCGGGGAAACCCGCAGATTCCTTTGTATGTCCGCAGAGTGCCGAATCGATCAAGGCGGCCGGTCAAAATTTTGTGCACATAGGATTGATGGCCGACATCGAATACAATACGGTCCCGGGGCGTGTCAAACACTTTGTGCAACGCCAAGGTCAGTTCAACAACCCCCAGATTGGAAGCCAAATGACCGCCAGTACGGGAAACCGTCTGAATCATCACATCGCGGATTTCCTCAGCCAGGCCCGCCATCTCTTCGAAGGAAAGCTTGGCGAGTTCGTCAGGCAAGTGAAGGGTTTCCAAATAACCTTTCAAAAACAGGGCTCCTTTCAGGTATAAATAATTCGGCAAACCAACCAACTGACAATCAATCCCTGGATCGCTCCGGCCAACACCTCCAGGGGAGAATGGCCGATCAGTTCTTTCAGTCGGATGTTTTTCAACGGATGTTCCGCTTTCAGTTCCAAAATGATGCGGTTCAAGGCCCGGGCATGTCGCCCGGCGTGACGGCGAACGCCGGCGGCGTCATACATGACGATGCCGGACAGGACAAAAGAAATGGCGAAAAAAGGACTGTCAAAGCCAGCCGTCAAACCGGAGGACAACGTCGTGGCCACCACCATCGCCGAATGGGAACTCGGCATCCCGCCAGCGCCAGTTACCCGTTCCCAGCGAAAATTCCCCCGAAAAACATCGCGCAGGATCTTGGTCAGTTGGGCCACGGTCCAGGCTGCAAGCGCCGACATGAAAACCTGATTGCGAAGTAGCGCAGCCAACAACTCATTCATTGTCTAGCCCTCAACTGTCGCGAGTCAGCAGATACTCCGCCAGACTCCGCAACACCCACGCCCTGTCGCCAAACCGGTCGAGAGCGGCGACCGCGTCCGTCACCGCCTCTTGCGCCATCCGTCGCGCTGCCGGCAGGGAATAGACGGAAACATAGGTTGCCTTATTGTTCTTTTCATCGCTGCCGATAGGTTTTCCCAAGGCCGCTTCGGTGCCGGTGACGTCAAGAATATCATCCGTAATCTGGAAGGCCAGGCCAAATTGTTCCGCGTAATCGGTCAATCCCCGAACATCTTCGTCGGATCCGCCGCCCAACATCGCGCCCGCCCGCAGGCTAGCCCGAAACAGTGCGCCCGTTTTCAGCCGATGCATCAGTTTCATGACTTCCGGCGAAGGTTGCTGCCCCTCCGAACCCAAATCAATGGCCTGTCCCCCCACCATTCCCGATGGACCCGCGGCTTGCGCCACTTCGCTCGTTACACGCACCAAGACGTCCGGCGTCACTCCCGGCTGGGAAAGCAAGGTTTCAAACGCCAGCGTCAACAGCCCGTCTCCCGCCAATATCGCCATTCCTTCGCCAAAGACCTTGTGATTGGTCAAGCGGCCCCGTCGGTAATCATCGTCGTCCATGGCCGGCAAGTCATCATGAATGAGGGAATAGGTGTGAATCATTTCCAACGCGCAGGCGGACTGCAAAAAGCGTTGTCCATCAGAACCGACGGCATCAGCCGCCGCCATCAGCAATATCGGCCGCAGCCTTTTGCCGCCGGCGAACAGACTGTACCGCATCGACTCCATCACTTGCGTCAGAGGACCGGGCTGCGCCGGAACCAACGATTGCATCCAGGCTTCCACCTGAATTTGGTGTTCTTTTAAATAGTTACGCCACATCAGTCCGCCTCCGGCAAAATCAGTTCCATCTCCGACAAGGCTCCGTTAGATTCCCGGATCACCTTGTTGACAGCCGTTTCCGCCATCTGCAGTTGTTGCAGACAATATTGGGACAGCGCGGATCCTTCCGCATGCTTTTTCATGGCCGCCTCCAAGCTCAACTCGCCGTGTTCCATCTCATCCACTAACGCTTCCAGCCGCGCCAGCGCTTCGTCAAAACTCAGATTGGCGACAGATTCCGTAGACTCTTTCTTTCTCAAGACTGCCTCACCTTCTCCGCTTCCTCTACAATAACGCCCAACCGTCCCTCCTGCAGCCATACATCAAGGCGCTCACCCTGCCGGACGGTTTCCGCCCGACGAACCACCTGTCCGTCAGATCGCCGTACGACACTATAGCCCCGTTGCAATACCTGCAAGGGGTTCAGCAGGTTCAGTTTTTCATCGGCCAGCTGCCAGCGCTGCCGTTTCCGACTCATCAGGTTCGCGATCGCGTTCGCCAGGCGCTCCTGAATTTGGTCCAGGTGCTGAATCCGTTCCTGCAGCAATTCGCCGGGCCGCCGAAACAGTCTAGACGCCAGACAGCGCTCCAACCGCAACCGCCGCCGGATCAGCCGGTGTCGCAACCCTTGGTTCAACCGATGCTGCGCCGCCAATAACCGCCGGGTCATAGCCGCCCGGTCCGGCGTCGTCAGTTCCGCTGCCGCCGAAGGCGTAGCGGCCCGCAGATCGGCTGCAAAATCGCTGAGCGTAAAATCCGTCTGGTGGCCCACAGCCGATACAACCGGCGTAACCGCAGCCGCGATGGCCCTTACAACCCGTTCATCGTTAAACGCCCATAATTCCTCGATGCTGCCGCCGCCTCGCCCGATGATGATTACATCCACCCGACCGGAACGATCCAGCAGCTGAATTCCCCGCACAATCTGCTCCGGAGCTTCTTCGCCCTGCACTTGCGCCGGAACCAGCAAGATCGGAATTCCTGCGTGACGACGCCGCGCGACGCTTACAATATCCCGGATCACCGCACCGGTTGGCGAAGTTACCACGCCAATGGCCCGCGGCAACAACGGCAACGTTTTTTTTCGGGATTCATCGAACATTCCCTCAGCAAGCAGCTTTTCCCGCAACTTGGCGAAGGCAAGGCTCAAATCGCCCAACCCGTCGGCAACCATGGAATCGGCATACAACTGATACGATCCATCCCGTTCATAAATGGAAACATGTCCGCTGATCCGCACCTGGATTCCATCAGCCGGTTCAAAACGCAAGCCGGTGGCCCGGCTGCGGAACATTACGCACCGCAGGGAGGCGCCGGAATCCTTCAGCGTAAAATAACAATGCCCCGAATGATGCCGACGGAAATTCGAGAGTTCACCCCGGACCCGAACCCGGCTCAACAACGGATCGTCCTCGAACAGGCGACGGATATGGGACGTCAATTCCGTCACGCTCAGAGCATCGGCTTCTAGAAAATTCGTCAGCTCTGTCACACCACCCTGTGGTGAAGCGCCCACCAAGCCGCTCCCACCGCATTATCCCCGCTATATTGGGGTTCAGGCCAACAAACCGTTGCACAGTCTCTCCGTTGCATTTCCACCGCCAGTTTAGCGCGGATGAAACGATTGGCCGCAACTCCCCCCACCAACAGCACCGTTTTGGACTTAGTCTGCCCGATCGCCGCCAGAATAGCCCGCAACAACGAACCGGCTATACACTCCTGGACCGCCGCCGCCACTGCGGCCGGTTCCGGCGCCGCTGCCAGCCAGCGCCGCACATGGGACTCAGGACCGGAAAAGCTGATCTGGGTTCCATCTACGGAAACGGGAAGTTCCAGAACTGGCCCGCTGCACTTCTCCGCCAATGCCTCCAGATGCGGCCCGGCCGGAAACGGCAAGCCCAACGCCACTCCCACCCGATCGACGAATTGCCCGGCATGCAGGTCGCGGCTGCCGCCAATCAACTCCAGATCGAGACGGTCCGGAAACTGCCGGACATGCAAAATCTCGGTGGTGCCGCCAGAAACATGCACCGCCAGGAAAGATTCGTCAAACGCTTCGCCAACAGACCACATTCCCGCCAAAACATGATTCTCCTGATGGCTGATTCCGACAACCGGGCAGTTCAACACTGCACCGAGCGCTTCCGCCAGGCCGAACCCGGCGAGAAATGCCGGCATATAAGAATCTTCCAGCGGCCGGGGCCGCCACGATGCGCCTACGGCCACAATGCGAGCATCCTTCCCGATGGCACGGCGCAACTCCTTCATGACAACCGGCAAGTTACGCACATGCTGGAAAACCATCTCCGACTGGGCCAGTCCCTTGCCGCCCGGTTTCACCCGCAAAGGAATCCGGCAATCGGCAATCAGGTTGCCCGCTGGGTCCACTGCAGCGGTGGATGTGGTATAACAGCTGGTATCGATCCCAACAGCCACTTCCATCTTATTCCGGCAAGCCTCGCACCAGGGATCCCAAAATCCCGTTGACAAACCGCCCCGACTCTTCGGAGCCATAATGCTTGGCCAACTCCACCGCTTCGTTCACTGCGGCGCGAGGCGGAATCCGGCTCTCGCCGAACTTGATTTCATAAATCGCCATCCGCGTCGCGGCGCGATCCACCCCGCCCATGCGTTCCAGCTTCCAATCGTGCGCCAGCTCCGAAATCAGCTTGTCGATTTCCGCCTGATGCTCCAGTGTCCCCAAAACAACCCATTCCACGTACTCATTCACGCTGTCCGATACAGTTTCATCCTGCATATCATAAACAGCAGTAATGACCTCCCGGGGAGAACCGCCGGTGAAGTCGATGTGGAACAAAATCTGCAAAGCCAGTTCGCGGGCCTTTCTTCGACTCATGTTATATTATGCGCTCCTATCTATCGATGGGTTCCCGGAGGTAACAACTTGTCCAAAATCTCCATCAAATCTTCTTTATCATCGATCCGTTTTCCGACAATATACCCGACCACCATGCAAAACAAAACAAACAGCGCCTGGAAGAAACCGATGGCAAGAATCATCAGTCCCAGAAAAAAGCCGATGGATACTCCTATGATCTTGCCGCTGTGCGCCCGCCAGATTTCCTGAAACAAAATCGGGTCCATGTTTTTTCCTCCCCGTTCTCAGTCCACACGCGTCTTGCTTTTGAACTCATTGGAAATATCATTCACCAAAATCCGGACTTCGCTCATCGAAACGCCAACGGTATTTTTCAGGTATTCCTGGGTCCGCTGCTGAATTTCCGCCGCGACCTTCGGGATATTATATTCCGGCCCCACCACGATCCGCAGATCCACCTTGACTTCCTCCGCCAATTGTTTGATATGCACCTTGGCGTTCCGAACCCCCCGGGTGTGTCGGGCGGTTTTGGCAATCAGATCTTCCACGGCGCCGATCGAAATCTCGACCACGCCCATTTCCGTCTGATGCACGATTTTACTCGGTCCTCGGCGCGATCGTAGTCCCGCCAGTAAGAGACGGATGCTGACCAGAAAAAACACTCCCCCGATCAACGCCGCTTCCCACCGCCCATAAATGAGCGACAGCCCTTGCTGCCAATACTCCTGCGGCAAAATTTTCGCTGAAAGCAGGATGGCGATCAGGGAAAGGACGGTTAACAAGATCGTATAGATTGAAAGAATGATTCTGTCAATAATGCCCATCCGCAGTCCTCCTATCGCAACCGGAGCTCTTCATCCGTGTCGACCTGGGAGAATCCCACTCCCTGCACATGAACATTGACTTCAATTACCGACAGACCGGTGGCGGTTTCCACGGCTTCCTTCACTTTTTCCTGGACCTGCAGCGCCACATCCGGAATCCGCAGACCATATTCGACAATGATATACAAATCGACCGCTACTTCCCGGGCGCCGACCTGAACCTTGACACCCTTGGCCGGATTCTTTTTCCCCATCATTTCCGCCATGCCGCCGATCAGACCGCTGCTCATTCCGACCACGCCGGTGACATCGGCTGCGGCGATCCCCGCAATCGAGGCAATAACTTCATCGGCAATTCGAACACTGCCCAAATCCATCCCCTGGTCTCCCGCAATGTCCGTTAATTTGGAATCATCCACTTCGGCCCCTCCTTACGGCGAGACTGCACGCCTGTTCTGTCCGTTGTAATTATATTCAACTTACCCTCTGAATATCCCTTCTATTTTATACATTTTTCGCGAACACTGCGTGCTGTTTGCCAATAGCATAAAAATCCCGTCGAAACGGGATTTTTAAAACATGCTGTCACGTATTCGCAGTTTGGTTACGCCCGTTCGATGTAGTCGCCGGTTCGGGTATCGACTCGCAAAACATCGCCAATATTGATGAAGAGCGGCACTTTCACAACGTAACCGGTCTCTACCTTGGCCGGTTTGGTGCCGCCGGTCGCAGTATCGCCACGGATGCCGGGATCGGTTTCCACCACTTCCAATTCAACGGAAACCGGCAGCTCAACTCCCATGATCGCTCCTTGATAAAACTGAACGCTGATATTCATGTTTTCCTTGAGGAAATTTGTCGCGTTGCCCAATTGTTCCGCCGTAATGGCGATCTGTTCATAATTTTCGTTGTCCATGAAATTGTATGCGCCATCCGATTCATACAAATACTGCATTTGCCGGTTGTCGAGATGGGCCCGGGCCATTTTTTCGCCCGGATTGAATGTCCGCTCAACCACGGCGCCAGTCCGGATGTTTTTCATTTTCGCCCGCACAAACGCCGCGCCCTTACCGGGCTTGACATGCTGGAACTCAACCACTTGCCAGGCATCCCCGTCCATCTCCACCGTCACGCCGTTCCGAAATTCATTGCTCGAAATCATTTGTACTCCACCCCTTCATTTAAATGAGACCTTCCAAGTGGCAACCGATCGTTTCGTTCAGTTCCAGCAACTCTTTGGTCATCGGACTGAGAATTCGGCAACCCGTTTCCGTGACCACTACAAGATCCTCAATCCGAACTCCGCCCCAGCCCGGCAGATAAACGCCCGGCTCCACCGTAACCATCATGCCGGGTTCCAGTCTGGATTCGCCGGCCGTCGGCGATAACCGGGGGCTTTCGTGAATATCCAGACCCACGCCGTGTCCGAGCCCATGCCCGAAATGCGCTCCATATCCAGCGGCTTCAATGACCGCCCGTGCGGCTTTATCAACATCCCGGCACAATACGCCGGGGCGAACCGCCGCCAAACCCGCCAATTGCGCCTTCAGAACCGTTCCGTAGACTTCCCGCTGCCTGGCGGAAGCCATTCCCACACATACCGTCCGGGTCATGTCGGAACGATACCCCGAAAAGGTTGCGCCGAAATCGATCACCACGAAATCGCCGGCATCGAGCTTTTTCCCGGAGGCAGAGCCGTGGGGAAGAGCCGAACGCGGTCCGCTGGCCAAAATCGTTTCAAACGCGGGTTTCTCGGATCCCAGTTTGCGCATCTCATATTCCAATGCGGCGGCAAGTTCTATCTCCGTCGCACCTGGTCGGATCATCGGCAATAGCTTAATCAGAGCGGTATCGGCGATCACGGCGGCCGCCACGATGTTTTCGATCTCCGCCGCCGTTTTTACGGTCCGCAACGGCTCCAGCCGAACCGGACGCCAACGGTCTGCGGTCACCTTTGCCTGAAGACGGCTGAATTCCGCCACCGTCAATATTTCTTCCTCGAAGCCGATGCTGCGCCACGCCTGCTGCTGAAAAAAATCAGCCGCCGCATCCAGCGGGTTTCCCTGGCATCGGACCACTTCAAATTCGGGCGCCGTTTGTTCCGCTTGTTCGACATAGCGGAAATCCACGAAAATTTTGCGGACATCGCCGGACACCGCCAAAACGCCCGCCGATCCGGCAAACCCGCTAAAGTATCTCACATTCGTTCGACCGGTGACAAGAACTGCTTCCAGTTCTTGTTGGCGCAGCCAAGACGCAAGATTTCTCCATGCAGTCATCAAATTGAATTGCTCCTGTTTTCCAATAACCCGCAGGCTGCCTGCAATGCCAACAGATATCCCTGCGCTCCCAGGCCGGCGATCTGTCCTACTGCGACTGCCGCCGTAACGGAATGGTGTCGGAATTCTTCGCGGCGATAAATATTCGACAAATGGACTTCAATGGCCGGAACCGTAACCGCGGCGAGGGCGTCCCGCACCGCCACGCTATAATGCGTAAACGCCGCCGGATTGATCAGAATAAAGTCAAACCGTCCTTCCGCCGCCTGAATCGTGTCCACCATCACACCTTCGTGGTTGGTCTGGACACACTCCAGCGTCACGCCCAGTTCCATCGCTTTCGCCTGCAACAGGGCATTTAACTCCGGCAACGTCAATTTGCCATAGACTTCAGGTTCCCGCCGGCCCAACAGATTCAGGTTGGGCCCGTGCAGCACCAGAATCCGTTTTTGTTTTGTCGCGTCCATTGCCTCGCCTTTACAACTTTTGATTTTTTTATTTTATCACAAGAAGCCTGATCTTGGCTACTCATCCGAAGGGACGGACAGAAAAATCCGTCAGTTGCGGCGTCGACGCCGGATCATCGAATATTCGCCGACTGCGTCCGCCAATCGCAACCAAAGCAGCTGTTGCGGGTGCGGCGCCCGTTCAATCGGCATCCCGTCCTCATCGGTCATGGTGTCCAACGTTTGTCGGAAGATGGTTCCATTGGGCCGGAGTATCTCGATCTCATCCCCGAGCTGCATATGATTGCGTTGTTCGACCAGGGCCATTCCCCGCCCGGAATCCCACTGCCTGACCAGACCCGAGTATTCCCATTCCGGCAACACCCGCACCGTTTCATATTCCTGCATGTCGGCAGCCGGCGGTCCATTAAAAAAGCCGGTGGTATAACCGCGGCTGGCGATCTTGTACAGCTCGTCCCGCCAAAGATCCGAAACCGCATACATCGCAGGATTGGCCGCCATTCGGTCCAACGCCTCCCGGTACACCCGGACTACTGTTGCCAGATAATGAACGCTTTTCATCCGGCCCTCGATCTTGAAACTCTCGACTCCCGCCGCCGCCAGCTCCGGCAATTGTTCCAGCAGGCACAGATCCCTCGAATTCAGGATATACGTCCCGTGTTCGTCTTCCTCCACCGGAAAATACTGTCCCGGGCGCTTTTCCTCCACCAGGGCATAGCGCCAGCGGCAGGGTTGGGCACATTCTCCCCGGTTCGCCTCCCGTCCCGTCATGTAGGCGCTCATCAGGCAGCGTCCGGAATACGATACGCACATCGCGCCGTGCACAAAGCACTCCAGTTCCGCTGCAACATTTTGCCGAATCTCCCGAATCTCCGCCAGGGACAGTTCCCGGGCCAGAACGATACGGCTCGCGCCCTGTTCCTGCCAGAACAGCGCCGATTGCCAATTGGTCGTGTTGGCCTGCGTGCTGATATGGACTGGCAGTTGGGGAACCACTTTCCGTGCGGTCCGAAACACACCGGGATCCGCCACCAGAATTGCGTCACAACCGATGTCCGCCAAAGTGCTCAGATAGTCGGGCAACAAGGCCATTTCGGCGTTATGCGGAAACATGTTCACGGTCACGTAAACTTTGCGCGACCGGGTATGGGCATACCGGCAGGCTTCGGCAAGCTCCGCCGGAGAAAAATTATCGGCGAATGCCCGAAGGCCAAAAATTTTGCCGCCCAGATAGACGGCATCGGCTCCATACGCCAGCGCAATTTTCAGACGTTCCATGTCGCCGGCCGGCGCCAGCAATTCAGGCAGTTTCAATGGCTTTCCTCATTTCCCGATTTGTTCGATCGCCGCCTCATGCTCGGCCAGAGTCCGGCTGAACCGATGACCGCCAGTCTTGCCGTCGACAACGAAATAAAGCCAATCCCCTTCCGCCGGATTCAACGCGGCCTGAATGGATGCCAACCCTGGGCTGGCGACCGGTCCAGGCGGCAATCCAGGATGAAGATAGGTATTGTATGGCGATGGAAGTTGGGTATCGGCAATAGTCAACTCTTCTTTTGGATATCCCAAAATATACTGGATCGTAGCACAGGACTGCAACGGCATCCCCAATTGCAACCGATTCAGAAAAACCCGGGCAACCATCGGTCGTTCCTTCGCGACTTGAACTTCCCGTTCAATCAGGGAAGCCAGCACAACGACCTCATAATCGGATAGACCTATGTTACGGGATTTTTCCCGCAGTTCCGGCGAAAACCGCCGCTGGAACTCACCGCCCATGGTCTGCAGGATTTCTTCTTCCCCAGCGCCCTTGCTGATACGGTAGGTATCGGGAAACAGAAAACCTTCCGCCCGGTACTTTACGTCAGGGCGGGAAGGTTCCCGGTCAAACGGCGCATATTCCCGAGCCAGAGTCAGGAAACGGTCCCGTCGGGCCAGTCCCTTTTCCTCCAGCAAAGCGGCAATTTGCTCCACCGTATATCCTTCCGGCGTTGTGAACTGGGAAAACACGGTTTCGCCTTTGGCCATGACTTCAATCATCCGGCGGACATCCATATTTCGTGACAGTTCATACTCGCCCGCCTGCAGGGATGTATCGAGGCCGGCCCGTTTCGCGGCAACCAGAAACGCATTTTTGTCGCGAATCAGACCGCGATCCCAAAGAATTCCGGCGATATCGCCGGTTGTCATGCCCGGTTTAACCTGTACCGTCACACTTTTTCCATCATTCGGGGCAACCGATTTCAGTTGATTGGAATACCAGCCGAAAGCCAGAATCGCTCCGCCAATCAGCAGCAAGGCTGCCGCAGCCAGTAACAAGCGAGGTGAAGTCCCTTTTCCGGACGGTTTGGCGGAAGCAGCCCCACAGAAAAAAAGAAGCCGGTCAGGCTTCATAAGGTTCGGAGTCCATCAGCTTCTCATAAGCCTCGCATACTTTGTCATATTCCGGATCCTCCGGGTCGATGAAAACGAATGTTGATTCTCCGTTGGCCAAGGTTTCCAGCCGGGCGATCTCCACCTCACACTCATCGTCACAGCCGCACGATTCATCGCCGCAGCCGCAACCGGCGCTTTCGTCCTCGAGATCCTCTTCGTCGTCGATATAGACTAAAATTGCATATTTCTTTTCGCCGATATCGATATACCGATGAACGTAATATTCATTTCCTTCTTCATCCGTAAATATTTCGACTTCTTCCGCCTCGTCATGTTCAAAATCAGCCATAATACACCTCGCAATAAATAATGTGATTTAATGGTATACTATAACGCTTTGCCTGTCAATGCCACTGCCGTCATCCCTCCGACGACGCATTGCGCCGGTTGGCCCGGTGATCCAGATACCCTTGAAGAATCAGGACCGCCGCAACTTTGTCCACAACCTGGCGTCGTTTTAACCGGCTCATATCGGCGCCGATCAACATCCGCTGCGCCCCTGCGGTCGTGAGTCGTTCATCCCAGTACTCCACCGGAACATCCGGGTGTTGTTCCTGCAACAGCCGGCCGAATTCGCGAACTTTCTCCGCCATGGGGCCAATACTGCCGTCCATGTTTCGGGGCAAGCCCAGTACAACAGTCGAGACCGCCTGGTTTCGAATCAGGTCCGCAACCTGGCCCAGATCTTTCACCGTTCCTTTGCTGGCAAGAACGCACAATCCCTGCGCCGTCAACAGCAACTCGTCGCTGGCCGCCACGCCGATTCGTTTTTCCCCCAGATCGAGCGCCAAAATACGCATTCTGTCACCTCCGTACCATCGTTGCAAAAAAATACCGCCGTGAACCTTCTCACAGCGGCAATGACTCACAAAAAGCTTACCGATCTTTCAAATAAAACCGCACCAACTCTTCCAGCAGTTCATCCCGCTCCACCCGTCGGATCTGGCTGCGGGCCTCCTTAAAATTCGTAATATAGGTGGGATCGCCAGAGAGCAAATATCCAACCAGTTGATTGATCGGATTATAGCCTTTCTCCTTCAGGGCCGCATACACGGTGTCCAGAATCTTACCGGCTTCGGTTTTTTCCTTCTCCACCGTAAATTTCATGGTCTCGTCAAAATTCACGCCGGAAGAATCCACGCCGAGATTTTCGCCGGCCGCCAAAGGAGTATGAATTGTTTCATCGGCGGAAAAACTCATCTTGGCCATCTCCTTCCTGAATCAATAGCGATTCATCCCATTGAATTTACTATTCGACTGCGACGGACAGGTTCCTGCCGCAAAGCGAGATTTTATTTCACCTGTTTTTCCAGAATCGTCTCGACCAACGCCAACGCAGCCGACATTTTTTCCGGGTTCTTGCCGCCGGCTTGCGCCATTTCTGGCCGGCCGCCGCCGCCGCCGCCAGCTGCCGACGATACTTCCTTGACAATATTGCCGGAGTGAACGCCGTGTGCGATCGCTTCCTTGCCGGCCATCGCCACAAAGTTCACCTTGTCGCCGACAACCGCGCCCAATACCACTACGCCGCCGGCAAGCCCATCGCGGACCCGGTCGGCGATGGAGCGCAATTCGTCCATATCCGGCGCACTTACCGCAGCCGCAACATAACGGATTCCTTTGACATCACGCACCTGCTGCAGCAGTTCCTGCACGATACCCTGGGAAAGCTGTTTCTGAAGCGCCGCGATTTCTTTTTCCAATTCCCGCACATGATTTTGGGAAATCTCCATTCGGCTGACCAATTCTTCCGGACGGGTCTTCAAAAGTTGCGCCGCCTGTTCCAGAATGGCTTCCCGTTGGTTGGCATATTCCAGAGCCGCCAGCCCGGTCACGGCTTCAATCCGGCGCAACCCGGCGCCGACGCTGGATTCGGCGACAATCTTGAACTGGCCGATTTCACCGGTCGACTCCACATGGGTACCGCCGCACAATTCCTTGGAAATATCGCCGACAACAACCACACGCACTTTTTCACCGTATTTTTCGCCGAACAGGGCCATGGCCCCCATTTGCTTGGCCATTTCCTGGCTGGTTTCGATTGTGCCGATATGTGTATCCGTCAGAATCGCCCGGTTAACGTTTAATTCCACAGTCGCGATTTCTTCCGGCGTCATGGCCGTAAAATGGGAAAAGTCGAACCGCAGACGATCCGGGCCCACATAGGAGCCCGCCTGATTTACGTGCGTTCCCAAAACTTGACGCAACGCCGCCTGAAGCAGATGCGTCGCGGAATGGTTCCGGGCGCTGGCCGCGCGTCGTTCTCCGTCCAACTCGATCTTGACGGCGTCTCCCTGTTTCAGGAACCCTTCGGTCACCTGACCCAGGTGATATACGGTTCCATCCGGCAGCTTGCGGGTTGTGGCGACTTCCACTTTCCCCAGCGGTCCCGTCAGAATTCCGACATCGCCGACCTGACCGCCGCCCTCGGCATAAAACGGCGTCACATCCAAAATAACCGCCACCTCTTCGCCATCCCGGGTCTCGGTCACAATCCGGCCTTCGCGGAACATGCCGACGACGGTAGCAACGCTCGTCGAATAATCAACTCGCAGCTTGTCAACGCCCAATCCCGACAAATCGGGAATCACAACAGCCGCCGCTTCTTCCTGCCGCGCCGCCCGGGCTCGTTCCCGCTGTTCGGCCATTGCCTTGTCGAATCCAGCCTTGTCCAGTTTCAGACCTTGCTCGGCCAGAATTTCATCCGTCAATTCCCAAGGGAAACCAAATGTGTCATATAGTTTGAATATGACCGCGCCATCGAGCGTATCCCCACCGTCGGCAATCAAAACTTCAATCTGCTGATTCAGCAACTCGGTACCCTGCGCCAGGGTTTCACTGAACCGGGCCTCTTCCAGCTGAATGATCTTTTTGATATATTCCCGTTTTTCGCCGATATCCGGATACGGCATGCGGAAAATCTCCGCCACGACATCCACGATATCCGCCAAAAAGGCCTTGTCGATTCCCAGAAGGCGTCCGTGCCGGACGGCTCGGCGCAACAAGCGGCGCAACACATACCCCCGCCCCTCGTTGGAGGGCAGAATCCCATCGGAAATCATGACCGTCACGCTACGGGCATGATCGGCAATCACCTTCAGGGATACATCCGTACGGGCTTGTTTGCCATATTCGACGCCAGCCACTTTCATGGCATGCTCGATAATCGGGAAGAGTAAATCCGTCTCAAAATTCGACCTTTTATTTTGCAGCACCGAAGCGATCCGTTCCAGGCCGGCGCCGGTATCGATATTTTTCTTGGCCAGCGGCGTATAGCTGCCGTCATCGTTGCGGTTAAACTGGGTAAAGACCAGATTCCAGATTTCGAGATAGCGATCGCAATTGCAGCCGACTGCGCAATCCGGTTTGCCGCAGCCGCGGTCCTCGCCCAAATCGACATAAATCTCCGAACAGGGACCACAGGGACCGGTGCCGATTTCCCAGAAATTATCCTCCATCCGGATAATCCGTTCCGGGGCCAAACCAATATCCTTGTTCCAGATTTCAAATGCTTCATCATCGTCGGTATAGATGGTAACCCAAAGTTTTTCCGGCGCCAGGCCCAGTTCGATTGTTACAAACTCCCAGGCCCAAGCGATGGCATCCTTTTTGAAATAATCGCCGAATGAAAAATTACCCAGCATTTCAAAGAAAGTATGATGGCGGGCCGTGCGGCCGACATTCTCGATATCCCCCGTCCGGATGCAGCGCTGGGAAGTTGCAATCCGCAAATGGGGCGGCTTCATCTTTCCGGTAAAGAACGGTTTGAACGGAGCCATTCCCGCCCCGATCAGCAACAGGCTCGGATCATTGTCGGGAACCAAGGGATAACTGGGCAGAATCAAATGGTCTTTCCCAGCGAAAAATTGCAGATATTTTTGTCTCAATTCATTTCCGGTCATGCTTTAACCTCCAATTGGCCTAACGGGCGCATTCTCAAGGAATTATACACAATTTACCGAACTCTTGTCAATTTGCCGCATCAACCGGCGAACACGAAAAAGGAGCCGTTTGTCGGCTCCTTGAAACAGCAGATGGGACTTTATCAACAGCCAGGAGAAAAAATCAGCCGTTCGGATGCTTCTCCATGTAATCCTTGATCGCGGCATGCACAGCATCGGCCGCCAGATTGGAACAGTGCATTTTGACCGGCGGCAGTCCGTCCAATGCTTCCGCTACCGCTTCATTGGTAACCCGGAGAGCGTCCTCCAGGCTTTTTCCTTTGACCATTTCCGTCACCATGCTACTCGTGGCGATCGCCGCACCGCAGCCGAATGTCTGGAATTTCACATCCTCGATGACGCCGTTCTCCACCTTGAGAAAAATCTTCATGATATCGCCGCATTTGGCGTTGCCGACTTCGCCCACGCCGTCGGCGTTCGACAGTTCCCCGACATTGCGCGGGTTTGAAAAATGATCCATTACTTTTTGTGAATACATACTCAAGACCCCCTGATTTTACATTCAGATTCTTTGCATGAAGCCGAATCGCAGCGCTGCTGGGTTAACCCCCTCGTCGCATATAGTGGGGACATATTGCGCAGGCGCTCGACAATGGCGGGAAACTCCGCCAGGAAATAATCCACGTCTTCTTCCGTATTATCATCGCCCAACGTCAGTCGCAGCGACCCGTGCGCCGTGGCATGATCCAAGCCCATCGCCAGAAGCACATGGGATGGATCCAGCGAACCCGAAGTGCAGGCCGACCCGCTTGATGCGGCGATTCCTTTCATATCCAGATTCAACAGCAGGGATTCCCCTTCTACATAAATCACGCTAACATTGACATTTCCCGGCAATCGCTGCGTCGGATGCCCGTTCAGCTTGATTTCCGGCACAGTCGCCAAAATGCCCGACAACAGCCGGTCCCGCAGCCCGGTCGTGTAGCGGATCTTTTCTGTCATTCCCAAGCGGGCTTTTTCCGCCGCCAGTCCCAACCCCACGATCCCCGGCACATTTTCGGTTCCCGGGCGCAAGTGACGCTCCTGTCCGCCGCCCTGCTGGATGGAACGCAGCCGGACTCCCTTGCGGACATACAGGGCGCCGATTCCTTTGGGAGCATTGAATTTATGACCGGACATGGTCAGTAAATCGATGTTCATTTCCTTGACGTCGATGGGCCAGTTGCCGACGGCCTGCACGGCATCCGTGTGGAAATAAATCTTTCGTTCCCGCGCCAATGCACCGATCTCGGCAATTGGCTGGATCGTGCCCACTTCGTTGTTAGCGAACATGATACTGATCAGGATCGTTTCCGGTTTAATCGCATTCCGCACCGCTTCGACGCTGACCTGGCCATACTCGTCCACCGGCAGCACCGTCAGATCAAAGCCCTCTTTTTGCAACTGTTCGCAAGGTTCCAGGACCGCATGATGTTCCACCGCGGAAGTGATAATATGGTTGCCCCGGTTCCGGTTGGCGTAAGCCACTCCTTTTAATGCCGTGTTGTCGGCTTCCGTTCCGCCGGAAGTAAAAAAGATCTCGGCCGGTTGAGCATTAATTAAATTCGCCACTTGTTCCCGCGCCACATCCACTGCTTGTCGGGCCTGACGGCCAAAACTGTGGACACTGCCGGGATTGCCAAAAACCTCCGTCATATATTCATAGACGGTCTTGGCAATCGCCGGGTCAGTCGGCGTAGTCGCCGCGTGGTCAAAATAAACCCGTTTCATTCTCAATGTTCGCCTCTTTCCTTGACTTCTTTGACGTCTGTTTGTTGTTGATGTTCCTCGCATAAACTCGCAAGCGAAATGGAGTCCAACGCCGAAGTAATGCTTTCCCCCATCTTGAGCCAAATGTTCCGTCGGATACACTCGCCGCTTTTAGCGCAGTAGGGATTGTCAGGCCCTTTTTCGGCCAGAATGCAGTCCACCGGGGCAATCGGCCCTTCCATGGCCCGTACGATATCGCCAACGGTGATCTGGGCTGGATTTTTCGCCAATACGTATCCGCCCTGAGCGCCGCGGATGCTTCGCACATATCCCGCATTCCGCAAGCTGGACATCAGTTGTTCCAGATAATGTTCCGAAACCTGCTGCCGCTCGGCCACGCTGCGCAAGGCCACCGGTCCGGCGCCGTGATGCTGGGCGATATCGACCATCGCCGCCACGCCATAGCGACTCTTGGTTGAGACTTTCATACAAGCTCCTCTTATTCCGACTATTTTAATCGGATTTATGTTTAAAATATAACATAAGCCGTCGGAATAGTCAAAGCGTTTTATAAAAAAACTGTTTTTGCAATTGCTTCCTGCTTATTTTTGATCCGGAGATTTGCGTCGCAGCGCCATCCGCGCCCGGATGTCCTTCTCCCGGCCATGCTCGGTCGGCCGGTAATAACTGGCCCCCGCCAGTTCATCCGGCAGATACTGTTGCGGCACATAACCCTCCGGGTAATCGTGCGGGTAAAGATAGCCAGCGCCATGCCCCAGCAGTTCCGCGCCCCGGTAGTGACTGTCCCGCAAATTCGCCGGCACCCTGCCGCAATCACGGTCCCGGACATCAGCCATCGCCCGGTCGATTGCCAGATATGCCGCGTTGCTTTTGGGCGCCGCCGCAATATACGCCACTGCCTGCGCCAACGGAATCCGCGCTTCCGGCCACCCGACCATGTGAGCCGCCTGCATGGCCGACACCGCCAGCATCAGCGCCACCGGATCGGCGTTTCCCACGTCCTCCGCCGCGCAAATCACGATCCGCCGGGCAATGAACCGGGGATCCTCGCCGCCCTCGATCATCCGTGCCAAATAGTGCATCGCGGCGTCCGGGTCCGAGCCCCGCATGCTTTTGATGAATGCCGAGGCAACGTCATAATGGTTGTCGCCTTTTTTATCGTAGGACTGCAGTTTTTGCACGGCCACCGTTTCCACGACTTCGCGGGTCAGCACCGCCGGTTCGCCGCTTTTTTCGGCATCGCCCCGCAGCAGCAGCACCATTTGTTCCAGCAGGTTCAACGCAACCCGAGCATCGCCGCCCGCCCGGTCCGATAAAATTCCCAGCACTTCATCCGCCGCCTCGACCGAAAACCGCCCCAACCCGCGCTGTTCGTCCGTCAAGGCCCGGCGCAAGATGAGGATGATCTCGTCACGGGTCAGGGCTTCCAGTCGCAATACCCTCATCCGCGACAGCAAAGGCGAGTTCACTTCGAAATAAGGATTTTCGGTAGTGGCGCCAATCAGAACAATCGTGCCGTTTTCGACGTAGGGCAACAAGGCATCCTGCTGCGACTTGTTGAACCGGTGAATTTCATCGATAAACAGGATCGTGCCGCGATTAGCCGTAATCAGGCGCTCACGAGCCTTTTCCACCGCCTTGCGGATATCTGCCACCCCGGCGGAAACCGCATTCATCTCTTCAAAGTGTGATCCGGTGGAGCGCGCCACAATATTCGCCAACGTCGTTTTTCCCGTGCCGGGCGGTCCAAAGAACAGCAACGAAGGAATGGAATCCGACTGAATCACCCGGCGTAAAAAACGTCCCACCCCGATCAGTTCACTCTGGCCGACAAATTCGTCCAGAGTGCGGGGCCGCATACGCAAAGCCAACGGTTCATTCTTCTGGAGTCGCTGTGTCAATTGGTCGGCAAACAGATCTTCCATGACTAGCCTTTCTTGAGCAACCGGTGCAGGATGTCCGTCACGGCGGCGATATCATCAGCGGTAATCCCGTAGTGCGTCACCATGCGAACCCGGTATTCGCCGAACACGCTGGCCAACACGCCGGCTTTTTTCAGTTTGGCGGCAAAATCCGCCGCCTTCACGCCCATGCGGGAAACATCAAAGATTACAATATTGGTCTGCACGGTCGACAAATCGATGGCAAAACCTGCCGAAGCAACGGCTTCCGCCAATTGGGCGGCGTTCGCGTGATCTTCCGCCAGGCGGTCCGTCATGTTCTGTAACGCGACGATTCCTGCCGCCGCCAAAATTCCCGCCTGACGCAGCCCCCCGCCCAGCATTTTGCGATACCGTCGGGCCCGGGCAATGAAATCGGCCGGACCGACAAGCAAGCTCCCCACCGGAGCGCACAAGCCTTTGGAGAGGCAGAATTGGACCGTATCGGCGTATTGGGCGATTTTATCGACTGTCACGCCCTGGGCCAGCGCCGCATTGAACAGGCGGGCGCCGTCCATGTGTACCGGTAGTTTTCGGCGATCCGCCATTTTGCGGATAGCGGCCAGAGAATCCAGCGAATAACAGGTTCCGCCAGCCCGGTTGTGCGAGTTTTCCAGACAGATCAACGTCGTTTTCGGTTGGTGAATGTCCTGGGGACGAATCGCCGCCTCAATCGTTTCCGCGCTTAAGATCCCCTTGATCGAAGGAACGGTCCTGGCCTGCACTCCCGATAATACCGCCAGCCCTGCCACTTCGGAATAAAAAATATGAGACTCGGCCTCACAGATCACTTCATCACCACGCTGCGTGTGCGTCAATACGGCTACCTGGTTTCCCATCGTTCCACTGGTTACGAACAAGCCGGCTTCTTTGCCGGTCATGCGGGCCCCCAGCGCCTCAAGCTCAATCAGGGTTGGGTCTTCTCCGTACACATCATCGCCCACTTCGGCCCGGTACATCGCTTCCCGCATCTGGGCCGTCGGCAGCGTAACGGTATCGCTTCGCAAATCAATCCTATTCATTGAAATTCACAATCCCTTCCTGCTCGTTTTTATGCGCCATCAACCGGCGAAAACAAAAAAAGCCCCGTTCTGTCGCGACAATTTTTTCAATGGCTTTCGCTGGCGGGCTTTTAGCAACCGCCTGCTATTATAATTTCGTGCTGTATGGCCGTAATCCTTCAAAAAAAAATAACCGCAGGCTTCTTTAATATGATGTCTGTCAGAAATCATTTCTCACTCGCCGCTTGCCTGACAGGATAAACAAAACCTTTGAAGAACATTACCCTTGTAATCCAAAATCATCCAGCCATTGTCGAGGAGGTAAACTGTATGAAGGCGACGATCTTGGTCCTCTCATTGGTTTTCAACCTTATCGCGCTGTCAGTTTTTGGTTTCTTTATCCATCAAAAAGGCGGATTCACGGTTGTAAGCGAATTGCTCACGCAAACCTGGGAATCGACCCGTAGCAAGAGCGCAACAACCGCACCGGCCACCGAACCCGCTTCAGGGTTAACGGTCATTCCGCTGCCACCGCCGGAAACGGACAAGGGAAAGCCACTGATGCAGGTCTTGCAGGAACGAAGGTCGGAGCGAAGTTTCGCCGACAAAGCGCTTTCGCATCAGGATCTGGCCAACCTACTATGGGCGGCGAACGGAATCAACCGCAGCGACGGTCGCCGCACCGCACCATCCGCCAGAAATGTTCGGGAGTTCGAAATCTATACGATTCTGAAGAATGGCGCCTTTGTGTACGATCCCAACGCGCACCGCCTCCTGCCCGTGGCCGACGGAGACCATCGGAAAAGCGCCGGCCGGGACAGTTATGTGGCGGCTGCTCCGGTCAATTTGATCTATGTCGCTGACCTTGCAAAAATCAACTGGACAAGGGACCTGAATGTCAAAATATTGATCGCCAGCCTGGATGCCGGATTTATTGCCGAAAACGCCGCACTGTTCTGCGCATCGGCAGGATTTAACTCCGTGCCTCGCATCAATATCGACTCGGATTCATTGGCAAAAATTTTAAACCTCCGGCCGGAACAAAGAATCATCCTGGCGACAACGGTGGGGCATCCAAAATAAAAAGAGCCAAACTCCTGAAAGCCCGGGAATTTTAACAATAGCGTCCACTTTCCGTACTGCTGAAAAACAACCATTAACTATATTTTTTGCAAGGACTTAACAACCTCGCGTTGCGCCAAGTATAAATGCAAACCGTCTCCGAATCAGACAGGTAATTGGCAACAGAACAACAATTGTTACTATGGTATCGATACTGCTCATCAGGAATGAAGCTTTTACCTGCTCTGCCGGAATATTCAATAGAACTCCATGAATCCCGACAACGAGTCGTTTAATCGGAAAATGAAGCGCAAAAATGGTGAGAGAATTTCGTCCCAGATAAATTAGCCAATTTGTTTTTTTCAATAGAACCGATATGGCGATAATTCCGGTGATATTCAAGAATGCTGCCAAATAAAAGTAAAAATAATCCCCATATACGCAGGCAGCCATAATAACATAGGTGTTTTTCAGTGACAGGAAGAGCCCAATCGTAGTGGCGGTCACAAAAATGAAAGCGATCCGCCCACTGGAAGAAATCAGCAACCGCCTGGTACTTTGAGTGACATAACCAATACCATAAAAAACCAGGCCGGTTAAGGCAACGTTGGCGCTCCAGAAAACATTGCCCGGAAACCATCTTGTTATATAATTACTGGCGATAGAACTAATGAGCAATATTATCGGGACAAATTCCCGTTTTATATTTCTGGCGATACAAAAAAACATCACTTCGACAATAAATAGACACGGCAAAAACCAGAGCGCGGGGTTATGCGGCAAATGCCGATCAGTGCCCTGGCATACAAAAATGTTCACAAATGCCGTCACTGGACTGACAGTATTACCTGATACCGCTCGTTCAAACATCACCCAATATATATAAGTAAAAATCGAAAACCAGGCGTAAGGGATCAGTATTCGATTCACTTTCGAACATACAAACTGCCTTAAATTCCTATAATTGCCAACTCTAAATATATATCCCGACAAAAAGAAGAATAACGGCATATGAAAAGAATTAATGTACTTTTGCCCCGGACCGATTAACCAGATATGGCCCAATACAACAAAAATAATCCCGATTCCTTTGGCGGCGTCAATCCATTCTATACGGCTGCTTGCATTGACGTTGGTATTCACGCCCAGTCTCCTTCCATTGAATTTCGGACTCCGTTATTGCCAGGCGGAAACCAATTTCAACGAAATTGAAGCGAAACTGCCAAAACGCTTTGGAATCTATAATCAGCGCTTCCTCTTATATCATAATTCTCTGTCGTAACGAAAGCATTTATTCACTCAACTAGATATTTAGAATATGCCCCCGCTTTTTTTATAATAGTTATATAATACCACCTTTGTTTCATTTTGGTTGTCTCTCACTACCGCCTTCTCAGCAAATCGTTCTTGAAATCAACGCGTAGTATTCATGCAAAATTAGGTTCAAAAGAAAAAGACTACCGCTTTTCGGTAGTCTTATTTTTTATCCCCCGCCGTGCCGTTTTCTATCCGTGTTTTGAACCTGCCGCAGGCAGGTGGGTGCGTGCCTGACCGCGTAATGATCCCCGAACCAGGCGGGGCATCCACGCAACGATCAGAGACATTGCTCCCAAGGTGAAAGTGTTGGATCAAAACAATGGACGTATACGCACACAGCAGGGAAAAATCATGGTTTTGCTGCGTTTCATATTCCCTACTATGAGTGTATCAGACTCCGCCGCAACTGGCAACCACTATCGCGACTTTACTTCGGTGTTTTCTTGGCCGCCACTTCGGTGCGAATCGACAGTTCCTTCAACTGGCGCAGGGCCACTTCGGAAGGCGCTTGCGACATGAGGTCCGTTGCGCTCTGCGTTTTCGGGAAAGCGATGACGTCGCGGATGGAGGACCGTTTCGCCATCAACATAATCAGGCGGTCGAGACCGAAGGCGATTCCGCCATGCGGCGGCGTGCCGTAATCGAACGCTTCCAGCAAGTAACCGAACTTGCCGTTGGCCTCTTCATCCGACAGCCCGATGGCTTTAAACACCTTTTCCTGGACATCCCGCTGGAAGATTCGGATACTGCCGCCACCGATCTCGGTGCCGTTCAAAATCATATCATACGCCTTGGCCTTGATCCGGCCCGGGTCGCTCTCCAGATATTGAAGATCCTCGTCCCGCGGCGAAGTGAAGGGGTGATGCATCGCCACAAACCGTTTCTCTTCTTCATCATATTCAAACATCGGGAAATCGAGCACCCAGGCGAACGAAAGTTTATCGGGATCGATCAGGTTCATCCGCCGCCCCATTTCCAGCCGCAACTGTCCCATGGCGTTGACCGCCACATTCGGCTTGTCGGCGACGATCAGCACCAAATCACCTTCTTCGGCCTGCGCGGTCCGGCGGATTTTTTCCAGCTGCTCCTCGCTGAAAAATTTCGAAATCTGGGATTTCAGGCCTTCCGCCGTATAGCCGATCCAAGCCATCCCCTTGGCCCCGTACTGGCCGACATAATTCACCAGACCATCGAGTTCCCGGCGAGGAATTCCCGCATTGCCTTTCACATTGATCCCTTTGATGCAGCCGCCGGCAGCCAGCACCGCCTCAAACACCTTGAAATCGGAACCGCGCATTGCGTCCGACAGATCAAATATCTCCATGCCGAAACGCAGATCCGGTTTATCCGAACCATATTTGTCCATGGCTTCGTCGTAGGAGAGTCGCTGCATCGGCAGCGGCACGTCCACGTCCAAGGCTGTCTTGAAAATTTCCGCAATCATGGTTTCCATGATGGACAGGATATCCTCCCGCTCGACAAAGGACATCTCGACGTCGAGCTGAGTGAACTCCGGTTGGCGATCCGCCCGCAAATCTTCGTCCCGGAAGCAACGGACGATCTGAAAATAGCGCTCAATCCCGGCCACCATGAGAATTTGCTTGAAAATCTGCGGGGATTGCGGCAACGCATAAAACTTGCCGGGGTTGACCCGGCTGGGGACAAGATAGTCCCGCGCACCTTCCGGCGTGCTTTTCGTCAACATCGGCGTTTCCACTTCGACGAAATCCCGTCGGTCAAAGAAATCACGCATAGCTTTCGCCACACGATGTCGCAGCATCAGGTTACGTTGCATCTCCGGCCGCCGGAGATCCAGATAACGGTACTTGAGACGAACAATCTCATCCACGTCGACGTTATCCTGAATATAAAACGGTGGAGTTTTGGCCGGATTCAGAATACGGATTTCTTGCCCGCAAACCTCCACGGCGCCGGTTTCCATCAGGGAGTTCACTGTATCCTCGGAACGCAGCCGGACTTTGCCCCGAACACTGATGACATATTCAGTCCGAACTCCGTCCGCTTTTGTCAAAGCCGTCGCATCGATCTCCGGAGAAAAGACCAACTGCACAATACCGGAGCGGTCCCGCAGGTCAACAAAAATCAGTCCGCCATGATCCCGCTGCCGTGAAACCCAGCCGCACAGCACAACTTCCGCTCCGGCATGTTCGGCGCGGAGTTCCCCGCACGCATGAGTCCTCTTCATTCCCGCCAATGTATCCATTTCAGTCGTTCATCTCCTGTTTCAATTGATTGATCGCGTCGATCGCCGACAGCCGGATTTGTTCACCGGTTTCCATATTTTTCAGCGTGACCTGATTGGTGCGGGCTTCTTCCTCGCCAATCATGACCACCGTTCGGGCGCCGAGCCGGTTCGCCTGTTTCATTTGCGATTTCAGGCTCTTTCCGCCATGGTCCATGTCCGAAGCGATTCCTGCGTCACGCAGCTGGTTCAACAACGAAAGCGCCGGTAACATGGCCTCCGCCCCGATGGGGATGACCCATACCGGTAGCGTGTCTTCCGCCGAACCGAGCAGTTCCTGCTTTTCCATGGCCAGAAGCACCCGTTCCAGCCCAATCGCGAAGCCGATGCCCGGGGTCGCCGGACCGCCGCATTCTTCGATCAGCCCGTCATAGCGACCGCCGCCGCAAATGGCGCTTTGGGCGCCCAGGGAAGGGTACTGGATCTCGAAAGCGGTTTTCGTATAATAATCCAATCCGCGGACCAGTCGCGGATTCAACGTATAAGTGATTCCCGCCGCGTTCAGATATTGCTGCAAACCGGCAAAATGGGCCGAGCATTCATCGCACAGGCAATCCACCATCTGCGGTGCACCAGCCGACAACCGGTTGCACTTCTCTTCCTTGCAGTCGAGAATCCGCATCGGATTGCGGTCAAAGCGCGATTGACAGTTTTCACAAAGGTCCGCCTGTTTATCCCGCAAAAAATCTTGCAACAGGAGCCGGTATTGCGGCCGGCACTTCGGGCAGCCGACCGAATTGATCAACAGATTGAGATTGGTCAGACCCAGACTTTCAAAAAATCGAACCGCCAACAGTATAATCTCGGCATCCACCGACGGGCCAACCGGACCGATAGCTTCGATGCCGAACTGATGAAACTGGCGGAGCCGCCCAGCCTGCGGCCGGTCATACCGGAACATCGGTCCGATATAAAACAGTTTGGCCGCCTGGGAATCGGCATACAGCTTCTGTTCGAGATAGGACCGCACCACAGCGGCGGTGTTTTCCGGCCGCAAGGTTACGCTGCGCCCGCCCCGGTCGGTAAAAGTATACATTTCTTTTTGCACTACATCGGTGGTTTCGCCGATGCCGCGCAAAAATAACTCCGTATGCTCAAAAATCGGCGTCCGGATTTCGCCGTAATGATACAGCGCACAAATCTTCCGGGCGGCTTCCTCCACCCGGCGCCAATTTTTCACTTCCCCCGGCGTAATGTCGTGAGTTCCCCGTGGTCCTGTGGTCAACATGCTGGGCGCCCCCTATTGCTGTTTCAGCCTCCGTTGCGGCTGAAAAGATTAGTAATCAGTTGATCCCGTTTGGCAGTCAATTCGGCGATCCGATTCACATAGGTCGGAATGTCTTTGGGGAAATGGCAGCTGTCCAACCGCCATTCCTCCGGACATACCGCCTTGGAAGCCGCGGATGGTCCCATGCCGATAATCGTCCGTCTTTCCTCGATGATGTCAATGTTATAAATGCATTCGGCGCCGGGTTTTGCATACCCGACATTCTCCATATTGCCCGGCGAGTTCTTTTGTCGATACAAGTAGTATGGCGACCAACCACCGGCGCGGATCATGGCGGCCGACATTTCCACCATCTCCTGCACCGTCCGTGGTTCCGGCAAGCCAGCGCTGTCGAAACAGTCCTTTAGCTCAGCCCCGCGTTTGATCGCCAGGGTATGCACCGTGATGTTTTCAGGATGATGCGCCAATACCTGCGCCAGGGAAGATTGCAGATCCGCGGGAGTTTCTCCCGGCAGACCGGCGATCAGGTCCATGTTCACGAACCGGAACCCGGCCTTTCTCACCAGCCGCAGGGCGCTGAACGTCTGCTCCGCCTGATGACGGCGGCCGATGCGGTCCAACGTTCGTTGCTGCAAGGTCTGGGGATTGACGCTAACGCGGGTCACCCCGGCCTCGCGCATCAAACGCAGTTTTGCTTCGTCGATGCTGTCGGGTCTACCCGCCTCCACCGAAAACTCCTTCATCGATGGAATGTCAAAGGCGTCACGGATCCATCCCAGAAGCTGTCCGAATTGTTTTTCCGGCAGACAGGTGGGCGTTCCGCCGCCAATATACAGTGATTGCGGCGATAGCCCACAAGTACTCAACAATTTTACCACAGCTTGTATATCCTGTCCAATCGCCTGCAGCAGGGAAACAATCTGCCCCTCGTCCGCCGGCAGCAACGCCGAAGGAAAGGAGCAGTACACACAGCGGGACGCGCAGTAAGGAATCCCCATATACAGCGATACTATGCGGTTCTCTTGTTCGTGAACCGCCGGCGTCGGCACGAAGCGGCGATTGTTGACGGCCACCTCCGTCAACAGCGAAGCTTTCCCGGCCGATACCCCATAGTGGGACTGCAAATATCGCTGGATTGAGTCCGGCGCTTCGCCGTGGTCCAGGAGGCGATGCACGATCTTCGCCGGCCGCACGCCGGTTAAAATTCCCCAAGGAAGGTCAGCGTTCACTGTCGCTCCGGCATTTGCCGCAATAGCCATAAAACTTCACCTGATGGTCGGTGATCTGAAAATTCGCGGTCCGGGAAACAAAGCTCTCCAGCGTTTCCATCAAATCATCGCCGAACTCCGTCACCGCGCCGCAGGACAAGCAAATCAGATGATGATGCGAATGGGCCGAATCGCCGGTCGCGAGTTCATACCGGCTTTTGCCGTCGCCGAACTCGATTCGGTGCAAGAATCCCAATTCCTCCAGCATCTCCAGTGTCCGGTAGACCGTAGCGAGTCCAATGTCCGGCGCATCCGACCGCAGCAGCGAATACACATCTTCCGCGCTCAGATGTTCTTCCTGGTGATCGGCGAATACCTGGAGGATTTTCTGCCGCTGCGGGGTAACCTTATACTGTTTTTCCCGGAATCTGCGCCGCAAGTCGACCAAGTCAATGGCCATTTTCCTCACCTGACTTTCCCAGCATTAAATCATTGGATAAACGGATTCTGCCGGCGTTCCCAACCAATGGTCGTCGCCGGGCCATGCCCGGGGAACGCCTTGACATCGTCGTCCAGGACCATTAGTTTGGTTTTGATGCTTTGGATCAGCTGACTGTAAGATCCGCCCGGAAAATCCGTGCGACCGATGGATTCGGCAAACAGGGCGTCGCCTACAAAAACGGCTTTGTCGCCAAGCAGGCTGATCCCGCCCGGCGTATGCCCCGGGGTATGAAGCACCTTCAACGTGAAATCGCCGATCGTCAACACTTCGCCGTCCGCCAGCAGCCGGTCCGCCGCCCCGCAACTGGTGGAAGCGCCCATGTAGGCCGACAGATTGCGCGAACCGCTGCCCAGCATATTCGCATCGGCGCTATGGATCCAGATTGGCGCGCCGGTTCCTTCTTGCACTTTGACATTGGCCAGGACATGGTCGGCATGGCCGTGGGTGTTGATGATCGCCTCCACCGCCAGCCCCTCCCGGTTGACCAGGGCGAGAATCCGCACCGCGTCGCCACCCGGATCGATAATCACGGCTTTTTTGGTATTTTCACAGTAGGCGATATAACAATTTGTTCCCAGACTGCCGACTTCCAGTTGTAAAACTTTCATCGATGAACCTCCCGCTAAAAACTTTTTTTACTGTCGAGCAATATGGTGACCGGCCCCTGATTTTCCAGCGTAACCTTCATTTCCGCCTGGAATCTGCCGCATTCGACGCTCAGGCCCTGGACCCGCAACGCATCGACAAACTTTTCATACAGAATTCTGGCGGTTTCGGGCGACGCCGCCGTGTCAAAGCTCGGCCGCCGGCCTTTTCGACAATCGCCATATAACGTAAACTGGGAAATCGCCAGAACTTGTCCGGAAACATCCAGCACCGACCGGTTCATCTTACCGGCTTCATCTTCAAAAATCCGCAAATGGGATATCTTCTCCGCTAATACTACGGCATCGGCCGCATCGTCTTCCCGCCCAACGCCCAGCAGAACCGTCAGACCGAACCCGGCCCGGCCGACGCATTCGCCGCCGACCATCACCTCGGACCAACCGGTCCGCTGCACCACCGCCCGCATCCATTACCCTCCCGTGACCGAAGATGCCCGGTGCACTTCAAACACATCCCGGACCCTCTTCATCTTCGCCATGATATTCTCCAGTTGCCCTATATTTTTGGTATCGATGCACATGCTGATCAGGGCCCGCTTATCCTTGAAAGTCTTGGCGTTCACCGTGCTGGCGTTAATCTTGTGCTCGGCCAAAACCATCATGATATCGGTCAGCATCCCCGGACGATCCAGCGCCGTAATCTCGATCGTAACCTTGTACAGGTCGTCGACGCCGATATCCCATTCTACCTCGATCATCCGCTCGAACTCGTCCGGTTCGGAAGAAATGTTCGGACAATCCGCCCGATGCACGGAAACGCCCCGCCCCCGGGTAATATAGCCGACAATCACGTCGCCCGGCACTGGGTTGCAGCAGCGGGCCAGACGAACCATCAGACCGCTCTCGCCTTTCACCAGAATGCCATGGCTCCCCTTGCTCTTGGAACGCTTCGGCTTCAACTCCGACAGAACCTGGCTCAGATCGGGCGGCGCCGTGGCCTTTTGCTCTTTCTTAAACAGCTCGATCAGCTTGACCATGATGGCATGAACCGTCACGCCGCCAAAACCGAGCGATGCCAGCAGATCCTCCTCGTTCGCGAAATTCATCTTGCGGGCGATATCTTCCAGCCGGTCGCCTTTCGACAACTCTTTCCACTCGTACCCCAGGCGCTTGCTGTCTTTTTCCAGCCATTCGCGCCCTTTGACGATATTCTCTTCCCGCTTTTCCTTCTTGAACCAGTTGCGGATTTTATTTCGCGTTTCCGGCGAAGCGACGATATTGAGCCAGTCGCGGCTGGGATTTCCCTGCTTCGCGGTAATGACTTCGACAATATCGCCATTGTTCAGCTTGGTTTCCAGCGGCACCATCCGGCCGTTGACCCGGGCCCCGACGCACCGGTGCCCCACGTCGGTATGCACCCGGTAGGCGAAGTCCAGCGGCACCGAGCCGGCCGGTAAATCCAGTACGTCGCCCTTGGGCGTGAACACGAACACCTCATCGGCGAACACGTCAAGTTTGACCGATTCGACGAATTCGCGCGGATCGCGCAGTTCCTGATGCCATTCCAACAGTTGCCGCATCCACGACAGCTTCTCGTCAAATCCCTTGCCCGGTCCCTTGGCGCCTTCCTTGTACTTCCAGTGGGCGGCGATGCCCACCTCGGCGACATGGTGCATCTCGTATGTCCGGATCTGGATCTCCAGCGGTTTCCCCTGGATTCCGATGACTGTCGTGTGCAGGGATTGATACATGTTGGATTTCGGTACGGCAATAAAATCCTTGAACCGGTTGGGAATCGGCTTCCACAGAGTGTGGACCACCCCCAAAGCACCATAGCACTCTTTCAGTGAATCAACCAGGATCCGTACCGCCGACAAGTCGTAAATCTCACTGAGTTGTTTGTGGTCCCGCTGCATTTTGCGAAATATGCTGTAAAAGTGTTTCGGCCGGCCATCGATCTCCGCCTGGATGCCGACTTCGTGCAGCTTTTCCCGCAGAATCACAATCGCTTCCTCGATGATAGCTTCCCGCTCCTGCCGCTTTTGCCGGACCTGGTCTACCAATTCATAATACTTCTCCGGTTCCAGATAGCGGAACGCCAAATCTTCCAGTTCCCATTTGATGTTGGATATGCCCAGGCGATTCGCCAGCGGCGCAAAAATCTCCATAGTTTCCCGGGCGATCTTCTTCTGCTTCTCCGGCGCCATCGGCTTGAGCGTGCGCATATTGTGAAGCCGGTCGGCCAGTTTGATCAGAACCACCCGGATATCTTTCGCCATCGCCAGAAACATCTTGCGATAGTTTTCCATCTGTTGTTCTTCTTTGGACTTGTACTCAATCCGGCTCAGTTTGGTCACGCCGTCGACCAGTCCCGCAATCTCGCGGCCAAAATCCTTTTCGATCTGCTCCAGCGTCACGGTGGTGTCTTCAACGACATCATGCAACAATGCCGCCGCGATGGAGTCGGCGTCGATTTGCAGCTCCGCCAGGATCCGGGCCACGCCCAGGGGATGGTGGATGTAGTCTTCGCCGGAAACCCGATGCTGACCCTCATGCGCACGCGAAGCCACGGCAAACGCCTTCTCCAGCAACGGAACAACCGCTTCCGACTGGTAAGAGCGAACCTTGGCAAGAATATCGGAAATGTCCGGAGCCTTTTCGCTGGTCATTCGCGCACCCCATCCCGAGAAATCATTGGCTTCACTGCACGCCTATCGCCCGAAACTGCATGGCCCTTTGATATTCGTTATACTCCCAGGCGCCAAAAAAAGTCCGGGTTTGTTCAAATTCAAACTGGTCCGAGTTCTCCCACATGATGAAGGGAAATTCCCGAGCGCCGACGTTGATGACACCCGCCTTCGGGTTGCCCGGTCGCGCGATCATCCGCCCCTTGGTGACCTTGCCGGAAAGTTCCCAAATAAACGGCGGGAACTTTTCGCCGTGCGGTTCCAATTCCGCCAAATTCCCAAAGAATGTATCCGTCAAATCCATTTCGGACAAGCGTCCGTCAATAAATCGGACCTTCTCCCAGGTGTCGGCCGGCAATGCCGCCAGTTCCGCATCCAGCGCCCGAAAAAACGGCGCCATGTTGTCGTGGGCAATACTGAGTCCAGCCGCCATCGCGTGGCCGCCCCACTGCACCAAGTGCTGCTGATGCCGCTCCATCAGGCGGAACAGATCCACTCCCGGAATGCTGCGGGCCGATCCCCGCCAGATTCCCGTTTGTTCCGTGTCGCCGGTCGACGCCAGGACAAACGCCGGTTGATAAAACTTTTCCGCCAGCTTTGACGCCACAATGCCGACTACGCCTTCGTGAAAATCCCCCTGCACGACGGAGAGGTTCCGGAACGGCTCCGGTTGCGGACCAGTTTCCAGTTGTAGCAATCCGGCCTGAATCGACTCCTCCTGTTCGCGACGCCGCTCGTTGTTGAACTCTTCCAGTTGCCGGGCAATCGCCGCGCAACGTTGCGGGTCCGGGGACAACAGCCATTCGACGACCGGCTCGGCGCCATTGCTTCGGTTCATCCGGCCGGCGGCGTTGATCCGGGGCCCGATGACAAACCCCAGTGTATAGGTGTTCACATTGCGCCAACTGCAGGCGTCCCGCATCACCTGAAAAGCGGTCCGTCGGCCCTGCTCGATGATCTTCATTCCCGCACGGACAAAATAACGGTTGGCCGGTTCATTGAGCGGCATAATATCGCAGACCGCTCCCAAGGCAACCAAGTCCAGAGCGTCCTGCAGCAGCCATTCCGGACAGTTTTTGCCGTGGCTTTCCCACAGGCCCCGCATCAACTGCCACGCCACCGAACAACCGGAAATCGCCGGCAGGTCGGCCTTGCACGACAACTCGGGATGGATGACCGCGATCGCCGCATCGGGATAGTGTCCCTTCAAGCCGTGATGATCGGTGATGATGACATCGATTCCGTCCGCTTTGAGTTGTTCGATCTCCGCGCCGCTGGAGACGCCGCAATCGACCGTGATCACCAGATTGGGACGCATCGACATCAAACGACCGATGTTTCGGCCATTCAGGCCGTAGCCCTCCGTAAATCGATCCGACAGCATAACTGCCGAAGTAAATCCGTAATGACCGCTTAGGCGCTGTAAAGTTCCCTGAATGAGCGCGGTTCCGCTGGTGCCATCCACATCGTAGTCGCCTAGCACGACAATATGTTCTTGCGCTTCAAACGCCCGCCGCAACCGGACGATCGCTTTCGTCATTTCCTCGCCGAAATCGACCGGTCTGACCAAATCCGTCAAATCCGACCGAAAAAACCGTTCCAGTACGGTCGGATCAGTCAGACCCCGGGCCTGCAGTCCGGCGGCAAATAGCGGCGAAAGGCCCAAATCCCGCAAGCAGGCGCTCCATTCAGCTGATTCCGGCAGTACTCGATATCGCCATTTCATAAAGTATATATATTCTCGCTCATTCTCAATAATCCTTTTCGTTGCGATCTTTTCGCCGTGCCAGAATAAAAGAAAACTCCGACGAAATCGCCGGAGTCAACCTCGGATTTGAAAGACTATTTTCGCTTCATCCAATCCGGTATTTCCAACGTGGCTCCCTTGAATTTGGGAATCGGCGCAATTTCCGGCTGGGAAGGTGCCGCTCCCCGCGGTCCCGGCTTGGCGCGTTTGGGTTCAAAGCCGGTGGCAATGATCGTGACACGCATTTCATCCGTCATTTTATCGTCAATCACGGCGCCAAAAATGATATTGGCTTCCGGATCGGCCATGTCCGCCACCATGCTGGCCGCTTCGTTGACTTCCAGGAGGCCCATGTCGGGACCGCCGCAGAAACTTAACAAAACCCCTTTGGCGCCCTCGATCGACGTATCCAGCAGGGGACTCTTGACCGCCTGCTCCGTGGCCAGCATCGCACGATTTTCGCCCCGGCCCACGCCGACCCCCATCAAAGCCGATCCGGCATCCTCCATGATCGTCTTCACATCGGCGAAGTCCAGATTGATCAGGCCGGGAATGACGATCAAATCCGACATTCCCTGCACGCCCTGACGCAAAACATCGTCGGCGATCCGGAACGCATCCATGATCGACGCGCTCTTCTGTACAATCTGCAGCAACCGGTCGTTGGAAATGGTGATCAGGGCATCCACCTGGTCTTTCATGCGGCCGATCCCCCACTCGGACTGGCTTTGCCGCCGCCGCGCCTCAAACATGAATGGCCGGGTAACAACGCCGACAGTCAGCGCACCTAGTTCCTTGGCGCATTCCGCCACCACGGGAGCTGCGCCGGTGCCGGTGCCGCCGCCCATGCCGGCCGTAATGAAAACCATGTCCGCGCCGCGCAAAGCCTTCATAATATCATCGCGGCTTTCTTCCGCCGCTTTTTGTCCGACTTCCGGATTCGCGCCCGCCCCCAGGCCTTTGGTCAATTTCTCGCCAATCTGTATCCGATAAGGCGCCAGGGAAGACAACAACGCCTGCGCATCCGTATTGACCGCGATAAATTCCACTCCCTGAACGTTCGAGGAAATCATCCGGTTTACCGCATTATTTCCAGCGCCGCCCACTCCTACAACCTTGATGGCGGCAAATTGATCCGTATCGATTTCGAGCTCCAGTCCCGACATCTTCATAGCTCCTCCCGTTGTGTTGGCTTTTCTTTTACGTTTTACTATTCCACGCGCAAGTTATTATTCCTGCCCGATGAAAAAAGGTTTTTCACAGCACTTTTCTCATTTTTTTAGGAAGTAGCGCCGAATAATCGCCAGATTTTGAAAGATACGGAGACCGAAAGCCAGCGAGGCCACATAATAGAGATCAATTCCCAGGCGATCGCCGATAAACACCAGCAGGACCGCCAGTAGGGCGTTTACAAAAAAACCGCTGATAAAGATGGCGTTGTCGAACTTTTCTTCCATCCCGGACCGCATACCGCCAAAAACCGAGTCCAGCGATGCCAAAAGGGCCACCGCCAGAAATTTCCCGTATTCGGCCGGCAAACTGTACGGAAAAAGCAGTCCAATCACAATTCCTGTCAATACCGCAAAAATCGGCAGCATCATTTGGCCGGGCCCTCCTTTGCCGGTTTTGCGAACTGATATTTATGCGGGCCTTTGAAGGCGGCGATCTTGATTGAATTCTGCGTTTTTACCGTCGCCTGGATTCCCCAGAACTGCAGGGTCTCAATCACACCGCCCCGCATTTTCAGAGATGCCTCCAACGTTTTCGGATCGCCGATCGCCCGAATTTCATACGGCGGCGTATATTTCGAGTTATTCACGGAAATCGTCGGACCGGCGCAACGGATTTCCGATCCCACCACAAGCCGCTGCTCATTGATGGAAATGGCCTCCGCGCCGGCGGCCCATAACTCGTTAATCACTTTAAGCATATCATCGTCATGAATTAAATATAAGTTCGGGTTTTCTCCGGGTTTGATCACTCGTTTGCTGTCATCGATCGTTACAATCACACCGGGTCCCTGCACAGGCAGATAACCGGCCGCCATCCGGAACATTTCCGCTTCTTTGGCGATTGTTTCCCCGAGGGTGGAATTCTGGACCTCCTGCAATTGACGCAATGCTACGTCTCTTTCCTTCTCCGCCTGTCGGAGCCGTTGCGACAAATCTTCCGCCCGCTGATACGGCAAAGTCGACCGGATATCCTGCGCCGTCCGGAATTGCAGAGCCAACATGATTCCCAGAACGACACACACAAACATCAGCGCCGCACGTCCCTGTTTAAGGGCAGCCAAACTAACTCCTCCTCTATTTTATTATTTATTTAAAGCCGAAACCGCAACACCGGTTTTCCATGCGCCAAATCGATGGAATCGACCGGAACGGCCTTGGCGCTGATCTCCTGCAAAATATCCTGCGTCAGGCGCGCTTTTTCCCGGGTCCGATCCAGCGGCCCCAGATAAATCTTGACATTGTTCAGCGTTATTACCGTCACGCCGCTGTTTGGCGCCAAATGAACCTCGGAAATTTTGTCCCGGGTTTCCTTGTTGAGCGACACAAGAAATTCCAGTGCGCTTCGCACACCGGAATCCGAAATCCGGTTTCCGGGGAAAACGCGCCCCGCCTTGAATCCGGTGATCAGCGGCGCCTCCATGTTTTTCAGGCTATGGGAAATAGCCGTCACCGTTCCGGTCGCATCAACGTCCAGAAAACCGTGCCGGCTGGCAACATACGCAAGAGAACGACGTTCCTTGACATGGATGGTCAGGGACGCCGGCCACTCATACGCGGTCGTAACCTCTTCCACCCGCAGATCATCCCGCAAAATGGCGAAAAAGTCCTTGGCGTCCCAAAACCAGACCATTCCCTGATGTGAAGTGACTCCGGCCATTTGCAGGATTTCTTCCGTGGCGATTTTTTGATTTCCCTCCACCGCCACCGTTTGCAACAACAGATAGACCGGGCGGGTATAACATTGCCAGGCAATTGCCGCCAGGCAAACGCACACGAACAAGATTCGTTCAAAGAGCCACCGATGCCGTTTCCGTTTCCGGGCGGATCCATCCATGAAACTACCGCTCCACAGTCATCAGCAGAATACGCTCGCACAAATCCGGGAAAGAAATTCCGGCGGCGGCCGCCGCTTTGGGAACCAGGCTCGTGGCCGTCATCCCCGGAATGGTGTTGACTTCCAGAACATAGGGATGGTTGGAGGGATCCAGCCGGATGTCCGTCCGGGCCACTCCGGAACAGCCCAGCACCTTGAATGCCTCCAGCGCCACGGTTTTGACATGTCGGGCGGTTTCCGCATCGATCCGGGCCGGCACATAATATTCGGTCGCTCCCTTGGTATATTTCGCATGATAGTCATAGACGCCGGAGTAGGGAACAATTTCAATGACCGGCAGAGCTTCCGGTTTGGAGCCGCCCAGAACGCCGACCGTCAGTTCGCTGCCGTCGATAAACTCCTCCACCAACACCTCCGTATCGTAGGAAAAGGCTTTTTCCAAGGCATCCGCCAGTTCCTTCGTTTCCTGCACGATGGTGAGGCCGATCGTCGACCCCTGCGTGGATGGTTTCACCACGAACGGCGGCTCGAACTCCTCCAGAATGCTCTGTTGGACCTTCACGCCCCAGCCCTCCTGCCGATGCAGCAACTGGTACCGGGGTGTGGGAATCCCAGCGGCGGCAAACAGGCGCTTGGAGACTCCCTTATCCATGGCCATGGCACTGGCCAGCACGCCGGAACCGGTATAGGGAATGCCCATCAATTCCAGCGCGCCCTGCATGCGCCCGTCTTCGCCGTATAACCCATGAATGGCATTAAATACGATCTCAATGCCGTTTTCCCGCAACTGTTCTACAAAATTCGGCGGGTCCAGATCGATCCCAACCACATCATATTCTTTTTCCTGCAGCGCCGCCACAATCGCTTTGCCGGTGTTCAGGGACACTTCCCGCTCCGCGGATGGACCGCCCATCACGACCCCAATCTTCTTGCGTTGCATGCTGATCGCCTCCAATGATTTTTTTGCCAGACGTTCAACGATTCGCTCGCCGGTTTGATAAATGTTGCCCGCCCCCATCGTAATCACCAGGTCACCCGACTGAAGCAGCGGAAAAACACAATCCTCCAGGGAATCAAAATTCGGGCAGTAATGCACTTTCTGGCCGGTTTGGCGCTGCACCTCCCGTAGGATCGTTTCGCCGGACACGCCGTCAATCGGATCTTCCCCCGCTGAATAGATGTCGGTCAGGACCAACAGATCGGCCGGAGCGAACGCCATCCCGAACTCCCGGGCCAACAGTTGGGTCCGCGAAAAGCGGTGCGGCTGGAAGATACAGACGACCCGACCGGAAGTCGCTGCTTTCGCGCCATGCAACGTCGTCAGAATCTCTGTCGGATGATGGCCGTAATCATCCACGACCCAAATTCCCCGTTCCCGTCCCTTGGTCTGAAAGCGCCGTTTGGCGCCGCCGAATCCCGGCATGATCGCCGCAATCCGCTCAAAAGGAAGGCCCAGATACATGCCCACTGCGATACAGGCCAGACAATTCATCACATTGTGCCGTCCCGGCACGCCAATGGAGATTCGGCCCAGCAGCGTCTCCCGCCGGTAAACATCGAAGAAAGTCTCCGTCCCGGCCGTGACGATTTTGTTGGCCGTAAAATCAGCCGGCAGATCCAATGCGTAAGTGATCTGTGGCGTTTGCACCTCGCCCGCCACCGACCGGACCGCCGGGCTGTCAATACCGAGAACCGCCAGCCCGCCGGGCTTGACCTGATTGAGAAACTGCGTGAAAGCCCGACGGATTTCCGCTTCGTTGCCGTAATGATCCATGTGGTCGTTTTCGATATTGGTGACAACAGCAATCTGCGGCGTGAACTTCAGAAACGAGCCATCGCTTTCATCCGCTTCCGCCACCAGCAGCCCGCAATCGCCGACTTTGGCGTTGCCACCGATCGCGTCGAGATCCCCGCCGATCAGCACATTGGGATCCATTCCCGCCATTTCAAGCAAAAAAGCAATCATCGAGGTCGTGGTGGTCTTGCCGTGGGAACCGGCGACTGCGATTCCGTCGCATTGATTGAGCAATGCCGCCAGGATGTCGGCCCGGTGGAAAACCGGCAAACCGATGCGCCGGGCTTCGACCAGTTCCGGATTATCCTGCCGGATGGCGCTGGATACCACGATGGCCCCTGTATCGCCGAGGTTCGCCGCCGCATGTCCCAAATAAATCGTCGCGCCGCAATTGGACAAACGGGCGGTCGCTTCCGACGCATTCAAATCCGAACCGGAAACGCGAAACCCCTTTTTTAGCAGCACATATGCGATAGCGCTCATCCCGGCGCCGCCTACCCCAACAAAGTGAAAAGACTGGTTTTCATCAAGCAACAAAATGGTTTCCTCCCCCAAAAGACTTAACGTTGGCCGGCGCTCCGCCGGGCCGACAAATCAAACACCAAATCCGCAATCTCATCGGCCGCCCGTGGGCTTCCCATCGCTGCGGCCGCCGCCGCCATACTATGCAACTTCCCGGAATCCGCAATCAGCGTTTCCACCTGCGCCGCCAATATTTCCCCGGTAAGATCCGCATCCCGGATCACCACTGCGGCGCCATTCTTTTCCAAAGCACGGGCATTAATTTCCTGATGGTTTTCCGACGCATACGGATAGGGAATCAAAACCGCCGGAATGCCTCGCAAGGTCAACTCAGCCAAACCAATGGCTCCAGCCCGTGAAACCACCAACCGGGCCGCCGCCAGAGCTTTCGGCATTTCATGCAGATACGGGACGACGATCCGGCCGGACTCCCCGTCATTGAACGTCAAGCCCAATGTCTGCAACATATGTATTATATTATTATAGTCCGTCTGCCCGGTAATATGAAGTATTTGCAGATCCTTTTTTCCCGCCCAGCGCCGATGAACTTCCAAAGCTGCCTGATTGATGCTGCGGGCGCCCTGGCTCCCCCCGGTGATGAGCAAAACCGGCAGATCCGCACGCAGGCCAAAATGCCGGCAGGCCTCTTCCCGTTTCTCCTGCAGCAAATCCTCCCGCACCGGGTTTCCCGTCACCACGACGCGGGCTTTGCGACCAGTAAATTTCGCGGCCGCTTCCCGGTATCCCAGTGCCACCACATCCACAACCCGGCTGAGAATCCGGTTGGTTACTCCGGGAAAGGCGTTCTGTTCCTGAATCAGCGTGGGAATCCCGGCGGAGGCGGCGCTCCAGACCACCGGACCGCAAACATAGCCGCCAGTGCCGATCACCGCATCCGGCCGAAAATCCCGTAAAATCTTCCGCACATCCCAGAGGCTTCGGGCCGTCCAAAACAGATTTTTGATATTCCGCCATGAAATTCGGCGCTGAAAGCCATACAAATGAATCGTCTTCAACGTGTAACCGGCCCGGGGAATCAGTTCGGCCTCCATGCCGTGCGCCGTTCCCACAAACCGAATCTCCACCGCCGCGTCCCGCCGTTCCAGCGCCCGGGCGATGGACAGGGCCGGATAAATATGTCCGCCGGTACCGCCGCCCGCAATCAGAATTCTCATGCGGATTTCCCGCCGCTGCGGACCAGTTCCTTGAACACACGGCCCCGTTGTTCGAAATTGTCGAACATGTCGTAGCTGGCGCAAGCCGGCGACAGCAAAACCACCTGCGGCGGCGCCGCCTCCGTCCGAACTTTCTCCACCGCCGCTTCCAGCGAAGCCGCGCGGAAAATATTGGTCACGCCCTGCTTCCGGGCCGCCGTTTCGAATCGATCCGTCGCTTCGCCGATGAGGATCAGCCCGTCCGCCCGCTCCCGTACCAGACGCATGAATTCCGTCAAATCCGTATTCTTGTCGCGCCCACCGGCGATCAGGAGGACGTGCCCGGCAAATGCTTCCAACGCCTTGATGGAGGATTCGGGATTAGTCGCCTTGGAGTCGTTATAATACGGTACGCCGTTGATTGTCGCCACCGGCTCGATCCGGTGCTCCACTCCCGTAAACGAGGTCAGCACTTTCGCCATGTCCGCCGGCGACACACCGGCCAGATACGCCGCACCGCACGCCGCCAGAGCGTTTTCCACATTATGGCCGCCAAACAGTTTCATATCCGAAATAGCGCAGATCCTCGACTCTTTTCCTTCCCAGCGCAGCCGGATCTCGCCGTCGACGACAAACGCGCCTTCCACCAGCGCCGATTGCCGGCTGAAGAAAAATACCCGGGAACCAATGCGCGCCGCCATCGCCCGGATCCATGGATCATCATGATTCAGAACGGCAAAATCCTGCTTTGTCTGCAAGGCGAACAGTTTTTGCTTGGTAGCGCCATACCCTTCAAACGAGCCGTGCCGGTCGATATGATCCGGCGTCAGATTCAACATGACCGCGATGTGCGGCCGGAATTCATGAACGCCTTCCAGCTGAAAGCTGGAGATTTCCGCCACTACGCGCCCCTGCCGGCTCACCTGCCCGACTTCCTGCGACAGGGCAACGCCGATATTTCCGCCGACGACCACTTCGTCGCAAGTTGTCTTCATCATTTCGCCGAGCAAGGTTGTCGTCGTCGTCTTGCCATTGGTTCCGGTAACGGCAATGATCGGCGCCTGACAGAGGCGTCCGGCCAGTTCGACCTCGCTCCAGACCGGAACGTTGCGCTGATTCGCCGCCTCCACCAATGGATGGTGGATTGATATCCCCGGCGACAGGATCAATAATTCGATCCCGTCCAACAGTCCCTCGTCTTGCCGACCCAGCGCCAACACGACCTTACCGTCTATATCGTGCAAACTGTCCGCCGACTTGAGGTGTCCCCGATCCTTACCATCCGCCAACGTGACGACTGCACCCCGGGACTGCAGCACCGCCGCCGCTGAAATGCCGCTGATACCGGCGCCGAATACCAGAATTTTTTTCCCTGCCAAATCCATGTTCACACCAGCCTTCCGCCGGCCGAACCCAGCATGATGCCCAGGCCGACCAGTCCCGCTATTATCCCGGCCGCCCAAAACATTCGCACCACGCGGGTTTCAGGCCAACCGCCGAGTTCAAAATGATGATGCAGCGGACTCATGCGGAAAATCCTGCGACCCGTCGTTTTAAACGAGGCCACCTGCAGAATGACCGACATCGCCTCCGCCACAAAAACCGCGCCGATGACCGGCAGCAGCAGTTCGGTCCCCGTCAGCACCGCACCGGCCGCCAACGCGCCGCCCAGCGCCAGGGAACCGGTATCCCCCATGAAGATCCGCGCCGGATGCCGGTTAAAAACAAGAAAGCCCAGGGCCGCTCCCGCCACGACCGTGAAAAATCCGGCCACATCCGGTTGCCCCAGTACCCAGGACACCGCCGCATAGATTCCCGCCGCGACCGCGGTCGTACCCGCCGCCAGGCCATCCAGACCGTCCGTCAGATTGACGGCGTTCGTCGTCCCGACGATGATGAAAAATACCAGCACATGGAACAGGAATCCCAGATCCCAGGTGGCATTCAGTCCGGGAATCCACAATTCCGTTCCCCGGCCCAAATAGCGCGTGATAATCCACGAAAACAACGCGGCGATCAATATCTGTCCCAGCAGTTTTTCTTTGGCCCGCAGACCCAGGTTCCGTTTCAGAACCACCTTGATATAGTCGTCGACAAAACCAAGAGCGCCGCAGGCCAGTGTAACGAACAACATCAGCCAGACCGCCGGCGCCGAAGTATGGATCACTAGCGCCGCCACGCAGATCCCGGCCAGGATCAGCAATCCGCCCATCGTCGGCGTTCCCGTCTTGGCCTTATGCGCCGCCGGGCCCTCTTCTCGAACCACCTGGCCAAATTTCAGCCGGTGCAGCAAAGGAATGGCGATCGGACTCAACAGGACCACCACGCCGAAAGCGCAAAGTGCACCGAAAAACAGTGATTGCATGAACTTCAGACCTCCGATTGCGGCGCAAACGCGTCCAGCAGCTTTTCCATCGTCATGCCCCGGGATCCCTTAAGCAACAGGGTGTCTCCCGGCAACAGTATTTTTCGCAGCAACTGAATCGCCGTCGGATGATCCGGGCAAGCCGCAACCATTGCCACCCCTTGATCCCGCGCGGTTTCCGCCGCCACCCGGGCCATGTCGCCCAGCGCCAGCACGGCTTCGACGCCGGCCGCCGCCAATTGCCGGCCCACTTTTTCATGCGCCGCCTGCGCGGCAGCCCCCAGTTCCAACATATCGCCGATCGCCGCCAGTTTTCGGCCTTTGGCCACAGTCGCCAGCACATCGATGGCGGCGGCCATGGAGAGCGGACTGGCGTTGTACGTATCGTCAATTACGGTGACGCCACCAAACTCTCGGATGTTCAGGCGCATCTTGCCGGGTTCGAACGAGGCCAGTCCACAAGCCACCGCTGCCGGGTCGATTCCAAGTTCCATAGCGACGGCGATGGCCGCCAGCGCATTATAAACATTATGAATTCCCGGAACGGGGAGAGTAATCGTGACTGTCGCCTGTTTCGTCCGGCAGTCGAAGGCCACGCCCTGCGCCGAGTATTGCAGATTGATCGCCTGCACGTCCAAATCCGGACCGGTTCCGTACGTTACCACCCGGGCGTTTGTTTTCTGCCGCATGGCCAGGACATGGACATCGTCGCCGTTCAGGACGGCGATTCCCTCCGCCGGCAACGCCTCCACCAGCTCCGCTTTTGCCGCCGCAATGTTTTCCACGCTGCCCAGGCGTTCCAGATGGGTTTCCCCAACGTTTGTCACCACGCCGACGGTCGGCAGGGCCGTCGCCGCCAGCCCGGCGATCTCGCCCAACCCGCGCATCCCCATTTCCACGACCACGGCCTCGTGCTCCGGCCCGATCTTCAGCAGAGTCTGGGAAAGGCCGATCTCATTGTTGAAATTGGCTTCGGTTTTGAGGATGTTCCGCTGTGTCGACAGGACCGCGGCGATCATGTCTTTGGTCGAAGTCTTGCCATTCGATCCGGTAACCGCAATCACCGGGATCTGAAACCGGCAGCGATGAAACCGGGCCAGATCCTGATACGCCTGTCGGGTATCCGGAACCAGGAACACGGCGACTGCCGACGGTACCCCCGCCGGCTCGCGGCTGGCCACGATCCCGGCCGCTCCCTGCCGAACCGCCGCCTCGATAAAATCATGTCCGTCAAACCTTTCGCCGGACAACGCCACAAACAGAGAACCGGCCGCAAGGCTCCGGGTGTCGGTGGCAACTCCCGCGAACTTCGCCACTGTACCGGGCGCCAGAGATTTTCCTTTTGTCGCCGCCAGAACTTCAGCCGGTGTAAAATATATTGTCATGACTCTCCTCCCGCCAATTCCCGCACCACTTCCCGATCATCGAAATGGATGGTCCGGTCGGCCAGAATCTGATAATTTTCATGCCCCTTGCCGGCGATGAGGATTACATCGCCCGGCCGGCCCAGGGCCAAAGCCTGCCGAATCGCCGTCCGGCGGTCCGGTTCGGTCGTCGTTTTCCGTCGTGCTTCCGGCGAGGTGATCCCGTCCATGATCTGGTTGATAATGAACGCCGGATCCTCGGATCGGGGATTATCGGACGTGACAATCGCCCGGTCGGCGTAGCGGGTCGCCAACTCGCCCATAATCGGCCGTTTGGTCCGATCTCGGTCGCCGCCGCAGCCAAACACGACAATCAGCTGCCCCTGAACAAACTGTTTCGCGGTTTTCAGAACATTTTCCAGACCATCGGGCGTATGGGCATAATCCACAATGACGCTGAACGGACGAGGGATCTCCACCCGCTCGAAGCGCCCGGGCACTTGTTCGAATTCGGCAAGCGCCGCCTGAATCACGGGAATGTCGATTCCTTCGGCGCAAGCCACGCCAATCGCGGCCAGCATGTTATACACGTTGAACAAGCCGGTCAGGCGGGATTGCACGGCAAACTCGCCCCATTGCCCGGTGACCCGGAAACTGGCGCCCTCCGGCCGCAGGTCAATATCGATCGCCCGGAGGTCAGCCTTTTCCGACATCCCATAGCCGATCCGGCGGGCTTTCGTTTGCGCCAGCATGTATTCCCCGACCGGATCATCGATGTTGGCAATGGCCGATTTATTGGCTTTTTGGCTGCCATCGGCGGCCAGTTGCCGAAACAGCAGGGATTTGGCATCCCGATAGTTTTCCATGGTCTGATGAAAATCGAGATGATCCTGCGTCATGTTGGTAAACACCGCCGTGTCGTACTCGCAGCCGGCCACACGGCCCAACGCCAGGGCGTGGGAAGACACCTCCATGGCAACGGCCCGCATGCCGCCGTCGACCATATCGCGCAGTGTCGCTTGCAGATCCAGCACATCCGGCGTTGTATTTTTGACGGGAACGACCCGGTCGCCGATCAGGGTGTGAAGCGTGCCACTGACGCCGCAGGGCCAGCCGGCCCGGTTAAAGATGCTTCGGATAATATGGGTCGTGGTTGTCTTGCCGTTGGTGCCGGTGACGCCAACCAATCGCAACTGCGCCGACGGATCGCCGTAAAACCAGGCCGCGATCTGTTCCACCGCCTGCCGGACATCGGGCGTCCGGATTACCGGAACCGTGTCCGCGCCAGCCACTTCGTGTTCGGCCAGTACCGCGACAGCTCCTTTCGCCACGGCCGCCGCCGCAAATGCATGGCCGTCGACGGTAGCGCCCTTCATGCAGACAAACAGAGTCCCTGGCTCCACCTTCCGGGAATCGTGGGCCAGGGCCAGAATATCAGGGTTCTTATCCTGCCATGAAAGCCATTGTGCTTCCGACAGTTTTGCAACAAGTTCTTGCAGTGTTCGGCTCATTTGGATCCCCCTGCCATTTCATTCATAACAATTATTTTACCACTTTTCAGGACAACCTCCAAATAGAAAAGCAGGCTCTTCACCTGCTTTGCGTTTATCGGCTATTATGCGCTTCCGCCCGGGCATCGCCAAACAGGATCGAGCGGCGGACCGCCACGGTTTCCCGGGTCCCATCCTTGACGGGTTTTGTTCCTGACGAATTCTTGGCCGCCATGTAAACGGCATGCGGCTTGATCATCCCCAACTGCTTTACGGCAATGTTCTGGATCCGTTGCGGCGATTTGAGCTGCGCCATTTCCAGCCGCAACAGTTCATTTTCCTTTTCCAGGCGGGTCAGGCAAGCTCTGGCCTGCACCAGTTCGTAGCCGGCCTTCACGATCGCCGAACTTCCCCACGTTACAAACATGGCCAAAAAACCGATGATCATCGCTGCTGCCAGGCATTCCGTCCGCAAACACCGGCGGGGTTTCACTGGAGCGCTTCGCTCCGGTTTTGGCGGCAGTAATACGTCGCTATGTCGATGATAAGTCCGGACCATCGTCGCGTCCTCCTATCTTACTTTCTCGGCAATTCTGAGTTTTGCGCTACGGGCGCGCGGATTTGCCTCCACTTCCTCCGCCGAAGGAGCGATCGGCTTGCCGGGCAAGCGCAATGTTGCCCGGGGATTACAAATGCAGACCGGAGCCTTGGGCGGACAAACACAGTGTCCGAGCAATGCGGCAAAGGTGTTCTTCACGATTCGGTCTTCCAACGAATGAAACGAAATAACGCCAATCTTTCCTCCCGGTTTGAGACGATCGATCGCCGTTCGCAATGCGGCGGGAAGAATGGACAGTTCCCCGTTCACTTCGATCCGGATCGCCTGAAAGGTCCGTTTCGCCGGGTGCGGTCCCTGACGTCGGGCGGCAGCCGGAATCGCAGCGGCAATAAGCTCAACCAGCTCGTATGTCGTGGTCAGGAGACGATTCCGCCGGGCCTCGACGATAAACTTGGCGATTCGCCGCGCCCAACGTTCTTCTCCGTATTCAAATATCACCCGGGCCAATTCCTTTTCCGGATAGGTATTCACGATTTCCTGGGCGGTCAGGGATTGCTCCGGATTCATGCGCATGTCCAACGGGCCATTGTTCATGTAAGAAAAACCCCGTTGCGGCAAATCGATCTGATGTGAGGATACGCCAAGGTCAAACAGGATTCCGTCGACTTGACCGATTCCGAGTTGATCCAGTACCGCGCCGATTTCGCGGAAGTTCCCCTGCACAACATGGACAGTCGGCCTGACTCCGGTCAGCCGGAGACGACCTGCCTGCAACGCCGCCGGATCCTGGTCAATCCCCACCAGGCAGCCCGATGGGCTCAAGCGGTCGGCAAGAGCGGCGGAATGGCCGCCGCCTCCCAAGGTACAATCAACATAAATCCCGTCCGGATCGCCGAGAATCCCCTCCACGCTTTCCCGCAAGAGAACCGTTTCGTGTCGAAACTCTTCCTGCATCCTCATATACCAAAATCAATCAGATGCTCCGACAGTTGTTCCACCGTCGGACCCATCCGTTCATTATATTGCGTCCAGATTTCCTTGTTCCAGATTTCGATTCGGGTCGAAACGCCAATCACCACGACATCCTTTTCCAATTTTGCGTACTCCCGCAGATTGGGCGGCAACAATACCCGTCCCTGCTTGTCGGCTTCCAGTTCGGCTGCGCCGGAAAAAATGTAACGGGAAAACGCCCGCGCTTCCGGTTTTACCAGCGATAATTGCTTTAATTTTCCCTCCAGGTTAGCCCACTCGGTCATGGTATAGATGAAGAGGCAGTCGTCCAGTCCCCGCGTGGCAATGAATGTGTCGCCCAGCCCTTCCCGGATCCTGGCGGGTAGAATGATTCTCCCCTTGCTGTCCAGCGTATGCTGATACTCTCCCATAAACACATTCATTCACCCCCTTCGCGAAAAAATCCACCACATCTCTCCACATTAAACCACTTTACGCTATTATAATTCGAAAAAGACAAAAAAAATCCTTCAAAAAAATTGAAGGATCAGAGATATTTTTAAAGTTAGGACTTAAGTCCTATAGTGCAACGTCCACTATACAGGCGTCGACGATCCCGCGCAAACGCTCCGGCTCTACCGGCAAGGCGGAATTGGCTGTTCCGGCTGCCGCATACACGACATCATAATCAAACAGACCCCGGTCCAGACAAATCTTGATCGATCCGTCCAGACCAAACGGGCAAACGCCGCCCGGTTCAAAACCTGTAATCCGGACTACACTCTCGGCATCGGCAAACTTGACCTTCTTCGCCCCCAAGGCCCGTCCCAGTTTTTTGGCATCGATTTTTCGCCCGCCGCAGGCCACCACCAACACCGGTTCACCATCCGCCAAAAACATCAGCGTTTTGGCGATCTGGGCCACTTCCACGCCCACCGCCTGGGCGGCCAGTTCCGATGTGTGGGTGCTTTCCTCAAAGAGGAAAATTTTCAGGTCCGGATACGGGGCTATCGCCTGTTGAACTCTTTCCAACGCTGTCATTGTTACCTCCCGATATGAAACGCAAACTTCGCCGGCAACATCAGCCTTGTTGCGCTGCCAGCCAACAGGGTTCATTTTACTCCAGAAAAATGAAAAAATCCACCACGACAGAAAGTGATGGCTATGTTATACTATAATTGAATTGAAGGAGGTGTTGTCTTTGGCAAAGATTGAAAAGGAAATGAGCATCATTGATGTAGTGCAGAAATACCCGCAAACCGCCGAAGTGTTCCGTAATTTTGGCATGGGTTGCCTGGGTTGCATTGCTGCCCGGTTTGAAAATATAGAGCAGGGCGCCATGGCTCATGGAATCGTCGTGGAAGATCTCATCGCCGATTTAAACAAATCGGTCGAATAACTTTCGCGCAAATTCATTAAAAATCCCGGCTGATCGACGATCAGCCGGGATTTTTGTTTACAGTTTCGCCTTGACTTTTTCGATGATTTTATCCTTGGGCATAAATCCGATCAAGCGGTCGATCTCGCCGCCGCCCTGGAAAAGAACCATGGTGGGCAGGCCCTTGATCTCGTATTTTTGCGCCAGATCGCGATTCTCATCCACATTCATTTTCATGACCCGAATTTTCCCGTCCATTTCGGTAGCGACATCATCCAACAGCGGCAACAGTTTCTGGCAATGTCCGCACCAATTCGCAAAAAAATCCAGAAGCACGGGCGTGGACGAATTTAGAACCTGCTCTTGAAAATTGTCCTTGTTGACGATTTCAGTTTTTGCCACGAATTCTGTCCTCCTTTTACGGGGATCACACCCCATTCTTGATTTTTCACGCCGGGTCGATTACAGGTTCGAATCCCGCTTGTGCACTTCCACCAAAATGCAAGATTGATAAATAACATTCAATCCGGCATTTTGGGCGGCGGTTACGACCGACTCCGCGTTGGCGCCGGGCTGCAACCAGACATCCTTGATGCCCAACGCGGCGCATTCGGCGACAATCGGCTCGCCGATCTGCGGCGGAACGACGAAGTTCACCGCGTCCGGCTTCTCGGGCAATGCTGAGAGTGACGGATAGCATTTTTTCCCGAGAACCAATTCCAGTCCCGGATTAACCGGATAAACCTGATAACCGGCCTTCTCCAGCAGTCTGAAAATTTTGTGGCCGAACTTGGTTTCGTTGTTGGTAGCGCCAACAACCGCCCACACTTTTTTCTGCAGCATGGCCTGAATCTGCTCGGTTGTGTCCAAGACGCCACCTCCTGTTATCGTTTATCGTGTCTGAAAATCTTGAATCAAACCGGCAGCGATAGATTTCCGCCAAAATTCGTATCGCCTTGCGCCTTGATGACCCGGTCGATCCAAATGCTTTCATCCGTCGCATTGGATCTAAAATCAACATCCATTTTGATTTTCCCGGCACATCTTCCTCACTTCGGCGACGAATTAAAGGCGCAAATCTAATCTCGCCTATATTGATTCAGGATTTCCATACCAAACTGGACTCGGACTCCTCTACGCGGGCCAGCAAACGCAGTCGTGAGAGCGCAGTTCTTGCGCTTTAGCGCCTAGAAATGCGGTCTGCTCCTTGCGAGTACGAAGCAGATGGGCCTTTATCAACAGCCTGCCTGTCTCGTTTCCCAGGCTGTTCAGAAAGGTTCATATGCAA